>JAHHII010000001.1 GCA_019358855.1 Timaviella obliquedivisa GSE-PSE-MK23-08B | reverse complement strand
TCCGGGCGGCCGAGGATCCGGAGTTTGAGACGTTTTACACGAAGAACATTTTGTTAAACGAGGGCATCCGGGCCTGGATGGCACCTCAAGACCAGATTCACGAAAACTTTATCTTCCCTGAAGAGGTACTGCCACGTGGTAACGCTCTCTAATAATTCCATTATGGCAGGCGGTCGTGACCAAGAATCCTCCGGGTTTGCCTGGTGGTCTGGTAACGCTCGTCTGATTAATTTGTCCGGTAAGCTGCTGGGTGCACACGTTGCGCACTCGGGTCTTATTGTGTTTTGGGCAGGTGCAATGACCTTATTTGAGGTCGCTCACTTTGTTCCTGAGAAGCCCATGTATGAGCAGGGCTTGATTCTATTGCCTCACGTTGCAACTTTAGGTTGGGGCGTAGGTCCTGGCGGTGAAGTCACCGATATTTTCCCCTTCTTCGTGGTTGGTGTTTTGCACCTTATCTCGTCGGCAGTACTGGGTTTTGGCGGGATTTATCACGCAATTCGTGGTCCTGAAGTGCTAGAAGAATATTCGGCATTCTTTGGCTACGACTGGAAAGACAAGAACCAAATGACTAACATCATTGGGTATCACCTTATCCTCTTAGGTGTGGGTTGTTTTCTACTTGTCTTCAAAGCTATGTTCTTTGGCGGTGTTTATGATACCTGGGCACCCGGTGGCGGCGATGTTCGCATCATCTCTAATCCAACCCTGAACCCTTTGGTGATCTTTGGCTATTTGGTCAAGGCTCCTTTTGGTGGGGAAGGCTGGATTTGCAGCGTCAACAGCATGGAAGACATTATTGGCGGTCATATTTGGCTAGGACTGATTTGCATTGGCGGTGGCATCTGGCACGTTTTGACCAAGCCTTTTGCTTGGGCACGTCGCGCCCTCATCTGGTCAGGTGAGGCTTACCTCTCCTACAGTTTGGGTGCTGTGTCGATGATGGCGTTCATTGCAGCCTGTTTTGTTTGGTTCAACAACACGGCTTACCCGAGCGAATTCTATGGACCTACTGGTCCTGAAGCGTCTCAGGCTCAAGCTTTGACCTTCTTGATTCGTGACCAGCGTTTGGGTGCAAATGTAGGTTCTGCCCAAGGGCCTACAGGTTTGGGTAAGTATTTGATGCGATCGCCCTCTGGTGAGATCATCTTTGGTGGTGAAACCATGCGCTTTTGGGATTTCCAAGGCCCCTGGTTAGAGCCTTTACGCGGCCCCAACGGTTTGGATCTCGACAAAATTAAGAATGACATTCAGCCTTGGCAAGCTCGTCGGGCAGCTGAGTACATGACGCACGCGCCTTTGGGTTCTTTGAACTCGGTAGGTGGTGTGGCAACCGAAATTAACTCGGTGAACTTTGTCTCTCCTCGCTCTTGGTTATCTACTTCTCACTTCGTTCTGGGCTTCTTCTTCTTAATTGGTCACCTCTGGCACGCAGGTCGTGCACGGGCAGCGGCGGCTGGTTTTGAGAAAGGAATCGATCGCGAGACTGAGGCAGTGTTGTCAATGCCTGACCTTGATTAAAGCGAGCGTTAAGCTTAGGTATCCTTAAATTTAGACCTCATAGATAAAGGCTCTTACATCAATGTAAGAGCCTTTATCTATCTTTAAAGGGTTGAAAATCCTGAAAAAAGCATTAACCAAGAGGCTACTCCTCCAGCTACGCGTGTATTATTTCTAACAAATCTTACGGGACTGACGGGATTCGAACCCGCAACTTCCGCCGTGACAGGGCGGTGCTCTAACCAATTGAACTACAGTCCCATGTTTCTAGGCAACTTCTATTGTGCTGATGAATGGTACTTTTGTCAAACATCCAGAGAATTTTATCTAAGGTATAAAGCTTTTATTTTCATATCGTTCTTCAGACCTCTCCTAGAAGCTACCTTTAAGTTGATTGGCTCTTTTGATCTACGAGCAAAGGGTTTTGAGCTAGCTCGTAGTTGTAAAACTTACAGCAGACTTGAATTGTCTCGATCGCTGACATTAAATACACTTCTCTCTCCAACTGTATTTGCCAAAGGTGAGAGAGTAGCTCAGGACAATCCATTTTGCCCAGCGCCTCAGCGGCAGTCTGGTAAAGCTCTGTATTAGCTTTCTCTAGTAGCTTCAGCAATCCTGGCACAGCAGCCTTGCAACCCAAGTGCCCCAACACATCTGCTGCGCTCCGTTGCACCTCTATATTTGGATGTTCCAAAGCTTTAAGCAGACTAGGCGTTCCAATATCACTCGCCAGCCTACCCAAGGCAACGGTTGCCTGTCTCCGCACATCGGGTTCTGGATCTTGCAGTGCTTTGAGCAGACCTGGAACTGCAGCTTCACTATTTAGCCTACCTAAAGCAACCGTTGCTCGTTTCCGTACATCAGGTTCTTTTTCTCGGAGCGCCCTTAGCAAACCAGGAATCGCGGCTTCACTACCTAGTCTGCCTAGAGCATAGACTGCACTCCGACGTACCTCAGGATTTTGGTCTTTCAGGGCTTTCAGTAAGCCTAAAATTGCTGCCTCGCTGCCCAATTGCCCTAAAGCAGATGCGGCTCTGCGCCGAACTACAAAATCTTGATGCTCTAAGGCATTCAGTAATGCTGGGATTGCCCCCTCGCTGCCTAACTTGCCTAGGGCTGTCGTTGCACTACGGCGGACATCGGGGTTTTGGTCTTTTAGCGCCTTCAGCAATCCAGGAATTGCCTCCTCACTGCCTAGCTTGCCTAGGGCTGTCGCTGCGCTGCGCCGGACTGCTAAGTGTGGGTCTTCTTCCAAAACTTTGAGTAGGGCTGGAATAGCGATCGCATGATTGAGTTGCCCTAAGGCCTCTACGGCGCTGCGGCGGACGGCGAGGTGGGGGTCAGAGAGCGCACGTAGAAGACCTGAAACCGCAGCTTTATCATCGAGTCTGCCAAGTGCAGAGGCGGCTGCCATCCGGACGTAAAGATCGGGATCGGTGAGGGCTTTGAGTAAGCCAGGAATAGCAGATTTACTGCTAATTTTGCCAAGCGTTGAAGCCGCAGTCCAGCGAATGTTGCAGTCTGAGTGCTCCAGGGCTTTCAATAAGCCAGGGATAGCAGATTTGCTGCTAATTTTACTGAGCGCTGAAGCCGCAGTCCAGCGAATATTGGAGTCAGGATGCTTAAGGATTTTTAACAGTCCAGGAATTGCCTCCTCGCAGCCCAATTTTCCAAGAGCCGAAGCCGATCGCCCGCGCACAATCAGATTGGCATCTTCAAGAGCATTGAGTAAGCCTGGAATGGCTGCCAGACTGCCTGATCTGCCTAATGCTTCCGCAGCACTTCGACGAGTATTAGAGTATTCACTCTTTAAAGCATTCAGGAGTCCGGGAATAACGGTCTCACTACTCAACTTGCTAAGAGCTTCAGCCGCACTTTCTCGAACCGAAGGATCTTGATCTTCAAGAGCTCTAAGTAAGCCGGGAATTGCGGTATCGCTGCCCAGTTGTCCCAGCACCTCAGCAACTTTCCAGCGAATATTTGAGTTTTGGTGCTCTAGCGCCTTCAACAACTCTGAAATGGTGGTTTCACTGCTCAAATGCCGAGAAAAATGACCTTGTACCGCAGGCTCTTGTTCTGCTAAAGCTTTCAGTAATCCAGGAATGGCAACTTCGCTGCCTAGCTGTTTCAACACTTCAGCAGCACTCTGGCGCACGTTTGGGTTCTCGTGCTCTAAGGCTCTGAGTAAACGCGGGATGGAGTCTTTGCTGCCTAGCCTTCCTAACGCAGAGGCGGCGTTGCCTCGAACTTCAGAGTCACAATCTTTGAGCGCTTTGAGTAAACCGACGATCGCCGCCTCAGTCCCCAGTTTTCCTAGTGCATAGACTGCGTTCCGCCGCACCTCCAACTGCGAGTCCTTGAGTGCCCTTAGAAGTCCTGGAACTGCACTTTCGCCGCCCACTTGCCCCAAGGCGTACACGGCGCGGCATCGAACCCCTGCATCTCGATCCTTTAAGGCTTTTAGCAATCCTAGGATCGCTGCCTCGCTGTTGAGTTGCCCTAAGGCAGAAGCGGCGCGTCTACGGACTACAGCATCTGTTGTTTCTAATGCCTTAAGCAGTTCTGGCATGACATATTCTGAGCGGGTGCTGCCCAAAAGCTCGGTCTTGAGGAGTTGAGGCAGATCCAGTTGTACAATTTGTTGAATAGCTTGCTGTTGAAATGACGGATGCACCTCGCCTGCCAGCTTGGCACCAAACTTGAGATCGACCTGTAGGGCAGATTGGATAATCTCAAGGGCTATACTGTCTCTGTCTACTAATGACAGCATGAGGGACACAGTCTGTGTCCATTTAAGATAGTTAAGATATTGGGTTTGAAGTTGCTGTTGGCTAAGATTGGGCAACTGAACCAGAAGAAGTTCTGCCGCATAATACTCCTGAAGTAGCTGGTGGCGAAACTCAATGTGATTGCCTCGTCCTGCCTGAATGAGGTGATGAGCAAGCAGGTCTTTAAGACAGCGATGAGCAATTTCGTGAGGCGAGTGACACCGCCCTTGCAGAAATTCTGTCAGGATAGTTTCTCCCTCATGATGAGAAATGGCGGCTCGAAATTCGGTTCGTGAGCCTTGCATCATGGCAAAGGCTAGATGTTGCAGCATAGGTGTCCACCATGATCTAACCTCAGGTGCGCTTAGATCGTAGTTTCTAACTGCTAAATTGCGCTCATAGCCCTGAGCGAACTGGCGCAAGACTAAGCCTAAGTTTGGGGGAACATCGCCAGCTTGTTGGAAGAGGGAGCAGAGTATCCAGAGAAGAAGGGGTGTTTGAGCAAATTCTCGGAGGCGATTTTTGAGACGTTGCAAAAGCTGTTCACTACAGTTAGGCAAGTATGCCTGCACGAAGTCGCGCATTTGAGCTTCCGTAAGGGGCTGCATTTCAAGGCGTTTTTCGATGCCTAGATGAGTACCCAAGCCCGAATCGCGGGTTGTGAAGATCATTGGCGTGTCCGCATAGACTTTGCGAAACGCGGCAAGGTCGCTGTTGGAAGATTCTGAAGGCAACTCGTTGAGAGCATCAAGCATGAGAAGAAGCTGGCGATCGCGCAACAATTCTGCAATTTGCTCAATACTTAGCAGCAGGTCGTGCCGCTTAAAAACTTCCTGAATTAGGTCTAAGATTGATGTCTGGTAATATTTCAACTCTACCAAGACTGGAATTCTAGATTCGGTCAGCTTTGCTTTCTTAGAAGCGCTAAGATTAGACTCCCTAGAAACACTAGTCTGCTTAACTTCCTCTAGTAAAAGCCTTACTAAGGCAGTAGACTTTCCTGAGCCGGGTCGTCCAATAAGTAGAACATGGTTTGCCGCGTACTTGCGAATCCCTTCCAGCACAGGCAGCCGTTCGTTTTTTTCTTGGGAAGGAACTCCATCGGCTTGCTTCGGCTGTATCGTTTGTACTGTTAATCCGAAGTCGAAAAGCGTGTACAGGTTCCACCAATCTTCGTAGGTGCTAGAGAGCGATCGCAGGTAATCTTTAAAGTCTGGGGCAAGAGTCATGCTGGAATGGTTACTTCCGGAATTTATCTCCATTTTTGCCAAGCTACTACTTTACACCTAACCTTATGGGTCTACGAAATGATTGTTCTGACACATAAAGTCTTAAGCATAGAGAAAAATTTATAGAAGAACTTTATAGAAGGATGGATAATTTCTGTAAAAAGCATGAATGATGACTCTAATCTCACAGACGACTGCACCATTGTTAGAAGCCCTTCAGGTAGCAGTAGACCACCCTCATGCTGCCTTTCATACGCCGGGGCATAAGCATGGGAAAGGTGCGCCAGAAAAATTAAAAGTGCTGCTGGGGGCAGCGGTCTTTAAGGCAGACTTGCCCGAATTACCAGAGCTTGATAATTTATTTGCGCCAGAGGGGGCAATTCTTCAGGCACAAGTATTGGCTGCGGCAGCCTTTGGGGCTGAACAAACTTGGTTCTTGGCAAATGGAACAACCTGTGGCATTGAGGCAGCGGTGTTAGCAACCTGCAACCCGGGCGAAAAGCTAATATTGCCTCGAAATGCTCATCAAGCCGTGATCGCCGCGCTAATCCTGTCGGGCGCGGTGCCGATTTTTGTTGAGCCTGCCTATGATTCAAACTGGGGGATCGCCCATAGCCTAACGGCGGCGGCAGTGGCGACTACCCTAGAGCAGCACCCCGATGCCAAAGCCGTGATGATAGTTTACCCAACTTACTATGGTGCTTGTGGAGAAATTGAGGCGATCGCTCAAATTACCCACCATTACCACATTCCTCTGCTGGTCGATGAAGCTCACGGCGCTCATTTTGTCTTTCATACCCACTTCCCAATTTCTGCCCTGGCTGCGGGAGCCGATATTGCTGTGCAATCGACGCACAAAGTTTTGGCAGCGCTTACCCAAGCTTCTATGCTGCATGTTCAAGGCTGCCGCATCGATCGGCAGCGCCTCAGCAGAGCGTTACAGCTAGTTCAGTCTACTAGCCCCAGCTATTTATTATTGGCATCTTTAGATGCAGCTCGACAGCAGATGGCAACCCAGGGACAAGCCTTGATGAGCCGAACTCTGGAACTGGCTGATAGGGCGAGAACTCAGATTAGCCAAATTCCTAGACTTTCAGTGTTACAACCTGCCGGTTCAACTGCAGGATGCGGTGCATTTGACCCAACGCGATTGACGGTTGATGTCACTCAGATGGGACTAACAGGATTTGAAGCAGATGAAATTTTGCATCAAGCTTTGGGTGTGACAGCAGAGCTACCAGGGCTTCAGCACCTTATGTTCATTGTGACTTTGGGAAATACTGAACAGGATATCGATCGCTTGATCAACGGATTCAAAAAATTAGCAGACCGGGCTTCAACAGAGGGAGCGATCGGTCGGATAGAGATTAGACCCTTCCCTCCGATCGCTTCAACAAAGTCTCCTTTAACGCCCCGCTCTGCCTTTTTTGCAAAAGCTGAAACTTTGCTGATTGAGCAAACGCCTAACCGCATTAGCGCCGAACTCGTGTGTCCCTATCCACCCGGAATTCCTGTTCTGTTTCCGGGAGAAGTGGTGACAGAAGGGGCGATCGCTTATTTACAGCAAGTGATGGCAGCAGGGGGCACTGTCACAGGGTGCGCCGATCGCCATCTGCACACCCTCAACGTTGTAGCGGCTTAAAATGTAGCGGCTTAAAACACAAAGTTAGATTCACTGAGGCTGGAGGGATCAATGTTCTCTAGCCTCGTCAACGCCTGAAAGCCACCTGCAGCACTGCCGTTGGTATCCACTCGCACAATGGTGTTAGAACCTAATCGAGAGAGTCGGACATAGTCAGCAAAGGGTTGAGAACTGGGGTAGTTATCTCCAGAGAAAATTTGACCGATGACAATTAAATCGCGACGGACCTCGAACCCCCGGATCCGATCGTTCCGTTCGTTGAAGTTGCGATAGATAAATTGATCGGCTCCACCTCTGCCGTTCAACAGGTCTTTTCCACGTCCACCCGTAATCAAATCATCGCCCTGACCGCCAGTGATTATGTCATCGCCATTACCGCCTAAGAGCTTATCGGCACTCTTTTGACCCCGAATAATATCATTGCCGTTGCCACCTCTAATAATGTCTCGACCTCGGCGACCCCGGATAATGTCGTTGCCTTGTCCGCCGTTGACGCGATCGTTGCCTAGCCCAGCGTCGATGACATCATTGCCCTTTCCTCCTCGGATAACATCATCAGACTGCTGACCCAAAATCCTGTCTCTGCCATCATTACCGACCAGGCGATCGCGCCCACGTCGCCCTCTAATTAAGTCATTGCCAGAACCGCCGAAAACCCTATCATCCCCCAAGCCACCATTCAAATTATCTGAACAGCTCAAACCCTTGATATTGTCGTTACCGCGTCGTCCAAAGATCGGATCTTCCCGAAACGCTACGCCCCTGAGCCGGTTGTTTCGATTGTTCCCGACAATTTTTTCTCCTGGCAAACAGCCTTGGTCGCGCTCACCTGGATTTGGCGGCGGGCTGATAATTGGCGGTGGCACGACTGGCGGTGGCACGACTGGCGGTGGCACAATCGGTGGCACAAGAGGATCGGTGGTGTCGTCAGTAATTGATAAGTTCCGGACCTCATGGAAGTTAGTAAGGCTACCCGTGCTAGCAGCGAAGCCGAATTTGAGAGTTGCAGGCGTTAGACCATTGATGTTAGAAACATTAAAGTTAGTAATGGGACGCTCACCCGGATCATTAAAGTCATTGTCTTGATTGCTGTCAATTTGAACGGACAGTAAACCTGCCTGCGTAATGTCAATCCGTACCCTTCGGCGAGCTTGCTCTCGGGTTACTCCAGCCCCAGGAGTATCAATACCAAAAGCAAGTTGGTTGTTCGTGAGAAAGGTATAACCTGATGCTTCACTTCCGCGAATGGCTATGGCATCGCTGACGAAACCGCTGCCAGGTGCTGTTCCTATGCGCCCCTCATTCGGATTTGAGAAGTTGCCAAATTCATCAAAGCCAATGCCAATAAAGCCGCCCTGTACCCCTGGAGAAGCTGTGGCATCGGTTCGGTTGGCATAGCCCAAAGAGCCACCAAATGCTCCGGCGGTTGTAGGAGATGCTGCTCCATCAATTAAGAAAAAGCTGAGTCCGTCTGCTCCTGTGCCCCCATAGGCAAACAGGTCAAAGGTAATGCTGAGTCCAGCGTTAGCTGGTAAAGCGCGATTGTAAAGCACAAAGGCAGCTTGATCATTACTGACATTGGTGAGCCGTAGCACACCTTGCCCTACTGGATCAAGCGTGCCTGGGTTGCCTGCTAGCCCTCCAGCAGGTGCAGTAACGGTTGGGCTTGCTGTTAGAAAAGGGTTAGCGCGAGATTGGTTACCAGGTTGATCAACCCCAAACAACCAATTGCGATCGGTAACATCACTGCCTGTAAAAGTTTCGTTGAGAAACGTGACTAAAACTGCTTCGTAGGCATTCATAGCCTCGGGCTGGAATGCTAGAGGCGATCGCAATTTTCCCGTCGTAAATTCTAAATGCCAGTCGCCACCCAGGGCTGCACTGCCTGTCAGGTTAGTAGAAGCGGCAATGTTAGCCCCAGTGAGGGTGCTAAGCTGCTCAACAAAGTGTTGTCCCCAGGCACCGGCAGCAACTTTACAGCCATACAGCAAGATATCGGCGTTTTCTGCCAAAGCGGTTGCCCAACTGCGAATGGCTGAAGCATAGCGTTTGAGAGACTGCAAATTGAGGCTGACATTACCTAACTTCAGTGACCCAGATTCCCCGTGCGAGAGAATGTGCAGAGTTTGAATATTTTGGCGATCGTCCAAAATCTGAGTTATTTGCGCTACGCCATCCTGCTCGGCTTCAAGCACAATCACTTCGGTATCTGTACCGACGCTTTCAATCAAGCTTTGATAGTCGGTTACTGCCGAATCAACAACCAGAACTTTGGTAGCTAAGTGAAAATTCATGACTGATATGCCTACTCGAATAGGAAGGTTTTGCAAGGGACTTTAGACAAAGAGTTGAATATTTTAAGACAATGACTTAGGTATTAAGCATTGATTCCTTCAGATATTAAACACTGAGTTCAGTAGATCTTCTTACAGAAAACTATTAATCTTAGGCAAAGCTTTACATGAAGTGATTTGAGAAACATCTTTATTCAGTGTAAATACGTACGCTTTGAATGCCTTTTTAAAGCTTTATACAAAACTTCAACTAATTTTTGCAGTGGGATAAGTATAAAAAGAAATCAGGCAATGCTAATTCGTTGCTTTTCTTCTGCTGACATTGGACAAATAGTAAGGTTGTTTTACACGACTATCCACACTGTCAATTGTGCTGACTTCACGCTAGAGCAAGTCACTGCATGGGCACCCGTTATTCCAAATGAAGTGACCTGGTTATCGCGTTACGCGAATCGGGTTGTTTTTGTTGCCGACGATAGCGAGGCAATTGCAGGTTTCGCGGAATTAGAACCGAATGGACATATGGATTGCTTCTACTGCCACCACCTCTATCAACGCCGGGGCGTAGGACGACAGCTTTATCAACGTCTTGAGCAAGAAGCTAATTCCCTTGAGCTAGCGCGATTCTTTGTAGAAGTCAGCATCACTGCTCAGCCATTTTTTGAACAACTGGGGTTTCAAACTTTACATGAAAATCAGATCACCAGAAATAATGTAGTGTTGACCAATTTTTCAATGGAAAAGTACCTTTGTAAGTAGAAAATTGACTCCTTAGGGTCATCTCAATGCGATCGCCTCTTCAGTTCGATCGCTTCTATAACTCTCTTTTAAGACTAAAAAACAAAGCCCCCTGAATTCTCCGGAACTCAAGAGGCTTTGTTTGGAGCCATTGAGACTAACTAACTCAGTTAGAAACTTAAGGAAACTCAAGACTTATAGCTGAGGCACATACAGGTCTTTTTCTGGAACCACGGTGTACTCTGCTAAAATCTGCCGGAACTCTTCACCATCGATCGTTTCCTTCTCAATGAGCAGGTCAACCAGGCGATCGATCGCTGTTCGATTGTCTCGAACTAGCTTGCAGGCAATTTCATAGCAATGCTCAGCAATAGAGCGGACTTGGGCATCAACCCGAGTGGCAATTTCCTCAGAGAAGTCAGAGCGATTCATCCAGTCGCGCCCTAGGAACACCTCGCCTTGCTGGCTCTCTAGCGACAGAGGCCCTAAGTCAGACATCCCAAACCGGGTCACCATTTGACGTGCCATACCACTGACCATTTGCAGGTCGCCGCTTGCGCCCGTCGTCACTTCAGCATCGCCGAAGACTTCTTGCTCGGCTGCCCGACCGCCTAATGCGCCAGAGATTCGCGCCATGATTTGGGCACGAGAGATCAGACCTTGATCTTCGGTTGGGGTAAACCAAGTTAAGCCTTGGGCTTGCCCTCTAGGAATGAGCGTCACCTTTTGTACAGGGTCATGGTCTTTAATCAAGCTGCCAACGATCGCATGTCCAATTTCGTGGTACGCAATCAGGCGCTTAGTCTTGCTGTCTACCAAGGGCGTGCCTTCCATTCCTGCAACAACGCGATCGACAGAATCATCAACCTCTAGCATGGTGATGGCTTCTTTGCGACGACGAGCAGTAAGAATGGCGGCTTCGTTGAGTAAATTCGCCAAGTCTGCGCCCGTGAAACCGGGGGTGCGTCGAGCGATCGCTTCTAAAGAAACTTCTTCCGACAGCTTCTTGTTGCGAGCGTGTACTTGTAGCACCTCTAACCGACCTTTAATATCGGGCGGATCGACCATGACCTGACGGTCAAAGCGACCGGGACGGAGCAGGGCTGAATCCAATACGTCGGCCCGGTTTGTTGCTGCAATAATGATGATGCCATTATTGCCTTCAAACCCATCCATTTCGGTCAACAATTGGTTGAGGGTTTGTTCCCGCTCATCGTTGCCGCCACCAATGCCTGCGCCCCGCTGCCGACCGACTGCGTCAATTTCATCAATAAAGATGATGCAAGGCGCATTTTCTTTAGCTTTCTTGAATAAATCTCGGACTCGAGAAGCCCCTACGCCGACAAACATTTCGACAAATTCTGAACCAGAGATGCTGAAGAAGGGCACACCTGCCTCACCCGCGATCGCTTTTGCTAGCAAGGTTTTACCCGTTCCCGGAGGCCCAATCAGCAATACGCCCTTAGGAATCTTTGCTCCGACTGCGGTAAAGCGCTCGGGCTTTTTAAGGAAGGTGACGACCTCTTGAAGCTCTTCCTTAGCTTCTTCAATGCCAGCCACATCATCAAACATCACCCCTGTTTTAGCTTCCATCATGAAGCGAGCTTTGGATTTACCAAAGTTCATAGCTTGTCCTGGGCCGCCCGGAACGTTACTAGAGCGACGGAACAAGAAGAATAGCCCCCCAATTAACAAGACCGGAAAAATGAGGTTGCCAATTAATCCCCAGATGGCACCGTCACCTCGGGGTGGGTGAACATCAAAGTTAATGTTGTCTTTTCTCAGCCTGGAGACTAGCTCAGGCGCATTACCGGGCAGGTCAACCCGGAGGCGTTGAACGCGGTTGTCGAGTTCAGGGTCAGTGGCTTCCACGATCGCGGTTCGTCCACCCTCAAACAGGTCAACGCTGGTCACTCGACCTTGGTTCAAATAGTCGAGGAAGCGACCATAGGTCATGCGGGTGCTGGCTGTGTTACTTGCGCCGCCCATGTTAAGGCTGGCGGTTGGAAAAGCTCCTTGCCAAACAAAGAAGCCAATAACCAAAACGGGTAACGTCCACAGTAGGACAACTCTCCAGGAAAGTTTCATAGTCTTAAGTTGCCTCTAAAAGATTGATGCGACCGAAGTTTACGGGCAAAAATATAAACCCTTGCGTTCTCCGATACAAACAAATTTGCTGTTGTTAACTAGACTTTACGGATGGGTGCGTGGCACTCTGCTGAAAAGTTTGTTGACTCTAATCTGCTACCCACGTTGATTCAGACGGTGAAGCGGATACTTTCATTATCTGAGAACGAATCTTAATTAAATTTAACTTAAATTGGGGAACTTGAACAACCGACTATTAATTTATCAGAATGTAAAAGCTGAATAGGAGTAGGATTTGTGGCGATCGCTCCTTCCTCTAATCTGCCGTCTACGCGTCACACCTTCAACTCACGAAAGATCTAAATCCTGAGAACATAAAGATGTTTTTAGTTCCCATGTACTATTTAAGCGTATTGTGGTAGAACTCATGTACTGAGCAAAGCCCCGCGTTGCGGGAGAAATTAACGGCGCACAGTCATTCACATCGCTATTAGCTATTAGAGAGGTTATGGAGTCCATGGCAGTCAGTCATTCTTCCGCTGCATCACAGACTGTTTTGAGTGTCGATTTGGGGCGCACCTCCACCAAAACTTGTGTGAGTCGTCATCCTGATCAGGTTGTTCTCATTCCAGCAAATGTGGCTCATCTAACGGTTGAACAAGTTCGAAGAGGGGGGTTTGAGTCGCTAGCGACCGACCCACTCGTGGATATTTGGTTAGAGTTTCAAGGCAATGGTTACGCGATCGGTCAACTGGCAGCAGACTTTGGAGCCAACCTGGGCGTGGGTCAATCTAAAGTTGAGGATGCCTTGGTTAAAGTGCTTGCCTGTGTGGGCTATTTCAATTTAAGTGGGAAAGTTTCTGTCGTGTTGGGGCTGCCATATCTATCCCAGGAGCAGTTTGACCGGGAGAAGGAACAGATTACGAGCTTATTGCGATCGCCCCACGTGATGAGCTATCGAGGCGAATTTGTAGCAGTGGAGATCGAGCGGGTTTGGGTGATGCCAGAAGGTTTTGGCAGCCTGATCTGGTCGGAAGCGCAGGACAAAAAAGCCTCTAGCCCTGATTTCCCTAATCTGTCGATCGCCGTGGTCGATATTGGGCATCAAACGACAGATTTCTTAATGGTCGATCGCTTCCGGTTTTCCCGGGGTGCGTCTAAGAGCGAACCTTTTGCCATGAGCCAATTTTATGAACAGGTTGCCGCACAGATTCAGGGAGCAGACAGTCAGTCGCTATCGCTGATCGAAGCCGTGCATCGTCCTGATGGAGAGCGCTTTTTTAGACCCAGAGGCACCACAAAGCCCACCAACTTAGATGATTTTTTGCCCAGCCTCCGCAAAAACTTTGCCCGTGAGTTGTCCGATCTACTGGTGGCATGGTTGCCAGAACGAGTGACAGATGTTGTCGTTAGCGGCGGTGGCGGCGAGTTCTTTTGGAACGATTTTCGCCCTTTATTAAAAGATGCGCGGCTCAAAGGACATTTAGCGAAACCTTCTCGTCAAGCTAATGCTTTAGGGCAATACATTTATGGTGAAGCACAGATTGTAGCTCTCAAGAGCAAGCTGTCCGCTACGGCACAATGACTTCTAGTCCCCACATGCGATCGATTAGGCGAGTCGTGCGGTTTGTCCCTACCGAGACAGACCAAACTTTGCTGCAAGCGGTCGAAAAGGCATTAGAGAACCAGTTCCACGGTAACTTTAGTGCTTTGTGTAAGCAGGCGCTTTGGCATTTTTTGCTTCCTGATCAAGATGCTCAGGTAATTTCGCCAACAGTCATGCAGGCACAAATTGTGGAGTTACAAGAACGTGTAGCAAAGCTAGAGTCAATCAGCGATCGCCTTACTTCAGCGGAGCCGCTTTCCCTCCCATCGTCTACCGAAGCTGAGCCGCCCCCTGAAGTTGACCCCTTGTTAAGCCGCTTGGCTCTGCTGCTAGAAGACTTTTAGCATCTGCTTGAAGGCGTTATTTTTTCGTAGTCATCCGAATTACATAAGGGCTGTACTCGCTCTGTCGATAAGACCCTACCCAAATTTGATAAGTTCCTGATAGCCATTGTCCTGCAATACCAGGATTTTTTCCGATGTAATCATCGTTGCACCAAGTACCACCGGGCCCTCGCACAATGAGCGTTGTGTCTTCTGGGCTTTCAACCTGAAGATTAAGGAAGTTGAACACGCCCGATAGAACGATAGTGTGATCAGGCTGCTCATCAACAAAGCCAGTACAAGCTCCAGTAGCAGTTTCGGCACGGGTTGCCACATCGCTGGCGCTCAAATCGCCTCCACTAATGCCTCGAACTGTTGAAGGATCAGGGGAAAAGCCAGGGCTAAGAGTAATATTTTCAAAGATAGTGTTAACCCGAGTTTGAGCTTGGGTCTGAGTGGGTGCCAGAAGACTTAGACCAATTCCAGCAACTATTAAAGTCATGAATGCTGGGAGAATTCTCGTACCTGAAGATAGCCAAGTTTGCATGAGCTTGATGAATATTCGGATGAGAGCGGTTAGAGCTTTGGAGACGACCTGAATAAGAGTTTAGTTCCTCATGCTTGGGCTTGGGCTCGTTGTAACCGAGAGAGATCAAGCTTGTGCTGATGGAGGAGCAGCCAGGATTGAATCAGATCGGGCCCGTGCATGTCACAGGTGAGAGCAGCCCGGAGCGATCGCATCACAACGCCCTTCTTGACCCCCGCAGCTTTCACGACTTGCTGAATTAACTCTTGAGCTCCTGTCTCAACCAAGGGTGAATCAGTATCTAGGATATTGATCAACGCTTGCAGTACGGTAGCAACGCCTTCTTGTTTGATCTGGGCGATCGCTTCCTCGGAATATTTTATCGTTGGCACAAATAAATAGCGGCTCATATCAACGGCATCATTTAGGCGGACGAGGCTAGGGGCAATTAAAGCGGTGAGTTGTTCGAGCCAGGAGCGATCGAGTGGGTCAAACTCATAGCCTGCTTCCTGCCAAAGGGGAATGAGCAAATCTGTGAGGCGATCGATCGCCATGTCGTGAATATATTGACTGTTGAGCCAGTTCAGCTTGTCCCAGTCAAACTTTGCCCCGGCTTTGTTGACTCGCTCAAAGCCAAATTGTTCAGCCGCCTCCGTTAAAGTGAAACGCTCCTGGGCATCAGGGGGCGACCAACCCAGTAAAGTCATGTAGTTGACCATAGCATCCGGTAGATAGCCCATTTTGCGGAAGTCTTCAATGGAGGTGACTCCATCCCGCTTAGAGAGTTTCTTCCCTGTGGGACTGAGGATCAGGGGAGTATGGGCAAACAAAGGGACTGACGCGCCCAGCGCTTCGTACAGCAAAATCTGCTTAGCAGTATTGGCAACATGATCTTCACCCCGAATAATGTGGGTGATTTTCATGTCCACGTCATCTACAACAACGACAAAGTTATAGAGGGGTTGACCAATTTCGCCGAAGGGCGCACGGCGGGCAATCACCATGTCGCCCCCTAAGTCAGTACCCGTCCAGGTGACTTCGTCGCGCACTTGATCTTTCCAAGTAATCTGGCGATCGTCGTCAATCTTAAAGCGGATCACAGGGAGCCGTCCTTCAGCAACAAAGGCTTGCTGCTGCTCAGGCGTGAGGTGACGGTGGCGATTGTCGTAGCGGGGCGCTTGTCCGTTGGCTTCTTGGGCGGTTCGCAGAGCTTCTAGCTCGGCTTCGGTGCAGAAGCAGAAATAGGCTGAGCCATTATCTAAAAGGGTTTGGATGGATTTTTGGTAAAGCTCCAGGCGCTCGGTTTGGAAGAAGGGTCCTTCATCCCAGGTTAGCCCCAGCCAGGTTAAGCCTTCACGAATGTTCTCGGTATATTCGGGGCGCGATCGCTCTACGTCAGTATCTTCAATGCGTAAAACGAAAGTGCCGCCATGATGACGAGCAACCAACCAATTAAAAACGGCAGTCCGGGCAGTGCCAATATGAAGTTTCCCGGTTGGACTGGGTGCAATACGAACCCGAACAGAATTTTCCCCAACAGCCATAGCTTCCCCTATTTTTTCGCCCTTAAAATTCTAACGGGTGATGGAGACGCTCAACGCAGTTATTGCAATAGTGAAGCGGATCTAAAAGATCTATCTAGAAAAAATGGGTCACCCGGGGCTCGAACCCGGAACAAATCGGTTAAAAGCCGAGTACTCTACCATTGAGTTAGTGACCCCTAAGTTGGGATGCATTTCGCACGCCGTCTACTAAGTTAGCATAAGACGTGCAAAGTATTGCAATTAATTTCGATGATTATTATCGTACCGAACTAATGCTCCAGCCCACTGCAATTTTTCTCGAAGTGTTTGGTAGTACGAGTGGCTCTGGCGAAGGACGATAAACTCGGCAGGGCGGTCTGCCATGCGAATATCGACCCGCTGACCCGGCCAAATAGAAGTGCCAAGAACGCCATCCATCCACAGCTTAGTGGTCAGTTCTCGATCGGCTAGAGGCCAAATGCTGACAACGGAACCCGCAGGCAGAACGATCGGGCGGCTGGAAAGGCTGAGGGCGCAAATGGGAGTGACAATAATGGCATCCATGCCAGGGTGGACGATCGGGCCTTTTGCCGCCAGGGTGTAACAGGTAGAGCCAGTGGGAGTTGCCACCAGCAGCCCATCGCCCTGGTACTGATCGACCACTTCTCCATCAATTTCCATTTCAAGGATGGAAGTGATCATGCGATCGGCGGAGGCAGGTTTGACACACATTTCATTGAGAGCCAGGTAGCGATCGCTCATGGGTTCCAGGTTCGATCGACTGCCCTCAAACGCCCTTGCCTGCAACATCATTCGCTGCTGCACAGCAAACCGATCCTCCAATAGTCGATCCCAAACTGCCTCAGAGTCTTGAAGTTCATCAGAAGGCTCTGTTAAAAACCCCAGATGCCCACCCACGTTAACCGCCAAAATGGGAATGCCTTCAGGTGCTAAATGCCGCGCCGCCGAAAGCGTCGTCCCATCACCACCCAAAACTAGCGCCAGGTCAATTGCGTGTACAGAGGCTAAAAAGACGGGGAAAGGGTTATCCTTCGGACCGCTAGGCCCTAGAAGAACTTTGCAATTGCGCTTTTCTAGCTCGTGAGCATACTGTTCAGCGCAGCGTTTGCTCAGCGCATCGCCCGCCTTGTGAATAATGATGACCTGATCTAAACGCACAATGGCAACGATAAGAAGAATATTGAGCTTTGAATTTTAGATTCACTCTAAAACCCAAAAATAGAAGATTGAGCGCCTACCACTTCAGCAAGTTAAATTGCTCCATATCTACTGTGCCTCGATTGCGGTAAATCGACAGAACGATCGCCAATCCCACGGCTGCTTCTGCCGCTGCAATGGTAATGACAAAAACCGCGAATACCTGTCCTCGAATTCCTTCTGGGTCAAGAAAATTAGAGAATGCCATTAAGTTGAGGTTGACGGAGTTAAGCAATAGCTCAATTGACATCAACACCCGAATGGCATTGCGGCTCGTGACTAAACCATAGATGCCCACGCAGAAGAGGGCAGCAGCAATGATGAGAAAATATTGAAGTTGCAGCATAGTTTGCTCTAAATACTCGTTTATAAAATTATTTTTGGCTACCCGAAACCAATTCCCTGGGGCGCTCAGGGAGAGTTAGGGCAGGCTGCTCGTCTCCAGCGATTTCATTGGGCAGCAAGTCGCGACGGGCAATAATGATCGCTCCAACCATGGCGATTAATAACAGCACCGAGACTAACTCGAAGGGTAAAAGAAAATCCGTGAAGAAGTGTTTGCCGATCGCCACGATCGCGCCATCGCCAATAGGGGTAACCGCAGAGATTGCCCAGGGTGTTGTGACTACCATCGTGCTAAGCAAGGCAAAAAGCCCAAGGCAGACCGCAGCGGTTGAAGCTTTGCTAATCCAAGCTTTGGGCACTTCAGTAAAGTCTTGGCGCTTATTGACCAACATGATTCCAAACAGAATCAAGACATTGACGGCTCCTACATAAACCAGAATTTGTGCTGCTGCGACAAAGGCAGCATTCAGCAAAATATAAAGCCCCGACATACTAATGAACACTAATGCCAGCAAAAACGCCGAGTAGACAATATTCGACAGTAAGACTACGCCCAAAGCGCCTCCCAGCATCATGACTGTTAGCACTATGAACGAGACTAGTTGAACTCCATCCGCTAAATTCATGTCCATCCTCAATTCGGTTTAAGTTACAGAGCCGCTCAGGTCAGCATTGAGCTTTGCCTGATTTTTCGACAGGGCTTACTTTTGAGCCTCGGCGTTTTC
The DNA here is from genome assembly GCA_019358855.1 of Timaviella obliquedivisa GSE-PSE-MK23-08B. Taxonomy (NCBI): domain Bacteria; kingdom Bacillati; phylum Cyanobacteriota; class Cyanophyceae; order Oculatellales; family Oculatellaceae; genus Timaviella; species Timaviella obliquedivisa. The sequence goes on along the minus strand of JAHHII010000001.1, from coordinate 658,828 downwards.
CATTTCTTCAAGAATCTCGGCAGGCAGCTTGCCCGGACGACGAGAGTTGGCAGGAAGATCATGAGGATCGAGCACACCTTTAGGGAGGTAAACCAGTTCGCGCAGAGGCGTAATCATTGGGTCGGCACTCATGACGTTAACAGGCAACCGTCCGAGAGCAACGTTGTCGTAGTTAAGTTCGTGGCGATCGTAGGTCGAAAGTTCGTATTCCTCGGTCATGGAGAGGCAGTTGGTAGGGCAGTACTCAACGCAGTTGCCACAAAAAATGCAGACTCCAAAATCAATGCTGTAGTGATTGAGCTTTTTCTTTTTAGTCTCTTTATTGAACTCCCAATCGACGACGGGCAGGTTAATTGGGCAGACGCGTACGCAGACTTCGCAGGAAATGCACTTGTCAAACTCAAAGTGAATTCGTCCTCGGAAGCGTTCAGAAGGAACCAGCTTTTCGTAGGGATATTGGACGGTGATGGGGCGGCGCTGCATATGGTCGAAGGTAACAGACAAGCCTTGACCAATGTACTTTGCAGCTTGAACTGCTTCTTTGGTGTAATCAGTGACCTGCTTTAGAAACTTCAGCATCTTAGGTTCTCTCTCTGTCTTCTTAATTAAATCAGCATTAAATCAGCTTGCTTGGTCTGAGGCAGTCCCAATCCTGAACATTAGCCCCCAAATGCCACAGGGAAGGTGAGTTTGAGGGCTGCGGTTAGCAGGAGGTTGACGAGAGACACGGGTAGAAGGAACTTCCAGCCTAAGTCTAACAATTGGTCAATTCGCACACGGGGAACAGTCCAGCGCAACAAGATGGCGATGAACACCATCAGGTAAGCCTTGAAGAGGGTCATCACAATGCCAAGGCTGGCTGTGATGAGTTGCAGCCAGGGAGTTGTCTCGCTGACGTTGAGCAAATTGGCGAGTCCGCTAACTGGGATAGGAGATTCCCAGCCGCCTAAGTACAAGATAGCGACCAGCAGGGCAGAGAGGACAAGGTTTGCGTAGGAGCCTGCGTAGAACAGCATGAACTTAACCGAACTGTACTCAGTTTGGTAGCCTGCAACTAGCTCTTCTTCAGCTTCGGGAAGATCAAAGGGAATACGTTCGCATTCAGCTAGGGCTGCAATCCAAAAGATGATGAAGCCAACAGGTTGCCGCCAGATGTTCCAACTGAGGATGCCGTAGCTGGCTTGCTGGTTAACAATGTCGATGGTGCTGAGGGAGTTGGACATCATGACGACTGCTAACACCGATAAGGAGAGGGGGATTTCGTAGCTGATAGACTGTGCCGCAGCCCGTAGCCCGCCTAAAAGGGAGTATTTATTGTTAGAAGAATAACCTGCCATCAGTAGCCCGATAGGGGCAATGCTGGAGAGAGAAATCCACATAAACACGCCCATCCCCAAGTCAGTAATGATCAGGTTTTGCCCGAAGGGGACGATGATGTAGGACAGAAAAATGGGGGTAAAGACAAGGAAGGGTGCGATCGCAAATAACCAGGGATCAGCTTTTGCAACCGACATGTCTTCTTTAAACAGCAGCTTGATCACGTCTGCAGCGGGAATTAATATCCCCAAAGGCCCCGCAAATTCGGGACCAATCCGCTGTTGAGCAGCAGCAGAAATTTTTCGTTCTAACCAAGTCGAAACGAGCGCTAAAACCGTGACTGCTGCCACGATGAGGAGCATGGGTAGGGGCAGCCAGACGGCTTTTGCAACCTCGGCGGATAGTCCTAGCCCCGACAGGAGTTCTACGAAACTTGCTTGTAAATCGATTCCTGAGTTCATGTTTTCTGGTAAGCGCTACAAAAGTTGCCGCAGTGAGTGCCACGGGGTTTAACCATAGTCCGCTCTGACTCGCGTTTCCTAGGTCAGCGTTTCTTGACGAACTAGAGTAAGGATCTCTCACCAATCCTCCAGCCATAGTATACCGTTGCCTGTTTTTTCTGCTGTAACCGTCAGGACAAGAAATTCTATTGTTTCTGATAAGCCGTCGTTAATTTGGGCTGTAGATCTGTCGTAAGTCTATGGTTTTTGAGGAAATTAACCTAGATCTAGCTGCGATCTATAGAGCGATCGCAATGCAATAGATTAGAAAAATCTTAGAGACTAGCGTGTTCGAGATGCCCGGAAGAGGTGACTCCTTTCAGCGCAAATATTTTCTCAATCACGGTTGCCACTACTTTATCAGGAGTTGAAGCGCCAGAGGTGACCCCGACCACAATCTCGCCATCGGGCAACCAGTCTTCTTTCATTTGCAAATCGCCATGAAGCAGCTTGTGTTCAATGCGGTTGTGCGAGTCGATGCGATCGCCGCTGTCAATGTGATAGGAAGGAATATTGCGCTCAACGGCAATTTCTTGCAAATGGGTCGTGTTGGATGAGTTGTAGCCGCCGATGACCACCATCAAATCCAGCTTTTCCTCCACTAATTCAAACATGGCATCTTGCCGCTCTTGGGTGGCATCGCAAATGGTGTTGAAGCTAAGGAAGTGCTGATTGATTTGAGTAGGGCCGTATTTTTTCAGCATGGTGTGTTCAAACAGCTTGCCAATTTGCTCGGTTTCGCCTTTGAGCATGGTGGTCTGGTTGGCAATGCCAATGGCAGTTAAATCGCGATCGGGGTCGAAACCTTCGGAGTAGGCTCGGCTGAACCGAGTGAGAAACTCCTGGCGATCGGCTTTGCCGTTACCGCAAGGGTCGCCCCCGTTCAAAATGTAGTCGGCAACATACTGCGCTTGTTCCAGATTAAGAACAATTAAGTAAGTTCCAGCAAAAGAGCTAGTAGCAACCGTTTCTTCATGTTTGTACTGACCGTGAATGATCGAGGTGTAACTATTTTTTTTATGCTTCTCTACAGTGTTCCAGACCTTAGACACCCAGGGGCAGGTCGTATCTACGATCGTGCAGCGCTGATCGTTGAGGATCTGCATTTCTTGAACGCTGGCTCCGAAGGCAGGCAAAATCACGACATCGCCTGGGTTGACCACTGAGAAATCTTTTTGACCTTCTTTAACCGTAATAAAGCCGACGTTCATGTCTTTGAGCCGCTGGTTCACAGACGGATTATGAATAATTTCATTGGTGATCCAAATGCGATCGGTGGGAAAATGTTGACGAGTTTCGTATGCCATTGCCACTGCGCGTTCTACGCCCCAGCAAAATCCAAAGGCTTCGGCAAGGCGGATGGTAACGTTGCCCTGCTTGAGCATGTATTGACTGTCTCGAATGTGCTGAATCAGGTCGCTTTGATATTCCGATTGCATTTGTCCTGAAACTTCGGCTTCGTGCCCAAACCCTTTGCGGTGATAGTTTTCGGAACTATTGAGCGATCGCTTAAATGCTTTTGTATCCATGGGGTCTGTTTCGGATTTTAGATTTCGGAGAGAGTCCAGAATCGAGGTTCTGTGTTTAGCCTACCAAAACATCATCTGTTTAATTTTCTTTTCAAACTTGATAAGCCGATCTGTTTCAAGATGTTTATCATTTGGTATCGCATGGCAAATTCAGGACTATCCCTGAGAATATGGTTTAAGGAGCAGATCAGGATGAGCAAGCTTTTAATATTGAGTTGCGTTGGGGTCGCTGGGTTGATGACAGCCTGTGGTCTTAAAACAAGCTTAGGAACTGGGGAGCAGCTAACAGTGAAGCCTCCAGTTTCATTGAGTGCTACATCCAGCCTATTGCCCGTCCGCCCTTCAGCACTGCCCGTTCCTTCGCTGATTCCGCCAGTCGGTGCGCTGCCCACAGCAGGAAGCATTGGCGGTCGCCCTGATCCTTTTTCAGCTTTACCCTTGACTCCGACCGTTGTCATTAAGCAAAATCCTGTTGCAGCCAGACCTTCTGCGGTTCCATCAACTCCAATGGTTATCCCGATCGCTCCTAGCGTTTCACCCTCTAGTGCCGCCACTGTCCAGCAAGCTGCTTCGTTGCCCACGGTCACGGTTCCGGCAACTACTGTGCCAGGATCTGTTGTGCCAGGGTCTACTGTGCCTGCCTCAGCACCGTCAGTGATGCCTCCAGCCGATTTGCCTGCGTCCGTCCCATCTGCACCTACCCTGGCTCTGGCGCAAGCGATCGCGGTCAGCGGCGTAGTCCAAGCCGGAAGCCAAACCAGCGTCATTGTTCAAGTTCCCAACGAAACGACCAGCCGCTCTGCGGTTGTGGGCGACTACCTAGCAAATGGCAAGGTTTTAGTCAAGCGGATTGAGATGCAAGGCGCAGAACCCGTAGTGGTGCTAGAACAAGATGGTGCCGAATTTATTAAACCCGTGGGTTCGGGTAGCTTAGGAACCCTTTAAGCCTCTAATTTTAAGCCTGTACTAAGCCCTCTGGTGAGTCTATGCATCTCAGTCCCAAAGCTACCCCTGTTGTCCACAGCGAGTCCCAAAGTCTCAGCTATTACGATACGTATCTGTGTCCAATCTGTCGCCATGGACAGATCGAGGGAATTACGTTGATGGATGCGTTTGCCTGTAATTTTTGTCGGCACATTTTTACAGCAAATTTAAGCAACCAATCGGTGCAGGTGGTAGATAGTTCTCAACCGATGACCTGGCGCTGGAATGGGCGAAGTTGGCAGTCAGCTTATCGGGATGATCCAAGCTTGACTATGATTGTTTGGATGGTGGCGATCGTTTTGGTGACCTTGCCTGCTGCGATTGTTTGGCTCTGTTCCTATCTATTTCCGCCTTTACCCGGAAGTATGTGGGCTTGGTTTCCCGGCGTTTGGGTGGGCTGCACGTTTGGCATTCATTTGCTAATGGTGAGTTGGCTGTTGGCAGAACATTATCAGTTTTCTCTCTATGTGGCTAACCGGATTCGGTTGCGGCAATGGCTGGGACGGCGATAGAGGATTTACTTTGTACGAAAAGTTTGTAGGTCTTCGGGTGTGTTGCAGTTCAGCAGCAGTTGGCGATCGCTAGTCAAAAGCTCCTGAACAGCTTGGATGGGCTGTTGAGCGATCCAGCCTTGGAACGATCGCTCTCCCTTCGCGACGTAGGCTTTTAAACTGGGCAAACAGTCTTGGCGATAGAACCCACATAGCGGCTCCCAGTAGCCATCAGGGTTTTTTGGCAACATAGCGACCCTTGCAGTACCTGCTTCGCAGCGCGCGCCTTCTGCGTTTAATACTTTGGCTGCCCAATCTTGCAGTACTTCTTCCCGGAGTCCTGGCAAATCGCAAGCTAGCAGCAGTACCCACTCTGTCTGCACGGTTGCCAAGCCCTGCACAAATCCCACCAATGCTCCGTTTGGCTCATCCGGCTGATTCGACAGTGGTACTTCTTGAATGAACTGAACCTGGCGATCGACTACTGCCCGATACCGCTCAATCCAGGGCGTTACCACATAAACCGAGTCAGCGCATTGCAGAGCAATTTGACAAATTTTCCAAAGCAACGGGACTTGATCGACTTCAATTAACGCCTTGTCTCGTCCCATCCGAGAGCTTAGTCCACCTGCTAAAACTAGGGCACTGAGTTGAGTCTTGAGTGAGTGGTCCATGGCAGATGCTTAAGAGCGGGCAGGTTATAGGAGCGGGCAGGTTACAGCTTGATAAGCTAGGCTCAGTTTAGATTTTGTTGTCATCCTGGGAGTCATCATGGCTGAGTTACTAGAAGTTTCGCAAGTCGGCAATCCTGTTCTTCGCCAGATTGCTCAGCCTGTCGATCGCCTCAATGAGCCGATTCAAGCCCTCATTGACAGCCTCATGGAAACTCTTCTTCAGTCTAACGGTGTTGGTATTGCTGCTCCTCAAGTTGCTGCATCCTATCGTTTATTCATTGTTGCCTCGCGCCCCAATCCTCGCTATCCAAACGCGCCAGAAATGCAGCCGACTGTGATGATCAACCCACGCATTATTACTGCTTCTGATGAAATCCTTAAAGACTGGGAGGGCTGTTTAAGTGTGCCTGGAATTCGGGGTTTGGTGCCCCGACATCGCGCGATCGCTGTTGAGTATTGCGATCGTCAAGGCAAACTTCAACAGCAACATCTTACTGAGTTTGTTGCCCGCATCTTTCAGCACGAACTTGACCATCTGAACGGCATGGTTTTTCTCGATCGCCTGGAAACTAATCTGGATATTGTGACTGACCAGGAATATCTCAAACGCATTGCGATCGAGCAGGTTGGCTCTTGAGTGAGTTTTAGCGAAATAGAACTCTAACAACCATGTAAGCCGCCAAGATCATCAACGTCCAGCGAAACATCCAACCCACGGTTTGGTCAGTAAGCTTCGGCAACAATCGAGTCCCAATCTGTGCCCCAATCATTCCACCTAATCCCAAACATAACCCCGGTATCCACAAAACATTTCCGTTCAAAGCGTGCTGTGCCAAAGCCGAAATGGCGATCGCCACAATGGCGCCCAAGCTTGTCCGCACCGCCGACTTGATCGGTTCATTCAACAACAACATTTGTAACGGCACCATGACCAGCCCACCCCCAACCCCAAACAGTCCAGAGAGCAAGCCGACTAAAAGACCAATGCCAGCCGTGGGGGTAAACCGAATTGGGGGCGATGGCACAGGTCTGCCCACCGTTTCTGGCTGGGCACTGGTTGCAACCTGCCGATTCTTAAGAGATTGCCGCAAATTTATTAAATAGATGGTGAGCAGCAGCAGTCCGGCGAAGGCAATAGAAAGCCATTGGTCAGGAACGCGATCGCCCAACCAAGCCCCTGCTTGCGCCGTAAAAACGCCAAATGCTGCCAACACTAGCGAGACTTGCCAGTGCAACTCCCTCATGCTCAAATTCCGGATACTCCCCGAAACCGAGCTAAGGAAGACTCCGACTAAGCTGGTTGCCGTCGCTTCTACCAAAGGCACGCCGAACATCGTTAGAATAGGCACCATCAGCAAGCCGCCTCCAATGCCTAGCAAACCTGATAATGTCCCCGTAAAAGTTCCTAGAACCCACAGCAGCATCCAACCCACAGGGGTTTCTAGCATTATTTCACTGGCTGTAAACGCTACCTAGCATCTTACGGCTTCAGCAGGGATTCTGAAGGCCGGTCGCGTTTTTAGGGCGCATCAAAAGCAATTAACTTTCGCTTCAGTCCAATTTCGGCTTTGGCGTGAATGTAGAGCGGGTCGGGGTGAAGCGCGATCGCTCGGTCATAGGACTCGATCGCATTGCCATACGCCATCATTTCTGACAGCAATAACCCTCGGTTGAACCAAGCCTGATGATAGTGCGGCTGTAGGGTGACTGCTCGATCGTAGGAATCCAATGCTTCGGCGTAGCGCTTTAGGGCACAGAGGGCATTGGCGCGATTGCTCCAAGATTTGCAGTACTGAGGATTGAGGGCGATCGCTCGGTCAAAAGACACAATTGCCTCTTGATAATCTTCCTGCTCACACAGTTTACAGCCGTGCATATCCCAAAACTCTGAACTGTTTTGATCGTTCATGATGAAATTTTTGTGACTTTTCTTCGTAGCTTTTTTTAATTGTGAAGATAGTCAGCAAGAACGTGTGGGGAGGATTTCTCTACAAAAAGCGATCGGCGCTCACTGGTTGCGTCTACACAAATCAAAAAGCCCCCGACAAGGAGGCGATTAATAGGAGCTTGAGGAGAATTGCTCACTTACTTATCACTTACTTAATTGATCGCTTAGAAGTTGTCTGAGAAGTCTAGGTTGCTATCCAATCCGCCCCCTAAATCCCCCATTTTGGGGGACTTTGAAGAAGGAGTGGCTCGGAAGTCCCCAAAATGGGGGGTTGGGGGGCGAGTGTGAGAATCTTTGATACTTCTTCAGACATCCTCTTAGTTGTAGACGTTGCGATCGCGGGCTGCCTTAAACCGAGGGTTGAGTTTGTTATTACGGTGGGCATCCCGTGCCTCTTCAAATCGCGGATTAAGTTTGTTATTGCGGTGGGCATCCCGTGCCTCTTCAAATCGCGGGTTGAGCTTGTTATTGCGATGGGCATCCCGTGCCTCTCTGAACCGTTGATTTAGATTTGCTTCTGTGGATAACGCTGGGGTAAATGCCTTGCCTGCAACATCGTTGTGCATCCGATGGGCATCTCTAAAACGGGGACTGAGAGCACTAGCGGGTGAAGCCGCCGCCGCTAGGGTGAGAATGGTTAAGCCAGCAAGAATGATACGTTTCATGGTGTTAAATCCTTTGGGGAACTTGAGTTGTCAGTAGCGTGTTCTGCGTTTCTTTCGCTTGATATATAGAATCGCGCCTGCCCCTGAGTTTCCTGTGAACCAAAGCTGAGAAACTCTTAATCGTTTACTGAGAAAACTGAGGATAGGTAGGGCAATCCGATCGCTTTTTTCTCAAAATCCGTCTCTAATCCAGCCACCCACAGGCTTTGCCCTACGCTAAATTAAGGATGGTAATTTACAAAAGGCGGCGAGCTATGGCGAATAATTCAGGAGAGTTCTCGGAGCAAAATTTTTGGCAGAAAATTAGGGACTTTGCTACCTACGCAGGCAGAGAAGTGGTTGAGAAAGCCCTAGTTTTATTTTTTACGGCTCAACGCCCTGAAACGCCGCTTTGGGCGAAAACTGTGATTTATTCGGCGCTTGCCTATTTTATTTTGCCGACTGACGCAATTCCTGACTTTATTCCGTTATCAGGCTATGCCGATGACTTAGGAACCCTGGTTATGGCTTTGGGTACTGTGACTATGAGCATTACCCCGGAAGTTAAAGCTTCTGCCAAACAAACCGTTGATAGTTGGTTTGGGGCACAGCAATCTAGCGACCCTAGCGGTATCTGGGAAGCAGCGCGCAGCACTCCTCAAGAAAACGATCCAATTCGGGTAATTGACATTGAATAAGTCATATCGAATCCTGTAATAGCAGTTCGATAGTAGGATTTAAGAGAAATGAATTAGCCCAGGGATTTAATAACCATGCCAGATGCAGTCGGTGTTATTGAAACACTTAGTTTTCCGTCAGTGCTGGCAGCCGCCGATGCCATGGTTAAGGCAGGTCGAGTTGTGATTGTGTATTACGACATTGCTGAGAGCGGCGAACAAGTTGTGGCAATTCGCGGCCCTATTTCTGAGGTTAAACCCGCTATGGCGGCAGGCATCGCAGCAGCAGAAACGCCTCCCAACGGCAAGCTTGTGACTCATTACATCGTGCCAAATCCGCCTGAAAACGTCATTGAGGTGTTGCCGCTGCAATATACCGAAACCAGCGAGGAATTCCGATGGATGTAAGCCCATAGGCGAATCTGGCTCATCTTACCCTTAAGTAGAACAAATCGTTTTAATAGATAAAACTAAGGGAAACGCCCGTACAATGATGGGTGGCTTCACCACATACGAATTAATTATCTTAGGAGATAGCGATGCCTGTCGCAGTCGGAGTACTTGAAACGAAAGGTTTCCCTGGAGTCCTTGCAGCCGCAGATGCAATGGTTAAAGCGGGTCGGGTGACCCTGGTGGGGCATTTGCGGTGCGGTAGTGCTCGGTTTGCTGTCGTTATTCGGGGGGATGTTTCTGAGGTTAAGAACTCAATGGCAGCAGGGGTTGATGCTGTAGAAAAGGCTTATGGCGGAGTGTTAGAGTCTTGGGTCATTATTCCTCGCCCTCATGAAAATGTGGAGGCAGTGCTGCCGATCGCCTATACCGATGCTGTTGAACGGTTCCGGGAATCTGTAGAATCGCCTCGCAGCTTGCCTAGCCAGAGATAGTTCTGTTGGAGAGTTGCAATTAAATAACGCCCTGAATCGCCCCCTCAATCCTCCATTCTAGAAGACTTTGAAAGGTTCGGAAGTCTCCCGGAATGGGCGATTTGGGGGACTGGAAAGTTAATGCATCCCACTGGGGTTTTATTTTCACGCAACTCTCTTGGTCGTTCTAAAGCATTGAAAAAAGATGGAGGTCAAAAGCCTCCATTTTTTTCGAGATACGCCTTATGCAAGAAAACAAATTGTAAGAAAAGAGACTGCCTAAGCTGGGCGATCGCCATAGCCTAAGCCGTTAAGCCCATTTCTAGGCTATAGCTGCTGCTAGTTTTGGTAGGTGCTTGGCTTACAACACCTGCTTACTCGCAATGGGCATCCGCCATCCTGTACCAAAAGCGCGATCGGTGACCTTTAGCCCTGGTGCAGCTTGCTTCCGTTTAAACTCGGCACGGGTGACTAGTTTTGTTACGCGCTCTACGGTGCCAGAGTTGTGTCCAGAAGCAATGATTTCGGCAGGAGACTTGTGCTCTAAGATGAATTGGTCGAGAATGTTGTCCAAAATATCGTAGGGAGGCAAAGAGTCTTGATCAACTTGTCCAGGTTTGAGTTCAGCGCTAGGAGGTTTGGTGAGAATATGGGTAGGGATAATTTCGGTGTGGCGGTTTAGCCACTCACAAATAGAATAGACGCGAGTTTTAGGAACATCGGCGATCGCCGCTAATCCTCCATTCATATCGCCATATAAGGTACAGTATCCCACTGCCATCTCTGACTTGTTCCCTGTAGAAACCAATAAGTGTCCAAACTTGTTAGAGATTGCCATCAATAAGTTTCCCCGAATCCGTGACTGAAGGTTTTCTTCTGCAATTCCAAACTCTGTGTTTGCAAAGAGTTCAGAAAACGTTTGATCGTAGGTTTTCATCAGATCGCCAATCGGTAACTTTTGGGTTTGAATGCCGAGATTATTAGCGAGATCTAAGGCATCTTTGACCGAGTGATCAGAGCTATAGGGAGAAGGCATGAGAATCCCTAAAACGTTTTCGGCTCCAACGGCAGCAGCAGCGATCGCGGCTACCAGCGCCGAATCAATCCCTCCGCTCAACCCCAGTACCACCTTAGAAAAACCGCATTTGCGCACATAGTCACGCAGCCCTAGCACCAGAGCATTCCAAATTTCGGCATCTTCATTTTGGGGTTGAGTTTGCGTTGTCCCGGTAAAATCTTGTGTCTCCAAGTTGTAATCGACGATTACCAGATCGGTATCAAAAGCTTTGCCGCGACAAACTATTTCGCCTTGGCGGTTAACGCCAAAGCTGTTGCCATCAAAAATTAAGTCGTCATTACCACCAACCTGATTCGCGTACAAAATTGCTTGCTGATAGTAAACAGAAGCGTGGCGGAGCATGGCTTCTCGGAACTGCTGTTTACCCACGCTGTAGGGTGAGGCAGAAAGATTAACAATTAAATCTACGCCTTGGTTTGCTAGATCGGCGATCGGATCGGTTTGATAATTTCGTTTGCCCCAAAAGCCTTCGTCGTTCCAAATGTCTTCGCAGATAGTGACACCCACACGCACATCTTGAGAAGCAAACTTGATCAGAAAAACGTTACTATCTTGCCCCGATGCAAAGTAGCGGTCTTCATCAAAAACATCGTAAGTGGGGAGAAGACGCTTGTGAAAGATTTGTTGGACTTTGCCGCCTTCAAGCAGTGAGGTACTGTTGAACAAGGGCTTTTCGCCAGTTTGGGGCGATCGCACATTGGGTTCTACTGTGCCGACTAGCACAGCTAATGTGGGCGGTAAATCGCGTGCCAATTGCGCCAGTGTTGTTGCCATTGCCTCGACAAATGCAGGTTTTAAGAGCAAATCTTTGGGCGGGTAGCCACAAAGGACGAGTTCGGGCGTAAGCATCAACCGTGCGCCTTTAGCCGCAGCTTGTTGGGCCGCAGCCAGGATTTTCTGGGCGTTGCCAGTCAGGTCGCCAATGGTGGGATTAAGTTGGGCGATCGCTATTTTCATAAGGTTCCTGAATTCTGAGAAATTACTTCAAAGAGTTAAATCTTCCGAATACACTCAGCGATGTATGCAATGTTCAATCGGTCATCTTTCATTGAGGTACGGCTTCATTTAAAACTCGTTCACGAATAAGAACGTGAAGGGCATTTTCAGTTGCAACATCGACATCTCGTTCTAACAAATCCTGGAGATCTAACTTGAGTCCTACGAGGAACCAAGAACTATGACGTTGACCCACATCGACTAAGAAATCTATATCACTCGCTTCCTTCGCCTCGCCTCGTGCCACGGAGCCAAAAACGCGCACATTGTAGGCTCCATGCTTGGCAGCGTGCTGCTTTGCAGATACCGCAAGGGGCGCCAAAATCTCCTCGCGCTTTTCCTGTAATAATTCCTGAATGTCCATGAATTTCTGTTAAATAAATACCAACGGCTTATCTTTAAACGGTGCAAATGCTTCTGCATCAAAGCGATATAAACTGGCAGGTCTTCCGGCTCCGCGCGTCACTTTAACTTTGGTGTCATAGAGAAACCCTAGCTTCAGCAACCGTGCCCGAAAGTTGGAATAGTCGGAAAAGCTTTCGCCTAAAACAGTGGTGTAAAGCTGATATAAGTCACCGAGAGTAAAGAGTTCGGGTAATACATCAAAGGCAACTGGGCTGTACTCTAGCTTATTGCGAAGGCGACGATAGCCATATTCTAGAATTTTGTCATGGTCGAAGGCGAGCTTAGGCAGTTGGTTCAGCGGATACCAAGCAATGCCGCAAACGCCATCGGCAATCAGTTCGGCTTCGGCAAAGCGCACTAAGGCGAAGTAGCTGACCGAGAGATACCGCACACCGTAGCTATCTTTTGCCTCGCGAGGATCGCGGTGAGGTCCGCCAAAGGTGTAAAGCTGCTCTAGATAAAGATTTTCGACCTTAATTTTCTCTGACAACATTCGATAAGCGGCGCTTTCTAAAGATTCGCCTTGCCGTACCAGGGTTCCGGGTAAGCACCAATGTCCTAAGAAGGGTTCTTCTTGCCGCATGACCAGCAGAACTAGCAGGCGATTAAGGGCAATATCGACTGAGAAAATGGCGTTGTCAACGCCAACTTTGAAATCTGCTAAGACTGCCTGGGTAGGGTCAGCGTTTTTTTTGGCTGGCATGTGTACAGTTGCTCTCGATGAATATATGCCTTGACAGGCGGTGTGATGACTTCGAGGTTGCCAGCCTCTCGGTAAGCGGTGGAAGAGACGGCGGGGGCAGAAAGATTGGCGATCGCTATTGTTGCTCCCATTTGCCGTAGAGGAGTCAACACCGCCTCGCTGAGGTCATACCCTGGACGAGGCACCACCAGCAAATTGACTTGATGCAGTAGCGTTTCGACTTGATACCACTTAGGCAGTTGAGCTACTAAGTCTGCTCCAACCACCAGGGTCAGTTCTGCATTTGCCCACTGGAGTCGAGCCCGATCGACCGTAATTAAAGCTCTAGGATGGCTCAGTTCGGCATAAAGATGAATATTATCTTGGGGCAACTCATTAATCAAAAGCTGCAACATGCGTTCCCGATGTTCTAGCGGCGTTTGGTGCGATTTAAACGGATTATCGGCAGCCCAGACTGCAACCTCATCAAATTGCTGGGCTAAGCCAGTCAGAATAGCCTGATGACCCGCAGTTGGAGGATCGGCGCTGGTTCCAAAAAGAGCAATAGTAGGCATGGAAGTCAGAGATGGGTAAATGGGAAGAAACCAGAAAATCAGGAGGTTAACGCATTCACCGCTATTAGGGCGGCGAGATCATTTTTTTGATTTGAGCCTGCGTTTGAGTTGTTAGAGTTTGAAGTGAAGGAGAAATTTGGACAGAAAAAAGGTCAGGATCTTGGACTCGCCGAATAGCTGGCGGCAGCACCGTCACAGAGTTTCGCGTCCGCTGGGCGATCGCTTCCAAGCTTTCATCTGGCAATAACCGCTGTCCGTCTTGCACAACTTGCTTCAATAGCTCTGTCTCTCCGGGCTGGGATACTTCGCTCATTAACCCTAATCGACGCTCTGTTCCCTCAAAAATTTGCTTACGCCCTGGATAAGTCATTTTGCCACTTGATCCTTTCATCACCGGAACACCATCAATTTCAACCAGTTTATAAACCCCATTGACAGGCGTTCCTGTTACCAACTTAGTGCCAAACCCATACCCATCAAAGGTTGCACCTTCTGCCTGTAATCTAACAATTTCTTGCTCATCTAAGTCGCCACTGGCAAAGATTAGGGTGTCGGGCAAAAGCTGACGGACTTGTTGGGAAAGACTAACTAAATCGCCAGAATCTAGCCGGACTGCATTAATTGTTTGATTGGCTTGAACTTGTAGAGATAGTCTTTGGGCAGCGGCGATCGCATCGTAGGTATCAATCAAGAGTGCCGCCCCCGGAAAGTAACGGTGAAACGCTTCAAATGCCTCATCTTCACTTCCTTCCAAAGCAGACAACGCCATCACTAAGGCATGAGCCATTGTACCGCTGGGTTTTCGACCCAATTGCAAAGCTGCCAACACATTAGAGGTTGCATCCAATCCGCCTGCGATCGCTGCTCGGGCAGCCCACAGAGAGGCTTGGGGACTAAATGCCCGACGAGTGCCAAATTCTAAAAGCTGGGCAGTTTCCCCTGCAACATCACGCAAACGAGCCGCACGAGTGGCAATGAGGGTTTGATAGTTGAGGGTGTTAAGCAGATAGGTTTCCACAATTTGCGCCTGCCACAGCGGGGCTTCTATCCGCAGCAAGGGTTCGTTGGCAAAGACAACCGTACCTTCGGGCACTGCCCACACATCGCCACTAAATCGACCTTCTGCTAAAATCTCCCAGAACTGCGCCGGGGCTTGCTCAAAAATGCCAGTGGCTTGAAGTGCCGCAATTTGAGAAGCGGTGAACCGAAAGTTCTCCAGATACTCCAAAGCTTGAGAGAGCCCCATGGCTACCAAATAACCAAAATCCTGCGGCAAATGACGGACAAATAGCTCAAAGCTGGCGCGTCGTTGGTCAACGCCTTCGCCCACATAGCAAGCCGCCATGGTCAATTGATAGAGGTCGGTCAGCAAGCTGTAGTCTTCTAAACAGATAGCTTGAGCTTCCATAGTGGGGTTAGGTGTGGGATGCCTAATTATAGTTACATTTACCAAAAATATGCAAGTATTTTTAGTAAATATAGTAAGAAAGACATGCGCGGCTTTGCAGACACCGCGAGGATAGCTTGCCCTGTTCATTTAATCAGGAAGTTTCTATTTAGAAAATTTATGGAAAAACTTCAGCCTCTTGAAACGGTTTTCCGACTTGATCTTTTGCTGAAATGATTGGCGTAGAAGCGATCGACCAAGCGATCGCCAAGTCTGGGTCATTCCACACAATGCAGCGTTCATGGGCAGGTGCATAGTAATCGGTGGTTTTATACAGCACTTCTGTTTGGTCAGAAAGTGCCACAAAACCATGGGCAAAACCCACAGGAACCCACAGTTGCTTTTTGTTTTCGGCACTTAAAATACAACTTACCCATTGCCCAAAAGTCGGAGAACTTTTGCGAATATCCACCGCTACGTCAAAAATCGCTCCTGCCACAACTCGCACCAGCTTTCCCTGAGGTTGCTGAATTTGGTAATGCAAACCGCGCAATACGTTTTGGGCAGAGCAAGAGTGATTGTCTTGGACAAAATGCACGCCCGCTGCGGTCTTATCGTTGAAAGTCTGCTCATTAAAGCTTTCAAAGAAAAAACCGCGATCGTCACCAAAAACACGAGGCTCGAGGATCAAAACGTCAGCAATTTCGGTTGGGGTGATGTTCATGAATCTTTCCTAATAATTGCTGGAGTTCACCAGTCAAAATTTTACGTTGAATCAAGGGGTTGGTCGAGGAACCTTTCGCTAGATAGCCTTTTAGAGAAAGATTGTCCACCTGACTGTTTAACAAAGATTCAGGAGAGATTGAAGAACTAAAGCTCCAAAGGTTGCCGAAATTTTGTTAAGATTTGTGAAGAATTCCTTTGCAATCCAGGCAAGTTTTAGCAATGCAAATTGAAGAGCGCCTCCAAAGTCAAATTGATGAGTTATTCGCAGGGGGAAGCGATCCGGATCAGTTTGACTGCAAAGAAGCTTGGTATCCGGTTCATTATATTACCGATTTAGATAAGTCTCAGTTGACGCGGTTCACGCTGTTAGAACAAGATTTAGTGATTTGGTGGGATCGTCAGGCAAACTGTTGGCGCGTGTTTGAAGATCAGTGCCCTCATCGCTTAGCGCCCCTTTCTGAGGGCAGAATCGCTGCCGATGGCTTATTGGAATGCCCGTATCATGGCTGGGCTTTTCAAGGAGATGGTAGTTGCGATCGCATTCCTCAGCAAACCGCTGAAGCTGCTGCCCACCAGTCAAAACGGGCTTGTGTTGCCTCATTGCCTACGGCAGAACGGCAAGGCTTGTTATTTGTGTATGCGGGGCAACCCGAAAATGGCGATCGCGTGGAAATTCCTATCATTGCTGCTTTAGAGGAAACGCCAGAGGAATGGGTTTGCCTCAACACCTTTCGAGATTTACCCTACGATGCTCTGACTCTGCTAGAGAATGTTCTCGACTCCAGCCATGTTCCTTTTACCCATCATCGCTCTGTGGGCGATCGCTCCAACGCTGCCCCAGTAGAGTTAGAGGTCGTGGAATCTAGCAAGCAAGGCTTTACAGGCTTTTGGGCAGAAGGTCCTCGCAAAGGCACCCTAGGGCAACAGCACACTCGCTTCATTGCCCCTAACCTGATGTGGCACGACCTGACCTCCAAGCAATTTGGTCGGACGATGACCGTCGTTTATGCCACCCCCATTCGTAAAGGCGAATGTCGGCTATTTGCTCGATTTCCCTTCAAGTTTTCCTCAAAACTGCCAGGTTTCTTCATCAAACTAACGCCGAAATGGTACTCCCATCTCCGCAACAACAACATTTTGGAAGACGACCAAATTTTTCTGCACTACCAAGAGCGTGCTTTAGCTGCAAAGGGAGGCAGTACGATGTTTTCCAAAGCGTTCTACTTGCCCACGAGAGCCGATGCATTTGTGACGGAGCTACGCAAATGGGTCAACCAATTCGAGGCTGATCCTTTCCCAGGAGAACCCCTCTCTACCAGGATGGAACCTGAAGATTTGCTCGATCGCTACCATTCCCATACCAAACATTGCGCTAGCTGCCGAGGCGCACTCGCCAACATCAAAAAAATTAGGCAAGCAGCAGTCATTGGAGGAGCGATCGCCTGGTTCCTGCTTCCCCTCATCCTGTTCCTGACCTCTCTAACCTTAACCCTGCCGTTTCTCATCACGCTCATACCATTCGCCGCCGCCGCCACCTGGCTAAGTTTAGGCAGACTAGAATCTCAGTTCTATCAAGGCAAATCTATCCCTCTCCGCAATCTCCCCGAAAAACCATCCAAGAAATAACGCCACCCTACCCCAAAACCCTTTCGGGGGGCATGGGGGAGTTAGTCCCCTACAATGCTGGGGTATGGGGGGAAGTTCCCCAGATCGCAGCGAAGCTGCCCAACCCTCCCCGCCACGCGCCCGATCGCCATCCTCGTTCAAGATACCCACAAGAGGTGCCTTCCCGCTGCCCCTAATACGGGTTTCATCATAGTCAGGAATGATAAATTAGGAGGATACTGGGAAATTAATCAACCGCACGAGGATAATAACTAGCAAAAGCCAGGTAAATCTGGAAAGCGATCGCTTTCCAATTCTCAGTCTTTAACTTGTATCGAATAGCGGCAACCCAGTCAGCAACAGGTTTCTCGCTAAGGCAGCAGTTGTTTCAAAGTGCTTAAAACTGATACGCTGCTGATACGCCAAAGACCGTGCAGCTAACTTAAATCTGGATAAAAAGTTCAATGACTAGCTTGCAAGTACAGCAAACCAAATTCAATATTCACGATATCAACCAGCAGTTTGCCCATGCCAACGCGATCGAAATTGTCAAATGGGCTGTAGAAACCTTTGGCGAAGGGTTAGCAATGAGCACCAGTTTCGGCATTCACTCAGCCGTTATGCTGCACATGGTCACCCAAGTTTTGCCCCAAATTCCTGTCATCTGGGTAGATACCGGTTACCTACCTGCTACTACCTATGTGTTTGCTGAAGAATTAACCCAACGCCTCAACCTCAATCTCAAGGTCTATCAGTCGCCTGTCAGCCCAGCACGCATGGAAGCCCTACAGGGAAAGCTTTGGGCAGAAGATATAGAGTCTTTTAATCGCTACGACCAACTCCGCAAAGTTGAGCCAATGCAACGGGCGCTTCAAGAGTTGCAGGTCACGGCTTGGCTGGCTGGGTTGCGTCGTAATCAAACCGAGCACCGCAAAACGCTAGAGCCTGTGAGTTTTCAAGGCGAACTCTACAAAATTTTGCCTATTCTGAATTGGAGTTCAAAAGCCGTTTATGAATACCTAATAGTGCATGATTTGCCCTATCATCCCCTCTTTGATGAGGGCTATGTCACAGTAGGCGACTGGCATTCTAGCCGCCCGCTGACGGCACTGGATGATAACGATCGAGATACTCGCTTTAATGGACTTAAGCAAGAATGTGGGATTCATTTGCCACAGACTTTGGAAGAGTCGAAAAGTTTAGATTCGAGCTTGCTCTAGATCCGCGATTCTTTGATCAACTTGGCGTAGGTTTCTGAAGGACGATCGCCCAAATAATCCTCTACTATTCTCTTAGTCCCCTGTTCAAAGTCAATGCTAAATAATCCAAACCGAGGCGTATACGATCCCCATTCGTAGTTATCGGTTAGTGACCAATGCATATAGCCAATTAGCGGCACGCCCTCTTGCCGTAGCCGCTTGACTTGGTGCAGGTGAAGCTTGAGGAAATCGCTGCGCCGAAGCTGATCCGAGCGGTGAGTGGCAATGCTGTTGTCGGGCTTGCGACGGAGCGCCATGCCGTTCTCGGCAATCATAATGGGGCGATCGCCTAAATCTTCTGAATAGTATTTGCAGAAAAAATGCAGTCCTTCTGGCAAGCTGCGCCAGTCCCACCACTTACTCGTGATGCCGCTCATTAACCAAGCCCGGAAGTTTTTGTTTTTGAACTCAAAATCTGCAAATGAAGGAATACGGAAGGAATGCGCCACGAAGGGATCATAATAATCGATCGCCACATAATCAAACACAGAAGGGCGATCGGACTCGTTCAATGCCCGTAAATACGTTTCAAAGCACTTCGTATCAAAATATCGATAGCCTAACCAATCGGTCACAAATTGCGCCAATCGTCCTGCTCGATAAGGCAAATTATGACGAAAGGGTAAATTTGCCGCTTGAATTGCTAACTCCAAATCCCTCGCTTTACCATGAATGTACTCCCGTACTTCAGTGGGCTTAATGTGGCGTTCTGGCAAATTTAGCAAATCCCAAATCGCTTTTTCTGACCAATACACATCGCTGCAATAGGTGTTGAGGGACACTTTGGGCGTTGCCCAACCCTCAGCCACATAAAGATCATGAATACATTGATGAGCCCGGACATGGGCAGTTAAAAGATGATTGTATGCCCGCAACATCACCCCTAATCCCCGTGCTGCACCCGCAGGAAACTGACCGCTGAGGTAACTACTGGTCACCAGCATATTCGGCTCGTTGATAGTGATGAACCAGTGAATTGGCGGTAGGCGGTGATGGTCGGTTAGGCGGCGGTTGATATGGGTAACCGTGGTGCGAACGTAGGTGAGGAAGTGATCAACGGTTTCTGAGGACAGCCAGGCATCGATCCCCAACCAGGCAGGATGGGTGAAGTGATGGAGAGTGACTAATGGCTCTAAGCCCTGGTGATAGCAAGCGGCAAGGCGATCGCCATACTCATCCAAAGCCACCCAATCAAACGCAGGTGGAGCCGCTGGATGAGTCTCGGTAGTAGGTTGAATTCTTGCCCACTCCAACCCCAGCCGAAAAGAATTCAGCCCCATCTCCCGACAGTTCTGAAAGTCTTCTGAGTAGCAATTCCAAAAATCGGCGGCTTTACCCACAGGCATCACCGATCGCCGCTGTTCACTTAGTGACCAATTGTTCTGCGGCTGTCCTAATCCGTTATATCCACCTTCACTTTGATAACCCGATGTCGCCACTCCCCAAAGAAAAGGATCCGTTGATTCCGACCAGTCAAAATTCGTTTGCATAAGTATTAATGCAGGAATGAGGTAAACAGGAACTGTATAGAACGGACAGATTATCCTAACTTTGGACGCATCTTAGGACTGCAACTTGCCCAAAATCGTTTCAGCAATTTTACGCGCTGCATGGGGCTGTCCCATTTTTTCAGACTGTTGCCGCATAAATGCTAACTGATCTGGATGATTCAAGAGATGCGTTACTGCCGGAGGCACCATCCCCGGCAGCCGAATTTGAATACCTGCCCCCATTGCCGAAATAGCATCTGCGTTCCATTCCTCTTGACCCGGAAACGGATCAATAATAATCATGGGGGTTCCTCTTGCCAGTACTTCGCTCGTAATTAAGCCGCCTGCTTTAGTAATAATTAAGTCACTGGCAACTACTAAATCATCCACGTAATTAATGGTAGAAAGTTTGCGGAGTTTCATGTGAGAACCGCTTGTTAAATCTGCCAAGTACTCCAGCAAGGTTTCGTTCCGTCCGGCAACTATAGTCAACGAGCTAGGAGTATGGCTCTCTAACAGCTTCGAGACAATCAGACGCACGCGCTTATTCTGTAAACCGCCGCCAAACAAAGTAATGACTGGCACATCTAAAGGCAAGCCATGGCGTACCCGCATCTCTTCCTTTGTTTTGGGCTCGGTCACTTCTAGTTTGACGGGAATGCCGACAACATGCATCAGAGATGGTTCAACCCCTCGTTGGGTGAGTACTTCAGCCGTTAAATCGCTGGGTAAGAAGTAGCCTTTTACGCCAGGATTAAGCCAGGTGCTGTGCGCCATAACATCAGTCACGACGACATAGTGGGGCTGAGGCAGTTCGCCTTTACGGTCTAAAAGTTGCAGCAGTCGGCTAGGAATCTGCTGAACACAGATAATGGCATCGGCTTGGCTATTTTTAACAAATCGCTCTAAATCTCGTAGGAAGGGACGCTCAATTTTGGCGTACAGCATGTTGTCGCTATTAGACCCATCAAGGTCGCTAACATCGCTGCCTTCATAGATGACGCGGTAAAGCTGCGGTGCATTTTCGCTTAACCGTTCGTAGATTTTGGTTAAGGTTTCTCGAATGATAGGATTGGCGAATTCAAAAGCATCTTCTATCTGAACTTCTACATTAGAGAAGCATTTGAAGGCTTCGCAAAGTGCTTTGGCGGCGCTAACGTGACCTGAACCCAGTGAAGCATAGAGGATAAGGATTCGTGTCATACGGGATGGTGAGGTATGGAGTGAAAAATTTTTAGAAAGATACAGCTTAATTACCCCGATAGTATACCGTTGCTTAATCTTACCAAGGGCAGATTCTGTTTATGCTCTGCTAGATATTGAGAGACAAGGTAAAGTGAATAACGTCTTAGGGTAAAAGGAGAAATGCTGTGGAGTGGACTACCGAAGCTGAAGCTCGTCTAAAAGAAATTCCGTTTTTTGTCCGTCCGGCTGCCCGTAAAAAAATTGAGAAGTTGGCGCAGGAGGTGGGGGCGACGCAAATTACAATCGAGGTTTATGAGGAGGCAAAGAAGAAGTTTGGCTCTTAATATAGCGAACCCTAGACTTTTTGCCGCCAAGATTTTGGAGCGATCGCCCCTCCCACCCTTGCTTTAAGGACTATCGTTAGAGTAAATAACAAAGGGTTGTAATTCTAAAATTACAACCCATTCCAAGCCTGAATCACCGATCGCAATGCGGTCGGCAGCCGATCAATTTCTAAGTCAATATACTCCACCGAACTGCCCATACCCTGCAACGTCAGGGTTGGATAATCAGCAAAAGCTGCATCGCTCAAATATCTAAGGTTATTGAGATTGGGGAATCGTTGAGCTTCAAGCAACTGCTGAAACTGCTGCACTTGATTTTTTGAGAGGCGCTTTTCAATCACAGGAGCAACTCCTTGTGGGTTTCCCGAAGAGCCCGCCTGTCCCTGGTTTGGCTGCTTTACCTGACGATACAGCGTCCCATCCGACGTTAAAACTCGTTCTGTCACTCTACCTGCCAGTCCGCCTGCCTCAATTGCACGAAACACAATATTTGACTCGGGCTGACCGTAGGGCGATTCATCGGCAGTGGCAAACGAGGGCACCATACTACTGCTGGCAGTAGCATTTTGAGCAATCTGCGTCCCATCCTGGTTAATGTGATAGACCCAACTCTGCTTGGCTCCTGCCACAATGATCCGCCAGCCAGGAATGGCAATAAAAGTACAAGCTCTGCCCGGTTCATAGATGCCCATGCAGCCATCCCAGGTTGCTGCTTTGCTCTCGGTAATTCGCAAAGTGGCGATCGGGGCACGGACTTGCTTGGCGATCGTCGTTAACACTGTTTCGCTCACATCAGGCGGAATCTCTGCTGCATCGACAGTCATCTCGGGACGAATCACTTGGGCAGTCAAGTCAGTCCGATAAACCCAGTTCTGCTGCCCATCCGTCATTTCAATGCGCCAACCCTCTACCAGTGCACCAGTGCAGCGCTCGTTAGGTGCTTCTAGCCCTAAGCAGCCGTTAGACCAGGTTTCGCGGCTAAAACTAATCAGTTTTAACGACTGCCGAGGAACATTGAAGCGCTCTGATAAATCTAGGCGGACTCGACGAATGATTTGCCGAGATGGGCGAGGGTTGGGGCGAGCTTGGCTCAGTTCAATGGATGGGATAGAAGAAACTGAAGATGTGGGCTGCTTTGCCGATACCGCGATCGCGGTTTGCTCTAAAGCTCCATTGACTAATAATGCACTCAGCAAAGCCAATGTAAAAAACCGTTGAGATGGATAAAGTTTTTTAGGGCTAAGTTTGTAGCGAAACATAATTGTAATCCCAGAACTTATGAAGTGATGTAAGAACTGTTTTACCTTAACGATGCTCAGCCTGAAACTTAGCACCGTTACAAAATTGGTGACAAACTTAGGAACATCGCTTCCGACAGTACAAGCATTTAACAACACAAGTTTAAAATACAAAAGCCCTTGGGCGTCTGTCCGTGTTTCGACTCCAAAGGCTTTTGTGTAAACTCTCGCTCCTCACATTTACAAATATGTAGCCAATGGAGTTTTGTGCTTATCTACCCTGTGACAGCTTTTAAAGTGGATCAAAATGGCTTACCTTCTCGGACAATCCCATGGTTGAACTGCGGCATCTGCGTTACTTCATGGCAGTTGCAGAAGAACTTCATTTTGGCAGGGCGGCTGCACGGCTGCACATTGCTCAGCCCCCTCTAAGTCAGCAAATTCGCCAGCTTGAGGCAGAGATAGGCTTTCAGCTTTTCTACCGCACCAAACGCAGCGTCAAGCTAACTGAAGCAGGACAGACTTTTTTTTCAGAATGCCAACGCCTCTTTCGGCAGCTTGATCAGGCGATTCAAACGGGGCGGCAGGTCAGCCGAGGCGAAGTCGGGCAACTGGTAATTGGGTTTGTGAGTTCGACATCGTACAATGTGCTACCCAAAATTTTACGTACCTTTCGGACTTGTGTGCCGGAAGTGAGTCTTGAACTGCACGAGTTAACTACCGATCAGCAGTTGCAATGGCTTCAAGAAAACCGCATGGACATTGGCTTTTTGCGCCCTCCGGTGGAAGAAGATGCTTTTACGCTCCAACCGATTTTTCGGGAACCGCTAGTTGTGGCTTTACCCGAAGCTCATTCTCTAGCAAAAGAGGTGCAGGTATCGTTGCAAAGCTTAGTAGGAGAGTCTTTTGTGATTTTTCCTCGGACGTTAGCGCCTGGACTTTATGACCAAATTATTAGTCTTTGTCAGCAGGCGGGCTTTAGCCCCAATGTGGTGCAGGAAGCGATTCAGATGCAAACGATCGTGAGCTTAGTCGCCGCAGAATTGGGCATTGCGATCGTGCCAGGTTCTTTGCAAAATCTGCAACGGACTGGGGTTGTCTATCGCGCCTTGAAGGAAGTATCCCCCCAAACCGCGATCGCCCTCATCTATCGTAATCATCCTGCTCCATCAGTTCAGAGATTTCTGGAGATTGTTAGACAAGTCACCGAAGCAGAAAACTGGATCTAGAGCCGCTGATACTTTAAAGCTGCTGACACCGGGGGCAAAAATGAGCCGATCGCCCCGCCATTTTTACCCGCTCAATTAAACTTCCACAAACCTGACAGGGCAATCCTTCCCGGTCATATACCCACGCAACATTCCCATAATTACCATTGATGCCCTTAATATCTCGAAAATCGCTGAACGTTGTGCCGCCCTCACCAATACTGTCTTGTAAGACTTGAATAATACTGGCGTGGAGCTTCTGAATTTGCTTGCGTTTCAGGTCAGCACAACGGGTTTTGGGGTTGATTTTACTGAGAAAAAGCGACTCATCTGCATAGATATTGCCGATACCTGCAACCAATGTTTGATCTAAAAGCGCATTTTTAATCGGGCGTTGGCGATCGCCCAACCACCCTGCAAAATACTGCACCGAAAACTCTGGCGAAAACGGCTCAGGGCCCAAGAGCGCCAGGGTTTTCATAACTTCCTCTGGGCGCTTCTCTGGCGGCACCCACCACATTTGCCCAAACGTGCGTTGATCAATAAATCGTAGCTCTTGCCCACCTGGAAAAAATAATCGCACTCGGCAATGTTTCTGCAACGGCTCATCCTGCGACATCCAAAGAAGCTGCCCTGTCATGCGGAGGTGAACGCCCAACCAGCCCGCAGGTTCTAGCGTAGTCTTCGGAGCGCTACGAGTTAACTCTGCCAACAAATATTTTCCTCGGCGCTGCCACTGGGCGATCGCCACCCCCGTCAGCCCCGCCAAAAAGTCAGCCGCCAAAAAAGGGTGGGCAATGGTTCGCTCTAGCAACACTTCCCCACCTCTTACTTCTTGATTCAGAGTCATCTGATTTAGACCCCGACAAACTGTTTCAACCTCAGGTAATTCAGGCATTCTCCTAATATTTCAATAACCTATTCAGCCCTTGCTGTTACTTTGACTAACCCTAAAACCCTTACCAGAAGGAGCGAACAAGAATTACCCTTCAGCCTATTTCCTAGACCAGACAGGTGATCTACTCATCTTCTTAAGTTTTGTTACCAAAAGTAAAGAATAAGGAGCAAGTTGTTGCCAAGTTAGCCGACTTCAAAAACCGGGAATTCTGCAAATTAAAGCATCAAATCAAAAAATCACTAAAACCTGGAGCGTTTAGCTATGGTTTCTTTCGCTCAACGGTTGAGCATTGGCGCAATACTGTCCATGGGCTTAATTGCCGGATTAAATCTCCCAGTATTGGCGCAAGATTACCTTAATTTAACAGATGGTGCAGAATGCACAGGCTCATTCAATGGGCGGGACGGACGCGGACTCTGTCTCTACGAGCGGGCTTCAGAATCGGGCAGCCCTTACAACTACTATGATGGCGAAATTAGAAACGGCAGACCTCAAGGGAGAGGCGTGCTGGTCTATGCCAATAGCGATCGCTACGAAGGCGCATTTAGCAACGGCTTACCGAATGGCAACGGTATGTATCTCTTTGTCTCAAATGGCGATCGCTATGAGGGCGGCTTTAGCACAGGCAAGTTCAACGGTCAGGGCACATTCACCTACAACAACGGCGACTCTTATACCGGAGCCTTTCACAACGGACAGCCCCATGGACAAGGAACCTTCGTATTCGCCGAGATTGCTGCTCGCTATGTCGGCGAGTTTCGCTACGGTCAAATCAATGGCAGTGGTGTCACATTGCACAATGGTGTGCGCTGCGAAGGCACCTTCTACGACAGCACCCTGGCTGGCGAAGCAACCTGTAGCTATCCTCGTAGCTCTTCTGTTCAAAGCTATGTGGGCGAAATGCGAGGCGGCATGGCAGAAGGTCGAGGCACTCGCACCTGGAAAAATGGACGGCGCTTCGAGGGCGAATTCCGTAGCGATGTCTTCATCCGTCATGGAGACAGCTAACTCATCCGGTTAGAACAATCTATAAAAAAGAGTGCCATAAAAAAAGGAGTGCGTGATTTGTTCAAGCACTCCTTTTTTATAAATTTTGACAGTGACTAGGATGCTTCTATGCTGCCGCTGCTGGTTGCGCAGCCGGAGCACTAGGCGCTGCTGGAGCAGTTGGCGCTACCGGAGCTACTGGAACATCACCGACTCTTCTAACCACCTGCATTCCTGCTTGCTCTAAAATCACCGATGAATCAGAACCATTAAAATCAATTCGTCTTACCAAAATCTCCCCATTCGAGAGCCTCTGTCCTACCTGAACATAGCGACTGCTCGGTTCATCGGGTGCATCTACAATCGCATAAATTGTACTACCAATTTGTACTACTCCCGATACATTCACAGCCCTGGCCAACTCAGGCTGAGGCGGTAGCGCAGCCGGGAGCGCTCGAGGCAAGCGGGGAATATCAGGCAAAACAGGAATAGGCTGGGGCAGCAGTGCCTGTGTTCCAGAAGGTATTCTGAGTGAGCCACCACCTGAAGAACTGCGAACCGGAAGCCCTTGTCCTGGAGTACCGCCTCCTGTGGAGTTAGCACCTTGCCCAGCGCCTGACGAAGCTTGGCTATCTCTCGTAATCGTTACGGAAGGAGCAACAGGAACTAAAGCAAAAGGATCAGGACGTGCACTTTGAATACCTCTGAGCCGCTGATCGGGGTTCGTGGAGCTAATTAAGTCTGGTGGCATAATGCCTCGCGGTCTGTTCTGTTGAGTTTGCCCCCTACCCGTAGACTGAGAAAAAGGCTGAGCATTAAGCGATCGCTCTGCCATGCCAGGACTTAATTCAGGCGACACGGTAGGAGATTGCTGAGACACAGAATCCCCTCCCCCCACCAAGCCGCATCCACTTAAACACAAAGCCAGACCCACTGAAGCCGTAATGAACGAAACTTGGCGCATTCCCCCCTCCCCAAAAAGCTAGTACTTCAAAGATAATGCAAGCAAACAAAGTGAGAGATTTCTCTTTATGTAATTCTAAGAAACTCGGTTTTGATCAACTTTAAGGAGCAGGTCTCCCTGAACTTGCTTGAGATGAATTGGACTGCGACGAAACAGAGAATGGAAATTCAATAGGTGTATCTGAATCAGCTACTTCACCCCGTAAAGTTTGGGTATTTCCTTTATTTAGTAAAGTAATGGTGAAAGGGACAGCCCCAGAAGTTCCGCCACATCGCTGATATAGATTAACTGCAATAGTGTAGTCACCCATAGGCGCTTGGGTTTCGGGCCAAAACACGTTTTCAATCGGCACTGCGGTATCGGCTTGACATCCTGCATTGGCATCAACATCTAATTCGCCTGATGAGGCAACCCGAGGATTTTGATACCAGACCTGCGCGCCACTAGGATCGGTCACTGCTAAATCAAGGTCATCCGCCGTTGACCACTTTAAGGTGACTTGGATATCGCCAGTCCCTAAGCTTTGTTCTGAACACATTTCGCCTAGGTTAATGAGTCGTCCTGAAGCGTTGATCATAAAGCAGCCTTGTCGCTCTTGTGCGAAGGTCGGTGCAGTGCTAGCGACTAATAATGGCAGCAGTGCAAGTGGAAGAATAAGGGTCGATCTCAAGATGTTTAACATGGCAGGATAGGTGCCTACAGGAGTCTATTGCTAACCAAATATGCATTGGTAGAATGCCCTGATTTCAGGAGTAGCTATCAATTACTCTGGAAGGTGATGAAGTTTTCTTAAAAGTTGATTTAGAATTTTTCAGGGATTTCTCTATCATTTGTAGCGGAGTCAGAGTGGAGTTGGATAGATGCATTCATGTCCTTTCTATCTATGGCTTCTACTCAAGAACTCCATTCGCTAAAAGCTTTGTGGGCTGTAGTTTCAATCTACTGAAGAGACGTAAAGAGATTGTGGCATTCTGATAATAACTGAGCTATTGTTTGATGGCTTACGTTGCGTCAATTTTTTGTGGAAAGGGAGGAGTAGAGCGATGAATCTTCTAGAAAACAGACAACGTTGGATGCCAATGGGATTACCAATAGGATTGCTTGCATTGAGCACGATCGCCACTATTGTCGCGCTATTCAATGCTTCTCATGCCTCTGCTCAAGCTGCTTATGGAAGTTATATCGGTGTTGGTGGTTCCTTAGGGCTTACAGATGGCACAGAAGACGTTGAGCCTAGACGGGGTGGTGGGGTCGTGGCGGTTCGATATAACATTTTAGAACTGCCTATCTCTTTGCGGGCACAGGCTCTGGTTAGTGATGTAACGGCGATCGTCCCGACTGTTTCTTACGATATTCCCCTGAATTGGCAAACAACCGCTTACATTGGGGCAGGTGTTGCTATTCAAAATAGTGATACTTCGAGTTCTCCTGTCGGCAACAAAACGAGCTTTGCTATTCAACCTGGCATTGACTATGTAGTTCCCAATAGTGACCTCGTGGTGTTTGGCAATGCTGTAATTGCTTTTGATGCTTACCGCGACAGTGGAGGTACTGCTGCCGCTATTCAAGGTGGTCTCGGATGGAACTTTGGTCAGCGTTAATGCTGCCGGGGTTGCATTAAGAGTCAACTAATGATGCAATTAAGTGATGGAATAGTTAAGGCTGCAGCTTAATAGAGGCAGCCCAATGACGGGGGCGTGGCGGAATGGTAGACGCAACGGACTTAAAATCCGTTGACCGCAAGGTCGTGAGAGTTCGAGTCTCTCCGCCCCCATTGGTCAATTGAGGGTTTTAGGGTGTAGCAGTACCGCTGTAACCCTTGCCCAGAAAGGCTTTAGAATCAACGCCCATTTTTAGGCAAAATTTAGGCAAGTGGCTTGGGTGGCTTGGGGCGATCGGGGTGCAACATGACGCGACTGTAGGCACTGCGTAGATGATCACGGGTGATCCAGCGGTGGTAGGTAGCTTTGTGAACTGCGACAGAATGCCCCATCTGTAGCGCTGCCATGCCGTAGTCCATGCCAAACAACAGCGTCCGAACTGCCCAACAGTGCCTTAAGTCGTATGGGGTAAAGGGCAGTTCATACCGGGCGAATGCTTTGGAGACCGACCCGCCGATCGCTTTATTGGGGCGGTCGAGGTTAACGGGTGGCAGTTGGACATTGCACAAGTCGAATTGCTCAACCCATTCGGGGTAGCAAGCCCAGATTTCACGGGCGTTAGTTTTGGTGTCATCCAGAACCGAGAGAATTGGATCACCCGATCGCAATTGCTCAAAGTCAATCTTGAAGGCTTCATGATTCCTCAGCCCGTAGGTTGCCATCATCCCGTAGACCCAGCGCCAACCCGAATGGGGAATTTTATGGAAACACTCAATGATGGTTTGGTCATCTGGGAGGTCACGATGAGCCGCGCTTGCGGGTGAGTAGTTCCCGGCAAGTGGTGAGGGGTCGTAATCAACCGCGGCAAATTTGGCGATCGCCTTCATTGCCATGCAATAGCGCTGCCGTTTTTTGGTGTCTGGTTCAGTTGCCTTAATGAGTTGATCCATGAGCCTCGATGTGAGGGGCTGACCTTTGGGCAGAAATTTAAACACTTCTGCATAGTCACCGTTCCAGGTGGTCTCAGTTTTGTAAGTTCGTTTGCGCTTCTGGAAGTAATCTTGCTCGAACTGCTCAACCCATTGCCCACAGTTTTGGGGCTGAATCTGTACGTCATTTTTGGCGTACAGACTCCAATCAAATTTATTTTGGGTGAGCATTGCCCCAATTTCTCGCGCTTTGGCTTCTGCCAACTTCACGCCATCGATGCTGGCAGCAATGCCAAGGGTGATTCGTTGCTGATGTGGGACTGACTGAACCGCACCAGGGCGCGGGGGCAGTGTGGCACGTAGCCGCAACTTGCCCCCAGTTCGCTCGATCGCCACACCCACACGAGCGGCTTTTAATCGCCCGTTGGCTTGGGCGATGCGTCCGTCAATGTTCATCAATGTTCATCACTCAGGAGAAAGCCGTCTAGTTTTCCCTCTAGGACGTAGAAGGCAGATTCGGGTAGATGTGCCCTAATGCGATGCCAATGTCTCTCAGGCGGCGTTTTTTCTAGCACTGTGTTGATAAATTCGCTAGATATGCCTGACTTGATGCAGACTGCGATCGCCCATTTCAGCACGCGAGGTTCTGTGACATTGGCGGTACGGCGTTCCCCGCTGCGGGAAATCGTTACCCATCCCAGCTTGACTAGCTTCATCTCAATGCTCACTAGCACATCGACAAAGGTTTTTTGAGTGGCAAGGGTCATGCAGTGCCCTCCGTTCGCCATTGGTTGAACCAACTTTCGTCAGGCGGCGGTAGGGAACTGGCTGACGATGGCGGCTGCGGCTGCCGGCGGCGTTGCTTAATTTGGTTGAGGGTGTGGCGGATGAACTCGATTCCCACGGGCGGCGGTTCTGGCGGCGGTTCATTTGTACTTGTGGATAACCCCCCGCGCCCCCCAACAGCCCTTAAAGCAGAATCCGGCTTGACCCCTTTGGGGGGGTCATCCGGATCAGCAGTGTACAAGCTTATTGGATCAGTAGGTCGGATCATGGCTCCAGGAGCGGGTTTCAGGTTTTCAGGTTCTTCTATTTCCTCTAAAGTAGGTCGGATCATGGCTCCAGGAGCGGGTTTCAGTTGATTTTTACCCTCCCATAAGTCCCTATTTTTGTAGAAACTGCCCGCTGATACCCCATAGCTTTTAATCGCATAGAGCAGGTTTCTAATCCCACTGGGTAACGTGCCTTTCTGGGTCATGTCACTTAGGGCAGATTCAATCCTTTGACGGGCTTCACTGGCTTGTTGCTTGTTCCATGAGTTCGCTTTTGGGTCACTGCGAACTACCCTAAGCACCACATCCCCCCCGTACGGGTAATAGCCGCTATGTTCGATCGACCGCGCAAACTCCATGCATCGGTCAAACATCTCGTATTGATGATGGCAGTACTGTTTGTAGCCTGGTAAGTCTTCTGCAACCTCGCAGATCCGAGCGGCAAGCCGTTCACCGCTTAGGGGTGATCCACCGTAGAGGGCATGGAAAAACACGTACTCTCGTTGAGCAATGCGCCCTAGGATGTAGTTGGTTTGTCCGGAGCCTGTCCAGCCGCCTTCTACATCTGCATTCAGATCATTGAGAAACTTTTGGGCTGAGAACCTCAGTTTTTTGGGGGCTTGGCGGCTGAATTGCTTCAGGGTGAGGGTAAGAGTCTCTTCTGTGAGGGTGTTTCGACCTTCGGCTAGTCTCCAGCGCCGGACGAACTCGGCACGGGATGAGAGGACGGGTTCCATATCTCGATCGAGCAGGTAAGACCCTTGTTGCAGTGGCAGGCGGTGCCCATTGTAATCTCGACCTGTACAGCGGCGCGGGTTGGGAAATAGTTCTACCTGCCCTTTGTCGAGCTTAAATCCAGCACTCTGAATCAATGACTCAGCTGCCTGGGCGATCGCCCAGCTTTTCTGCCCATGGGAAAACGGGAAGTAAAGATGAATCCCATCAGAGTAGGAACTGCGAATTGGCACACATGAAACCAATCCCAGCGGCTCTAATGCATCGATGACTCGACCAATGGCGAATGGATCATGGGCTGGGTGCAACCGGGAACCGCGATCGATATCAATCATCAGGTAATGGGTGTTTTGCCCGAACCTGACTCCATACAGGTAAGCCCCTTGCTGGACTAATCGATCGCTTAACAAGTGGCGCGTCTCGGTTTGCCAATCCGGGCGATCGCCTGCCCCTGGATGTTCTGCCCAGAGGTATGAGCCACGGTGAGGGAATAGCTCTAGGAAGTCATCCCACTCTGGAACGAACCGGAATTTGTGCTGAACTGAGGCAAAGGGAGAAGCTACCATCTTCCCGCCCCTGTCTGTGTGCCAATTGACACCTCAATAGATGCTGATAACATACGATTAGTGATGGGTAAAGTTTACGAGTTAGAGGTAAGGAGTGCGCCCTCCTTAGCTCTAAAAGGGGATACCGTCCGGTGAAACTTGCCCACTGGTTGGGGTTAGGTTTTCTGGTTTCGGTTCAATGTCATGCAGTAGGAGGTTTAGCTCTCCTATTCGTCTTTCACAGCGCTGTCTGGTTAGCGGGTCGGTGGTGGTTCGCTGGATCTCTGACCAGAGCAGGCTGATGGACTCTACTAAGTAGTTATGTTTCACAGCGAGGGTTCTAACCTCGTCTTCTAATTCGTTGAAATGTTGCTGAATAAATCCGGAGGTTTGCGTATTCATAAATAATTCACTGTTTGTTTAGATTGACAAAGCGAAAATCAAGCGTCCCTACCAGGGCGCTTTTTTATTGGCGATCGCCCCCCGAAGAGGTGCGATCGCCTTGTTTCTCATAAGGTCTGAGAAACTGATGGGATGCAGCACGGGTGAGACCTCGAAATCAACCCCGTCCCGCACAACCAAAATGAACAGTTGTTCACTCTTAGAGCATTCTACAGTGAACGGCTGTTCATGAACAGTAGTTCAGTGTAAGATGAATAAAAATCAACACCCCTCACAGTTCATGAGTCTCCTGGAAGCTAAGAACAAAACCCCTGAACAAGTTGCAGAAGCTCTTGATGTGTCACTTAGAGCCGTCTATTACTGGGTATCAGGTCAACGAGAACCTCGGTTAACCATTACTCAGGTTCAAGCCCTATGCACTTTGCTGGACTGCTCTGTTCACGACATTCCACGGCAATTTGGACGGGCTGATATTCCTGAAGGTGACGCAATTAATTAGGAAGGTTGGCACTTGGGAGGATCGTCCCCTCCCCTTCCTCTGTCGCTGTGGCGACAAACAAGAGCCAGTGGGTAGTTGCATTACCCACTGGCATGACCCCAAGTTCACAAACAACTATGGAGCTTTATCAATTATGCGACGTTCGATGATTCCAGTATCCCTACCGTTGGTAGGGTCACTACTGATGATTGCAAGTTCTGTCCACTTGCCCCCAAGCAACGCCTCAATAGTCGATGATTACTGCGCCGCTAACCCCTACGGACTTGATGGGGAGCTATCACAAGGAGATGTAGAGGATCTCTCCTACCTTGCTTTCCCTCAAACCTCTGCCGATATGAGAAACCGCTTCGGCTCACCCAAGTGCATGGATGCGAGGTTGGACTATTACAAAGTGGCAGGCACTCTTGGATGGGTTGCCATTGAGTTTGCTGGAAGTGAGGCGATCGGTTATCGCACTTGGGCAGGAGAGTAGGAAGGTCGGCACCAGGGCGGATCATTCCCGCCCCTTCCTTTTCCCACTGATGAATCATCAGGGGTGACAGCCCGGAAAGACGGCAATGTAAAAGCCAGGGGGATAGCTTGAGACCCTCGACCCCTGGCAACCCCACACGGAGCTAATTTAATTCTATGTTTAGCGGTACTTCATGGCGCGGTAATGATGGTGAAGACGATATGACCCAAGAAGATTGGGGTAGACGTGGGCAAGAACAGGGACTTGCAGCAAGGGAAGGGGGCGATCCATTCCTATCAAGCCCTGATGCAGATGGAGACCCTACAGGCGGTTGCTACAATGCCGACTATCCTGATTCTTGGCACAATGAGCTAAACGACCGACTTGAAAAAGATGAATATTATGAGGCTGAAGTAGACAGCCAAGTTCGAGAATTGTACGATAACTCTTGAGAAGTGTACTACAACCGTAAAGGAGTCTGAACATGAAAGAAGCTACTAGGAGAATGATGGAGTCGATGAAAATCAAGTCCCCCGCTGTAGTACAGGCAAGGCTGAACCACTTGAGACAAAAGGATCAATTAAAGAAAGTAGGTTAATCAATTCACTCATCAATGGACACGAACCCGCCTCAGTGAGCGGGTTTTTTATTGGGCACTTTAGAAAAGACCGCGCTTAGAGGCTAAGGCGGTCAAACATAGATAGATATGGAGTTTGCCCAATGAAGTACCCTAAGTGCCTGCCTTACCCTAGCTCGTGGCTGAATGCCTTGTTTCTGCTTCTACTTGCTGCAATGAATATTTATATCATCAAGTCCGTCTTCATTTCTCAGGCTGTGCTGTCCTACTTGGCTAACCGTCCTGATCAGTTCATCCCAGTCATTTGCTTCACCTTGCTGTCTCCAATTTTGGCGATCGCTATTGTTCACCACCTTATTCATTTAGTATTGAGTCGCTACGTCCCTAAGCTTCAAGCCCCTGAAATCGGCATTGTCAAAGGGATAGTTCCTAACTTAATGAGTTTTTGGGAAGGAATTTGGGGCTGTGCGGCGATCGGTATTGCATCTACTACCACAACCTTCATAGGTTGGCTCATTCATCCACTTTTCAGCATTAGCTACCAGATCCCCTTGCCTAATGGCAACTCAGAGCAGTTTTTTGGACTTTTATCACTGACCTGGTTAACCTGTGCGGCTTACCTCTACCACTGCTTTTATCTAGTGGAACATCGCCTCATGGCTGTAGGTAGAGGCGATCGGCGGGCCCCTAACGCGGGAAAATCTGTCCTACAGTAGCAGGGGTGTAACGACAAATAGTTGTATCTGTTGGCGGCGGCGGCAGTGGCGGTGGTGGTGGAAATGACCAGTTTTCCGTAATCATGTTGGTTAACTTTGCTGAGTACCAGCTTGAAGGAAGCGTCGCATAACCTTACATTCATCAATGGACACTAACCCGCCTCAGTGAGCGGGTTTTTTATTGGACAGGGCATAGCTACCAGGTTGTAAGATCAGCCCAAAATAGAGAGAGGGGCACACCCCAACAGGTTGCCCCTACAAAAAACAGTAGTGGAGTTAATTGTATGCCCCGTCCCAACTTCTTATCCACCGACATTAAAGACCAAATCCTTCAAGAGCTAGAGCAAACCCCTGATGATTTCTACTTTGGAGAATTGCTTCACTTCATTTTGTTCCTCAAAGAACGCTACGACATTGAGATGGAGTCAGACGAAGATGCCGAAGACCTAGCAGATGCACAAGCCGCACTGCGAGAAATCGAAATTCAAGGGACTGTGCCCTGGGAACAAGTGAAAGCCGAATTAGGGGTGAAGTGATGCCCTACAGCATTGAGCTTTCTAGAGAGGCGCAGAAACAGTTGGCAGCCCTGTCTGATGAGGAATTGCAACAGCAGATCAGTACCGCCATCAACGAACTGAGTTCCCAGCCACGCCCCAACGGAGTCAGCAAAATCAAAGGCATGACTGATGTTTACCGTATCAGAGTCCGAGACTACCGAGTAGTCTACCAAATTCGAGACAAACAGCTTCTCATTTTGGTTTTGAGAGTCAAACATCGCCGGGAAGCGTATCGATAGCAATGAAGTAACTCGCCCCTTGTGAGCGGGTTTTTTATTGAATGAGGGTATCTTCTCCCCAAGTAAGAGGTATGAGTGGAAGTCATACGCCCTAACCCTGCTCCTGTAGTAGGGTTTTTCATTGGGTAAGGGCACTCTCTCCTCAATGTTTTGAGAGTCATCATCATGCCCAAGCCTTCATTAGGTCAAATATTTGGAAATAATGCATCTGTTAGTGCCACCGGCGAACTAACCATAAAGTTCTCAGACTTTTCCAACGTCGGATGGGACACAGCAGCGGGAACAACTGATGCGGAAAAGTGGCTAACTGCCATCCTCCTAAAAGCCCGTGCATTCAGCGTGTCTAACACAGATCAACTACCTAACGTAGTTGTGCAAGAACCTTACCCAGGCTTGCTAACCAGGAACAATGAACTAAAACGAGAGTATTCCTACAACGTTCAAATCTACGTTACAGATACAGGCACAAATGTTCCCGACCCTGACTTAATTTAGGATAATTATGCCCATTGCTCAATGTCCCAGAGCCGTTACTGCACGCGTTACTTATGACTACCTCGATAATGGGATTGAGTATTCACCAACCGGGGTAATAGTCTCAAACGAACCGGGTGTAATCGTTAGTAAGATCAAGCTAAATGATGAGGGTGGTAATGTAAACTGTCGTCTCTACACTCTTGAAATTGTTGTAGGACAATACAGCAGAACTGAACCCATGCAATTGGGGCAACGAGTGGATCTCTTTAACGATTACATCGTAGAGGCTACTGTTTATGGACCGATTGGGGAAGCTCGGATCATTAATGTGCCAACCTCTAACGGGACTCGGCAAAAAATAGAATTATTTTGCCGTGCCCCTTTCGGCTATTTCTCAGGAGGGTGTTTTACTCCTGATTTTTACGAGATCGGAATTCTTGCAGGGACTAGAAATAATGCGCACTTCTTAGACCCGGATAACATCAGAGTTCAAGCAATTAGATATTTTACTAATCCAGTTCCACCCTGTCGGTTTGTCGTCTTAGATGGCACGGGCTACATTTACGATCGCACTGAATCTGTGTGTCCCTCGACAACCGTGACCTGTGAGGGCACGTGTCTACCAGGTGGAGCTAGAATTGGCGGCTGTTGCGTTGACTGTAGCGACTTAACGGAAAATTTAGAAGCTATTAGGCAAGCAATGAGGCGGTTATGAGCGATTGTTGTGAAGAGCTTCTAGCCCAGGTTAGAGCCTTACGGAGTGAGAGTGAGGGGTTAGCGGGTGTACTGCCTAGAATTGCCAGATTAGAAGCATTGGTGCAAGAAATGTCACAAGATCGCGGTTCAGTTGATTTATCAAGTGTCCTTAGCCAGCTCAGTCAAATCCGGTCACAAGTTTCAGGACTGAGTGGGCAGATTCAAGCCACCGAAAACACCATCATATCTACCCTATCGAGCGTCCTCTCAGGAGTTGAATCAAGGTTTAGAGGGATAGTTAGCGATGTTCTGATGGCTATTCGGCAGCTTTCACCAGACCTAATAGCAGCAATTAGAACAGTCCGGGATGAGCTACTGGCTCCAATTCAAGCAATTACATCTGAAATTAGGAATGTAGTTATTGAACTCATATCCCCAATTGCTCAGGCGATCGCCCAATTAATTCAGATGGTTGCTCTGTTTATTGGCGGCAGTGCCAACAGTGAAGCGGTGAGCGCGATCAATGTAGCAAAGTCTGAAATCATCAGTCATGTCAAGCTAGAAGCGGCTGAAACTAAGGGACTGGTTCGCCAAGCCCAAGCCCAAATCATGACTGCATTAGAGAATCTACTCTCTCTCGTGCAAAGGCTGTCTGGTTCATTGGCAGAACTGGTAGGCATTGCCGCCCAGATTCGGCTCATTATTGATGGTATCAACGCTCTGAAAAGTTTGATTCAAAGCATTGATAACAGATTCAGCGGGCTAGAGGTCATTATCAACTCCATCTTGGCTAACCTGAGAGATTTATCAAGTCAGATTCAAAATGCTCTAAGAGCAATTTTTCTAGAGCAATTTGCGTCATTTATAGCTCAAATCATTGCGCTATTCGCTAACCAGGGCGGCGGCAATGATGCAGTAAGCGCGATTAACGTGGCTAAGTCTGAAATCATTAG
Source organism: Timaviella obliquedivisa GSE-PSE-MK23-08B (assembly GCA_019358855.1). NCBI lineage: Bacteria > Bacillati > Cyanobacteriota > Cyanophyceae > Oculatellales > Oculatellaceae > Timaviella > Timaviella obliquedivisa. The sequence goes on along the minus strand of JAHHII010000001.1, from coordinate 621,745 downwards.
CCACATCAAACTAGAGTCTGCTGAAATTAAGGCGCTGATTCGACAGTTCCAACAGCAAGTCATCGATTCCTTATCATCTCTCACTACTATCGTCAGAGCTTTAAGTCAACAGGTGAAGGATTTTGCTGCTAAGTTTGATAGCGCTTTCACAGTGTTGAAAGAGTCAATCAAAAGCTTATCAACTCAAATACTTGGGGCTATAAAAAACGCTATCGATAAGAACGAGGCTCAAACAAAAGATCAAACAAAGCAGATCCTAGAAGCCATCAAAAAAGCACTCGAACCTGTCCTTAAGCAACTAGAAAAGCTTGGGTACAGAATAGCTAGAGTTTACGCTATTCTGGGGGGCACTTTTTGGGGGGCGATCGATGATCAGAGATTACCAGAGGGGCGCATAGATCCAGAGAACTTGATACGCGAAGCGAGAACGGGACTATATGGAGATGGAAACACCTCCAGCGGGGTTAGAGTACTGAACCTCATTAATATAATTACCAATCTATCCGCAGTTAACTATCAACGCTCTGGCTTCAATCGTTTCCCGGCAACTGTACCCAAAAACATCACAAGTAATAGTAATGAAACAGTAACCATCTATGATGCTGCATCATGGCAAGAATGGCTGTTTCTACAACTCGATTCAATATCAGGAAATTACCCGATAAAAATTAAGTATAAGAATGCGGCGGGGATTGAGAAGAACATTGAGTTTCTCAACCAAGCGGAAGCACTAGCGGAACTTATTGGTTTAACGATGTCACTCGATGTTGATACCGATATTTTACAAGAATTAGCATTTAAGGGAATTGCTGAAACCATTAAGGGGCAGGCGGCGGCGGTAACGGCTTCAGACTATGCCAAGGCGAACGCTAAATATTTGGGCTATCGGCACAGAGAATCAGAAAGAGATATAAAACTTTCAGTTTCACCGGGCGCTAAATCAATTAAAGACGCTCTCAAACCATCTACCAAAAAAATACCCTCGTGGGAATTCGCGGGGGATAAAGATCTTCAAGAAGTTCTTCAAGCGTTGGTGACGGCAGGTGAGATGACAAAAGCTTCTGTGTTTAGACCGTGGGACATTCTAAACAGTGAACTACCCGGCGATCGCATTAAATCGGCTCAAGAGGCTAGTTCTAACCAGGATGATCAGGCGTGGGCAGAGTTCATTGCACAGATTAAGAACCCACCTGCTAACCAACTTGACCCGACAGCGCCCCAAGCCGATATTCGCAACCTGGCACAAAATGAGGGGGCAGAATGAGCCTAATCACGATTTCTAGGGATGCGCTAAAGAGCCAACAAGTGAGGGCATTAGTCGGATCACGGGTGATAGATGTTTTCGCATCCCTATCAGCAGAGCCAGAAGGAGACGGTGGACAAGGGGGAGGGCTGATTAATTGGGCGATCGGAGGATTGACCCGCTTTGGAGGCTTCCTAATTCAGGCGGCGTTCTCTATTGGCACTTGGCTTCTGACTCATGCATGGGAATCGCTAGTTGAGTTGACATTTACCATTGTCACTTTTGACTGGAACCAAACAGACGCTTCTATCAAGGCAGAAATCAGCCAAAATAACACCGCTATTTTTGGCGCTTTAGGGAACCTCGCAGGAACGGGGCTAGTATGGCTGACTAGCCTTGGGGTTGCCTCCCTAGCTGCGATCAAGTTCCCGGTGATTGCGGGGAAAATCGCCCTAGCTCTAGCAGAAGAGGGGGGCGAAGAGATTCGGGGACAGCTTGCCCAACTTTTCAGCACTGCCCGCCGATCGTTGCTGTCGAATTGGGTGTTAACTGAAGTTCTCACACAGCGTAGATTGAGGCTTTTTGGACAAGCGCCAATCACAAGCGAGCGGGAACCCTGGACAATCGCGGGGCAGGTTGAGAAAAGTGTGGAAAGCATTGGCAACCCACAGCTTAAGGCATTTGTTAGTAACTTCATTGAGTCAGCAACGGAAGCAATTATTGAGGTCGGTTATGTGGTTTCCTATGCCTTAGATGATTACTACTCTTCTACCAAGCTTGCTAATGAGGGGGCATTTGGAGAGAAACGAGCGGTAAAAATTACTCCAGATGCACGGGTGGAAGGTGAAACCATCGTTTTAACTGGATCTCAGAAGCTGATCCAGCAAGATATTCAAACCACGTTAGCAACCCATAAGCTAGTCTATAACCGAGATGTAGGGCAGATTGTGGGTCAACCTGCTGAGGACTGGCTGAAGGCAGGCACACAGCGGCGCAAACTGACGATTGTATTCAAGTCAAAACCAGAGCCACCTTGGATCATTCCCTCTGGAAGGGTTAGAGAGGTGACGGCAACCATCCCAGACGCAAAGGTTGGCTTATCTTGGGCAACCATCAAAGCGGCGGCTAACCCTTGGACATGGGGGAAGTATCGAGCGACTGCAAACCTAGACAATGGGAGGCAAATGGCGGTTTATGGCGCTAGTGAAGGGCAAGCCGAAACAAAGTTAAGAGAGTTACTTGCTCTTTCCACAGCTAACATCCTGACCCTATCGGTCACTGAAGAGAAGGATCGGCATCAGAACCTCAAAAAAGATCCGGTTCAGATGTACCCAGCTTATGCAACTCTACTCATTCGGCGCTCTACTGCTGAGTTAACCGGAACAAATGACCTATCAGGGCAGAACTTTAAGCAAGAACATATCAGGCTAGAGCTTTGGACTGAGACGGAGCCGGAAGGCATTTCCCCCTTACAATGAGCGATTTATGGACACTGTTGGGCACGAACACCAGACGGGCGATCAAACGTAGGCGATCGCGCTTTGGGCGCTCATACACCTATAACCCACGGGGTGACCTGTTACAGCGGCTCTCAGAAGAAACAGGGCAATCTCGTGAGCAAGTCTATCAGCAACTTCTGGATATCAGGCAAGATTTGCTCAGAAATAGCAGTTAATTATAAAAATTTTGCCTCTTACTTCTAGCCTGTACATAGGCGCTACCCTAGGGGGGCGGCATGATAGGTGTCAGTATTTTCCGAGCCTTGACGGGCGTTGTTAGGCTTCATAGCGTAGGAATCAAATCGGTTACCTATTCAGGAGTTTGATCAATGCCACGAGCACGCGGGGCGCGTTCCCCAGTCTTTGTTACGATTGGAACCCTAAAGTATGGATTTCAAGCCAGTTCTACATCTTCAACTTATGCGGCTGAGTTGGGACACACACCGTTTGTAGCGCAAGCGGGTGTGTTTTTTGGTGCCAATGCGCCCAAACCTGCTAGGGCTACTAAAGAGTTTACAACCACAATTGTAGGCAGCTTCTGCGATGACAGCAAAATTGCCACGCTGAAAACTACGGGTTGGACTGTAACTCAGTCTGGCATCCGTCGTGGTCTCAAGCGTTCCGGTCGAGTTCGTACGGTTTTCATTGACATGGGAACCTATAACTATGCCTGGAATATCACGGTCGATGATGTGGACTTGGCGGCTGATTTAGGGTTTGAACTGGCTGTTGGTTCGACTCCTAACATGGTGTGGGGTTCGACTCCTAAACCACCACGTGCAACCCGTAGGACTTTAACTGGATCTGAGTCAACTTTCATGAAACCTACCACCGCAGTTGCAAACGCCGCGGCGGCGGCGGGGTGGACAGTTTCTGATAAGTACAATTTGATTCCCGATCTCTAATGCTGATCCTTCCCGGTAATCCTTTATTTGACCTGACGCTTTCGACGGCAGTTCCCCCGAATTGGCGTGACGTGGCTGTGAAGCATGACACGTTTGCATTTATCGCAGAGCCTGGTAGCGGCGTGATGCGTCCTGCCTCACCTGGCGATTTGCAAGACTACCTTGAGGGGGGCGAGTACGACGAACGACTAGAGGATATGGATGAAGATTGGGAAGGTGAAGAGTAGGGAATAGGGAAAAATGCCAGAGTTTCAACTACAAGATGCTGCCAACTGGGAAAAGGTCTATGACCAGAGCTACCAAGGTTCAGCTATCACACCTACCAGGTACACCCCTATTCCCCCGTTTGTGATCAGTCGGCTCTTTCCTTCTCACACGCTTCTGATTGCCACTGACTCGTCAGAGGCTCTAGCACATTGGCGGTTAGGTGTACGGGTGCAAATGATCATTGATGCACCAAGTACTGATTTTGTTCAGATTGATACCAATCAAATCTCAATTCCCATCAATCGCGGTCTATTGGTGAGGTTTCCAAAGCTTTCAACCCTATACCGTTTGCGGGTTGAGGTTCCCAAATGGCATCGAACTATGCGGGTCACGATTTGGGAGTACAGCGGTACAGAGGCATCTGACACCGAAACTCTTGAATTCATTAGGGAAGACTTACAACGCCTTGAGGGTAAGGTGAATAGCTTGCTATGACTTGGAACCAGATTGCTGAATTTACGTTGACTCAAAACTGGCAATATACCGCGCCACTAGCAGGACGGTTGTTCCGTTTTCGGCATTTAACATCTGACCCAGAATCTAGAGGTCTAGTTAGTCAAGGGTTCTTAAATGAGACTTTCGAGCTGTTAGATACACGCCGGATCAATCCTAAGAATCAGCATGATTTGATTGATTTCGTTTGCCCTGATGAACTTATTGGTTATCGTCGGCTTGCTCTCAAACTGAACACGTTTTCTACAACTTCATGGACTGTAGCCATCGACGTTTTTGAAGCGGTAGATCCGACTAATGAACCAACATTGCTATCGCTAGCAATTGATGATCATGAGGCTGACCTAACAGCGCATAGCCAGTATGTAGACTCTACAGAATTGCTGGTGGCGCTGGCTGACAGAGTGAAGACCTCAGATTTAACAGCGGCGCTGGCTGACAAGGTGACAACCGCAGCATTGATGACGGCGCTTGCTGCTAATGCCAACCGGATCACCCTAACGGCTCAAACCACTGATGCCACATTAACGGAGATAGTTACCCCTCAGAGGGTTCTAATTCATGCCAATTCGTCAGCAGGCTATGAAATTTCCTTGGTAGGTCACAGCACAGCGGCAACGCCTGAATTTATTTACTGGCTTGGTTCAGGGGCACTCTACCGAGGGGCGGCAGCGGCAAGCACTGTTTTACAAACTGCCACGGGAACCCGGCGATCGTCGCTGGGCAATGGCACGAACTGGACACCGACCGTAACGGCTGACACGGTGAACGGAGGGCTGAAAATTCAGGTTAAAGGGGATGCTGGGAAAACCATCAAATGGGTAGCCTCAGTGCAATTAACGGAGGTTTGGTAATGGGATTACAAGCACCGATAGAGATTCATGGGTTAACCAGTGAGAAGGGTTACTGGAGGTTGAGCGAATTACATTGGAGCATCAATGAACCTCTTTCAGTGAGGTTGGCTCTCAATGGGTATGCATCTCAACAAGCCTTCCAGGAGGGCAAGGAACCGATCAAAAATCTTCCCTACCTTGTGGAGATTGATCCGGAGGTGCCGGACGATGCCAAGGTGAAAATTTTGGTAACGATCCGCAGTTTGGGCTATCTAGAGGCTAAGTCTATTCCAGAAATGGAAGGGGCGCTAGATGTATGAACAGTGATATAACGGGCTTCATTTTTGGGGCGATCGGTTGCTCTGTCACAGTTGGCACTATTTTATGGCGGGTAATTCTCATCAAGGTCAATAGTGAAATGCTATTGCTACGACATGACCTTGAGAAAAAAGACCTTCAGATCTCAAACTTGCAAGATGTGCAAAGCCTATCCCATAACGGTTTCAAAGAAAAATTCTCTCATTTCAGTGAACGAATTAGAACAGAAGTCGTATCAATTGAAAAGCAGGTTAAGCACATTGATCATTACCTATCTAAAACGACTTCTTACGAGACTAGGGAATAGGACTGAACCTGACTTATGATCACAATCCAATTTGTCAAAAGTTCCTTCCTTCGGCTCCAGCCTAAAGCTATTAGTGATCTGACAGAGGATTATTTCTGCACTGTTCCGAAAGCGTTAATGGTTGGAGTTAAAGCCTATAAACCTAATGTGGGTCTATTTATTCAAGTTACTTTCGATCGCATGTTTAAGGGGAGAAATACCTGGTTAGTCTATTCACCTGACATAAAAATGGAAGGGTTAGAACCTGGCAATAAACCCAGTGATAAGAATCCAACTGCGAAGGCAAGGGGAGCTATTATCGTTCTCCCTGGTAACAGGTCTAAATTCTATGGGAATCAATCAATCCTTCCCGGTGGGAATTTCACATGGGGAGAAGCGACACACGGGGGGACTAGGCAAGTCCAAGACGTGGCAGTCATTGAGGGCATCATTCGGATCGCCAAATCTCTAGAACTTGTGAGAGAAAAGTTAGGCAATGCTCCCATAAAAATTAATTCTTGGTACAGAGATCCTAGAACTAATGCATCGGTAGGGGGGGCTTCCCAGTCTCGCCACATGTGGGGGGATGCCGTTGATTTTGTGATAGATGGGGTCAGCCCTTATGACATTTATGATAGGTTAAGCCCTTGGTGGGGCGATCGAGGCGGGCTGGCTAGTTCATCTGTTTTTACCCATCTTGATGCACGGGGCTACGAAGCAAGATGGGACTATGGATTTTAAGCCAGAATTTTGCCCTCATTGAGGGGATCTAACCCAGTTTTTAGGCTAGAATTTAGGCAATTACCGATGGGTTAGTCCTGAAAGGCATATCTAGCAAGCTTTTCAGAACGGCGGTCTAGGGACTTAAAATCCGTTGACCGCAAGGTCGTGAGAGTTCGAGTCTCTCCGCCCCCATTGGTCAATTGAGGGTTTTAGGGTGTAGCAGTACCGCTGTAACCCTTGCCCAGAAAGGCTTTAGAATCAACGCCCATTTTTAGGCAAAATTTAGGCAAGTGGCTTGGGTGGCTTGGGGCGATCGGGGTGCAACATGACGCGACTGTAGGCACTGCGTAGATGATCACGGGTGATCCAGCGGTGGTAGGTAGCTTTGTGAACTGCGACAGAATGCCCCATCTGTAGCGCTGCCATGCCGTAGTCCATGCCAAACAACAGCGTCCGAACTGCCCAACAGTGCCTTAAGTCGTATGGGGTAAAGGGCAGTTCATACCGGGCGAATGCTTTGGAGACCGACCCGCCGATCGCTTTATTGGGGCGGTCGAGGTTAACGGGTGGCAGTTGGACATTGCACAAGTCGAATTGCTCAACCCATTCGGGGTAGCAAGCCCAGATTTCACGGGCGTTAGTTTTGGTGTCATCCAGAACCGAGAGAATTGGATCACCCGATCGCAATTGCTCAAAGTCAATCTTGAAGGCTTCATGATTCCTCAGCCCGTAGGTTGCCATCATCCCGTAGACCCAGCGCCAACCCGAATGGGGAATTTTATGGAAACACTCAATGATGGTTTGGTCATCTGGGAGGTCACGATGAGCCGCGCTTGCGGGTGAGTAGTTCCCGGCAAGTGGTGAGGGGTCGTAATCAACCGCGGCAAATTTGGCGATCGCCTTCATTGCCATGCAATAGCGCTGCCGTTTTTTGGTGTCTGGTTCAGTTGCCTTAATGAGTTGATCCATGAGCCTCGATGTGAGGGGCTGACCTTTGGGCAGAAATTTAAACACTTCTGCATAGTCACCGTTCCAGGTGGTCTCAGTTTTGTAAGTTCGTTTGCGCTTCTGGAAGTAATCTTGCTCGAACTGCTCAACCCATTGCCCACAGTTTTGGGGCTGAATCTGTACGTCATTTTTGGCGTACAGACTCCAATCAAATTTATTTTGGGTGAGCATTGCCCCAATTTCTCGCGCTTTGGCTTCTGCCAACTTCACGCCATCGATGCTGGCAGCAATGCCAAGGGTGATTCGTTGCTGATGTGGGACTGACTGAACCGCACCAGGGCGCGGGGGCAGTGTGGCACGTAGCCGCAACTTGCCCCCAGTTCGCTCGATCGCCACACCCACACGAGCGGCTTTTAATCGCCCGTTGGCTTGGGCGATGCGTCCGTCAATGTTCATCAATGTTCATCACTCAGGAGAAAGCCGTCTAGTTTTCCCTCTAGGACGTAGAAGGCAGATTCGGGTAGATGTGCCCTAATGCGATGCCAATGTCTCTCAGGCGGCGTTTTTTCTAGCACTGTGTTGATAAATTCGCTAGATATGCCTGACTTGATGCAGACTGCGATCGCCCATTTCAGCACGCGAGGTTCTGTGACATTGGCGGTACGGCGTTCCCCGCTGCGGGAAATCGTTACCCATCCCAGCTTGACTAGCTTCATCTCAATGCTCACTAGCACATCGACAAAGGTTTTTTGAGTGGCAAGGGTCATGCAGTGCCCTCCGTTCGCCATTGGTTGAACCAACTTTCGTCAGGCGGCGGTAGGGAACTGGCTGACGATGGCGGCTGCGGCTGCCGGCGGCGTTGCTTAATTTGGTTGAGGGTGTGGCGGATGAACTCGATTCCCACGGGCGGCGGTTCTGGCGGCGGTTCATTTGTACTTGTGGATAACCCCCCGCGCCCCCCAACAGCCCTTAAAGCAGAATCCGGCTTGACCCCTTTGGGGGGGTCATCCGGATCAGCAGTGTACAAGCTTATTGGATCAGTAGGTCGGATCATGGCTCCAGGAGCGGGTTTCAGGTTTTCAGGTTCTTCTATTTCCTCTAAAGTAGGTCGGATCATGGCTCCAGGAGCGGGTTTCAGTTGATTTTTACCCTCCCATAAGTCCCTATTTTTGTAGAAACTGCCCGCTGATACCCCATAGCTTTTAATCGCATAGAGCAGGTTTCTAATCCCACTGGGTAACGTGCCTTTCTGGGTCATGTCACTTAGGGCAGATTCAATCCTTTGACGGGCTTCACTGGCTTGTTGCTTGTTCCATGAGTTCGCTTTTGGGTCACTGCGAACTACCCTAAGCACCACATCCCCCCCGTACGGGTAATAGCCGCTATGTTCGATCGACCGCGCAAACTCCATGCATCGGTCAAACATCTCGTATTGATGATGGCAGTACTGTTTGTAGCCTGGTAAGTCTTCTGCAACCTCGCAGATCCGAGCGGCAAGCCGTTCACCGCTTAGGGGTGATCCACCGTAGAGGGCATGGAAAAACACGTACTCTCGTTGAGCAATGCGCCCTAGGATGTAGTTGGTTTGTCCGGAGCCTGTCCAGCCGCCTTCTACATCTGCATTCAGATCATTGAGAAACTTTTGGGCTGAGAACCTCAGTTTTTTGGGGGCTTGGCGGCTGAATTGCTTCAGGGTGAGGGTAAGAGTCTCTTCTGTGAGGGTGTTTCGACCTTCGGCTAGTCTCCAGCGCCGGACGAACTCGGCACGGGATGAGAGGACGGGTTCCATATCTCGATCGAGCAGGTAAGACCCTTGTTGCAGTGGCAGGCGGTGCCCATTGTAATCTCGACCTGTACAGCGGCGCGGGTTGGGAAATAGTTCTACCTGCCCTTTGTCGAGCTTAAATCCAGCACTCTGAATCAATGACTCAGCTGCCTGGGCGATCGCCCAGCTTTTCTGCCCATGGGAAAACGGGAAGTAAAGATGAATCCCATCAGAGTAGGAACTGCGAATTGGCACACATGAAACCAATCCCAGCGGCTCTAATGCATCGATGACTCGACCAATGGCGAATGGATCATGGGCTGGGTGCAACCGGGAACCGCGATCGATATCAATCATCAGGTAATGGGTGTTTTGCCCGAACCTGACTCCATACAGGTAAGCCCCTTGCTGGACTAATCGATCGCTTAACAAGTGGCGCGTCTCGGTTTGCCAATCCGGGCGATCGCCTGCCCCTGGATGTTCTGCCCAGAGGTATGAGCCACGGTGAGGGAATAGCTCTAGGAAGTCATCCCACTCTGGAACGAACCGGAATTTGTGCTGAACTGAGGCAAAGGGAGAAGCTACCATCTTCCCGCCCCTGTCTGTGTGCCAATTGACACCTCAATAGATGCTGATAACATACGATTAGTGATGGGTAAAGTTTACGAGTTAGAGGTAAGGAGTGCGCCCTCCTTAGCTCTAAAAGGGGATACCGTCCGGTGAAACTTGCCCACTGGTTGGGGTTAGGTTTTCTGGTTTCGGTTCAATGTCATGCAGTAGGAGGTTTAGCTCTCCTATTCGTCTTTCACAGCGCTGTCTGGTTAGCGGGTCGGTGGTGGTTCGCTGGATCTCTGACCAGAGCAGGCTGATGGACTCTACTAAGTAGTTATGTTTCACAGCGAGGGTTCTAACCTCGTCTTCTAATTCGTTGAAATGTTGCTGAATAAATCCGGAGGTTTGCGTATTCATAAATAATTCACTGTTTGTTTAGATTGACAAAGCGAAAATCAAGCGTCCCTACCAGGGCGCTTTTTTATTGGCGATCGCCCCCCGAAGAGGTGCGATCGCCTTGTTTCTCATAAGGTCTGAGAAACTGATGGGATGCAGCACGGGTGAGACCTCGAAATCAACCCCGTCCCGCACAACCAAAATGAACAGTTGTTCACTCTTAGAGCATTCTACAGTGAACGGCTGTTCATGAACAGTAGTTCAGTGTAAGATGAATAAAAATCAACACCCCTCACAGTTCATGAGTCTCCTGGAAGCTAAGAACAAAACCCCTGAACAAGTTGCAGAAGCTCTTGATGTGTCACTTAGAGCCGTCTATTACTGGGTATCAGGTCAACGAGAACCTCGGTTAACCATTACTCAGGTTCAAGCCCTATGCACTTTGCTGGACTGCTCTGTTCACGACATTCCACGGCAATTTGGACGGGCTGATATTCCTGAAGGTGACGCAATTAATTAGGAAGGTTGGCACTTGGGAGGATCGTCCCCTCCCCTTCCTCTGTCGCTGTGGCGACAAACAAGAGCCAGTGGGTAGTTGCATTACCCACTGGCATGACCCCAAGTTCACAAACAACTATGGAGCTTTATCAATTATGCGACGTTCGATGATTCCAGTATCCCTACCGTTGGTAGGGTCACTACTGATGATTGCAAGTTCTGTCCACTTGCCCCCAAGCAACGCCTCAATAGTCGATGATTACTGCGCCGCTAACCCCTACGGACTTGATGGGGAGCTATCACAAGGAGATGTAGAGGATCTCTCCTACCTTGCTTTCCCTCAAACCTCTGCCGATATGAGAAACCGCTTCGGCTCACCCAAGTGCATGGATGCGAGGTTGGACTATTACAAAGTGGCAGGCACTCTTGGATGGGTTGCCATTGAGTTTGCTGGAAGTGAGGCGATCGGTTATCGCACTTGGGCAGGAGAGTAGGAAGGTCGGCACCAGGGCGGATCATTCCCGCCCCTTCCTTTTCCCACTGATGAATCATCAGGGGTGACAGCCCGGAAAGACGGCAATGTAAAAGCCAGGGGGATAGCTTGAGACCCTCGACCCCTGGCAACCCCACACGGAGCTAATTTAATTCTATGTTTAGCGGTACTTCATGGCGCGGTAATGATGGTGAAGACGATATGACCCAAGAAGATTGGGGTAGACGTGGGCAAGAACAGGGACTTGCAGCAAGGGAAGGGGGCGATCCATTCCTATCAAGCCCTGATGCAGATGGAGACCCTACAGGCGGTTGCTACAATGCCGACTATCCTGATTCTTGGCACAATGAGCTAAACGACCGACTTGAAAAAGATGAATATTATGAGGCTGAAGTAGACAGCCAAGTTCGAGAATTGTACGATAACTCTTGAGAAGTGTACTACAACCGTAAAGGAGTCTGAACATGAAAGAAGCTACTAGGAGAATGATGGAGTCGATGAAAATCAAGTCCCCCGCTGTAGTACAGGCAAGGCTGAACCACTTGAGACAAAAGGATCAATTAAAGAAAGTAGGTTAATCAATTCACTCATCAATGGACACGAACCCGCCTCAGTGAGCGGGTTTTTTATTGGGCACTTTAGAAAAGACCGCGCTTAGAGGCTAAGGCGGTCAAACATAGATAGATATGGAGTTTGCCCAATGAAGTACCCTAAGTGCCTGCCTTACCCTAGCTCGTGGCTGAATGCCTTGTTTCTGCTTCTACTTGCTGCAATGAATATTTATATCATCAAGTCCGTCTTCATTTCTCAGGCTGTGCTGTCCTACTTGGCTAACCGTCCTGATCAGTTCATCCCAGTCATTTGCTTCACCTTGCTGTCTCCAATTTTGGCGATCGCTATTGTTCACCACCTTATTCATTTAGTATTGAGTCGCTACGTCCCTAAGCTTCAAGCCCCTGAAATCGGCATTGTCAAAGGGATAGTTCCTAACTTAATGAGTTTTTGGGAAGGAATTTGGGGCTGTGCGGCGATCGGTATTGCATCTACTACCACAACCTTCATAGGTTGGCTCATTCATCCACTTTTCAGCATTAGCTACCAGATCCCCTTGCCTAATGGCAACTCAGAGCAGTTTTTTGGACTTTTATCACTGACCTGGTTAACCTGTGCGGCTTACCTCTACCACTGCTTTTATCTAGTGGAACATCGCCTCATGGCTGTAGGTAGAGGCGATCGGCGGGCCCCTAACGCGGGAAAATCTGTCCTACAGTAGCAGGGGTGTAACGACAAATAGTTGTATCTGTTGGCGGCGGCGGCAGTGGCGGTGGTGGTGGAAATGACCAGTTTTCCGTAATCATGTTGGTTAACTTTGCTGAGTACCAGCTTGAAGGAAGCGTCGCATAACCTTACATTCATCAATGGACACTAACCCGCCTCAGTGAGCGGGTTTTTTATTGGACAGGGCATAGCTACCAGGTTGTAAGATCAGCCCAAAATAGAGAGAGGGGCACACCCCAACAGGTTGCCCCTACAAAAAACAGTAGTGGAGTTAATTGTATGCCCCGTCCCAACTTCTTATCCACCGACATTAAAGACCAAATCCTTCAAGAGCTAGAGCAAACCCCTGATGATTTCTACTTTGGAGAATTGCTTCACTTCATTTTGTTCCTCAAAGAACGCTACGACATTGAGATGGAGTCAGACGAAGATGCCGAAGACCTAGCAGATGCACAAGCCGCACTGCGAGAAATCGAAATTCAAGGGACTGTGCCCTGGGAACAAGTGAAAGCCGAATTAGGGGTGAAGTGATGCCCTACAGCATTGAGCTTTCTAGAGAGGCGCAGAAACAGTTGGCAGCCCTGTCTGATGAGGAATTGCAACAGCAGATCAGTACCGCCATCAACGAACTGAGTTCCCAGCCACGCCCCAACGGAGTCAGCAAAATCAAAGGCATGACTGATGTTTACCGTATCAGAGTCCGAGACTACCGAGTAGTCTACCAAATTCGAGACAAACAGCTTCTCATTTTGGTTTTGAGAGTCAAACATCGCCGGGAAGCGTATCGATAGCAATGAAGTAACTCGCCCCTTGTGAGCGGGTTTTTTATTGAATGAGGGTATCTTCTCCCCAAGTAAGAGGTATGAGTGGAAGTCATACGCCCTAACCCTGCTCCTGTAGTAGGGTTTTTCATTGGGTAAGGGCACTCTCTCCTCAATGTTTTGAGAGTCATCATCATGCCCAAGCCTTCATTAGGTCAAATATTTGGAAATAATGCATCTGTTAGTGCCACCGGCGAACTAACCATAAAGTTCTCAGACTTTTCCAACGTCGGATGGGACACAGCAGCGGGAACAACTGATGCGGAAAAGTGGCTAACTGCCATCCTCCTAAAAGCCCGTGCATTCAGCGTGTCTAACACAGATCAACTACCTAACGTAGTTGTGCAAGAACCTTACCCAGGCTTGCTAACCAGGAACAATGAACTAAAACGAGAGTATTCCTACAACGTTCAAATCTACGTTACAGATACAGGCACAAATGTTCCCGACCCTGACTTAATTTAGGATAATTATGCCCATTGCTCAATGTCCCAGAGCCGTTACTGCACGCGTTACTTATGACTACCTCGATAATGGGATTGAGTATTCACCAACCGGGGTAATAGTCTCAAACGAACCGGGTGTAATCGTTAGTAAGATCAAGCTAAATGATGAGGGTGGTAATGTAAACTGTCGTCTCTACACTCTTGAAATTGTTGTAGGACAATACAGCAGAACTGAACCCATGCAATTGGGGCAACGAGTGGATCTCTTTAACGATTACATCGTAGAGGCTACTGTTTATGGACCGATTGGGGAAGCTCGGATCATTAATGTGCCAACCTCTAACGGGACTCGGCAAAAAATAGAATTATTTTGCCGTGCCCCTTTCGGCTATTTCTCAGGAGGGTGTTTTACTCCTGATTTTTACGAGATCGGAATTCTTGCAGGGACTAGAAATAATGCGCACTTCTTAGACCCGGATAACATCAGAGTTCAAGCAATTAGATATTTTACTAATCCAGTTCCACCCTGTCGGTTTGTCGTCTTAGATGGCACGGGCTACATTTACGATCGCACTGAATCTGTGTGTCCCTCGACAACCGTGACCTGTGAGGGCACGTGTCTACCAGGTGGAGCTAGAATTGGCGGCTGTTGCGTTGACTGTAGCGACTTAACGGAAAATTTAGAAGCTATTAGGCAAGCAATGAGGCGGTTATGAGCGATTGTTGTGAAGAGCTTCTAGCCCAGGTTAGAGCCTTACGGAGTGAGAGTGAGGGGTTAGCGGGTGTACTGCCTAGAATTGCCAGATTAGAAGCATTGGTGCAAGAAATGTCACAAGATCGCGGTTCAGTTGATTTATCAAGTGTCCTTAGCCAGCTCAGTCAAATCCGGTCACAAGTTTCAGGACTGAGTGGGCAGATTCAAGCCACCGAAAACACCATCATATCTACCCTATCGAGCGTCCTCTCAGGAGTTGAATCAAGGTTTAGAGGGATAGTTAGCGATGTTCTGATGGCTATTCGGCAGCTTTCACCAGACCTAATAGCAGCAATTAGAACAGTCCGGGATGAGCTACTGGCTCCAATTCAAGCAATTACATCTGAAATTAGGAATGTAGTTATTGAACTCATATCCCCAATTGCTCAGGCGATCGCCCAATTAATTCAGATGGTTGCTCTGTTTATTGGCGGCAGTGCCAACAGTGAAGCGGTGAGCGCGATCAATGTAGCAAAGTCTGAAATCATCAGTCATGTCAAGCTAGAAGCGGCTGAAACTAAGGGACTGGTTCGCCAAGCCCAAGCCCAAATCATGACTGCATTAGAGAATCTACTCTCTCTCGTGCAAAGGCTGTCTGGTTCATTGGCAGAACTGGTAGGCATTGCCGCCCAGATTCGGCTCATTATTGATGGTATCAACGCTCTGAAAAGTTTGATTCAAAGCATTGATAACAGATTCAGCGGGCTAGAGGTCATTATCAACTCCATCTTGGCTAACCTGAGAGATTTATCAAGTCAGATTCAAAATGCTCTAAGAGCAATTTTTCTAGAGCAATTTGCGTCATTTATAGCTCAAATCATTGCGCTATTCGCTAACCAGGGCGGCGGCAATGATGCAGTAAGCGCGATTAACGTGGCTAAGTCTGAAATCATTAGCCACATCAAACTAGAGTCTGCTGAAATTAAGGCGCTGATTCGACAGTTCCAACAGCAAGTCATCGATTCCTTATCATCTCTCACTACTATCGTCAGAGCTTTAAGTCAACAGGTGAAGGATTTTGCTGCTAAGTTTGATAGCGCTTTCACAGTGTTGAAAGAGTCAATCAAAAGCTTATCAACTCAAATACTTGGGGCTATAAAAAACGCTATCGATAAGAACGAGGCTCAAACAAAAGATCAAACAAAGCAGATCCTAGAAGCCATCAAAAAAGCACTCGAACCTGTCCTTAAGCAACTAGAAAAGCTTGGGTACAGAATAGCTAGAGTTTACGCTATTCTGGGGGGCACTTTTTGGGGGGCGATCGATGATCAGAGATTACCAGAGGGGCGCATAGATCCAGAGAACTTGATACGCGAAGCGAGAACGGGACTATATGGAGATGGAAACACCTCCAGCGGGGTTAGAGTACTGAACCTCATTAATATAATTACCAATCTATCCGCAGTTAACTATCAACGCTCTGGCTTCAATCGTTTCCCGGCAACTGTACCCAAAAACATCACAAGTAATAGTAATGAAACAGTAACCATCTATGATGCTGCATCATGGCAAGAATGGCTGTTTCTACAACTCGATTCAATATCAGGAAATTACCCGATAAAAATTAAGTATAAGAATGCGGCGGGGATTGAGAAGAACATTGAGTTTCTCAACCAAGCGGAAGCACTAGCGGAACTTATTGGTTTAACGATGTCACTCGATGTTGATACCGATATTTTACAAGAATTAGCATTTAAGGGAATTGCTGAAACCATTAAGGGGCAGGCGGCGGCGGTAACGGCTTCAGACTATGCCAAGGCGAACGCTAAATATTTGGGCTATCGGCACAGAGAATCAGAAAGAGATATAAAACTTTCAGTTTCACCGGGCGCTAAATCAATTAAAGACGCTCTCAAACCATCTACCAAAAAAATACCCTCGTGGGAATTCGCGGGGGATAAAGATCTTCAAGAAGTTCTTCAAGCGTTGGTGACGGCAGGTGAGATGACAAAAGCTTCTGTGTTTAGACCGTGGGACATTCTAAACAGTGAACTACCCGGCGATCGCATTAAATCGGCTCAAGAGGCTAGTTCTAACCAGGATGATCAGGCGTGGGCAGAGTTCATTGCACAGATTAAGAACCCACCTGCTAACCAACTTGACCCGACAGCGCCCCAAGCCGATATTCGCAACCTGGCACAAAATGAGGGGGCAGAATGAGCCTAATCACGATTTCTAGGGATGCGCTAAAGAGCCAACAAGTGAGGGCATTAGTCGGATCACGGGTGATAGATGTTTTCGCATCCCTATCAGCAGAGCCAGAAGGAGACGGTGGACAAGGGGGAGGGCTGATTAATTGGGCGATCGGAGGATTGACCCGCTTTGGAGGCTTCCTAATTCAGGCGGCGTTCTCTATTGGCACTTGGCTTCTGACTCATGCATGGGAATCGCTAGTTGAGTTGACATTTACCATTGTCACTTTTGACTGGAACCAAACAGACGCTTCTATCAAGGCAGAAATCAGCCAAAATAACACCGCTATTTTTGGCGCTTTAGGGAACCTCGCAGGAACGGGGCTAGTATGGCTGACTAGCCTTGGGGTTGCCTCCCTAGCTGCGATCAAGTTCCCGGTGATTGCGGGGAAAATCGCCCTAGCTCTAGCAGAAGAGGGGGGCGAAGAGATTCGGGGACAGCTTGCCCAACTTTTCAGCACTGCCCGCCGATCGTTGCTGTCGAATTGGGTGTTAACTGAAGTTCTCACACAGCGTAGATTGAGGCTTTTTGGACAAGCGCCAATCACAAGCGAGCGGGAACCCTGGACAATCGCGGGGCAGGTTGAGAAAAGTGTGGAAAGCATTGGCAACCCACAGCTTAAGGCATTTGTTAGTAACTTCATTGAGTCAGCAACGGAAGCAATTATTGAGGTCGGTTATGTGGTTTCCTATGCCTTAGATGATTACTACTCTTCTACCAAGCTTGCTAATGAGGGGGCATTTGGAGAGAAACGAGCGGTAAAAATTACTCCAGATGCACGGGTGGAAGGTGAAACCATCGTTTTAACTGGATCTCAGAAGCTGATCCAGCAAGATATTCAAACCACGTTAGCAACCCATAAGCTAGTCTATAACCGAGATGTAGGGCAGATTGTGGGTCAACCTGCTGAGGACTGGCTGAAGGCAGGCACACAGCGGCGCAAACTGACGATTGTATTCAAGTCAAAACCAGAGCCACCTTGGATCATTCCCTCTGGAAGGGTTAGAGAGGTGACGGCAACCATCCCAGACGCAAAGGTTGGCTTATCTTGGGCAACCATCAAAGCGGCGGCTAACCCTTGGACATGGGGGAAGTATCGAGCGACTGCAAACCTAGACAATGGGAGGCAAATGGCGGTTTATGGCGCTAGTGAAGGGCAAGCCGAAACAAAGTTAAGAGAGTTACTTGCTCTTTCCACAGCTAACATCCTGACCCTATCGGTCACTGAAGAGAAGGATCGGCATCAGAACCTCAAAAAAGATCCGGTTCAGATGTACCCAGCTTATGCAACTCTACTCATTCGGCGCTCTACTGCTGAGTTAACCGGAACAAATGACCTATCAGGGCAGAACTTTAAGCAAGAACATATCAGGCTAGAGCTTTGGACTGAGACGGAGCCGGAAGGCATTTCCCCCTTACAATGAGCGATTTATGGACACTGTTGGGCACGAACACCAGACGGGCGATCAAACGTAGGCGATCGCGCTTTGGGCGCTCATACACCTATAACCCACGGGGTGACCTGTTACAGCGGCTCTCAGAAGAAACAGGGCAATCTCGTGAGCAAGTCTATCAGCAACTTCTGGATATCAGGCAAGATTTGCTCAGAAATAGCAGTTAATTATAAAAATTTTGCCTCTTACTTCTAGCCTGTACATAGGCGCTACCCTAGGGGGGCGGCATGATAGGTGTCAGTATTTTCCGAGCCTTGACGGGCGTTGTTAGGCTTCATAGCGTAGGAATCAAATCGGTTACCTATTCAGGAGTTTGATCAATGCCACGAGCACGCGGGGCGCGTTCCCCAGTCTTTGTTACGATTGGAACCCTAAAGTATGGATTTCAAGCCAGTTCTACATCTTCAACTTATGCGGCTGAGTTGGGACACACACCGTTTGTAGCGCAAGCGGGTGTGTTTTTTGGTGCCAATGCGCCCAAACCTGCTAGGGCTACTAAAGAGTTTACAACCACAATTGTAGGCAGCTTCTGCGATGACAGCAAAATTGCCACGCTGAAAACTACGGGTTGGACTGTAACTCAGTCTGGCATCCGTCGTGGTCTCAAGCGTTCCGGTCGAGTTCGTACGGTTTTCATTGACATGGGAACCTATAACTATGCCTGGAATATCACGGTCGATGATGTGGACTTGGCGGCTGATTTAGGGTTTGAACTGGCTGTTGGTTCGACTCCTAACATGGTGTGGGGTTCGACTCCTAAACCACCACGTGCAACCCGTAGGACTTTAACTGGATCTGAGTCAACTTTCATGAAACCTACCACCGCAGTTGCAAACGCCGCGGCGGCGGCGGGGTGGACAGTTTCTGATAAGTACAATTTGATTCCCGATCTCTAATGCTGATCCTTCCCGGTAATCCTTTATTTGACCTGACGCTTTCGACGGCAGTTCCCCCGAATTGGCGTGACGTGGCTGTGAAGCATGACACGTTTGCATTTATCGCAGAGCCTGGTAGCGGCGTGATGCGTCCTGCCTCACCTGGCGATTTGCAAGACTACCTTGAGGGGGGCGAGTACGACGAACGACTAGAGGATATGGATGAAGATTGGGAAGGTGAAGAGTAGGGAATAGGGAAAAATGCCAGAGTTTCAACTACAAGATGCTGCCAACTGGGAAAAGGTCTATGACCAGAGCTACCAAGGTTCAGCTATCACACCTACCAGGTACACCCCTATTCCCCCGTTTGTGATCAGTCGGCTCTTTCCTTCTCACACGCTTCTGATTGCCACTGACTCGTCAGAGGCTCTAGCACATTGGCGGTTAGGTGTACGGGTGCAAATGATCATTGATGCACCAAGTACTGATTTTGTTCAGATTGATACCAATCAAATCTCAATTCCCATCAATCGCGGTCTATTGGTGAGGTTTCCAAAGCTTTCAACCCTATACCGTTTGCGGGTTGAGGTTCCCAAATGGCATCGAACTATGCGGGTCACGATTTGGGAGTACAGCGGTACAGAGGCATCTGACACCGAAACTCTTGAATTCATTAGGGAAGACTTACAACGCCTTGAGGGTAAGGTGAATAGCTTGCTATGACTTGGAACCAGATTGCTGAATTTACGTTGACTCAAAACTGGCAATATACCGCGCCACTAGCAGGACGGTTGTTCCGTTTTCGGCATTTAACATCTGACCCAGAATCTAGAGGTCTAGTTAGTCAAGGGTTCTTAAATGAGACTTTCGAGCTGTTAGATACACGCCGGATCAATCCTAAGAATCAGCATGATTTGATTGATTTCGTTTGCCCTGATGAACTTATTGGTTATCGTCGGCTTGCTCTCAAACTGAACACGTTTTCTACAACTTCATGGACTGTAGCCATCGACGTTTTTGAAGCGGTAGATCCGACTAATGAACCAACATTGCTATCGCTAGCAATTGATGATCATGAGGCTGACCTAACAGCGCATAGCCAGTATGTAGACTCTACAGAATTGCTGGTGGCGCTGGCTGACAGAGTGAAGACCTCAGATTTAACAGCGGCGCTGGCTGACAAGGTGACAACCGCAGCATTGATGACGGCGCTTGCTGCTAATGCCAACCGGATCACCCTAACGGCTCAAACCACTGATGCCACATTAACGGAGATAGTTACCCCTCAGAGGGTTCTAATTCATGCCAATTCGTCAGCAGGCTATGAAATTTCCTTGGTAGGTCACAGCACAGCGGCAACGCCTGAATTTATTTACTGGCTTGGTTCAGGGGCACTCTACCGAGGGGCGGCAGCGGCAAGCACTGTTTTACAAACTGCCACGGGAACCCGGCGATCGTCGCTGGGCAATGGCACGAACTGGACACCGACCGTAACGGCTGACACGGTGAACGGAGGGCTGAAAATTCAGGTTAAAGGGGATGCTGGGAAAACCATCAAATGGGTAGCCTCAGTGCAATTAACGGAGGTTTGGTAATGGGATTACAAGCACCGATAGAGATTCATGGGTTAACCAGTGAGAAGGGTTACTGGAGGTTGAGCGAATTACATTGGAGCATCAATGAACCTCTTTCAGTGAGGTTGGCTCTCAATGGGTATGCATCTCAACAAGCCTTCCAGGAGGGCAAGGAACCGATCAAAAATCTTCCCTACCTTGTGGAGATTGATCCGGAGGTGCCGGACGATGCCAAGGTGAAAATTTTGGTAACGATCCGCAGTTTGGGCTATCTAGAGGCTAAGTCTATTCCAGAAATGGAAGGGGCGCTAGATGTATGAACAGTGATATAACGGGCTTCATTTTTGGGGCGATCGGTTGCTCTGTCACAGTTGGCACTATTTTATGGCGGGTAATTCTCATCAAGGTCAATAGTGAAATGCTATTGCTACGACATGACCTTGAGAAAAAAGACCTTCAGATCTCAAACTTGCAAGATGTGCAAAGCCTATCCCATAACGGTTTCAAAGAAAAATTCTCTCATTTCAGTGAACGAATTAGAACAGAAGTCGTATCAATTGAAAAGCAGGTTAAGCACATTGATCATTACCTATCTAAAACGACTTCTTACGAGACTAGGGAATAGGACTGAACCTGACTTATGATCACAATCCAATTTGTCAAAAGTTCCTTCCTTCGGCTCCAGCCTAAAGCTATTAGTGATCTGACAGAGGATTATTTCTGCACTGTTCCGAAAGCGTTAATGGTTGGAGTTAAAGCCTATAAACCTAATGTGGGTCTATTTATTCAAGTTACTTTCGATCGCATGTTTAAGGGGAGAAATACCTGGTTAGTCTATTCACCTGACATAAAAATGGAAGGGTTAGAACCTGGCAATAAACCCAGTGATAAGAATCCAACTGCGAAGGCAAGGGGAGCTATTATCGTTCTCCCTGGTAACAGGTCTAAATTCTATGGGAATCAATCAATCCTTCCCGGTGGGAATTTCACATGGGGAGAAGCGACACACGGGGGGACTAGGCAAGTCCAAGACGTGGCAGTCATTGAGGGCATCATTCGGATCGCCAAATCTCTAGAACTTGTGAGAGAAAAGTTAGGCAATGCTCCCATAAAAATTAATTCTTGGTACAGAGATCCTAGAACTAATGCATCGGTAGGGGGGGCTTCCCAGTCTCGCCACATGTGGGGGGATGCCGTTGATTTTGTGATAGATGGGGTCAGCCCTTATGACATTTATGATAGGTTAAGCCCTTGGTGGGGCGATCGAGGCGGGCTGGCTAGTTCATCTGTTTTTACCCATCTTGATGCACGGGGCTACGAAGCAAGATGGGACTATGGATTTTAAGCCAGAATTTTGCCCTCATTGAGGGGATCTAACCCAGTTTTTAGGCTAGAATTTAGGCAATTACCGATGGGTTAGTCCTGAAAGGCATATCTAGCAAGCTTTTCAGAACGGCGGTCTAGGGACTTAAAATCCGTTGACCGCAAGGTCGTGAGAGTTCGAGTCTCTCCGCCCCCATTAGGGGAAAGGATAGCTGTGGAGGTTCTATGCAACTCACTGTCAAAGACTTAGAGAAACTGCAAGAGCTAAGCCCTGACTATCGAATGGAATTAGTCGATGGGGAAGTGATTGTCATGAGTCCATCTGGCTACGAGTCAGAAGAAATAACAACTCGCATTTCTAGCAAGCTATTTGAGCACGTTGATAAGAACCGTTTAGGAAGAGTAACAGGTTCTAATGCGGGTTTTATCCTTCCGAATTCTGATGTGCGTGCCCCTGATGTTTCGTTTGTTTTGGCGCAACGACTGCGAACAAGCCCACGGGGTTTTGCCGAACTCGCTCCTGATTTAATGTTTGAGGTGAAGTCTCCAACTGACAGCCTTAAGAAACTACGTGAGAAAATTGATAGCTTCCTATCTCAAGGGACAACAGTTGGGATTTTGATTCACCCGGAGCAACGCTGGATTGAGATCCGCCGCATGGGTCAAGACCCTGTCACATTACAGGATGGGGATGTGCTGTCTATCCCTGACCTCTTACCAGGTTGGGAAGTTCGAGTGGATGATTTGTGGTCACCAGAGTTTGATGAAGTGGATGAAGAGTAGCCTACCCTGCTACTTTGAGGGGGCGATCGCCTTGCGATACCGCACTTGTAGACCTGTTGCAAAGGACTACTTTTAAGAAACATATCTACAAGTTTTTTAGAACTAACGTGTAAATACCTGCAAGTTGTTAACTGCAAGGGCATGAAGATTTATGTCTCTCTGCTTCAATATCAGCCTGTATGGTCAGTACTATAAAGTTTTCGTCCATAAAATGATAAAGATCCTGTGTCGTATACGTATAAAATCTTACTCTTAGCTACGATTTACTTAGGACTACTACTGAGTTCATCCTGAAAACTCCTAGGTTAAAAAGTACGGGGAACATGACTATGATCGACAATAGATTAACCTCTGGGCATCTTCCCAACCTCTCGACCAAACAGAAGTGGATTGTATCTTCAAGATACCCGCAAGGAATCGTCTCACCGCAAGAAGCTATTTGCGAGTTTTTAATCTTCATTGTCAAAACATGGTCACCCGAAGCAGTTCTATCTGAATTCCAGGAGCTATTTATACGACAGGCTGACGCAGATGAATTTGCGCTAGAGTGCTTGACAGAAATTATTCTAAAAAATCAAAAGTCAGAATTTGATAATCTTTTAAGAAGATGTTGCTATATCTTAATCAATAACTGGAATATCTCTAGGAACCATAGCTACATTTCTCGTTTAATTCACCTATTTGATGAGTCTAGTCTTTATGAAAAGACGGACGCTTTAATTTTAGGGCGGCTGAGAAATTGGATTAGAAGTTTTATCGCTAGCTCAGATTTTGAGACGCTTAAGCTGGTAACTACGCGCTGTGAAGATGGGAGAACTTGGCATTGGAGTCAGCGCTACACGCCTTATCTTTTGGCATCGCAGTATGCTAATTTGAATAACCCTTTGGAGCAACGTCAGTTTGCCCAAAAAGTCTCTCGGCAGTTAAAAGACCAATTTAAATTTGAGTTGGCAATGTATACTGCTCGGTCTGAATCGGGTCGGGTCAAACTTAAAGGACTCAAAAATCCAACATCTTTGGGCGATGAGGTTTTACGACTAATTAAAACAGTTGTGATTAAGCGTGGAACTTATAGTTATCCCAACCTGGCTAAGATTTTTTTGCAGCAAACACAAGACCTAGACTACGAGGTATTTAAGAAAAGTCTGTTGGAATATTTGTTTTTTGGCATTGAGTTAGATGAATTCTCTAAAAGAATCAAAGGGATTCTTGCTGCCCAACTTGAGACTCTTTATGTCAACTATCACGATAAGAGGATTGATGAGGCTCTGTTGCTGAGGACTGTAAAACGGTTGGCTGAGAGCTTAACCGCTGACAGAAATGGAGAGTTATCGAGTTTATTTAGTTTTTTGAGTTTGCAGCAGAGTCCACTAATGCTGGTGATTTTGCTGCTAAAGCTCACTTTAATTTGTCGCTACGTCAAGACTCATATAGAGGTTTGTATTGCTAATGTCGTCAGATGCTACGAGGACTATCAGGAAGAAGATTGTGTATGGGTAATTCAATTTTTAGAACTTTTTACAATTATTTCAACTATTTACTCAGAGAATGTTGAGTACAGTTTGGTTAATATGCAAGGCTCAAGCGAACCTCAGTACCTGAGAGATGATGTAGAATCGCATCGGATTTTCTCTTTGCAGAGGTATGTTGCATCTCGTTTGCGGTAGGGATGTTGTAGAGAGAAGCAGCGTGACGCTTGAGGGGAAGGTTTATGGGCGAATAGAGCAATTTTGCCTAAAAATTGTCTTCATTGAATGTTTTTCTAGCTTTTAAGAATGACTTCTATTGAATTGGGAACTCTAGCTGCAAAGCTATCTGTTCTCAAAACCCCATGATTCCTGGTGCTTCTTCTGTAGAATTGCTTGTAATGCCGCTCCCTTTTAATGAAGTTGCGCAAGATTTGGCACAGGAGCAAAATCTGGTTCGGATCAAAAAACTTCTTATTTACAGCTGCACTCAGGTTTGGGAGAGCGATCGCCAGCGCCTTGATCAAGTTAGCCTACTCAATTTGCTGCAAGACTTACGAGCGATCGCCCCCACTGTTGAACAGCTTCAATCGCGGTTAGACTTTGCGGTTCATAGCTTGAGTAAGGCAGCAGAATATACCCTCGTGTCGAACGTTATCATCAGCCGTGTTGGTCGGCTTTATCCCAATATGGGAACGCAGCCAGGATTGGCAAGCGAAACTATGTATAGAGCGATCGCCCAACGGTTAGAACAAAATGTGAGGAGCGATCGAATCAAAAAGCTTCTATTTCTAGCTTGTAAGGGCAATTGGGTCACTGATCCAGCCCAACTGGCTCAAGTTAATCTAGCCGATCTGGTTCGAGATTTACATGGGCTAACTCCTAGCTTAATCACGCTTCAGGCTGTTTTAGAAAGTCTGGTTAATACCCTGAGCAAGCGGGCTGAGTACGCCCTTGCCTCTAACGAAATTAGCACTGCTTTTCAGCCGCTTTACCCTGAGGCTATGACTGAGATTAGAACAACCTTGCCTGAGAGAGGGGCAACTTCTCTACCTGCTGTTGCCGAAACTCAGGAAACCAGTCAGTCTGTTCCATCTCAAGCCGCAGACCTCTCCAATTTGTTCGACCTGAGATTGGAAATTATGCGATACACCAATCCCTATCGGGCAAAGATTGTGCTGTTTTCCTTACTGCACCAACCTTTCTCTCATTCTGCCGAACAAGAGTCGATGGTTAAAATCCAAACCCTAGATGACTTGCTGCGAGCGATGCTTGAGACCTATAAGCTGTCGGAGGTGCAGGTGCAACTGCTAGCAGTAGCGAGAAATATGGAAGACGCTGAGGACTGTGTGCAAGCTGCTCATGTAATTCTGCGGGCTGTTAAGCCGTTCTATGCTCATCTACCGAGCAGTTGGGCAACCGTGGTAAAGGCGGCAAAAGTTTTAGAGGACGCAACAGCATTCATAGGAAGTCAAGCGATCGCGGCTAACCCAACTGCACCCAGAACAGATGGCGACGATGAAAGTGCTGAAGGGGCGATCGTCCTCACCAATTCAATCTCTAACTAATCAATCTCTAACTAAGTTCTCGCTCATCAAAAACGGTAATTGTCATGCAAGCACAAGAAATTCTGAACCTTTACAGAGCAGGCAAGACCGACTTTAGGGGAGAAAAATTAACAGGGGTAAACCTGTCGAGGGCTGACTTAATTGGTATTAATTTAGCAAACGCAGATTTGCACAGCGCCAATTTAATCTGGGCTTATCTCAATCGGGCAAAGCTGGGCAAAGCCAACTTGGCAACCGCTAAATTGAGCGGCGCAAACTTTAGTCAGGCAGACTTAGTGGGTGCCAATTTGCAAGATGCAGATCTGCATGGGACAACGTTTCAGGGCGCAGATTTACGGAGTGCTAACTTGACCCTAGCAAATTTGTTGGATGCTAATTTGATTGAGGCAGACTTGCGCAATACCAACCTGGCAGGCGCAAACCTCACAGGAGCCTGCTTACGAGGTGCAAACCTGCGAGAGGAAAACCAGGGGTACAGCGTTAATTTGCGCGGGGCAACGTTGCGCAAGGCAGATCTACGCGGGGCAAACCTGACTGGGGCAGATTTGGCAAAGGTAGACTTACGAGGAGCCAACTTAAGTGAAGCAACGCTACGAGGCGCAGATTTGCGAGGCGCAGATTTGAGTGAGGCTAACTTGAAGGGGGCGTTCTTAACAGAAGCGAATTTGACCCATGCCAGGTTGCGCGGAGCAAATTTGACGAACACTAAGTTTGAACGGGCGAACTTGGTGGAGGCAGACCTGACGGCGGCAAATCTACGGGGGGCAATGTTGCCGGATGCAAAGCTGGGCAAGGCGCATTTAGTCCGGGCAGATTTGACGGCGTGCAGTTTGGTGCGGGCAGATTTGAGCCGAGCAAATTTGTGGGAGGCAATTTTGCAAGAGGCAAACCTAACAGATGCTTACTTGGCAAGGGCAAATTTGATGGATGCAGACTTGACCCATGCTAGCTTGATTCGGGCAGAGATGAGTAGCGCCAATTTAGCAGGGACGATTTTTCTGAGAACAATGATGCCAGACGGCAGGATTAGAGAGTAAAAGTGTCTGGGTTGGTCATCTCTGGGGTATGGTGAGAGAAGGTTTTCTGCTTCTGAATCCTGGAGATTTGTGATGATTTCTGGTGATAATCAAACTGCTCAAGTGTTGATGCCGGGAATGCTGCGGCGAGTTCACCATGTAGCGCTGCATGTGAAGGACATGGATGCTTCGCGTCATTTTTATGGAGTGGTTTTGGGGTTGCGGGAACTGACGGCAGAAGAAGTCCCTTCAACGCTGAAGCTGTTATTTGAGTCGGGAAAAGTGGCGAATTTCATCACGCCTGATGGAACGATTTTGGATTTGTTTTGGAAGCCAGATTTACTGCCGCCTGATGCTGATCCGGGGCGAGAGTTCACGCGCGCCGGGCATTTAGCATTTGATATTGAGCCACAGATGTTTGAACAAGCGGTAGAGGTGATTCGTCAAAATCAGATTCCTATTGATCATGGGCCTGTGAGCCGCCCAACAGGACGAGGAGTTTATTTTTATGACCCAGATGGGTTTTTGGTTGAAATTCGGTGCGATCCGTGGGATCTAGTTGATTAGATAGATTAAAAGCAGCCTTACAGAGCAGCATTATGTCTGAAGTCAAAGAATTTTCAGTGGGCGATCGCGTTATTCTCATTTCTCTGCCGCCTTACGTCAAAACTGCCGATCCGATGCCAATGTTGCGTCCTCCCAATGTGCTGACTCTAGGAGAGAGCGGTGTTGTCATGGATCGTCGTCCGGGCGGATATTGGGGCGTGAAGTTTTCTAGGGGGATATTTTTAATGGAAAGCCAGTATTTGGATAGGACGAAGGACTAACTGATGGCAGTTTTATTTGCCAAGGTTTGCCAGCATGACCCCTAACTGAACGCACAAAATCCCCAAGACAGCACTACTTGTCCCGTACAATCCAGCCAGACTGACTTT
Organism: Timaviella obliquedivisa GSE-PSE-MK23-08B; assembly: GCA_019358855.1. Classification (NCBI taxonomy): domain Bacteria; kingdom Bacillati; phylum Cyanobacteriota; class Cyanophyceae; order Oculatellales; family Oculatellaceae; genus Timaviella; species Timaviella obliquedivisa. Next base: position 594,080 of record JAHHII010000001.1, on the reverse strand, counting down.
GCCACTATTGAGAAGAGCGATTGTGTCAAGTCCATAGGTGGAAAAGGTGGTGTATGCACCCAGAAACCCTGTGCTGACTAGAAGACGCAGATCCGAGGGAAGAGATTTTTCGATCGCCAATGTGATAAAAAAGCCCATGCCCAGACAGCCTGTGAGGTTGATCAAAAAGGTGCCGTAAGGAAAGTGGGTGCCGAATTGGTGGATCGACCACTGGGTGATGTAGTAGCGACTGAGTGCCCCAGCAATTGCGCCTAAACTAATAGCGATGGGCGATCGAATAGCAGGATCTAGCAGCATAGCGAGACTCCGGATCTACAGATTTCTGGTGCTGGAAAATGAACAGTTAAACTAAACAGACAATATGAACGACGGTTATGCAGAAAATTCTATTTACACATCAAGACAGTGTGAGCGTGCGCGCGCTTTTTTTGGGAGGTAGTCTAGATCTCAAGTCTCTTGAAAGAACCAGTCATTTGGCAACGCTGCCGCTAGTGGTAAGTGCGGGCGATCGGGGCTGTGCAGTGTTGTTTCGGTATGGGGCGGCGGTGCTGTTTGGTTTAAATGAAGTGGAGGAAGTTTCTTTTCTGAGCTATCTCACGCCTTTAGTGTCAGAGCCTTTTGCCACTCCAGAAACCGAAGCGGCGGTACTGATGTTGGACGCTGCTGCCGGAAAAGTGGAGAATGGCGTGATTGGGCTGCGAGAGTTTGCTATTGATCAGTTTCAAATTGTGGCAGATGTGTTGGCGAAAAGCGTCGTTTTAGCGCATTACGAGATGGGCACTGCCCGCATTTTTGATCAGATTGAACCTTTTGCAGAAGGGCTGCAACGCACAACCCGCGATGAACGATGGGGCAAGGAGTTGCTACGCCAGTTGGGTCGGGCGTTGGCAATTCAGCACAAAATTGTGGGTCGGGTAGAAATTATTGATAAGCCGGAGTTACTGTGGGACGTGCCAGATTTGGAGCGCATCTATCTACGGCTAGAAGATGAGTATGAGATTCGAGAGCGGCAAGTGGCGCTGGAACGAAAGCTGGATTTGATTTCGCGGACGGCAGAAACAGCGTTGAATTTGCTGCAACACAACACGGGGCTGCGGGTAGAGTGGTACGTCGTGATTTTGATTGTGGTAGAGATTATGCTGTCGTTGTATGAATTGTTTTTAAAGACCTAACAGCCTAAAGACCTAACAGCCTAAAGCCTAGATAGACGATTACTTTCGATCGCACTTAATCTTTCCTTCCAGCTTTTTAGCAACGCGAAGAATGATGAGAGTCGCGATCGCTCCAAATAACGCGATCGCCCAGAGCCCGCAGCCTGCCGCAACCCCTAATGAAGCAGAAACCCAAATTGCCGCCGCCGAGGTTAGCCCCTGCACCTTAACCTCGCCCGACTGCTTCACTTGGTTAATAATTTCGCCAGCACCTAGAAAACCAATGCCTGCGGTAATGCCTTGGATAATCCGACTAATCGAATCAGCGCTTGCTTCCACTGTGCCAATTTGAATACCGACTAGAACAAAAACAGCGGCTCCGAGGCTCACTAGCATATGGGTGCGGAGTCCGGCAGGCTTATCGTCAAGCTCCCGCTCCAAGCCAATGAGCGCGCCAGCCAAAATGGCGAGGCTGAGGCGAATCAGGATGGTTAGCCAGTCGGCTTGTAAAACAGTCATCGGGTTAGCTCCAATCTTCGCGCTTGCCTCCCCGCCCTTTGTAAACTTCGGCAGCTTCGTGAATTTTACGAGTTCTGGCGAAGAGTTCAGACTCGGTAAAACTCCAAAGCTTCAGAATTTTATCTAGGTCAGATTGAATGTCGCGTGCGCCAGGAAAGCCATTGTAGCGAATGCGGAGGCGGGCAAGTTCTGCCAGGTTATAGTCGGTGGGTTCGCCAGTGAGAAGGCTACTAACAGACTGGCGATCGCTTCCCCACTGAGGATGCTGTTGATCTTTGCTAGACTGCTGAACTTTAGATATATCTGGCGCTGAGGACATGGGTAAATGAAAAAGATAGGACAGGAATCCTCAAATAGTAGGGCAAATATGGACAGGTTTAAACCCATTACATCCTGAAGATAGATGTAAAAAATTTGTAGATCTTTTATTAAGTTTATGTATAAACAGAATCTATGCTCTCAGTGTTTTACCATGCCCAAACGTATTATTATCGAACCACATCTTACCCTTGAAGAATTAGAGGCTCGTTATCGTCGGGCAAAAGACTCTGTGGAACGCAGCCACTATCAAATTATTTGGCTGCTGGCTCAAGGTAGACCTAGCGAAGAAGTTGCTTCCATTACAGGTTATAGCCGTAGCTGGATCTACGAACTGGTCTGGGGCTACAACCGCGTTGGGCCCGAAACGTTGGGCGACAAACGGCACGATCTTCCGGGTGCTGAACCACTCTTAAATGAGGAGCAACAGCAGCTTTTGCACCAAGTTGTCCAGTCTCCGCCCGAGGAAGGGGGGCGCTGGAATGGCACGAAGGTCGCAAGCTGGATGAGCCAACAACTGGGTCGTCCAATTAATCGGCAGCGAGGGTGGGAATATTTGAAGCTAATTCGATATCGAATGCAAACCCCCCAAGCGAAGCCGGAGTTGGGCTCGAAGTCAAAGCGGGTTTCTACACAGAACGATCGCCGGGTAACAGGTTCGCGATTGCGGCGGGTGAATACTCTAGAGGAGTCTAAATCCTAAAGCTAATGTGGCTGATGACGGGCTAGTCCGTGCCTAGTTATTAAAGGGGTTTAGTCATCCATAGCGATTGGACTTCATAGCCTAGCTTTTTATAGAGGTTGAGGGCAGGTTGGTTTTGTTGGAAGACCTGTAGCCCAATTTGCCGATCGCCCCTTTGCCTCGCTAAATTCTCTGCCTGTTGAATTAAAGCTGCACCAATGCCTTGTCGTCGGTGCACAGGATTGACGTACAGCAAAAAAATGTAAGTGTGGCGATCGCCTTGAACCTGATCGGTCGCGTTGCCCATCCACAAACACCCTACTGGCTGCTGCGTTTGCTCTACCCATAGCAGCGGCGTTTCAGTTGACAAATATTGCTCAATTGTCTGTGAAAGATGGGCAAAACTGTGAGCGGGGTAAAGTTCCTGATAAGTTCGCTGCATAAACTTTAGGAGCAAGGCGCGATCGAGCCCTGAACCTATCCGAAGGGAATAGCCTGGAATCAATGCCGTCACAAACTTAACTCAGAATTATTAGAGCTGTGCGGCTGGATCAACAGGTAAGCCTCTCACTAAAGTTTCGAGGCTGGAAGGAATGCCTGCTACTTCATCGCTGAGGGCGTTGATCACAAAGCCAACTTCCTCGATAGGCGCAGGGGCAGCCATATCATTAGGGAGAAAAATTCGGGCACTAACAGCTAACAGGGCGACCAAAAATACCAAAACGACAATGAGGGGAGCAATATACTGACGGAAAATCGCCATGGGAATTTATGAGAGGATAAGTAGTTTCGTTCAAGTTTTGTAAAGCTTGTTTTTATATCCTACATGGTTTTCCCCTGATTCTGGCTCACTCAAAGGTTGGATTTGAGCAGAGATTATGAATCCATTCCAGGGCGTGGTAAAGGATCTGGGGGATCGTTCCAGGGAGCGAAGATGGGGAGGAGGAGGAGACCCGGAATAGCGGCAAGAATGCTAATAAGGAAGAACGGACTCCAGCCTGTTGTTTCGGCTCCGGTCGCTTCAGCAATTTGTCCTGCTGAGGCTCCTAAGATGTCGCGGCTGACAGCAAGTAGACTGGAGAGTAAGGCAAACTGGGTGGCGGAAAAGCGCTGGTTGCACAGACTCATGAGAAAGCCCAGGAAAGCGGCTGTGCCCAGTCCGCCGCAAAAGTTTTCGATGTTGACGGCAAGGACAAGGACAGGATAGTTTTGCCCCAGTTGCGCCAAGATGTAATACGCCAGATTGCTGATGGCTTGCAGCCCGCCAAAGACCCAGAGCGATCGGTTGATGCCCCAGCGACTGAGTAAAGCTCCACCGACTAGCGTCCCGACAATGGTCGCGATTAAGCCCATGCCGCCCTGAATATCGCCAATAGTGGTTTGGCTAAACCCAGTTTTGAGCAAGAACGTTGTAGACATTTTGCTGACGAGAACGTCGCCCAGCTTGTACAGCACAATAAATAGAAGAATCATTGCGCCACGCACCAGTCCCGATCGCTGAAAAAACTCGCGAAAGGGATCGATGAAAATTTCTTGCAGGGTTGTGGGTGGCGGTTCCCGAAGAACGGGTTCTGGGGCAAAGATGGAGTAAAGAACGCTAATGGACATGATGCCTGCAAGAATGAGATAAACCGAGTTCCAGGGCATTTGGTCGGCTAGCCTGAGCGCTAAAGCCCCCGTCAGCAGGAGAGCAATGCGGTAGCCCAAGACAAAAACAGCGGCTCCGGCTCCCAGTTCGGGTTTGTCTAACACGTCGGTGCGATAAGCATCAGCAGCAATGTCTTGGGTGGCGCTGAAGAAGGCAATGACGATCGCATTAATAGCGATCGCCCGTAGTCCCTGCTGCGGGTTTTGGAACGCCATAGCCGCGATCGCGATCACCAGCAGAACTTGAGCAATCACCAGCCAACCTCGTCTTCGTCCTAAAAAAGGAGGAATGAAGCGATCGAGGAAGGGCGACCACAGAAACTTAAGAGAATAGGGAAGGGCAACCAGGCTAAACAGTCCGATCGACTTGAGATCTACGCCTTCTACAGTCAACCAAGCCTGAAGCGTTTTGTCGGTGAGGTATAGCGGTAAACCGGAGGCGAAACCCAACATAAGGAGGGCAGCCATTTTGCGGCTTTGGAAAACTTTGAAGAAAGATTGCATGGGCAAAGGCGCGGCTGGACGGATAATACCCGCTCATTTTACAAGCCATTAACTCCTGATTTCGCGTAATTTCTGTGCTCTATAATAATGTTCTTCTTAGCTAACATTTAGTTTTTACTTGCTTAAGTTTTTATACAAAATGTGGAGATTTTTTAACATGTTCCCCAAAAAAAGCGTGACTCAAGTTTTAATCTCGCTGTGTACGTTTGCGTTAGTGGTGGCTTGTACACAATCTAACAATTCTGTTACTTCTAATAGCCCTGCTGCTTCAACAGGAGCATCTCCTGGGACTGCAATTTCCATTGGCATTGCTGTAGCTCAAACCAGTAACGTGGCGTTGTTGGGGCAAGAGCAAGTGATTGGTGCAAAAATTGCTGAGACATATTTTAATCAGCAAGGGGGCGTGAATGGTACGCCGATCAAGCTGATGATTCAAGACACCGCTGGAGATGAACAGGGCGCTATCAATGCATTTAATACGCTAATCACAAAAGATCAGGTTGTGGGAATTGTTGGCCCAACCCTTTCGCAGCAAGCTTTTGGAGCAGACCCGATCGCCGATCGCGCTAAGGTTCCGGTGCTGGCTCCTTCTAACACGGCAAAGGGCATTCCTCAGATTGGCGATTATGTTGCCCGAGTCTCGGCTCCGGTGGCGGTTGTTGCTCCTAATGCAGTGAAGACTGCGCTGAAGCTTGATCCAAAGATTAAAAATGTCGCAGTATTTTTTGCACAGAATGATGCATTTAGTAAATCTGAAACAGAAACATTTCAGCAAACAGTGAAGGATCAGAATTTAAATTTGTTGACGGTGCAGAAGTTCCAAACGACGGATACAGATTTTCAGACGCAGGCGACGAATGCCATGAATTTGAAGCCAGATCTAATTATTATTTCGGGGTTGGCGGCTGATGGTGGAAACTTGGTAAAGCAACTGCGGGAACTGGGTTACAAAGGTTCAATTATCGGAGGCAATGGGCTTAATACTTCTAATGTTTTTTCGGTTTGTAAGCAGCACTGTGATGGAGTGTTGATTGCTCAAGCGTATAGCCCTGAGTTGCCCAGTGAGATTAATAAGGCGTTCCGAGATGCCTACAAAGCTCAGAATAAAAAGGAGCCGCCCCAGTTTAGTGCGCAGGCTTTTACGGGGGTTCAGGTATTTGTCGAAGCGTTGAGAGCAGTGGATAGTCAAACGAAGTTGAATACACTGGCGATCGCGCCTCTGCGGACTGCATTAAACCAGCAGATTTTAGCGGGTAAATATGACACACCATTGGGCGCAATTTCTTTTACGCCAGAGGGAGAGGTTAACCAAACCCAGTTTTATGTCGCTCAGATCAAAATGGATCAGGATGGTAACAACGGTCGGTTTGAGTTTCTGAACTAACTTGAACTAACTTGAACTCAAGAGATTTCCATCAATTAGAATCCCTTGGTGAGGCAGGCATCTTGCCTGCATTGAAAGCAGTATGCGGGCAAGATGCCTGCCCCACAGGTATATTCTGATTCGGAAATCTCCTAACTTGAACTAACCCGAATTAACTTGAACGTATGGATTTTGCAAATTTTCTTCAGCAGTTTCTCAATGGGTTATCGATCGGGAGCGTTTACGCTATTTTTGCCTTGGGTTATACGTTGGTATTTTCTATTTTGGGCATTATCAACTTTGCGCATGGGGCGGTGTTTACGCTGGGTGCTTATTTTACGTATCTGCTGACAGGAGGTGCCGTTGGAGCAAATGGACTATTGGCAAACTGGGCGCTACCGTTTCAGTTGCCCTTTGCGATCGCCCTTTTTCTGGGCAGCGTTCTAGCCGGGTTAACCGCGATCGCAGTTGAACATCTGGCGTTCCGTCCGCTCCGGAGGCAGGGGGCTGATCCATTGCTAACCCTGGTTTCTAGCCTGGGGGCAGCGTTGGTCATTGTCAATGTGATTCAGTATTTGGTAGGGGCAGAAATCTATACCTTTCCAGATAATACGTACGGTAATTTGCCGACCGCCATTAACTTCGGTTCGACAGCTCGACCGATTATGATGCGGACGGTGCAGATTGTAATTTTTGGGGTGTCGGCAGTGATGGTGGCAATTTTGACCTGCTTCATGCGCTACACCAAGCTGGGAAAGGCGTTGCAAGCAGTAGCGGAAGATGCGACAACGGCGAGTTTGCTGGGCATTAATACAGAGCAGTTAATTACACTGACGTTTTTTGTGAGCGGGTTTTTGGGCGGTATGGCGGGGGCGTTGGTGGGTTCTAGTGTGAGCATTGCGGCGGGCCCTTACTTTGGAATTGCCTATGGGTTGAAGGGCTTGGGAGTGATTGTACTGGGAGGGCTAGGGAACATTCCAGGCTCTGTTATCGGGGGGTTGTTAATTGGGTTAGCAGAGGCGTTCGTGCCTGCCGATTATTCGGGGTACAAGGAGGCGATCGCCTTTACTTTACTCTTCGTCATGCTATTGGTGCGTCCTCAAGGGTTATTAGGTCGAGCGGTTATTCAAAAAGTGTAGGGTTCATGGTTGAGTTTTTTGAGGCTTACGGCTTTCTCATTGTTTCCATGCTGTTTGGGGCATTGCTAGGACTGTCGGTCTATTTGCCGTTAATGGCGGGGCAGTTATCTTTGGCTTCGCCAGGGTTTTATGCTTTGGGCGGATATATTGCAGCAATTTTGTCTACCCAAGCTTTTCCTCTCCTGTTTCCTAAGCAGGCGGGCACGTTTCCGTTGCCTTTATTGTTGCTAGAAATGGTGCTAGCAGGGATCGCTTCTGGGTTACTTGCCATTCTCCTGGGCGTTCCAGTACTGCGACTGAAAGGGATTTATTTAGCGATCGCCACCATTGCGTTTGTCGAAATCTTACGGGTGCTTGCCCTTAACTTAGAAATCACGGGAGGGGCGATCGGAATTTTTGGAATCCCTCAACCCTTTGATTCACAAATTGGCTATTTATGGATAGTCCTGCCTTTGCTGCTAGGAAGTATGGCGTTTTTATACCGACTAGAGCGGATTCAGGCAGGGCGAGTAATGCAGGCAATCCGAGAAGATGAGTTAGCTGCTGATACGATGGGGATTGATCCGACCTATTACAAGGTGCTATCGTTTGCACTGGGCGCAGTTTTGGCAGGAATGGCGGGGGCAATTAGCGCTCATTTCCTCAACACTTGGAATGCTAAGCAAGGCACGTTCGATAACAGCATTATCTACTTAGCATTTGTACTGGGTGGAGGCTCACGGACGTTTGTGGGCCCTGTGGTGGGAGGGATTGTTCTGACAGCGTTGCCAGAAGTGTTAAGGGCGATCGCGGGAATCAATGGCTTACCGCTGTGGCTATCAGAATTTCTCCAAGCCATGCGTTTAATTGTCTTTGGGTTGCTGATTGTCGTCGGTAGCCGCTTTTATCCGCAAGGGATTATTACCCCAGATCTTTTGAAACGATGGCGGCCTACTCGTCAGCCTAAGCCCCATGCAACTACCGAACTTTTTAAAGAACTAGAACTTTTTGTTGAACCTGAATCCGTCGCCACCAAAGATTCTACAGATTCTCAGGTTGAGGAGCAGACTAATAATCAGCTAGCCGTTCTGACGTTAGAGATTCGCCAAGTTACCCGTCGCTTTAGTGGATTAGTGGCAGTTAACAAGGTTTCGTTTGGGGTAGAACAGGGCCAGATTTTTGGACTCATTGGTCCGAATGGGGCAGGCAAAACAACGCTATTTAATATTATTACGGGACTCATTCCGCCCTCAAACGGTCAGTTAATTTATCAGCAGCGCAGTATTAGCAAGCTAAGACCCCACCAAATTGCCGCTCAGGGAATTGCCCGGACGTTTCAAAATTTGCGCTTGTTTAATAATTTGTCGGTGCTTGAAAATGTGGCGATCGCCCGACACATCCATCAGCGCACAGGCTTAATTCAAGGCATTCTCGGTCAGGCTTCAGCCCTGAAAGAAGAGCGACAGACGAAGCTAAAGGCACTAGAGTTATTGGAACTGGTGGGTTTGGCAGAAAAAGCCGAGCAAACTGCCCGCAACCTTGCCTATGGCGATCAGCGGCGGCTAGAACTGGCGCGGGCGCTGGCACTAGAGCCAAGGCTGTTGCTGTTAGATGAACCTGCGGCTGGGATGAATCCTAACGAGAAGGCGGCATTGAGTCAATTGATTCGAGAAATTCGGCAACGGTTTGGCTTGACGGTCATTTTAATTGAGCATCATGTGCCGCTGGTGATGGGGTTGTGCGATCGCATTGCGGTTCTCAACTTTGGGCAATTAATTGCCCTTGATACTCCAGAGGCAGTGCGCCAAGATCCGGCAGTCATTGCTGCCTATTTGGGGGCTGAAAAATGACGCTGCTAGAAATTCGGGGGTTGTCGGTTAATTATGGGGCAATTCAAGCGCTCCGGCAGATTGATTTGGTCGTGAATGCCGGAGAAATTGTCACCCTGATTGGAGCCAATGGAGCCGGAAAAAGCACACTGTTGAAGGCAATTTCGCGGTTGCTGACTCCTGTAGAGGGCAAGATTTTTTATGAAGGGCAGGATATTGCGCAGCGATCGCCCGATCAAATGGTGAAGTTAGGAATTGCCCACAGCCCAGAGGGAAGGCGGATTTTGGCACGGCAGACGGTGCTGAGAAACTTGGAACTGGGGGCTTACATTCGCTCGGATCGGTTAGGCGTTAGGGCAGACATTGAGCGGCAGTTTCTCACCTTTCCGCGTTTAAGAGAGCGGCGGCACCAGCTAGCCGGAACATTGAGCGGAGGAGAGCAACAAATGCTGGCGATCGCTCGTGCGGTGATGAGCCGTCCTAAACTGCTGCTGCTGGATGAACCTAGCCTGGGGTTGGCACCGCAAGTCATGTTAGGAATTTTCGCGGTGATTCGGCAACTGCATCAGCAGGGCGTGACGATTTTACTGGTAGAACAAAACGCTAAGCTGGCACTTCAAACTGCCGATCGCGCCTATGTTTTAGAAGCCGGACAAGTCAGCTTCACCCGCAATGCCGCAGACTTGCTGACCGATGAACGCATTCGGCAAGCTTATTTGGGCTAAGGCTAGGACGTGTTCTAAACCCTTGATGGTGAAGGCTTAGACTTAGAGATCCCCTTGTCTCTTGGCAGAGTTGATCTATTGATGGGGTTGACGGGAGAAAATGATGGAATTGACGGGAGAAAAGATCTGAAGTCCTTATTCTTCCGTCAATCCCTTTAGGTACTACGTTCAAGAATAACGGGGTATGAGGGGTCGTGAGGGATCGAATGATATTCTTCTAAGCTTGAAAAACAACCGAAAGATTATTTGCAGGCATGGGATAAATCTGTGTGAGCAACAAATTTTCTGTCTGTGCAGCAGCAATTACTGCCTCTAAATCACGCACGCCCCACTCAGGATTGCGCATTTGCAGGCTTTCATCAAAGGCAGCATTGCTAGGTGCAGTATGCTGACCCTCTTGTTTGAACGGCCCATAAAGATAGAGAATGCCACCTGTCGGCAAAATTCTTCCTGCACCCGCCATTAGCCCCAGGCAAGCTGACCAAGGGGCAATATGGATCATGTTAATGTTGACGATCGCCCTAATTGGGTGATCCTTTAAATCGAAATTCTTCAAGGCTTCCGGCATTTCGACGAGCCACCGAGCTTCACTTGCATCCAGGGCGATCGGTGGATACAAATTACCTGTTGAGTCTTGTCGCCATGCTGCAATGCTGTTTCGCGCGACTGGGTTAGGGTCGGACGGTATCCAGCGGCGAGGATGTAACCGAGGCGCAAAATAGATGGCATGTTCTCCTGTGCCGCTAGAGACTTCTAGAATTGTCCCCTCTTGTGGCAAGACTTCTAGCAAAACCTTAAGGATGGGTTCTCGGTTGCGCTCGGTGGCAGGGGCGTATTGGCGATTAATAGAGCGATCGCTCATTGGGTTTTCTTCCCTCTACAGCTTTTTAACTTGTCCACTGGTGGCGATCGCCCGCGCACTTACGCCATATACCCGCAGCAATCCTTCCGAGTCAGCGTGGTTGTAACTGCCAATCCCTTCCATTGAAGCATCTTCTTCGGAGTAGAGGGAGTGAGGCGCGTGGTTAGCGGCGGTAAAGGAAATATTGCCTTTATAAAGGGAAACAGAAATGGTTCCGGTGGCAAGGTTAACGGTAGGCTGGAGGGCTTGCAGCGCCATTTGAGTAGCGAGGTCGTACCAATAGCCCTGATAAATTTGCTTGGCAATCAGAAGAGAAAGTTGCTCATAAAATTCGCGGGCGCGGCGATCGAGCACTAGTTGCAGCAGTAGACCGTAACAGGTTCCTAAAATTTCTACCCCAGGGCTTTCATAAACGCCACGTGATTTAATGCCGACAAAGCGATTTTCAACCAGGTGTGTACCAATGCCAACTCCGTGTTTTCCCCCGATCGCATTGGCTTGCTTAAACGCTTCAACTAAACCGACCTCCTGACCATTCACCTTTACAGGTCGCCCTTGTTCAAAATGAACGGTAAACTCTTCAGCAGCATCGGGCGCGTCAACCGCATAGCAGCCCATGACAGGTTTGACAAAATGGGCGGGTGTAGTCAGCGCCTCCAACATTCCCGATTCGTGGGTTAGACCCAACAGGTTTGCATCGGTTGAGTAAGATTTTTCCTTGGTGGCAGTGACAGATAAGCCTTTTTCCTGGCAGAAGTCGATCATTTCGCTGCGACCGGGGAAGCGTGCTAAAAAGTTGTCGTCTCGCCAAGGTGCGTACACTTCAAAGTCGGGGGCAAGCATATTGGTGATCAGTTGGAACCGTACCTGATCGTTGCCGCGCCCAGTAGCGCCGTGGCTGAAGATGGTGAGTCCGCGCTTCTGCATTTCTTGAATCATTGCCTGGGTCAACACGCAGCGGGCAATGCCAGTAGTATTCCAGTAGCGTCCTTCGTAACAGGCTTGGGCGTGAATGACCTGTAGTCCAATTTCGGCGATCGCTTCTTGCACAGGCAACAACACGAAATCAGCGGCTCCCGCTTTCAACATTCGCTGACGAATTGCATCGGTGTCGTCTTCATCGGGCTGACCCAAATCAGCAGTAAAACAAATGACCTGTACCCCTAAATCAGTCAACCACCGAGCGATCGTACAGCTATCCAAACCACCAGAACCTGCAAATGCGATCGTTTTACCTTTTAATTCCGTAGCTTTCATTCCAGATTCTCCTTATTGATGCGATCGATAGTTGCCTGACCCGATGCAGAACCCTTATTATCTATTGAATCTCAGCAAATTCTGTCAGAGGGCGTACAGATTTTGCCTGCTGCTGATACGTAAGGTGGCAATTCTAGAAATGTGAATTCTTGCTAAATGCTCTAGCAACTCGTGAAAATTAAATCTATGGCGACCCCTTGCGGGTATATCGAAGAGCACGCCAATCTGCTCTAAGCAAGGTGCGGGAGGTAGCAAGTGAGATCTTTTAGGCTGATGTCATCTAAAACTGAGGCTTGATATAAAGTTGCCAAATTTCTTTTGCTTGAGCTGCGTCCGTTGGAGAGATAAGTCCAATTTTACCCAAAAGCAACGATTGGGTCAGGCAAACCAACCGAGACAGGCGCACCGTGGAAGCCACACGTAGACCGCTAGGTTCCCAGTCATTGAGGCAAAAATCGGTTGGGTTTCGGGGTAAGGCTGAAGTGACTACTGCGACCACGGCATCATTGTCATCTAACCAGAGAACCAAAACAGGGCGTTTTTTTGAAGCGATACCGTTTGTAAAAGCAATATCGGCAACCCAAAGTTCACCGGGTTAGATAGTCATCGTAAAGCCCTTCGTCTTCGGGAGCGTAGCCGTTTAGGAAAGCAGTGTGATCAAGCATTGCTACAGAGTCTTCAGGAGGTATCGGTTGAACGGTAACCACCCAGCGTCCTGCACCGATGTTGTTTAGCAAACTATCAGGCAAGGAGAGTTTTTCGCCTGCTTGAAGTTCAACTTCGTAGGTGAGATTTAAGACTTTGTTATTCATGATTAGTGGTTCCCAAATCTAATCGCCTCATGCTGATCATGGTACTTCACTCCGCGCTCCGCGCCAAATGCTCTAACAACTCGCGGTGAATAAACCGATAGCGCCCGCCGACCCGTTGCAGCAGGCGGCGATCGGTGCAGGAGTTGAGGAAGCGGACGTAGCGTCAAGAAGTGCAATAGGCTAAGAAGCAACTGCAAAGTCGGTATATTGCCGCATTTTAGGCTCATGAAAAGCTAGAACAATATCTTCTTTCGGAACTCCAGCCCGGACTAGCTCCGTAGCGATTCCTTCTTCAGTCCAGTCCTCCTCGATCCAAAATTGCCCCGCGTAGAGACGAACGTAAACTGTCATGCCAGCCAGCCGCTCCCCATTCTGCCAACCCAGATTCATCCAGATATAGTGACCTTTTAGCTCATCAACTACTAAAAAGGTTTCAATCCCCGGCTGAGGAGCGCGGTTACATAGTTCAATGTACTCTGTGAGGATTTGTTTGATCAGTGTCGGATATTCAGTTAATTTATCCATTGTGTAATCTCCTCTATTTCTATGTTGACTACGATCAGCGGCAGTTGGTGTCTGTTAAGGATTAGCTGAATCACATCTTGATTAAAGAAGGTATTGTAGGCGATCGTGCTGACTGCGACATAAAGCTTGCGGTCTGGGGCAGTTGCTTCTAAAAGATAGCGGTAGATATCATACTGACCCAGTGCTTCTTTGAGGTCTTGGATTTTTGATGCACCAATGAAGCTTTTGACTTCGATGACGAGCTTTTGCCCTTCCCGTTCAGCTGCGATCGGGCGTTCTGCTCCTAGGTCGGCGTAAAGCTTTGTTTTTTGATACTGAATCACGTAAGGATCGGTAATCGTCCAACCGTCTTTGATTAGGGCTGTTTTTACAGCGTCGTGAATGATGTCTAACCTAGGCATAGCCTCAGTATAAAACAAGAGCTATTCTATGTTGCTGCCGTACTCGCCCTGTGCCAAGTGTTCTAACAACTCGCGGTGAATAAACCGATAGCGCCCACCGACCCGTTGCAGCAAGCGGCGCTCGGTGCAGTAGTTGAGGAAGCGGACGTAACGCCAGGGAGTGAAGTGGTGGCAGGCAAGGATGAAGCGGAGAGCGAAGTGTTTAAGGAAGGAGTATCCGCCACCAAACCAAAAGCCGATGAAGATCGAGAGTCCTGTGCCTAAGCTTAGAAACGGGAGAGGAGACAAAATTATTGCTTTCGTTTCTTCGGTTGCACCATTTAAGGTTTGGGCAGGCAGATAGAATGCCACCGAAAGAAGACTAAGCGGGTAGCTTAAGGCAGCCGTAAATATCATGCTTCGTAGGGAATTCCAAGTACCTTGGTTGGGGCGCGATCGCACTTTTAATTCCTCTTTCAATCCGCTAATTAATCCATAAGGAACTCCATAAAACGCTGCGTAAAACAAAGCATAGAATAACGCACGCTTTAGCATTACAGCTAATCCCTGGGGCAAACCCTCAAGCAAACCAAAAATTAGCCCAATAACTGACCCAAAAATCACGCTCTGTAAAACTTTACGTCTTACTGCAAGTGTTAGTGAAATCTGAAAGGATTCTACAGGTTGAATATTATCCAACTTGAAAAAAAATTTACCAATTAGTCCGAAGATTAATCCAAAAGCTAGTCCAACTATTAAGCCCAGAAATAAACAGGCAAGAATTGCGGCAACGATTGCAACTGGTTCATCAAGCGAAATGTCTGGACTCTGTCCAAGGTAAATTAACAGCCCTATCAATGCGGCAAGAAATAACCCAAAAATCAGTCCATAAATGAGGTTAGTAATTAACCCAGCCATTATTCGATAGTGCCACTTTTGCCACTGCGTATCCAACCACCTCGGCTGCATTTTCTCAAGCAATAGCTCGGTCTGATTGTTCTTTTTCAACGTTCTTGCCAACCACTCTAAATACTGCCGCGTATCCCGCCGATCGGGTTCCAACTCCACTGTCTTATAAGCCCACTGCCGATCGCCCACCTTCTGCCGTCGATCGCTCTCCCGCGTATCCCGCGCCAACTGTCGCTCCCAATACTTCTCCAGCAACTCCGCCTTACTGCCAAACCGCTGCGAAGGCTCATACACCGCCGCCGCCATCGCCACAAACAACGGCACCCGCAACAACCCTACTTCGCCCTCTGCGTCCGGCTCTAGTAACCGCTGCATTTCATCCGATGCCTGTACTGCTTGCCATAGTTCCAGGCGATCGATCTTCGCCAAATAGTTTTGAATCTGCCCATTGCTTAACGGCTGCAAACACACTGCCCCCTGCAATCCATCCAGCCGCACCCCCGCTTCTTCATACTCCTTCAGGCGGCAGCAAACCACTAGCTGCGGATAATGCAGTGCAAACTCATTAATTTTTGCCGAACATTTCCGTTGCCGCTCCATGCCCAACTCATCCAGCCCATCCAATAGCGGCAGCAATACTCGCCGATCTAGCCACTGCTTGTAAGTCTTACGGTTGCCCCCAAAATTATCGTAAAGCTGCTCAATCAACCAGGCTTCTAGCCCCTGGCGATCGTCCTTCCAAGCCGACAATTCAAAAATAATCGGAATCACCGTTTCGGGGTTTTGCAGCGCTCCTATCACCAACTGTTCTGCCAAACGCAGGAGAACCGTCGTTTTTCCAGCCCCCGGCACACCCAAAATCAACAGCCGACCCTGAATATCATCGCGCCCCAACACCTCAACCATCAGTTGCCCTGGTTCTAGGGTTTCTGGAGTTTTGTCTGCAACTTGCAACTGTCGTACTGTCTCCAACGGATTCCGTCCCACCTGGTGCGGTTGCTCTTCCACTTCTACCCACAACTGCTGCTGCTGAATTAACGCGTCCTTCAATCTTCCCCGAATCTCTGGCTGCTGTCGTTGTTTCAAAATCTGCGTTGCCCATTGCCAATCGACCTGAAGCTGGGGCTGCGGCGGAAACAGCGTTTGCACTACATGATTAATCGTGACGATCGCATGGGGCGAATTTTGAAAACTCAGGGCATCCTGTCCGGCTTGCGTCTGCTGGATCGCGCTATCGTGCAGCGTCGTTTGATCAATTCCCTGGTTTCGCGAAGAGTCAGGCATGGGCAGATTTGGATGTGTCTGCGTTAATTATCCACAAGTTCGAGCACTTGGGCAGGATTAATAAAGCATGAGCTTGTGTTGGCGCGCGCTGCTTTGCAGATACCGCAAGGGTCGCTCTAACCTTTGTTACGTGATTTGTTGCTTTGATCGCGATCGTTGTTACTTTTGAAATGATCATGGCTACTCCTGAAATGATCTTCATTACTTCCAGAATGATGGTTTTTACTTCTGGAATGGTCTTTGCTGCTCTTGGAATAATTTTTGCTGTTTTCAGAATGATCATTGCTACTCCAAGAATGATTTCTGCTACTTTACTCGCCACCGATCGCCCTTATCTTCGCTCATTTGATACTCAGCGATCGCGGCTCTAATTTCTCTGTCATGGCTTTTGAAGCATCCTAAAACACAAAGAGTCCCGGCACGTTAAAAATGCCGGGACTCTTTACAATTGAGCTAACTCAATCAAATTTAGTCAACCCATTCAATTAGCCCAACAATGCTTTTGCTTTGTCGAACACGTTATCTGCCGAGAAGCCAAACTTCTCCAGACAAACCCCACCCGGAGCCGAAGCGCCAAAGCGATCGATACACACAGCATCGCCTTCAGTGCCAATATACTTGTGCCAGCCAAAGCTAGTTCCGGCTTCCACAACTAAACGCTTGGTCACAGCTTTAGGGAGGACGGACTCTCTGTACGCCGCATCTTGAGCATCAAACAAATCGGTCGAAGGCATGGATACAACGCGGACTTTCTTGCCTTCAGCCGCCAGCTTTTCAGCAGCGGTGACGCATAAGCCCACTTCCGAACCCGTGCCGATCAAGATAATGTCGGGTGTGCCTTCACAATCAATTACCGCATAGCCACCTTTGGCAACGCCTTCCATGGAACTACCCGCCAAGCTAGGCAAGTTTTGGCGAGAGAACGCCATCAGCGTCGGCTTATGTTGCTTAGAATTTTCGATCGCCACTTTGTAAGCTCCAGACGACTCATTCCCATCTGCCGGACGAATCACGGTCAAGTTAGGAATGGCTCTTAGAGACGCGAGGGTTTCGATGGGTTGGTGCGTGGGGCCGTCTTCACCTTGACCAATGGAGTCGTGGGTCATCACCCAAATCGATCCGGCTTGAGACAGTGCCGACAGACGAATCGCTGCCCGCATATAGTCAGTGAAGATCAGAAAGGTCGCGCCATAGGGAATCAAGCCAGAGCCGTGCAGCGCCATACCGTTGCAAATTGCGCCCATGGCATGTTCACGAACGCCGAAGTGGACGTTGCGATTTTCGTAGTGCCCCTTCTGGAAATCGCCGAAGCCTTTGAGTTCCGTCAAGTTGGAGTGGGTCAAGTCAGCCGAACCGCCGATCAGTTCAGGAAGAATCGGAGCCAGTTTGTTGAGGCAGATTTCAGAGTATTTGCGGGAAGGCAAACCTTTGTCTTCAGCGGTGTAGGTGGGTAGAACGCTGTCCCAACCATCAGGCAGCTTGCCGCTGATCATGCGATCGAACTCAGCCGCTTCGGTAGCATACTTGGATTTGTACTCTGCCCAAGTCTTTTCCCATTCGGCTTCAGAGGTGGCACCGCGCTCAACCGCTTTACGCATGTGTGTCACAGCGTCAGCGGGTAGCTCGAAGGGTTCGTAGTTCCAATCGAGGTTTTCGCGGGTGAGTTTGACCTCATCGGTGCCTAGCATTGCCCCGTGAATGCCAGCCGTGTTTTGCTTGTTGGGTGCACCGTAGCCGATGGTGGTGGTGACTTTGATCATCGTCGGCTTGTCGGTGACTTTTTTGGCTTCGGCGATCGCCTTAGCAATAGCATCTAAGTCATTATTGCCATCTTCTACGTGCAGCACGTGCCAGCCATACGCCTCAAAGCGCTTGCTCACATCTTCAGTGAAAGCAACGTCGGTAGAACCGTCGATGGAAATGTGGTTGTCGTCATACAGCGCGATCAACTTGCCCAAGCCCCAGTGTCCAGCAATGGAACAGGCTTCACCAGAAACACCCTCCATGTTGCACCCATCGCCTAGGATGACGTAGGTGTAATGATCCACTAGAGTGCAATCGGGCTTGTTGAACTTTGCTGCTAAGTGAGCTTCTGCCAATGCCAAACCAACGCCGTTAGCGATGCCTTGACCCAAGGGACCTGTGGTCACTTCAACGCCAGCCGTCTCAAAGTTTTCGGGGTGTCCCGGGGTTCTCGATTTCCATTGGCGGAACTGTTTAATGTCTTCGATGGAAACACTGTCGTAACCCGTCAGGTGCAGAAGAGCATAGTGCAGCATGGAACCATGTCCTGCTGACAGGACAAAGCGATCGCGGTTGAACCACTTGGGGTTCTTAGGATTAAACTGCATGAACTGATCCCATAGGACAAACGCCATTGGCGCTGCGCCCATCGGCAGTCCGGGGTGTCCAGACTTTGCTTTTTCAACAGCATCAACTGCCAAAAAGCGAATGGAATTAATACAGAGTTCTTCGAGGGATTGGGTTGCAACAGCCATAATGTCTTTTACTCAACGACGGGTTAGGAGCTTCGGGCAAGTGAGGCAGGGAAGAAGGCGATAATTACCTAAAAACGGTAGGCAAGTATACCTATTCGTTGTTCTTTAAAGTGTATATCGTAAAGGGTCAATGATCTAGGACTGTTTGTTAGCAGAAACAGAAGAGCCTTGCTGATGGGAGGGTTTAACCCAGATTAAACTGAGGGCTTAAACTTGCGAAACGCCAACGTGACGTTATGTCCACCAAACCCAAAGGAATTGGAAAGCACAACTTCTACAGGCTGCGATCGACTTTTGTTAGGCACGTAGTCTAGGTCGCACTCAGGGTCAGGGTTCTCCAGATTAATCGTAGGAGGAATGCGATCGTTTGCCACCGCCATCACAGCAGCAACGGCTTCAATGCCGCCCGAACCACCCAAAAGATGCCCCGTCATAGATTTGGTAGAGCTAATGGCAACCTTGTAAGCATGTTTGCCCAAGACCGTTTTAATTGCCGCTGTTTCTGTCGGATCATTGACAGGCGTGCTGGTGCCGTGGGCATTGATGTAGCTAATGTCTTCAGGGGCTAAACCGCCGTCTTTCATCGCCAGCCGAATGGCACGGGCTGCGCCTTCTCCACCCGGAACGATAGAGGTTATGTGGTAGGCATCACAGGTCATGCCGTAGCCCACGACTTCAGCGTAGATTTTTGCGCCTCGGCTGAGAGCATGGTCTAACTCCTCTAAAATCAGGATGCCGGAGCCTTCGCCCAGAACAAAGCCATCGCGATCGCGGTCAAACGGTCGGCTGGCATGGGCAGGGTCGTCGTTGCGGCTGGTCATAGCGCGGCAAGCCACAAACCCTGCCACCGTCAACGGCGTTACTGTTGCCTCTGTGCCACCGCAAATCATGGCTTGAGCATAGCCTCTCTGCACCAAGCGGAAAGCATCACCTACAGCATTAGACCCCGATGCGCAGGCGGTGACTGGACAAGAGTTAGGTCCTTTCGCCCCTAGCTGAATAGCAGTTAGACCCGCTGCCATATTGCCGATCATCATCGGAATCATGAAGGGGCTACAGCGATCGGGGCCTCGATTGAGATAGATTTCCTGCTGCTCTTCCATGACCTTTAAACCGCCAATGCCCGTACCAATGACCACCCCAATTTGATCCGCGTTCAGGTCATTAATTTCTAGTCCAGCATCTGCTACTGCCTGCTTGCTAGTGCAAACCGCAAACTGAGCGAAACGATCCATTCGTTTTGCTTCTTTGCGATCGAGGTAAATATGAGGATCAAACCCTTTGACCTCCCCGGCAATGCGGCAACCGTGCTTCGATGCATCAAACAGTGTAATGGGCGCAATGCCATTACGACCGCTTAATAGTCCTTCCCAGTACTCAGCCAGAGTGTTACCCAGGGGGGTTATGGCACCCAAGCCCGTAACCACAACTCGCTTCAATTCATAACTTGTCATGACGGCAGTTTCGAGGGCTTCGACACCCGGAACGTGTAACATTTTTTGAAGAATGAGAAGTAAGGCAGATTTAAGACCAGACTTACCCTCATTCCAAGCAGTTTTTGGGTCTTCTTACACAGCAGCTTTACTGTCGATATAGTCCACCGCAGCCTGAACTGTAGCGATGCTTTCTGCTGCTTCGTCAGGAATTTCGATGTCAAATTCTTCTTCTAAAGCCATCACGAGTTCGACGACATCCAAAGAATCTGCGCCGAGATCGTTGGCAAAGCTAGCTTCGGGCTTCACAGCATCAGCGTCAACGCTGAGTTGATCTACCACAATTTTCTTGACCTTGTCGTAAATAGCCTCTTTGCTCATACCAGGTTTTCTTCCCTACCTAGATGCAGCGCGCCGGATTGCGGCTGCCGTTAAATTTAATCAAACAATTTGCTTAAATCTGAGAACGCGGACGATCGCAAATTTAAGCATCTCCAATCTTATCTGAAAGGGGGACGAGATTGAGAGGAAGGATTATCTGCCTATTGCATATCTGATAATTTGATCCTGGGATCGATCGCCGTTAGCAGCAAATCTGCCAGCAAATTTCCGATAATCAGCAGTACTGCGCCCATCATCAGGCTTGCCATCAGCAGATAAATATCTTGATTCTGCACGGCTTGCAGCGTCAATCGTCCTAGACCAGGCCAGTTGAAATAGGTTTCAGTAATAAAGGCTCCGCCCAGCAGTCCGGCAAACTCAAAGCCAAGAAGAGTAATCAGCGGATTAACAGCATTGCGCAGTGCGTGAACATAAATCACTCGGTTCTCAGGCAAGCCCTTAGCGCGGGCAGTACGGACATAATCTTGGCGCAGCACATCTAACAACTCGCCCCGCACAATGCGTTGTAGTCCAGCGAAACTGGTAATGCTGAGGGCGATCGTGGGTAGAACCATGTGCCAGGCGATGTCTAGAACTTTACCAAAGGCGGTGAGGTCTTCGTGTTCAATGCTGGTCATGCCGCCCACTGGGAAAAGGGGAGAAGTAAGTTGGGCGAAGAAGAGGAGCAGTAAGCCTGTAATCAGGGTTGGGAAGCCTTGCCCAATGTAGCTGATGGTGCGGATGACACGATCGCTCCAATGATTCTGCTGCACTGCACCCAGGACTCCTAGGGGAATGGCGATCGCCCAAGTCACCACCAGCGATGCCAGTGCAATCAGCAGTGTCGCTGGCACCCGCTCCCAGAGCAAAGCTACCACCGGACGCTGATAGGCAAAGCTAATGCCAAAATCGCCCTGGGTCACAATTTGTCTCAGCCACAGAAAATATTGCTCGACGATCGGCTTGTCCAACCCAAACCGCTGCTGCAATCCTTTAATCGTCTCTTCCGAAATCTGAGGGTTCTGCCGGAGTGCATCCAAATAATCCCCCGGAGCCAGTTGAATAATGAAGAAGCTCAGAGCGGAAGCTAACAATATTGTTAAAAAGGCTTGCAGCAGCCGCCGCAAAATATACACCAGCGTCTCGCTTTGCAAGAAGCCAATAACGTTTTGCAGCAGAGGCTGAAGGAGGGAAGATTTGGCAGTCATTTGAGGCTCAGGGTAAGGCTCATAGTTTCTAGGCTTCAATTCTAAGCTTCAATTCTAATATTCGAGGAGGGAGACGATCGGCACGTTGGGTAAATTCTTGCGCCCTTCTAGAAAAGTTAATTCAATGACGAAACCAAATCCTACAAGCAAGCTGCCCGTTTGCTCAATCAGTTGGGCGGTTGCAGCGGCAGTTCCTCCAGTGGCAATTAAGTCATCAACAACTAACACGCGGCTGCCGGGGTGGAAAGCATCCTGGTGAATTTCTAGGCGATCGCTTCCATATTCCAGCGCGTATTCTACTGCATGAACAGCAGCGGGTAGCTTCCCAGGCTTCCGCACAGGCACAAAGCCCACGCCCATTTTGTATGCCAACGGCGTTCCAAAAATAAAGCCTCGTGATTCCATTCCCACAATGTAATCGACGTTGAGGTCAGTCACCTTTTCCGCCATAGAATCAATGCAGTAGCGGAAGCCTTCAGCGTGATTGAGCAGCGTGGTAATGTCCTTGAACACAATGCCCGGTTTGGGAAAGTCAGGAACATCTCGAATCAGAGACTTTAGATCCATAGCCAGAACTCGTTATATAAGAAGGTTCCGTAGAATCCTATCACTCCTTCAGACCCGGCTTCATATCTGGCTTGCTGCTTGGCTTGCTGTCTGGCTTAATATCAGAGAGGTTCTCGAACCATCCTTTGCGGTAGAAATAGTAGACCAAAGATAAGCCGATCGCTACCATCACTCCCCAGCATAGAGGATAACCCCAATACCAATTTAACTCCGGCATATTCCACGGCGACTTTTCGGTGTCAAAGTTCATGCCGTACACCCCTGCTATAAAGGTTAACGGAATAAAAATAGTTGAAATTACCGTTAGCAGCTTCATTACCTCATTCATTCTGTTATTAATGGAAGATAAATACACATCCATTAAGCTGGAAGCTAGTTCCCGGTAAGTTTCTACCATATCTAGCACCTGCACCGCATGGTCGTAACAATCTCGCAGATAGACCCGCACATCATCGCTAATTAAATCGCTGCCATCCCGAATCAAAGCATTAATGGCATCTCTTTGAGGCCAAATTGCTCGCCGCAGCATTAATAAATCTCGCTTCAGCTTATGGATTTTCTCAAGGGTTTGGCGCGTGGGATTATCCACCACTTCATCTTCTAAATCTTCGATCGCCTCGCCATAACCTTCTAACACCGGAAAAAACCCGTCTATTACTGAATCCAGCAGAGCATACATTAAGTAATCAGACTCTGTTCGCCGAATACAGCCTTTATTGTTGCGAATCCGTTCTCTCACCGGGTCAAAAGAATCATTAACAGGTTCTTCCTGCACAGTCAGTAGGTAATGCCGCCCCAAAATAAAGCTGACCTGCTCACTAATAAACCCTTTGCCGCTCTTCTTCAACATAATCATCCGGGCAATCAGCAAAAGCTGCTCGTCGTATTCTTCCACCTTGGGGCGTTGCGGGACGTTCACCACATCTTCCAGCACTAGGGGATGCAGCCCAAACACTCCGCCCAAGCGACGCAGCACATCCTCATCTCCCAGTCCTTGCAGGTCAACCCAAGAGACAGAGTGAGAATCTAGATAGGGGATGCATTCCTCGGGCGTATTTAACTTAATGCGCGTAGCCGCCTCACTGTTGTAGTCGATCAAAAAAATAGTCGGGGGGTGAGCATCGCTCTCAATGCTCAGCGTTCCGGGCATACTGCCGGGTACGTCGTAGAAAAAGTCGTCTAAGTTGGCTCCATCATCTTCCGTATCGGCGGTTAGAACAGGATTGCCCAGCGTGACAGATTGCATTGCCATGGCTAGAGCATCAGCAGAGCGAGAAGCATTGTGAGGGGGGCGCACAGGCATAGATTTTAAGGGTAGGAAGAGGTGGAAGGTTGCCAATAGTTAAGATTCTAGCCTCACTCCTCAGTGGGATTTCAGCAAGATTACAGCAACCTTCTTCAGTAGGGCTAAGAAGTAGGGCTAAGAGCCGTGGCTGATCTAGAGCGATCGAAATCTAGCTTTCCTTTAAAGTCACTCCATCCTCCTGTCCCCCTGGCACTTTATAGTTGAAGAGCTGCTAATCATGAAAAAACTGTGAAAGCCATTACTTTGCTCGGCTCGACCGGCTCCATCGGCACTCAAACCTTAGATATTGTTCAGCAAAACCCCGATCAATTCCGGGTGGTGGGTCTAGCATCAGGGCGCAATGGAGCCTTGCTGGCAGCACAAATTCGACAATTTCGCCCAGAAATTGCGGCAATTTGCGATCCTGAGCAGCTAGAAATCGTGAAAGCGGCGATCGCTGACCTTTCTCCTCAGCCGATTCTCCTAAGCGGCGAAGAGGGGATCGTCGAAGTGGCTCGCTACGGCGACTCAGAAGCCGTCGTTACAGGCATTGTGGGTTGTGCCGGACTGTTGCCCACTCTAGCCGCCATCAAAGCAGGCAAAGACATCGCCCTTGCTAATAAAGAAACCTTGATCGCTGGTGGCCCAGTCGTTTTGCCCCTCGTCAAAGAATACGGAGTCAAGCTTCTTCCTGCCGACTCCGAGCATTCAGCAATTTTTCAATGCCTCCAGGGCGTACCCAAAAATGGCTTACGGCGCATTATTCTGACAGCATCCGGTGGCGCTTTCCGAGATTTGCCTGTAGAGAAACTTGCAACCGTCAAAGTAGCAGACGCGCTCAAGCATCCTAACTGGTCAATGGGGCAGAAAATTACGATCGACTCTGCCACATTGATGAACAAAGGATTGGAAGTGATTGAGGCGCACTACCTGTTCGGCGTTGATTATGACCATATTGATATCGTCATTCATCCCCAAAGCATTATTCACTCGCTGATTGAGCTTCAAGACACATCGGTTTTAGCGCAGTTGGGCTGGCCCGATATGCGGCTACCGTTGCTCTATGCCCTGTCCTACCCAGAGCGAATTTACACCGACTGGCAGAGCCTTGATCTGGTTAAGGCAGGCGATTTGACCTTCCGCGAACCCGATCATCAAAAATATCCTTGTATGCAACTCGCGTATGCGGCGGGTCGGGCAGGTGGCTCTATGCCTGCGGTTCTGAACGCAGCGAATGAGCAGGCAGTCGCATTATTTTTAGAAGAAAAGATTCAGTTTTTAGATATTCCCAAGGTGATCGAGGCAGTGTGCGATCGCCATCATCCTCACAATCAAGCCAGTCCCACTTTAGAAGACATCATAGAAGCCGATCAATGGGCGAGAGGCGAAGTCTTAGCAGCGGCTGAGAAAAGGGTGCAGGGGGCGATCGCGCTTTAGAACTTTTTAGAGGTCAGCGATCGTCCTTGGAACTGACTAAGGATGAAACTATGTCTAGAAAAGATATCTTCCATGATTTAGTCAAAAATGCTCTTAATCAAGATGGGTGGATAATCTCTCACGACCCTTTGTACTTAAGTATTGGTAATTTGAACCTTCAAATCGACTTAGCTGCTGAACAATTAATCGCCGCTGAGAAAGACAACAGAAAAATTGCAGTTGAAGTCAAGAGTTTCCTCAGAGCCTCGAAAATCACAGATTTCTATAGTGCATTAGGGCAGTACTTAGCCTATCAGGTTGCTCTCAATGAAAAAGATCCAGACCGTACACTATATGGCAGTTCCGGACTTAACCTACGAGTCTTTATTTAGAGAAGTACTAATTCAGAAAGTCTTACAGTGCTATCCCATCAAACTCATTGTCTACAATTCTGATATTGAGGAGATTCAGTTATGGATAAGCTAAATTACTATCGTCAATGCTTGCGTAAGTTCCTCACTGACTATGCTAGTCATAGGTTAGGGGAACCAAGTATGGAAACCCAGGTAGTATTTGATCAGGAGCACGACCATTATCTTTTGCTGCGGACAGGGTGGGAGCAAAAACGGCGAGTTCACTCCTGCATCTTTCACTTTGATATTAAAGAGGAAAAAATCTGGCTTCAGGAAAATAATACAGATATTGACATCGGGGATGAGCTAGAAGAGATGGGAATCTCAAGGCAAGAGATAGTGGTTGGGTTTCACCATCCCTCACTCAGGCAGTATTCTCAATACGCTGTTTCGTAATTTTGCTCATGGAGAAAACTTAAGCTAGAGAATCAGCACCTAGAGATAGCAGAATGAACTGAGCAGAAACCTAAATATTCCGTCCAAAATTTTTCATAGATTACAGAATCTCTTTCTTGTGACCATCCGTCAAAAAAGTGTTTAATGAAAGTTAATAATTTCATTAAACTTGCTTCTTAAAATGCTGAGAATTATTACCGACTTCGATGGACCTATCATGGACGTTTCTGAGCGGTATTACCAAACTTACTTGTTTTGTTTAAGCTGCGTGACTCTGCCTGAGCAAGCCACTACAACCCTTAGCAAAGACGAGTTTTGGCATCTCAAGCGATCGCAAGTCCCTGAACGTCAAATTGGTCAGCTTTCTGGCTTAGACGAAACGCAGGCTCTAGAATTTGCTCGTATCCGGCGGCAAACTGTCCACACTCAACCGTACCTGGTTTATGACGTACCTGTAATTGGCGCGATCGCCACTCTTGAACGCTTACACCAATTGGACTCGATCGAACTTGTTACAATGACGATGCGCCGAGTTGACGAGCTAGACAATGCCCTAACTCGGTACGACTTAGGCAAGTTTTTTGCCCCCGATCGCCGCTATTGCCTCAGCAACGACTACGTCAAAACTAATGACATCGCCGACAAAACTCAACTGATGACCCAGGCGCTTTCAGAACTGGCACCTGCCCCAACCTGGATGATTGGTGATACTGAAGCGGATATTCTCTCGGCACAAGCTAATGGTATCCCCGCGATTGGCGTACTCTCGGGCATTCGCGATCGGACTCAACTTCAGCAGCACCACCCTGATTGGATTGTGGATCACCTAGAGGAAGCCGTTGAGGTCGTTCTTAGTCAATTTCCTAACCTGGAAACAGTTAGCTAGAAGCTCCCAGCGCATCAATCCTGCTATGGTGTAAGGTGTGTATTTCAAGGATTCAGCCCTCCTCGATTACATCTTATGATGGATAATTACGTTATTGCAGTCCTGTCCGATCGCATCCAAGCCGAAGCAGCCTATGTTGCCCTTGAGAAAGAGAAAGTGCCCGTCAGCCAAGTCACTATTCTTGGCAAAGGCTATAAAACCGCTGACGAATTTGGCTTTATTGACCCTAAACAGCCCGCCCGTCGCCAAGCAACTTTGATGTCGTACTGGCTGGTACCTTTTGGTTTTTTGGCAGGCTTCGGCTTTAGCGTTGCCACTCAGTACGACCTGTTCCACTGGGCAGGCATGATAGGAAACCATATCATTGGCGGCATTTTTGGCGCGATCGGTGGAGCAATGGGGAGCTTCTTTGTGGGCGGCAGCGTTGGACTTACCAGCGGCGGTGGCGATGCTCTGCCTTATCGCAACCGCCTCAGCGAAGGTAAATATCTGGTTGTGGTCAAAGGGGCTGCAAACCTAACCAACAAGGCAACCCGTATTCTACGCCAATTCCAGCCCGAAAGCATTCAGGGTTACGTTGACCCGACCCGAGTATAGACTCTATTTACCTATGCCTCTTCCCAATAATTTAGACGAAGCAGTCGTTCAAGCCCGTGAAGCAACCCTAGCCGCGATCGCCGCTGGGTATCCGCGTCTTCAGGTCGAGTTGGTTTTTCCAGAACTTAAAATCATGCCCATTGCAGCACAGTTTCTTCCGGCTTTCGAGCATTTAGGTAATAAGCTGCGGGTCTATTTTCCTGATCCAGGTTCGGCTGCACTTGCCCGCCGTGACTGGGGCGAAAAGCCTTACCCGATTCGGGGCATCAACGACGTTAAAGCAGAGATTCAGTCTGAAGAGGAACTGTTTATTTTCATTGAGCCTTCTTCAGTAGAAGTAGAGCAGGTTGAAAAGCTTTGCGAACAGGCAACGGATCGTCCTGTTGTGCTGCTTAATCCTCGCATGGAAGATATTGCAATTATTGGGATTGGCTATGCTGGACGAAGGTTACGAGAGCGATTTTTGAGTACCTTCGAGTCTTGCTATTACTTGCGATCGCTTGAAGGTGCAGCCATTCTGCGGGCTTACCCATACCCCTGGCAAGTTTGGGTTGAAAAAGAAGAAGGCTACGAACTAGTAGCAGAACAACCTCAAAAGCCCGTTGGCGAAGTCCTTGACCAAATTTTGGCAGAGGCAGCAGGCACATCACCCGATACTCCTAAACCTTCTAAAAAAGGAATATTAGCATCACTACAACAGTTCCTTCGGGCGCTCAGCCAGTGATTGTGAGCTGCTCTTGCGGCTAGACTCTATCAAACCTTTAAGGGATCTTTATACTTTCATCAGATTAGTAAACGGTTTCTTGGGCAAACTAAAAGAACGTTTGTTGTACTGATTACCTTGATAGGAGCCTAGAGAGCGTGTCTGGATGTCGTCGCATTTTCATCGGAGATGTCCATGGTCATTTTGATGGCTTGATGAAGCTAATGGAAGCGATCGCCCCTGGTCAAGATGATCAGGTTTACTTTGTAGGCGATTTGATCGATCGCGGTCCTAAAAGCGCCCAAGTGATTCAATTTGTTCAAAACCACAATTATCCGTGTGTTCTGGGCAACCATGAGCAGCTACTCTTGGAAGCTTTTCCCGAAGGCAGATCCTTTACCCCTGGTTTAGGCGCTTGGCTCCATAGTGGCGGGCAAAATACAGTCAATAGCTTCAGCGATGCAGCCGGTTTATTGAAGCATCTTGACTGGTTCCAAACCTTACCGACCTATTTGGATTTAGGAGATGTTTGGTTAGTTCATGCGGGCTTACATCCTCACCTACCCCTTGCTGAACAAACGTCTCAAGAATACTGCTGGATTCGTGAAGAGTTCCACAGTATTCCCAAGCCATACTTTCCAGACAAGCTGATTATTACAGGGCACACGATTACTTTTACCCTTCCAGGAATCCGACCCGGAATGCTAGCCCAGGGGCAAGGCTGGCTAGATATTGATACCGGGGCGTACCATCCAAAAAGCGGCTGGCTGACAGGGTTTGACTTCACCAATCAAATGGTTCACCAAGTTAATGTTTTTCAGCGGCGCTCTCGCACTTTACCCCTAGCAGATGCTATAACGCTTGTTCTACCCGAGCAAATCCTGGCTCGGCGGCGACAGGTTCTTCACTCATAGTCAATCTTCTTTACTCGTAGTCAATCTACAGTCATAGCAATAGCTAAGAAGAAGAGCTTAGCAAACAGAGTTAAGGCTGAGAATATGACACTCCTTCAGATCGCCATAACTCTGTTTACTAATACCGTCCTGACTTAGCTATAACGGACTGATTTTTTTGCGGTAAGCTGTCCGGTCTAAGCCATCACCATTATTTTCTGTTGCCGGATCGATCGCCTCTTCTAAACGAGTAATGCGATCGCCCGTTGCTGGATGAGTGCTGAGGAAAGTCGGCACCGACCTTTGATTCAATAGCTTTTCCATAAATGCCACTACTGCCCCCGGAGCATAGCTGGCACGGGTCAAAGTAGCGAGTCCTAATTCATCTGCTTCGTACTCATCTTGCCGACTGTTAGGACGATTAAGCGCCAGTTCAACTCCAATGCCGACCGCAGTGTTAGTGTTGAGACCCGCAGCACTCAAAGCGCCTTGAGTCAGAGCCGCCTCTCGCATTTGTTTGAGGGCGTGCTTTGCCGCAATATGCCCAATTTCATGCCCTATAACACTAGCAAGCTGTGCTTCATTGTCCGCAGCCTTAATCAACCCAGTGGTAACATACACATAGCCGCCCATTGTTGCAAAGGCGTTAAGGGCGCTGTCTTCGACGACTTGGAATGTGTAGGGAATGTTGGGGCGATCGCTCTCGGGTACCAACCGCTGACCGATAGAGTTGATGTATTGCTTAACGCTACTGTTGGCATACAGCTTCACGTCATTCCGACCAATCAATTGCTCATTAATCTTGCCGCCTAAAGAAACTTCCTGCTGATCTGAAATGCTAGAGAGTTGCACCACTTGGATGCCACGCAAGATCAACTCACCCCAAGGAATAGCTGGAGCCGATTGAGGCGTACTAACAATTAGCCCCACTGCCACAAGGGTTGACAGAAAGCCATAAAACCAACGCCGACGCAATTGCTTATAGAGGTTGGAGAAGCGGTAAAACATAATCAGAATGATGAAGACAGGTTAATGAACAGAGCTATGGAGATAAGGACTAGCCTCACCATTTAGTTGTAAAGACGAAGGAGCGATCGCTTTAGTTCCCATTTATCCAAATTTTAGAACTTTTGCAAAAGGTTGGGATGGGAATGGTGAGAGGAATCATGAAGGCGATCGGGCAAGCGATTAAGCCAAGATTTAGGAGCTTGCCTCGTGGTACTCTTACAAAGGTCACGAGCTACTTAAGGTCGTGAGCCAAGACTTTTCTTACAAACTGGAACGCTTTTGCAATGGCTATTTTAGATTCTAAAGGTCGCCTGTTTGGCAAAGTCAGCGTCTTAGACATTGGCGCAGGGATCATTATTTTGATGGCAGTCGCAGGGCTGCTATTTGGCAACTCAGTGGCTCAGGTTAGTAGCACCATACAGCCTATCGAAGTTGATGTCATTGTGCGGGGCTTAACCGCCCGCGATCCACAGGCACTGGTTAAATCTTTGACAGAGCAAAAGAAGACCAAAATTATTATTCGCAACCAGCCCTATGGCGAAGTGAATGTGCTGAAAGTAGAAAATCTTCCTCGCACTGTTGCTGTGCCTCAGCCCGATGGCAGCGTCAAACCTTTCCCTGATCCTCGACCCGAGTTGCAATACACCGTAGATATGATGATTACGCTGGGTGGCGATGCTCAAATTACCGATGATGGCGCTGTTCTGGGAAATAGCAAGATTAAGGTCGGTACGCCGATGGAGTTGGAAGGATTAACCTATCGGTTTAGTTCACCTGTGGTGGGCGTGAGAATTTTAGACAAGAAGTAGGATTAGGTCGTCTGCTTGTTGGCAGCCGATACTAATCAACGACTTTTAGCAAACCCATCTGGAGGCGATCGAACAATCTGGTCATGTGATCAGTGAGTTCGGCACTGAGGGGTTTCTCGTTGAGTGCTGCTTGTAAAAGACAGTCTCTATCGACCGTTGTAATTCTTCCTGATGCGACAATCCGATGCATCACATGCTCAGGAGACACTTGGCAAAACGCACCGCTGTTGGAATTTGCTCTCATTGTAATTGACCTTAGGATTGGGGTGGTGGTTATCGTGCAAGGATGATACTTGCTCTTAAGGAATCAACAGGCTCAGTTAGATAAAGTCCGGGCTTCAACCCAAGAACTTAGTTATGGCTTCGTTAAGATGAGTTGTAGTTCATCCAAACAATACAATTCATCTGAAACTAAAACCAAAAATTTATCTTGATAGGCTAATATTCCCAAAGCTTCATGTAAAAGCAAAGTAGTATTAAATCTTTATGAAGATCTTATTTCTTTGAGTGTTCAAGATTTTGTATGTTTGAGTTTCCTCAATTCCACGATCGCCAATTAAGAGATACTGCCCTTACCCATCGCTCCTATCTCAACGAACATACCCAAGTCGAGGAGCACAACGAACGCCTAGAATTTTTAGGCGATGCGCTCCTTAATTTCCTGAGCGGAGAATTTCTTTATAAGCGCTATCCCGAAAAGCCTGAAGGGGAACTAACGCCTTTGCGCGCGGCTTTAGTCGAGGAAAGGCAACTGGCGAAGTTTGCCGAGTTTTTAGGGATTGGTCAACTTCTGCGCATGGCGAAGGGGACTGAGTTAAATGGGGGGAGAGAAAACGCCAATTTAATGAGCAGCGGCTTTGAAGCTCTAATTGGAGCTTACTTTCTTGATCAACACTCGAACGTTGACCCTGTTCGTGAATACATAGAGCTTTTTTTCGCCGCTGTTGTTGATGAGCTAGTGATTTCTGCATCTAGCGATAACTACAAAAGTCGGTTTCAAGAGTGGTCGTTAGCAAAGACTGGAGAGATTCCTCGCTACACGATCGCCCAGCAATCAGGGCCAGACCACGATCGGGAGTGGGAGGCAGAAGTCTGGATTGGATTTAGCAAATATGGCGATGGTAAAGGTCGCAAGAAACAAGATGCTGAAAAAAATGCTGCCAAAAACGCATTAAGAGGATTGGGATTGACGTAACTCTTTAGGGGGAAAGCTGACAGAGAAACGCTGCTTCCTCAAAGATTCAATGACCCCGATCGCCCCTTCAAGAACCTGCTCAATCTCCTCAGCCGTATTAAACCGCCCGACTCCAAACCGGATAGAGGCGAAAGCTAGCTCAGGCGATTGACCTAAACTCAGCAGCACATGGGACGGCTCACTTTTAGCAGACGTACAAGCAGAACCTGAAGACACTGCCACGAAAGGCTGAAGCCCGATCGCCAATGCCTGTCCATCTACGCCTTCAATGCTGAGGTTCAGATTACCTGGCAATCTTTGACTTTCATGCCCATTCAAATAAACGCCGCCTAAGGTCTGGAACCCTTGCCAGAGGCGATCGCGCAATTTCTTCACCCGCTCAGTTTCCATCTCCATCTCAGCCAATCCCAGCTTAACTGCCTCAGCAAACCCAACAATTTGAGGAGAATATAGCGTCCCCGCTCGCCGCCCCCGCTCCTGCCCGCCACCGTGGAACTGGGGAGCAATTTGCACTCTAGGATCGCGACGACGCACATAGAGTGCCCCAATTCCTTTAGGGCCATAGACTTTGTGGGCAGTAAGAGACATCAGATCAATGTTCATGGTTTGGACATTGAGAGGAATTTTACCGATCGCCTGTGCTGCATCGGTATGAAATAAAACTTGGTGAGCGCGGCAGAGGGTACCGATCGCCGCGATCGGTTGTAGCACGCCAATTTCATTATTTGCCGCCATCACAGATACAAGAATGGTATCAGGGCGAAAGGCTTGAGCAAGCTTCTCTAGATTCAGCAAGCCGTCAGTTTGAACGGCTAAGACGGTTACTTCAAAGCCCAAAGATTTTAAGTATTGGCAAGGATCAAGCACTGCACTATGTTCGGTTTGAACTGTAATGAAGTGACGACCTTTAGATAAATAAGCTTCAGCAATGCCTTTGATGGCAAGATTGTTTGCCTCAGTGGCACCGCTGGTAAAGACTATTTCTTCGGGGGTGGCGTGGATACTGGCGGCGATCGCGGCTCGTGCCTGCTGAACAGCGGCTTCTGCTTCCCAACCATACTCATGGGTGCTGCTTGCCGGATTGCCAAAATGCTCAGTGAAATAAGGCAGCATCGTTGCCAAAACTCTTGGGTCAACCGGGGTAGTAGCATGACAATCTAGATAGATCGGGCGAATCCGAGATGAGAGCATAAGAGGAATCCCCATTAAGTGTTCGAGTCCTGCTTTAGATCATAAGAACGCTCAAGGAAAAGATTAGGAAGGGCACCTAAGGAAAAAATGAGCAGCAATATCTTACGATGAAGATACTGACAAAGTTAGGTCGAGACTGCATAAATATGGCTACTTCGGACAAAAAAACTATCCTTTTAGATTTCGAGAAGCCTTTAGCAGAGCTAGATGGGCGAATTTTTCAAATTCGGGAGTTAGCAGAGGAAAATGATGTTGATGTCTCTGACCAAATTTTGAAGCTAGAAGAACGAGCGGTGCAGCTTCGTCAGGAAATTTTTGGCAGTCTCACCCCGTCCCAGCGGCTGCAAGTGGCTCGGCATCCGCGTCGTCCCAGTACCCTAGATTATATTCAAGCTGTGAGCGATGAATGGATTGAGCTTCATGGCGATCGCAGCACAGGATCTGACGATCGGGCAATGGTCGGTGGGGTCGCCCGAATTGAAGGTCGTCCGGTCGTCATGTTGGGGCACCAAAAAGGGCGAGATACCAAGGATAACGTTTCTCGTAATTTTGGCATGGCTTGTCCCGGCGGCTATCGGAAAGCCATGCGGTTAATGGATCACGCCAATCGGTTTGGAATGCCCATTATTACCTTTATCGATACGCCCGGAGCCTATGCAGGCTTGGAGGCAGAGCGATTGGGGCAAGGAGAGGCGATCGCTTATAACCTGCGAGAAATGTTCCGGTTGGATGTACCTATTATTTGCACGGTAATTGGCGAAGGGGGTTCGGGTGGGGCTTTAGGCATTGGTGTGGGCGATCGCTTGATGATGTTTGAGCATTCTGTTTACACTGTTGCGAGTCCTGAAGCTTGCGCTGCGATTTTATGGAAGGATGCGGCAAAGTCTCATCAAGCCGCAGAAGCCCTGAAAATTACGGCGATTGATCTTAAAAATCTAGGCATTCTTGATCAAATTTTGCCAGAACCGATTGGTGGTGCCCATGCCGACCCCTTGCAAACAGCGGCAACCTTGAAACAAGCACTCCTAGAAAACTTAGAGGTTCTAGATCGGTTAACGCAACAACAGCGCCGGGATTTACGCTATCAGAAATTTCGTAATATTGGTATGTTTTCAGAGGTTTCTGCTTAAGAAGAGACATAAATACAGTCTTAGCTTGAGTAGATGCGATCGCCAAACTCTGTCAATGTTATACTCAAAAAAGATACAATTATTTACATTGTTCTCATTTTAGTTACACTGATTTTAGTTCTGTAGTTTATTGAGCTTGTCTATTACCTTGAACGAAAGCTGTTTTTCTGGTTGAATTGTGCCCCTGTCGGGTTCTGCGAAATGAAGTCTTGGTGCTCTCTTAACCAATTCTTCCAATCAACGCCAATTTTTTTATGAACTGATGAACAGCCTGCTTAGACTGTCGGTCATTTTATTCTCAAACCTGCTGACCTTAGCAAAGAATTACACACTTCATGACTTTTAAAAGCAATCATCGCGCTTTGATCACGGGCGCGAGTAGTGGAATTGGCAGAGCAACTGCTCTAGTTTTTGCTGAAGCAGGCATTGATTTGGCGCTGGTGGGGCGTTCTGTCGAAAAATTAAACGCGATCGCTGAGGAGGTTCGGCGGACTGGGGTAGAAGTCAAGGTTTATCCCTTGGATTTGTCTGTTATGGAGCAGGTGAAGGAAAAAATTGGAGCGATCGCCACCGATTTTGGCAACCTTGACATTCTGGTTAACAGTGCTGGAATGGGTGGAACAGGAGAGTTGTTAACCCTCTCCTTAGAGGATTGGCAGCAGATAATTAACCTCAACCTCACTAGCGTTTTGCAATGCATCCAGGGCGTTTTACCCGGAATGCGCGATCGGCAAAATGGCATCATCATCAACATTGCCTCGATCGCCGCCCATCAAGCCTTTCCAGAGTGGGGAGCTTATAGCGTCAGCAAGGCAGGACTCCTTTGCCTTTCTAAAATTCTGGCAGCCGAAGAACGCGCCCACGGTATTCGAGTGGTCACCGTTTCTCCAGGTGCAGTCAACACCCCAATTTGGGATGCCGATACCATGCCAGATTTCGATCGCTCCCAAATGCTGACCCCTGAGCTAGTTGCCCAGTCTATTCTTCATACCGCCTTGCTTCCACCCCAAGCGGTTATTGAAGAATTAATGGTTACACCTAGTGCTGGGGCGCTTTAACTTGTCATTTGACTTAATTTTTTGGAGATTTTATTCCTATCATGACTATTGCCTCTTCCAACAACATCAATAACAATAAAGATGCAGCGGCTGAAGCCCTGCGGATTGCGAGCCGTCCCGATCGCACCACTTCTTACAAACAAGAACCTCTGGCACAGCCTGTGGTCACGCAAGAGGACATGATGGAATCTGTCCGCACTATGCTGCTAGGAGTGGGTGAAGATCCTGAGCGCGAAGGTCTGCTCAAAACTCCTAAGCGCGTTGCCGAAGCGATGCGATTCTTGACCAGCGGCTACGATCAGTCTTTAGAAGAATTGGTTAACGGAGCCATTTTCGATGAAGGGCACAACGAAATGGTATTGGTGCGCGACATCACTGCTTTTAGCCTTTGCGAACACCATATGCTGCCGTTCATGGGCAAAGTCCATGTGGCATATATTCCCAATCAAAAGGTCGTGGGGTTGAGCAAACTGGCGCGTATTGTAGAAATGTATAGCCGTCGTTTGCAAGTGCAAGAACGCCTGACTCGCCAAATTGCCGAAGCAGTTCAAGTGATTCTTGAGCCTCAAGGAGTTGCGGTTGTGATGGAAGCTAGCCACATGTGCATGGTGATGCGGGGCGTTCAAAAACCAGGTTCTTGGACGGTAACCAGTGCAATGCTAGGGGCGTTCCAAGAATCGAAAACCCGTGAAGAGTTTCTGAGCCTGATTCGTCATCAGCCTTCTTTTTAGGGTGTAGCATCCTTTTCAAATGAGGGCTATAAATTGGGGTAAAGGGGCAATGATCCCTTATCCCCAATTTTTTAGTCAAATTTCACTTTTTTGATATCAGGCACGAGCAGCAAGCGCAGACAAATTTGTGCAGAAATTAATAGCGTCAGGTTGAGTTTGGGGAATCTTACGGAAAAGACACTCCACTCTCTGCTTTTAATATGAGTCAGCCACAAGTTTCTGTTTCTGCACTTCCCCGCAGCCTGACTTCACTAGAGACGTGGGGTTTTGGGTTTAGCGGTTTGCTCTTGTGGATTAATACGGGATCGGAAATGCACGCCGCCTTGGGGCCACAAGCGATCGCCGTTTGGCTACCCAGTGCCATTGTCGGAATACTCTTAAATCTTCAAGTGAAACGCTTAGGGACTCATTATCCTGAAATGTCGGGAGGAAACGCGAACTATACCAGTCGCTTGCTCAAGAATCATCCATTCCTAGCTCACATTGCGGCGATCGGCTATTTTATTGGGTGGTCATCGGTTCCGGCAATCAATGCAATTATCTTGACTGATCTGCTTAAAACAGAGCTAGCCTCTTTAGGCATTGCTTGTCCTGAGACATTGCTAAGAATTGGATTTGTCTTACTGCCGTTTGTTTTGGCAGTTAGCGGCACGCGGGCATTAGGCATTCTGCATTTGTGTTTTGTGTTTCCTGCCTTAGGACTATTACTGGTCTTTTGTTTTCAAGGGCTGGGCTGGTTGGCGATCGCTCCTACCAGTCCCGGATTGCTCCCTCACAATTGGGCTAGCTTCTCGTTTCCTGATTGGGCAAAGTGATATTTCATTGCTGTCTACGCTATTTATGACTGTGAAACTAGCTCTTCCTTTGTTGCTGAAAGCAAACGACCAACCCGAACGCTGCAAGCTCTAACGTTTTCCGCTTGGCTGATTCCACCGATCTATCTAGGGGGTTCTTGGCTACTGATGCAGCTAGCGACCCAGCCCAGACTTGGCGATAGCCCATTCTTGAATTTGCTGGCTGTAGCGAACCTATTTTGGGGTCAATCTGCCTCATGGCTCATCACCTTGCTGCTAGTCTGTAGTTGCTTGCTAAGTTCTGCCACAGCAGTTTCTAACTGTCCTCGAATTTTGTACCAGCTTGCCCTAGATGGATATGCTGCTCCAGTATTTGCAGTGGTGACTCGACGAGGCATAATGGTTCCAGCATTAAGTTGATGACTATCAAGCCCGACGCACGATCGAAGTCACGGTTTCTCAGCGATCGAATCGGGCAATTCAGGAATATATTGTGATTTTGCGAGATATCACGAAGCGCAAGCAAATTGAGGCAGAACTTTGGCAAACCCTGCAAGCTAAAGAAAAACTCGCAACGACAGCAATTGCCCAAGCAGAGCAACTGGAATATACGTTACAAGACCTGCAACGCACCCAGGCTCAACTCATCCAAACAGAGAAGATGTCTAGTTTGGGTCAGCTTGTGGCTGGAGTCGCACATGAGATCAACAATCCCGTCAATTTTATTAGCGGCAACCTGAGTTATGTCGATCAGTACAGTCAAGACTTGCTTAAGCTACTGAATCTTTACCAGCAACGTTACGCTGGAATAGACCCAGATATCCAAGCGATAATACTCGACATTGACCTGGAGTTTCTAAGAGATGACCTGCCAAAAACACTGTCTTCTATGAAGATGGGAACCGATCGCATCCGTCAGATTGTGCTGAGTTTACGCAACTTCTCTCGGTTGGATGAATCTGAGTTTAAGGCAGTTGATATTCATGAAGGAATTGACAGTACCTTGTTGATTTTGCAGCATCGTTTGAAAGCATTGTCCGATCGCCCAGCGATTCAGATCATTAAAAGCTACGGCAATTTACGTCCGTAGAATGTTATCCGGGACAATTAAATCAGGTGGTAATGAATGTTCTGGCAAACGCAATTGATGCTTTAGATGAAACCAACGCCAAGCGATCGTTTCAAGAGATCCAAACGCAACCTAATCAGATTACGATTCGGACGATCGCAATAGATGCGCAATGGGTAGAAATTGCGATCGCGGACAATGGATCTGGCATGTCAGAGAACGTTCAGCAAAGCATCTTCAATCCGTTCTTTACGACTAAACCCATTGGCAAAGGAACGGGCATGGGTATGTCTATCAGCTACCAGATCATTACCGAAAAACATGGTGGTAAATTAAAGTGCTTCTCTAAGCCCGGGTCAGGATCTGAGTTTGTGATTCAAATTCCAATTCGGCAGGTAAAGCCATCTTCGCGTTAAGGTTAACAACCTTAAAGCGATCGATCGCCCCTTTCAGTCCGCCATCGAGCGCTAAATCGTACAGGTCAAGTCTCCAGCTTTTTGGCTAAAGCGCAGGTTTTCCCGGTAATCTACTGGACAATCGATGATGGTGGGAACCTCTTGTGCCAAAGCTTCTTTTAAGGTAGGAATAAAGTCAGCAGTTGATTCTATTCGATAGCCTTTCAGCCCCATGCTTTCGGCGTATTTAACAAAGTCGGGATTGGTGAAGCGAACAAAATGGGATTCTCCAAAATAATTTTGCTGCTTCCACTCAATTAAGCCGTAGCCACCATCGTTAAAAATAATAGTTACAAAGGGAGTTTTTTCGCGGAGCGCCGTTTCTAGTTCTTGAGAATTCATCATAAAGCCTCCGTCTCCGGTTACCGCAACGACTTTGCGATCGGGCGCTACTAATTTTGCGGCGATCGCCCCCGGTATCGCAATTCCCATTGCTGCGAAACCGTTGGAAATTAAACAAGTATTAGGACGTTCACAATGATAGTGCCGTGCCATCCACATTTTGTGTGCGCCAACATCCGAAATAACAATATCTGCTGCACCCATGACGTACCGCAGATCGTAAATTAATTTTTGCGGCTTAATCGGAAAACCATCATCATCGGCGTACTGCTCATAATCTGCTAAAATTTCTGAACGGAGACTTACCGCGTAAGGTTCAAGTTGATTTTGACGACTGCTCCGCCGCAAAATCTCATGTAATGAATCTGAAATATCCCCGACCACTTCTGCTAACGGAATGTAGCTGCTGTCTACCTCCGCAGGCATTTGTCCCACATGAATAATCGGTGTTTTCCCATCCGGATTCCAGCGCTTTGGCGAATATTCAATCAGGTCATAGCCAACTGCAATAACCAGGTCAGTATGATCAAACCCACAACTCACATGATCACGTTGCTGTAACCCCACCGACCACAGCGCCAAAGGATGCTCGTAAGGGATCACCCCTTTCCCCATAAACGTGTTAGCGACCGGAATATGCAGCTTCGTCGCAAATTCTGTTAGCGCAGCGCTGGCGTTGCCTCGAATAGCTCCATTCCCCACCAAAATAATTGGGTTTTTGGCTTGCGAAATTGCCGTCGCTGCCCGTTCAATGCTCTGAAAAGAAGCATAGACTTTCTCCCGCGCATCCAGCCTAAGCGGACTGCCCGCTGCTGCCATTGCTGCAATATTTTCTGGGACATCGATATGCACAGCGCCTGGTTTTTCAGCTTGAGCCACTTTGAACGCTCGTCGGACAATTTCGGCGGTATTGCTGGGGCGAACGATTTGAGTACTCCACTTGGTAACAGGTGCAAACATTGCCACCAAGTCTAAATATTGGTGGGACTCAATGTGCATACGATCGGTGCCCACTTGCCCAGTAATGGCAACCAAAGGTGCCCGATCTAAATTGGCATCTGCTACACCTGTCATTAAGTTAGTGGCTCCAGGGCCCAGGGTAGAGAGGCAAACTCCCGCCTTGCCTGTCAGCCGTCCATAAACATCTGCCATAAAGGCTGCACCTTGTTCATGGCGGGTAGTAATAAACCGAATCGAAGAATCTTTAAGTGCCTGCAATACATGCAGATTCTCTTCTCCAGGCAGTCCAAAGACGTACTCAACGCCTTCATTCTCCAAGCATTTCACCAGTAATTCTGCCGTATTCATATCATTCATCTTTCCGTTCCTCACACGTATCGTTTTACTTCACCCAAACCGTTTTTACGTTCACAAACTCATGGATTCCTGCTGCGCCTAGCTCTCTCCCATAGCCCGATCGCTTCACGCCGCCAAAGGGTAATCGTGGATCAGATTTGACCATGCTGTTGAGAAACACCGAGCCTGCTTCAATCTCTGAAATTAGGCGATCGCGCTCCTCCTCAACTGCCGTCCAAGCACTTGCTGCCAACCCAAACGGCGTATCGTTTGCCAACCGAATCGCGGCATCTAGATCGGGCACCCGAAATACCATCGCTACAGGGCCAAAAAACTCTTCCTGGGCGATCGCCGCCTCTATATCAATGTCCACCAAAATCGTAGGCGGATAGAAGTTACCATGCTGAAGAGCAGGGTTCGATTGAATTAGCGCTGAGCGATCGCCCCCAATTAAAATTTTGCCGCCTTGCTGAACTGCTTTCTGAACTTGCGCCTCTAGATCCTGAAGAATCGTTGCAGTTGCCAGCGGCCCAATCTCTGTTTCAAGGTTCATTGGATCGCCCACTTTAAGCGCAGCGTATTTTTCTACAAGCTTTTGAATGAATGCATCTGCGATCGACTCCTGCACAATAAATCGCTTGGCTGCAATGCAAGACTGCCCATTGTTAATCATCCGCGCTGTTACCGCCATTGCTGCCGCCGCCTCTAAATCCGCGCTCTCCATCACCACAAACGGATCACTGCCGCCCAACTCCAGCACCGTCTTTTTAATGAGCTTTCCGGCTGCACTGGCTAAGCTTGCCCCCGCAGGTTCACTGCCCGTCAACGTTGCTGCCTTAACGCGCTCATCTGCCAAAATGTTTGTCACCTGATCTGCTCCTACTAGCAGCGATTGAAACGCACCCTCAGGAAATCCTGCCTTCAATAAAATCTCCTCGATCGCCAGCGCCGACTGTGGCACATTAGAAGCATGTTTGAGTACTCCCACGTTCCCCGCCATTAAAGCCGGAGCCGCAAACCGGAAGACTTGCCAAAACGGAAAATTCCAGGGCATCACCGCCAAGACAATGCCAAGGGACTGATATTTAACAAAGCTGTGACTGGCATCCGTAGCGATCGCCATATCTGCCAGATGTTTCGCCCCTTGCTCGGCGTAGTAACGACAGACCAAAGCCGATTTTTCCACCTCCGCGATCGCCGCTTTAATGGGCTTCCCCATCTCCAGCGTTAGCATCTGACCAAACCTCTCCTTCTCTGCCAGCAGTAGATCTGCCGCCGCCTTAAGCCAGGTTGCCCGCTGCTCAAATGAGGTGTAGCGGTATTGCTCGAAAGTAGTTTGGGCGATGTCTAGCTTGTGAGCGATCGCCTCACTCGTCAGCGGCTCAAAAGTTTTAATTAATTTTCCGGTGGTCGGGTTAATTGTTGCGATCGCCATTAGCCTTTCCCCTTTAATTGCAATATTCTTCCAGCGTAGCGACTTTATTAGGCTTCAACCTGTTACTCCACCAATGTTTTAACAGTGCGTCATTACTATTTGCATATCCTTACAAAGGCTCAAAAAGCCGGGTAAGAATCTGAGGAAGGCTGGGCACAATAGAAGTGCAATCTATCCGTGCAAATCTATGGTTCGTCAAGATCCGACCCAACAATTTGTGATTGTGCTGTCTACTTTGTTATTTTTAGGGATTGTTGGCGTAACAACTGCCCACAGGTTCGCAACAGCCCCAAGTTCGCCTGACCCGATCGCCACCTATGGCACCAATGGCAAGTGACATCCTTACTCCAGTGGGCTAAGGTGCTGTAAAGCTTCAGCGATCTCAGCCAGTTCTTCAGACAGACAGTACATGTGCTGATATTGAGCAATTTGCTGACCAATGAGGGTGAGCCGCTGCGGAAAAGTTAATAGCGATGTGGGCAACAGCATCGGCGATCTTTGCGCTGGCATATCTCCCCGTTGAAACTCCCAAGCAATGCTAATTCTAGGAACGATCGCTTTGCTGCTGCTACTTCCGCCCCAATGCAAAACATTCTGGTTCCAGCCCAAAATAGAGCCAGCCGGAGCAGGTAAAGCCCGAATACTTTGCAAGTTAGTAATTTCGGTGGATTGCAACTGCTCAGGATAATTGGGATCTTGAGATGCCGGAACCATATACATACAGCCATTGGCAGGAGTTGCATCGGTCAGCGGCAGCCAAAGGGTAAGAGAGGTGGGCATTCCATCGGGACAGAGCATTTTGGTTTGGCGATCGCGGTGTTGTCTCCACCCGGCGTAACCATCAATGGGCGGCAGATACCAAGCCCAGAAGTCAGGAAGTTGCAGGTATCCTTCCCCTAAAATAGCTGTGAGAAGAACCGTGACCCGCTGACGCAATCGCCAAATTTCGTCGTAAACAAAGGCAAAAACCGGGGGCAAGCCTTGCTGGACTAGCTCATCAACCCCGATCGCCATGCGCAGAATTTCGGCTTCTGGCAGAATGGCATCAAGTTGAAAATAACCGTCTTTTCGCAAGTCTTGTAGAACTTGTTCCAGGTCTTCAGATTCGAGAGCAATGGTGCTGGGCGGATTGCGACTCCAATCTTCAGCAACAGATAAACCAGGGTTGAGCGATCGCCAAAAGTAATAGATCTT
This sequence comes from Timaviella obliquedivisa GSE-PSE-MK23-08B, assembly GCA_019358855.1. NCBI lineage: Bacteria > Bacillati > Cyanobacteriota > Cyanophyceae > Oculatellales > Oculatellaceae > Timaviella > Timaviella obliquedivisa. The sequence goes on along the minus strand of JAHHII010000001.1, from coordinate 551,812 downwards.
GAACTTGTTTCAGTAAAGATTGAGCTTTGACTGCTACTACCATTATTTGTTCCCCCTGAGCTTCTGAATCTGCCGCCATCAGTATGCCCTCCTTCTAGAAACAATCTACAGTTCTACGAAAAGAGCTAAAATCCTGACATTATTTCTGTTTCATCCATCTTTGCCGATCTGTTAACAGGTACTGATACTAATATTTGGCAAAGTTCTCTAATTTAACTATGCACATTTGAGACATCAATAAAAAGGCCACCAAATACATTACATTTGGTAGCCTCTCAATGAATTACGTTGTAGCTAAACAGTTGTTTTAGCGTTTTAGCTTAGGCTTAAGGAGCACAAGTCAGCGCACCCTCACAGATTTTGGCAATGCTGGTGCCCTTAGCCACTGTGACAATACCGCTATAGTCTCGAACAGCACCTTTAATGCTATCTCCTGTGGAAAGTCCAGTATCAGCGGAGGCATACTTGTAATACGCAGTCGTTTCAGGAATCCCAATGCCAATTTCGGCTAGAGTTCCAAATTCGCCCTCTTCTAGGTAGTAGGCTTGCTGACCCCGGTTCATTGAGCCAACGTAGGTTTTTGCTTCAGACTCACGTGCTTTGTTGGCTTGGTTTAAGAACGAAGGCAACGCGATCGCAGCCAAAATACCAATGATGATGATTACAACTAAAAGTTCAATCAATGTGAACCCTTCATTGCCTTTCTTTTTGCTGAGCAGGTGGTGCAAGAATTTTGCTTGTAGTTCAGTTTTCATAGCTAGTAAACGTCTCCTTAAGTTGCGGTTGCGGGATTTCTAACTCCTGAAGTTAACTTGCCCACCCGGTATCATTTTCATATCACCCCATTCAAAGATTCCGGACGTTTTTTTGAATTAGGTTTAGCAGACAAAGTTCATTGGCTCTTACAGCAAGGGTTTGAGCGTTAAAGTAACTAGAAAAGTTTTCTGGAGTACTGAGAGTTGTTCCGTAGTTTTTTGGGGGAATTGGCATAATTTGCCACATTCATCATTATTTTTTACCCTCTATTTAGTACAGAGTACTGGCTAGAAAGCACCCTAATACTGCCAGTCTACTCCTATGGAATGGCGGGTTCAGGGTGCTGAAGTTGGGTTCAGTCGCTATTTTTCGACCAATAGGTATAAGAAAGCATCCATACGGTTCAAGATGGTTTTGACCTCTTCAAAAGCTGCTGATTCGCTGAGAGGTTCTAACGTGATTGGATGAAGCGGTTTGATTTTGAGATAGCGATCGCACAGTGCCTTCATAGACTGTGACCCTTCCCAAAGCGGCAATAACCAAGCCAGGACAGTACTCTCAAGAAGGATCGGAACTAAGGCTGGCTTCTTGATATAGCGGCTCACTTCCAGCGATCGTCCCGATTCAATACAGTTCAGAACTTCTGCTTTAATATCTTCATGGCGTAACTGGGGATGAACATGGACAGTCGAATTTTGCCAATCCGATGTATTCCAGTCGTCTACAGGTGAGCCGGTTTCTACTCCTGAATGGGTACACCAGAAGTCCATGAGCCGATGAATAGGATGTAGAAGTTCAAATAGGTGCAGCTTTTCCTCAACCGACGCATACGCTAGGCTCATGTCCCAAAGTGCAGGTAGATCATTGATATTTTTGAACAAATCAAGAATATCCCAGTGCCGCCATTCCACCATGCTGAAAAACTCAAGATCACTTCTCTCCAGCGTGTTGAACAAATCAGGGATTGTAAATCCGTGGTCGCCTATCAGCAGGTGATTCATGCCAATTATGGTTTGACTTGATTCAGGATTTTCAAACTCTGCGCCCCACGTTTCCCGTTTAAGTTGAACCTGATCTTTAAGCGCTTGCATGGTTTCGATCACTGCTTGATGCTCAGAATCTTTTGCACCTTCATCCATTAAGCCCAGCATTTTGAATAAGGTCTGCGATCGAAAAAAGTTTGCCCTTTGGTAAGCATTATGAAAATTGGTTCGGATAATGCCATTTGGCTTGAGGACAGATTTCAATGCCTGTAGCCCTGCCACTGGGTCGGGGAATAAAGAAATAACTTCATCACAATTAATATAATCAAACTCTAGTCCAAGCTGGGGGAGATCAAAAATGGATAAAGTGTGACACTCGGCATTATCGCAGTTGTGCATCTTCATACGTGCCTGCGCCACCTCTACCGACACCGGAGACAAATCAACTCCAACTATTTTTGCTCCAGGGTTTGCTGTCGCCAGCTTTAAAGCTTGATATCCACTGCCGCAACCTGCATCTAGAATCAGTTTGCCCTCAGTTTCAACAACCTGCCGATACTTCAGGTAGTAAGGCGTGACCAGGTTGTTTAGGTATAAAGACTCGTGGTCAGCTTTGGGAGAAGTTTCTAATGGGACTTTGGGATAGGGAGTGTTGTCGTACTGCTGCCGAATTTTGTCGAGTTCGGTCAGTTCAGTTTGCGCTAGTAGTTGAGGATTCATCAATCATCTCCGAGTTTTCAAGGACAGGGGCTGCGTCAAGCATCAAGATTTCATGTTCAGAGTTCCCAAGCTTACGAGGAATCGGTCAGACCAGAAGATTCTGTAGCAGGTGATTCTATGTATTAATTGATTCTATTCTGTGAACCCGTAGGTAGTAGGGTGGTCGGGAAGCGTTAATATAAGTAGGTTATCGCTATCTTATCGGAGCGTTAAGCGTAAGCCATTGGTTGCACTCCTAAAGACAGAACTATCAAATTTTGGTGAGTTTGAGGCGTACCGTTGCCAGTTGGCAAATGGGTTGTCGGTTATTCATCAGCGAGTTGTGGGCGCGCCTGTAGTGGTAGATGTGTGGGTCAAAGCTGGGGCGATCGCCGAGCCTTGGTCGGGAATGGCACACTTCCTCGAACATATGATTTTTAAGGGCACCGATCGCTTGCCTCCAGGGATGTTTGATCAAATTATTGAGAACCGAGGCGGCATTACGAACGCGGCAACCAGCCACGACTACGCCCATTACTTTATTAATACGACCCCGGCTGACTTACCTCACACATTGCCTCATCTGGCAGATCTATTGCTGAACGCCACAATTCCAGATGACGAATTTGAGTTAGAGCGGGATGTCGTCCTGGAGGAAATTCGGCAGTCTCAGGATGACCCAGATGGCATGGGGTTTGAGGCGCTGATGGCGAATCTGCATCCAAAGCATCCCTATGGTCGTCCGGTGTTGGGGGCTGAAGAGGTGTTGATGGCGCGATCGCCCCAGGAGATGCGTTGTTTTCATCGTGCCCATTACCAGCCAGAGAATATGACGGTAGTGGTGATAGGAGATATTCCTCAAGAGCAAACGTTGGCATTGGTGAACGAGGCCTTTGGGCTATTTCCGCCTGCTGCTATTTGTCCACGTCCGGTGGTAACTGTCGAACCGCCGATGAATGAGATTCGGCGACAAGAAATGGAGTTGCCTCGGTTGGGGCAGGCTCGCTTGATGATGGCTTGGAGTGCCCCTGGAGTAGAAGATGTGCGTAGCGCTTATGGGCTAGATTTGCTGTCGGTTCTGTTGGCAGGAGGACGGACATCACGCTTGGTGCGGGAACTGCGAGAGGAGCGGCAGTTGGTCTACGAAATTGGGGGCAGTTTTTCGCTGCAACGGGATTCTAGCTTGTTGATGTTGACGGCTTGGTTAGAGCCAGAGCATTTGGGACAAGTTGAGGCAATTATTGGCGATCGCCTTTCCCACCTTGCCAATGCCCCTGTTACCCACGCCGAGTTAACTCGCTACAAGCGCTTACTCAAAAATGACTACGCTTTTTCAATTGAAACAGCTAGCCAGATTGCAGGGCTTTACGGCTATTACAATACTATTGCTGAAGCCGAGCTCTCGGCGGTTTATCCTACGGTGCTTCAGTCGCTGGAGGCAGAAGAGTTGCAGCAGATGGCAGAGCAATACCTTTCGCCGCTGCGGTATGCGGCAGTAGTCATGCAGCCGTGTTAGCATTTCTCAACGACCTTCTTCCATTCTGCAATGCCCCATATTACGACTCTGACGCTACAAAACCGGACGATCCATCGCACGATTCTCAGTAACGGCATCACGGTACTAGCCGTTGAGAACTCCGCAGCAGACATTGTTGCCGCACGGTTTTTTTTAAGAGCGGGCGGGCGATACGAGACGGCAGACAAAGCAGGAATTTCCCATTTGCTGTCGGCGGTAATTACAAAGGGAACTGAGCGGTTATCGTCTCAGGAAATTGCTGAGCGCGTAGAGTCAGTTGGGGCAAGTTTAGGAGCAGACTCGGCAGCAGATTATTTTTTGATGAGCCTGAAGACCGTTTCAGCAGACTTTGAGGAGATGCTGGATTTGATGGCAGAGGTGATGCGATCGCCGTCTTTTCCTGAGGATGAGGTGGACTTGGAGCGGCGGCAGGCAGTGCAGGGAATTCGTTCAATGCAGGAACAGCCGTTTTCAGTGGCGAATGCCCAGTTGCGGCAGGCAATGTTCCAAAATCATCCGTATGCTATGTCGAGTTTGGGAACTGAAGAGACAGCCTCGCATTTGAGCCGTGAGGACTTGCTGGAATATCACCAAACTTTCTTTCGTCCTGATAATTTAATTGTGTCTGTGGCAGGGCGAATTGCGCCAGAACAGGCGATCGCTCTACTAGAGCAGCACTTTGGAGATTGGCAGGCACCTCAAGGAGAACAAGGCGTGATACCTTTGCCACGCTTAGATTTACCAAAAATTGCGGCACAGCCAGAACGGGTTTTGACCGTGCAAGATACGCAGCAGGCGATCGTTATGTTGGGGTATTTAGCAATTCCAGTGAATAGCCCTGAACATATTGCGTTGCGATTGTTGAATACGTATTTGGGAAATGGGTTGTCGAGTCGATTATTCGTTGAGTTGAGGGAGAAAAGAGGGTTAGCGTATGAGGTATCAGCGTTCTATCCAACGCGGTTAGATCAGTCGCAGTTTGTCGTTTATATGGGAACTGCACCCGATAATGCGGCGATCGCATTAGAAGGGTTGCAGCAGGAAGTGGATCGGCTGTGTTCAGTGTTGTTGACGGCGGATGAAATGCAAGCAGCGAAGAATAAGTTGCTGGGGCAATACGCGCTAGGGAAACAAACCAATGGACAGATTGCTCAGATTTTCGGGCTATATGAGACGTTAGGGTTAGGAATTGAGTTTGATGAGCAGTTTCAAGAATATGTAGCAGGTGTAACGGCTGAAGGTGCCCGGAAAGCGGCGCAGACCTGTTTTACTCAACCTTACGTTTCTTTAGTTGGTCCGGCGATCGCGGTGGAGCAGGCTGTTTTGGGGTAGTCGGGAATTGAGATGCCGAGCCAGATAGGCGAACTGCACAGGTTTATGAACTAGTTTGAAAATCTGTGTCAAATCACTTGTACAGGTGCATTGAGTTTTGCTTGATGCGCCTTTTCGTTTGGGCTGCCTAGCCCTGTTTATTGTTTTTAATAGAAATGAGTTGCAAATTTAGTACTTAGGTACTATATTTAATCTAGAAATAGTACATTAGTATTAAACAAGTTTATTCCCTTCAAATTCTATTCATTCACACTCACAAACTGCCATGGAAGAACTTCAAACAGAAATCAAGGCGATTCAAGTTGCCCTGCGCTCAATCCGAGCCAATGAACCTCGTTCGTCTGTTCCGGCACCTGCTCCCGGTTCTGCTCATGCTCCTACGCTAGCTTCTTCTCGTCCGGCTCGTATGCAGCAGATTAAGCCTTTGGCAGAGCGGACTCATCGAGCAACGGGTCAGGAACTGGCAATGGAAACTCAACGGCTAAGTCATTTGACGAGTACTTATGTGAAAAAGCTGGAGCAGCCCAAGCCGCCTGTAGTTCACAGTTTAGATGAGGCTTTTCAGCGGCTGGATGCGCAAGCGGAAGAGGTTAATCAGCTTTCGGCGGCGCAAGAGGCAGCTATTTTGAAGCTAAAAGCGATCGCCGAGCAAGTCGGGCAAGATTGGCAATCATCTGATTCAAAAAATCTAGCTAGTTCAGGAAAAGCTGTCCGACTTCCGCCCATTTGTGAGTATTTGGAAACTGCTGTACCTCATATTGAAAAGGATCAGCAGGGTAAATTTGTGGTCACTTCTCGTTCTGTAGATTTGTTTAAGGCAGAGCGAGAAGCTGAGTTAAATGCAGAAGAGCTTCGTCATCGTGCCATGAGAACACGACAGAATTCTTCTTTATTCCGCCGTGTTTGGAACTGGTTGGTCGAAAGACCTCAGCCTAAAACGTCCCAGTCTAAAACGCTTCAGTCTAAGATGCAGAAACGGTCTGTTCAACGTTCTAAAGGTTCTCCTTTTAGAGTTCGCAATACTGTCATACTACTTGTAGGCGCGATCGTGGCACGTGTATTACTAGATACGCTCCTCACGATCTTCCCTGGGCTGTGGTTACCCGCGATCGCCATCATGGTGACACCCAGCGCGATCGCCATCTATCGTCGTCCTCTCACCTCCGAATCTAGCTTGATCTGGGGTTACCGTTTAGTTATCGTCTTGCTCGGTCTGTTGATTGGCGGCAGAATTTAGTGCTTTACCATGAGTCTTCTTCTCCTTGGCATACTCTGGATTACCCTCGTTTTATCTTGCATCATTTCAATGGGGTTCGAGGATAAAGAACAATGACACATCCTGAAATTAGCTTTCCTCCCTCTAAACTGCTGCTAATTGCCGCTCTTTTGCTGCCTTTGGTTGCTATTTTAATGATCGATTTAGGCATAGGGTCTTCAGGTCGTATACCAGGGCGGACAGAAACTTGCCAAGGTGCTGTAAACGAAGGTGTGATCATTTCGCGGGAGCAGCTTGCAGAGTTTCTAACTATTTCGGAGCGAGATCCACGGACGAGGGTAGAGGATATCTTGAAATCGCCCTATTGTCAGTTGCCCAACTTGAGTGTGCGAGCCGGAGCTACCGCTGAACGACTGGTTTATCCGTTGGCATTTGATCCTAAAACTTGGCTGATCGTACTGTATGAGGAGGACGAGTATGCCGGATATCGATTTTTGATTCAGTAAGTCGATTTGATATCGATCGTCTGCTTGGTCAGGTTGTTTAAGCAGGCTGTTTGATCAGGACATATGTGCCCTATATAAAGTTTAATGAGGATGCTTTAAAGGTATCTGCGTCAGTATTCGGAGTAGGTATGCGGTTTATTGGTTGGGTTGGGAAGCGTGGAATGCTGGCGGTGATGATACTTCTGAGCAGCGCTTGTTCTATGCAGTATTCTACAGAGCCACCCCGAACCATTCAAATTCAGCAAGTTTGGCAGTTGCAACCGGGAGACACAATTGGCGGTCATCAGGTGGCAGCAGGATTAGGCGATATTTCAATTAACCTGAACGGCGACAGCGCCTATGCGCCGTTTGGCGGACGGGTACAGCCCCTAGAGCCAAACATTAAAAACTGCGTGGTTTTCTCTAGTCCAGAAATTCCTGCTTATCTTTTTCGGCTTTGTGGGTTGCAAAACCTGAAGTTGGGAGAGGTCGAGCAAGGAGAGGTTATCGGCTCAGGGGCTTATTTGCACTTTGCCACGTTGAGGAAGCAAACGGATGGCACCTGGGCAATGGTTGAGCCTGCACAAGACATTTTAGAACGGATATTGCGATCGCTATGAAAACTCGTTTCCTGTGTTTACTGGGTTTGGTTACGGTTATGGTCAGCTATGCACCTTTGGCTAGAGCAGATGAAGCATTGCACTTTGACAAATCTTCTACCCATGCAGCGCCCCCTGCAACAGAAGGTAGCATTTGGATGGCAACAGATCCGATCCTCAAAAAGGAGAATTCTGATGCAACGACAACGGTAACGAATGAAGGAACGGAAGCGTTACCAGTGGCGATCGCGCCGGATTCCACAGCTTCGGAACTCTCTGTAAAATCTGCTAACAAGCTGGGCGATACTGTTAGCAAAGAAGCTCCGGCTCAGCCCGTCCTGTCGTTTGCTGAACCACCCACGTCTGTGGGAGCACCTGTCGCTCAAAGTGGATCTACTCAAGCTGAATCCGTTCAAGCTGAACCGATTCAAGATACATTAGTTCAACCTACACCCATCCAACCTGCACCTGTCCAACCTCCAGCGCCCTCTGCTTCTCGCAAGCCGATCGAGTTAGGATTTAGCCTTTCTCCCACAGAACCGCTTTACGAGCCGGAGCAAGGCGTGCCTTCTGTAGCAGCGGCTCCTCAAGAGGATGCAAATTTGAAGGTGGGAGTGATTACAGACAAGTTATTCACAGGCAATACAAATTCTTTAGTTGCAAAGGCAGTGGGGAGCGCTGAGGGAACTCGGACTCCGGAGGGCGATCGCACTCATGCTTATTATGGTCACGTTGATCCAGGCAACCAAGTTTGGAACCGAGGCAGTTTCTCTTACCAACATTCAGCACAATCTCCTGAAGATGCCGATCAAAAACAGTTGTCTCGATTAGCCGATCAGGCAAAAGTTATTGAGGCAAAGGCGGCTGACCACGGCTTGCAATTGACTTTAGAAGAAAAGCTCAACGGCATTGATCTAGCAAATCAAGCGCCTAAAGCCGCTCTTGATCAGGGTGGGTATGTAGACTGGTTAGCCCAAGCGCGTCAGCAGGGTATGAGCGGTTCAGATGCGGTGTTGTGGGCACGCACTCGCGCGTTCATTAATCCGGCTACTCAGCGGTGGGATGCACCTGGGTTAGGAAATACTGCCGAAACCATTGGGCACGACCAGGCGCGCCGAATGGCTGCGATCGCCCGAGCGATCGCGGTAAATCAGGATGCGGTTAAACAGGCTATAAACGTTGCCAGTTTGCCAGATCCAACTGCTGCGAACGCTGCTAGTTCACCGACTAAAGCCGCTGTGACGGCGCAATCGACCTCATCTACACAGGCAGGACAAGGCATTGCCCAACTTTTGGCTGAGAAAATTGTTGAGTTGTTTGGGGGTGATCAAGTTCCAGCGGATTCGAGTCCTGTGGCAAATGAACCTATGGGAATTCAACAGTTGTTTGGGTTTGCATTTTAGGGGGCGATCGAGCGTTGCATGAAAAGAGGCGATTTGTTATCGCCTTTTTTTAATGATTTCTTGTAAACCTTGCACTAATCGATCTATCCCGGCTGCCGCTGTTTTTTGATCCAGAGCGCCATAGGCAACTCGTAAATAACAGCCTTCCATACCAAAGGTAGAACCCGGAAGGGCAGCAACTTTGTGATGATGGATTAACTGTTTGATGAGTTCTAAAGAATCCAAATCTGTGTGAACTTTGAGGAGGAAATAGAACGCGCCTTGAGTCGGTGGAATAGTGCAAAGGTGAGGGATAGTAGCAAGTTCTTGGAGGACAATTTGGCGAACTTGAGCGATCGCCTCCACTTTGTCTAAACAAAACTGTTTACCTGCCTGCAATGCTCCCAACGCGGCATACTGTGAAATCCCTGCGGCACAAATCAAGTTAGTATCCTGAATTTTTATCACTGCCGACATCAGGTGTGCTGGAATCACCATGTAGCCGATTCGCCAACTGGCAAAACCGTAAGCTTTCGATAAGCTAAACAGCGAAATGGTATGGTTGCCGAACGTTGATCCGACTGAAAAGTGAGAAGCACCGTCGTAAGTAAAGTATTCGTAGGTTTCGTCGGTAATATGATAAATACCTCGCTCTCGACAAATTTCGTTAACTTCTTGAAGAACGGCTTTGGGATAGACAACACCCGTGGGATTGTTGGGCGAAACCGTAACAACAGCTTTAGTTTTCGGCGTAATGGCTTGACGAATAGCGTCGGGGTTGAGTTGATAGTTTTTGTTTGTATTGACGAGAACGGGGCGACAGTTTGCCATCACCGTCGCCATTTCGTGATTAAAGTAATAGGGAGTTTGCAAAATAATTTCATCACCCGGATCGGCGATCGCCAGCACCGCATTTAAGAAACCCATGTTGCTGCCTGCGGTCACTACAACGCAGTGCTCTGCGCCAATAGAAATACCGTTTTCTGCCAAAAGCTTCGTGGCGATCGCCTCTTGCAATGCCGGAATGCCTTGCACAGGATGATATTGATGATTGGTGGTCTGCGCTAGAAATTGAGTAATTTGGGCGATTGCTTGGAGCGGTGGTGGGTAGGACACGACACCCTGACCCAAAGAAATCGTTCCAGGCGAGTTGCGAATCAGTTCTCCCACGATAGGAATCATAGGGGTCTGCACTGCCTGTAGACGATTAGAGGGGAGCATGGCTAAGGTAGGGTTAGAAATTATTAGGTGGGAGGAACGAATGGGACAGCTTGAACAATCAAAGCGATCGCGCAATCAGGAGAAATCTTCTCAAACACCAGCCATTTTAAGGCGGATTGTGACGCTGATAACCGTGATCTGCTTGGGGCTGTCTACAGTTTGGTTTTTTTCAGGGGGGTTGTTGATTGGTGGTGTCCCGTCGTCAGTTATCCTAACCTTTTTGCAAGATAAACCTGCTCTAACGGCATATTTTCAAAGCGATAATCAGGCACTTCACGATCGCCTCAATGAGCTAGGAGTTGAAGAACAAATTAAGGATTACTACCGTCCCCAAATTCCTGATGAGGTTGAACTGGATCAGTACATTCATCAAGTTTTCTATAATCGTACAGGCTATGTTGGCAAAGAGTATCGGGTCAATGAACAGGGCACCCTCACCTTAAAATAGCGTCACTCAAGAATCCTGAATTTTATTGACCAGGCTAATTCCTAGAAGTTTAACTCAGCCGCACCACTGCCTGGTTTTCTAGCAGCGTTTCTGCGGTTAATAAATCTTCGACCGTCATTCTCAAAAACCGAGATTCATCAACCCAAAACAATACTTTAATGCGATCGCTCCCCGGATAACCAGGAGGAGTGAGTTGGGCAATGGTTCGAGCTTCAACGCTATCATTCAGCGGCTTTGCTACAGAGGCACCGGAGGAGGAACGAGTGATGAGGCGATCGCCATCATAAAATACTTCTGTGCCGCCCGTTTCTGTGCCCAATTCGCCCATGATTAATTCAATGCTGGGTTGGTTTTCGGTAGACGCGCCCAGGAAAAGTTCTACGGGCTGCGGCATGGGGTAGGGCTGCCCTTCGTTGATTAAAGGATGCCAGGCGTGGCGGTTGTTGCGTTTGTCCCAGTAGCGGATGCCGTAGCTGTGGTAGAGATAATCCTTTACTTCTATACCCTGAGAAATTTGCAATGCACCCTGGGCGATCGCCTCAAAGGGTCGCTCTGAACGAATTTTTTCGGGTGAGAAATACTGTTCAACCCAGGCTTTCACCGCAGGGATTTGGGAAGTACCACCCACCAGTAAAACTGCGTTAATGTCCGCAGGCTCTAATCCTTGACGACGAGCCTGTTGCAATACTTGGCTCATTGATTCATCAAGACGGGTAAAAAACTGATTCTCTGCTAATAATTGATTAAAGTGATCTTGATTGATTTGTAGCTCATAGCTTTCAAACGTTTCATCATTAAAGTAAACTTCAGTGGCTTCAGTCTGTTGCGAAAGCTGTATTTTAAGACGTTCTGCTAATCGTAACGTTAGCGATGTCGCTGCTAGTCCTTGAGTCGTTGCAAAATGATTCACTAACCATTGATCAATATCTGCCCCACCTAAGTTCTGTCCTGCCTTTGCCAAAACACGCGCAATTTTTGGGCGCTGTGCTGATTCCTCCAGCACTTTCTGCCCCCACTTCAGCAAAAATCCGACAGGCTTTTGCTCCGGTCTACCTTCCAGTTTTACTAAAGACAAATCCAGAGTGCCGCCGCCAAAATCAACGACTAGCACAGTCCTTTGTTCTTTCAGCCCGTAGCCCAAAGCTGCTGCTGTGGGTTCATCCAGTATCCGCACCTGACTTACTTGCAGCGATCGACAAACCTGAGTTAACCAATTGCGATACGCCTCAAAGCTGTCTACAGGCACCGTAAAAACGAGCGAGTCAAGGGTTGGATCGGTGGCTTGAAGCTGTTGCAGAAGAGTTGTTAAGAACCAGGTACCTGCTTGCTCAAAGCTGATAGTAGCCCCATCTAACTCTGGCAAAAAGCCCTGGATTTCTGCACCAATACCGCGCTTGAAGTTGCGAAAAAACCGCCGATCGCCACTTAAGTCGAGTCCGCGATCGCGCACCATTTGACCTACAGTAACTTTGCCAGAACTGCCGTCTTCTACGTACAGCAGGCTTGGCACCAACGGCGGATTCTCTGCCAGCTTCAGCGAAAATCCCGGAAGCGTCAGGGTTTCTGGCTGCTGAGTCGCAGCATTCCAGCGGGTAATGACGGTGTTGCTTGTACCGAAGTCAATCGCGTAGACCATGAGCGTTAGGAGTGATGGATCATTGTTCTATTTTTCATACCAAGAATGAGGGACAAAGGACAAGCGTTAGGGGTCAAGCCAGGGTTGAATGCGATCGCAAAAAAACAAAGTTCCTGCTGCCACACACACTGGAATTGCCAGCAAATTAATCAAGGGCACACTGACCAACACCAGACAGACGAGTCCAAATGCCGCACTGGCAGGCAAGCTTCGCAGCACCACGCCTAATTTTTGCCGAAACCGCAATCGCCGTCGCTCGAGAGCAGAGTCAAAGAAATCGAGGCAAACGATCGTTGCAGTGAGAGTCAGGTAACCCACAGAGGCGATCGCGGTGCCAATTCCAGGCAGAAAGTTAAATAGCAGCAAGGGCAGCCCAACTGAAATCAACAGCACCAGCTTTTTCAATTCATACAAAATTGCCCGCCCCACATCCTGAACCGTCCGGCTAAGGCTTGAATCCATAGGCGGTAACTTGCCCAGTTTTAGCAGTTCCAGTTCCTCCGACAGTTTGCCATACCAAGGCGCACCCAGCAGCACCCCAAACTGAAGAAAAATAAACCCTGTAACCAGCAACAAGATCAGCACTAGCAGCAAGCGCAAAATCCACAGGAACGAAGCTCCCAGGGTATCGGCAATGGCGATCGCCCAACCGGGGGCGCGAAGATTCCAGCTTGGTAGACTCGGCAGTTGCCAATCGGGGAGCGCAAGATTCCAATGGGGCAACCAATCGGGGAAACTCATCTGCCCAGGTGATAAGCTGACCTGCGGCAGGCTAATGGGTGGAATGGCGGGGAGATGGGGAGAAAGGTGCGCTAAATTGCCTGTCCAGTTGGGCACGTCGGCAACAATAGTGTCGATCGCCCGGAATCCAGCAAACAGCAGTGCTGCATAAATTGTGCCACCCACCAACAGGTTAACTGCAATGGGAAACAACACATATCGGCGCAGGCGAGGCGTTTTTGCAAACAAAGCCAGTGCCCGGAAAGGGTACACTGCGCCTGCAAAGAAGCTACCAGGCCCACGCTTAACGATGAACTTATGGTTAGGATCTGAAGTCATGGGGAAACAGTAGGGCTCTGAAGTTTTGAATGGGCTTTGAGGAAAGTTTACAATTCATTGCCAGTAGGCTCAATCCCCATAGGTTGATCGATCGAAAATTGCGATCGTCATGCAAAACTGAGATATTCCATAGTCGGCTTTACTATAATCGGCTTTACCATAATCGGCTTTATTATGATTAGCCTTTCGGATGACAGCAAGAGGTAAAAGAATTGGCTTCTCGACGACTGGCATTACGACATCTGTTTCAGGCACGCTTATCTCGGCAGATTGTGTTGTCGGTATTTGCCAGTATTGTGCTGATTGAAGCGTTGATTTTGTTGCCCTCCATTTACCGCCGTCAGCAAGAGCTATTGTCGCAGCTTAAAGAAATTTCTGCTGCCGAGACTTCGGGCGCACTCAGGATGCTGCCTGCTGGAACAACCGATCGCCAAGTGTTAGATCGGCTGCAACAAAGCATCCTTAACCCTAAAATTTTGGGAGGCGCGCTGTATCGTCCCGACAGCACCCTAGTCGGCACCTTTGGCAAAATGCCACAGCTTAGTTTTACCGCTGTTCAAGCAAATCCTGGCGCTAATCTGTATCAACGTCATGAATATGATGCGGCTTGGGCGATCGCTCCCCTTGAAGGGCAATATGTCCTGATTATTCGTCATAATGCCACTTCAGTGCAAACCGATATTATTGCCTTTATTGGACGCATTGCTGGACTTGTTTTGATTATTTCTATTTTTGTTACCATTGCTACTTTAGTCGCTTTAGAGCCGCTGCTCATTACACCCATTATGTTATTGCGGAAAGATTTGTTAAATGCAGGAACCGCTGTTCTGCAAGACGAAGCTCCCCCGCCTTTTGAATCTTTACAAACCCAGCGGCACGACGAACTCGGAGATGTGATTGCTGCCTTTAGCCAAATGTATCAGCAAGTGTCGGCAGCGATCGCTGAGCGTAAACAAGCCGAAAGTGCCCTTGCTAACCTTGCCGAAGTCGGGGAACTCTCTGCCATGATTGTCCATGAAGTTCGTAATCCGCTCACTACAGTTCTAATGGGACTTCAATCTTTTCAGAAGATAGATTTACCTGCTGTAGCCCAATTTCGCCTCAATCTTGCCCTGGAAGAAGCCGATCGCCTGCAACGTTTGCTAAATGAAATTCTGAACTACACCAAGTGCCAAACGCTGAACATCATTGAGCTAGATCTAAACCTATTAATCAGCGAAATGTTAGAGATGCTTCGAGAGATGCCTGCTACTCACGGCAAGCACATCAGATTTACGCCTGCTAATACGCCTGCTGTGATTCAAGGAGACAAGGATAAACTAAAGCAGGTGTTCATCAATTTAATTTGTAATGCTTGTGAAGCAGTGAACGAGAACGAAACGGTTTACTGGAGCGTTCAACTAATGGCGGAAGAAATCAGCATTAAAGTTCGTAACGGGGGCGAACCTATTCCTGCTGATAAAATTGAACAGATCACTAAGCCTTTTTTTACCACTAAAGCGACGGGAAATGGATTAGGGCTAGCGATCGTGAAACGTATTGTTGAGGCGCACGGCGGCACGTTAGAAATCAAATCTAATATATTGCTGGGAACCGTTGTAGAGGTAAAGCTTCAGAAGCTTTAGCTGCAAGTTCGATTCTTGCTGCTTAGTGGTATTCCATTCTGACTAAATCTATGAGGCTCAGATGCGTTCTAGCATCAGGGTCAAGAACGATAATATATCAACATTGCTGTCAGGGCGAAAGTCGTCGCGTAGTATGTCTTTACCACTATCTTGATCATGATCAACTTGTTGTTACCAACAACTTGTCTTTACCAAATTTTCCCCATCTTGAGAACAAACCCTGGCATCTCCGGTTCACAACTCACGGCTTCAGGATGATCTAAAACTTCTACGTCTTGATCAGGACGATAAACATAAACCTGACAGTTCTTGCGATCGATCAATAGTCCTAACCGCACACCATTTTCAATATATTCCGCCATCTTATCTTGCAGAGTTTTTAGGCGGTCACTACTCGAACGTAATTCCACCACAAAATCCGGTGCGATCGGCGCAAAAGATGTTTTTTCCTCAGATGCCAAAGCATTCCAGCGATCGGATAAAATCCACGCGGCATCAGGAGACCGAATTGCCCCATTAGGTAATGTGAAACCCGTACTAGAATCAAATGGTTCTCCTGTCCCATCTTCATCCGCCCAGTTGCCCATCTGTTGCGAAATTTTGAAGTTGCGGTTTCCAGTATCAGCAAAAGCAGGTGGCATAACAATCACTTCTCCAGCAGCATTGCGTTCAATTCGCAGTTCAGGATTGGTGCGACAAAATTCATAAAACTGTTGATCGCTCATCTTCGCCATTGCAGTCAGGGAAGAGAGATCGATCGGCAATGGCATCTGTGCAAATTGAATTACAAGATTAGTCATAGGTCGCTTCACTCCGTTTAGAAAAGCTTTTTCATTATAGTGTCAGGCGATCGCGCAGCAATACCTAGAAATTTATAGCCCCAAGCCCTACCCAAAATTCAGCTTCTGCCGTGCCCCTCGCCATAATCGATCGAGATGCATTGCTGGAATTGTTAAATACAGAACATCTCCAATCGATAACTCCATTTCTAGTAACTTCCACCCGTGCATGGTTTGACGCTCCGTTTCCAAATAGAGCGGCACTAAATCAGCATCCATTGCCACATCCTGCACCCGTTTGCCACAGAACGGATGAGCCGGAGTAATCATTGTCGCCAGCGCTACCCAAAGAATGTCTGCCGTTACCCCCGTCCCCAAAATTCGCCCACCCAGAGCCGCCGCCGCAAAGGAAGGAGCCGCCAACTCTGCCGGACTTAACACTGCCTCAAAATCAAATACCTGCTGGGCTAAGGGCGCAAATTGAGGGTTTTGGTTACGCACAATAACAGGCACTTTGGGTGCAATTCCTTTGACCGTCAGCGCAATCTCCAAATTGGTGACATCATTACTCGTCGTTACCAAAACTGCTGCTGCCTCTGTTAAACGAACTAGCTGAAGTGTAGGCAGCAAATTAGCATCACTATGAATAACTGGAACTTTGAGCGATCGCGCCGCATTTAAAAAACGATTATTAGCATCTCGCTCAATGACCACCACACTGCACCCGTTTGCACAAAGTTGGCTCATGACATTCATGCCTGTCCCGCCCAACCCACAGACAATGTAATGCCCTCGATGAGGGATTTGAGCCGTGTTCCACAGCTGATGAAAGCGGGTTCCTAAGACAAAATCATTGAGCAATGCATAGAAAATTCCAACCACCGCTGCACCAATTAGCATCATCACAATAGTAAAAAATTTAACGCTATCAGGCGCTTGCTCTGCAACCTGTTCGCCACCGCCCGCGCCTGTAATCATGCCAACTGAAAAGTAGAGCGCATCGATCGCTGAAATACGGAAATTGGTAACGGTATAAGTCAACGTGGCAATAAAAATTGTGAACAGTAATGCTAACGAAACTAGAATAGTTGGTTTAATGTGAATGTGAAAAGTTTGTAGACCTGCTAATAATCCAGAAAGCTTTTGCTTCAAAGTCCGTTGAACTGTTTGCGGCTTCGGTTGGGTGGCAATAATTAGGCGATCGCCCACTTGCAATGATTGTCCACTCACCACCGCCGCGACTAAATCCATCTGGCTATAGGCAGGTAAATAATAGATTAACATCCGCGATCGATCTTCCCAAAGTTCGCTTAGTTTTTGCCCCAGCCAGGGATGCCCTTCGTCTACATATTCTTCTCGAATTGCCCAGGTTTGATTGAACAATTGCAACTGTCCAATTGCCCGATTGCCCAACGCCGCAAATGCAAAAATAGGAGCCGATAATGCCGACACGCTCATGCTGAAATGATCGGATAATGAATGGTCAAGGCGATCGCCCAAGCTCGCATTAAATAACCGATTAACTACACGAATATAAGGGTTTAACACCCGTGCCTGAGTTAACACTGACAAATTCACCGCGTCATCGTCATGCACAATCACCAACGTATCTGCATCCCGAATTCCTGCTGCAATCAGCGTTGCTGCTGCTGATAATTCTCCCAAGATAATATTGTCATCTCGCTCATGTGACGACAGCGGCTGAGAATGGATTCCGATTACGGTTGCACCCTGCTGCTGAAGCAAGCGAAAAACTTGATAACCCGTTCGACCTAAACCACAAACAATAATTCGGGGCTTCATAGCAAAAGACTTCATGGCAAAGGAACTGTGCAGAGTTTTGCCTCATTGTCAGCTACCCCAAACTTCTAAACTGTAGCTCGGAGTACGACGTTGCAAAAGTTTAGAAATTGGCGGCGATGAAAATTTTCAGAGCAAGGGCACACTAGGACAAAATTAGGTTCCCTCCTATGCTGCGCATTCCTAAAGGTCAAATTCGTCCTAAAATTAGCACCATGCCCCGGCAACAAACCGAGGCAGCGGCTTACCTAGATATTTATAAATTAGTCATTGAAAAAAAACGGCTCCGACAAGAGCTAGAAGGCATGGACGATCGCCGCCAACAAATTTGCGATCGCCTCACTATTCTAGAACAGCACATTGTAGCTTTAGAGCAAACAGCACACCAGGTTCGAGATGCAGAAGCAACTCCGGCAAATTCAGATAGCCCGCAAGTACCAGCGTCTCCGCTGCCAGCCCGTCAGCCCACAAAGCTCACCGATGCTGCATTTGACACGTTATTCTTGAATTACTGATGCGATTTTTCCCATAAAAGAAGGCGTTCTTCTGATACGCTTCCCCTGTACTGAATTCAGTAACTCATGGGAAAAACCAGCCGCCTTACTCAACAAATCGCCTTCATTATCGAAATCGATCGCCTCAAGCAAATCCTTCGCCAAACCTACATTTCCGATCGATCGCGCCCCGAAAACACCGCCGAACATTCCTGGCACATCGCTCTGATGGCAACGGTACTGATCGAGTACGCCCCACCCGAAACCGACCTACTCCACGCCACTAAAATGCTGCTGATTCACGATATCGTCGAAATTGATGCAGGCGACACGTTTGCGTTCGACGAAGTAGGCAACAGAAACAAAGCAAAACGAGAAGAACGAGCCGCCGAAAGATTATTTGGGCTACTTCCTGCCGATCAAGGCAACGAACTACGATCGCTCTGGAACGAGTTTGAAGCCCAACAAACCCCAACTGCCCAATTTGCAGCAGCCCTCGATCGAATTCAGCCTTTCTTACTCAATCAGCAAAACCAGGGTGGCACTTGGCGCAAGTACGGGATTAGGCGCGATCGCGTGGTTGCACGAATGCGTCCTGTAGAAGTCGGCGCGCCTGCTCTGTGGTCGATGGTGGAAGAGGCGATCGAAGAATGTGTGGCGGCAGGGTATTTGAATACTTGAATGGGCGCAAAAATTGTCCTATTTCTCACAGTTGGGATTAGCTACTGTTCCATCTGGCATGATTGTCCGACAAAACCAGCTAGAAGTTAGTTCAGGGATGTTTGCGCCTTCCAAGTTAGCGCCTTGGAAATTAGTACCAGATAATCTAGCTTGTGTCAAGTCAACTCCACTGAGATTTGCACCTCTCAAATCAGCATTTGTCAAATCAGATCCAAAGAGCCTAGCAGGTTCCGGAGGTTTACCATTGATGTAATCCTTTGCCATCGCACGACTACCTCCTCCTTGTAGATTTGCTTTAGTTAAATTTGCATTTCTCAAATTAGAGTATTCCAAGGTTGAACCTTGTAGATTTGCATTGCTTAAATTGGCATTTTCTAATTGTGCATCAGTCAAGTCTGAGCCTCTTATTATCGCTCCACTGAGATTAGCTCCATTGAAGTTAACACTGAGCCTATCTCCATTGAAGTTAACTTTCCCCATATAAGAGAAACTTAAATTGGCTCCACTCAAATTTGAGTCTTGAAATGAAGACCTTCCAAGACTCAAACTACTAAGATTAACACCTGCAAGATCAGCACCCTTTAAATCAGCATTGTATAGATCCACTGGGGGTAAAGATGCAATGTTGTCAGATTTACTAAATAATCCCGCAGTCCGAAGGAACTGAATGACTAGCCGATTTGACTCACCATCTAAAATTTTCAACGCAGTAATTGTTCTTGCTCTAGCAATAGTTTTTAGTTGTTTATTTTTGGTTTCGTCGAGTAAGCCCTTTTCAATTAGTGATGTCATATCGTCAAGATATGACTCTAATGCATTTTGTCGGTAACGCTGGTCAGCCAATTTTTGATCCTTCTCGGACTCTAATTGGGCAGCAAGCTTTTCTTGAGAAGCACGAGCTATGTCAGCGTTCTTCTGGGAACGGGAAGACTGATCGCTAATATATAAAGTAGCTAAAGCTAAAAAAAGAGGAACGACTAAAAGCTCCAAGTAATCCCATGGCTTCTTCTTTTCTAACTCTGTCCATGTCCAAAACTGTTGAAGAGTTGGTAACAGTTGTTTATTGATCTTGGAAGATACAGTTTGTCGAGCGTTGAGAATTTTTTGAGGAAGCTTCATTTATTGCTGATTTCCTATTATTGGGCTAATTAAGACATAATTGAGCCAAGCTTAACCATTACCTCCAATAACACCACAGGAGTTTTGTGAACACTACAGAAATTTTGCAATCTCTCCCCAATCTGCCCATTAGCGATCGCCTTCAAATTGCCGAAGCCGCCCTTCGTCTCGTGCAACAAGAACAACCGCTGACTCAAGAGCAGCGTCGGCAACAGATGGCGATCGCGGCATTGACTGCTATCTCTGATTACTCGTCAGACAAGGAATTAACCGCTTTTACAGCTTTAGATGGAGAAGACTTTGTATGACGAGCCAAAGTAGATCAAAAAGAGAAACTGGAGAATTTCAATGAATAGGGGCGAGATTTGGCTAGTTAGGCTTGATCCAACTATAGGCACAGAGATCAGTAAAACTCGCCCAGCAGTGATTGTAAACGACGATTCAATCGGCATTTTACCCCTTAAAGTCATTGTGCCAATTACTGACTGGAAAGAGACATTTACAACTCGACCTTGGATGATTTGCCTAGAACCTGATTCAGAAAACGGACTCAGCAAAAATTCGGGAGTAGATACGTTTCAAGTACGCTCCATCTCTGAAATGCGTTTGATTAAGTATTTGGGTCAACTGAGTACCCCAACGATGCGGCTTATCTCTGAAGCATTAGCGATCGTTCTGGCGATTTAGAGGAAGGCAGCTAGACCCAATGCGGTTTGGCAAGGCGCATCAATAAGTCCTCTCATGATCTCATTCAGAAGTTTGAGAATCACTCATGCTTCCAACTTTCCAACGCGATCGCGGAACACCTCTAAGAAGTTAAATCTAGCAATGGTCGAAAACCGTGCTTCATCGAAACCTGTCCAATTAAATCCATTTTTTCAAGGGTAATTTGGTTGCGTCCCCAAGAAAAATTGGTGTACAGCTTTTCAAATTCCAACAGCATCGACTCGGCAAAGCAAGCAAAGAGTTGTCGCGCTGGAATATCCATATTGACGATCGACATGATCTTCCAGTCGATATCTAGAGAATGCTCCACAATGCCACCGTTGAGAACATAAACCCCTGGATGCTTTACCTTTGTCCCCAAGTTTTTGGGATAGCCGCCATCGATTAGGATGCAAGGCTGCTTAAGCGTAGTGGGGTCAATCTCGACTCCTTTAGGCATACTGGCAACCCAAACCACAACATCGGCTTGGGGCAACGCTTCTTCTAAAACCATAATTTTGCCTCGCCCCAATTCATCTTGCAACGCCTGAAGCCGCTCTGGGTTGCGGGCAACAAGCAACAGTTCTGCAACATCACAACGGGCACTGAGCCAGCGGCAAACGGCGCTGCCAATATCGCCAGTCGCACCACAAACGGCGATCGTCGCCTGAGATAGATCAATGTTGAGTTTTTTGGCAGATTGCTCGACTTGGCGGCAAATAATGTAGGCGGTGTGAGTATTGCCTGTGGTGAAGCGATCGAACTCTAAATGAATGTTGCGAACTTGGCGAATTTGGCTGAGGTTAAAGTTTTCAAAAATGATGGACGAAAAGCCACCTAATGCCGTGATGTCAATGCCGTGTTTCTGGGCGTGTGCCATTGCGTTGATAATCTTGCGGGTGGCAGCCTTGATGCGTCGGGCTGCCAGCATTTCGGGTAAAAAGCAAGATTCCAGGTAGCGCCCTTCAATTTGTTGCCCGGTCACGCTAGTAACTTTAATAGTGTCTACAATTTGTGGTGGGGCACTGCACCAAAAATCAAGCCCTTGATCAGCGTATTCCGGGTAGCCTAATTCTTTGGCGACGGACTGGGCGTGTTCCAAACTCGTAAGATGACCAATTAGACCAAACATGGACAGGCTCTGGGTTGGCGTGGAGGGTGAGAAGCCGCGAAATTATTGAAAGTAAAATCGAGGCACTTCGATCCAGGATACTACATAAGTTTGGCGGTCAAAGATTAACCGTTGGTTGAAGATAAGCGAGAGAGAAGGGGCGCTGCTGCTAATAGAGTTTGGGTATAAGGATGCTGGGGGTGGGTAAAAATTGTTTCTGTTTTGCCCAGTTCGATAATTTTACCTGCGCTCATCACAGCAATGCGATCGCACAAAAATCTTGCTACCCACAAATCATGGGTAATAAACAAGTAAGTTAAGTCAAACTCTTCCTTTAGCTCCAGCATTAGCGCTAGTACCTGCGACTGAACGCTGGCATCTAACATGCTGACAGGTTCATCGCAAATCAGTAGCTTGGGGCGAGTGATCAGGGCACGGGCGATCGCCACTCGCTGCTGTTGCCCACCCGACAAGTCTTTGGGATAGCGATTGTAAAACTCTGCGGTTGGGGTCAAACCCACGCGCTCTAACATTTGCTGGGTCTGAGTTTTAGCTTCTACCGCTGTCGCCAAACCGTGAATCAATAAAGGATCGGAAATGCTTTCGCCAACGGTCATCAAGGGGTTGAGACAGGCGTGGGGATCTTGGAACACCATTTGCATCTGTCGCCGTTGCTGCTGCAAGCCTTGCCGAGAGAGCGTTGTAAGCTCTTGCCCCAAAAACTCGACTTTGCCTGCTGTGGGGCGAATCAGTTGCAAAATCGTCCGAGACAGAGTGCTTTTACCGCAGCCCGATTCTCCGACTAGCCCCAGGATTTCGCCAGGATAGAGATCCAGATCAATGCCATCGACGGCTCGGATAGTTTTGTCTTGCGGCTTAGAGAAGAAGCGGGAGAAAAAGGTTTCTTCGAGGGTGTAATGCTGTTGTAGGTGTTGCAGACGCAGTAGGGGCGGCGCTGTAAAAAGACTATCGGGCAAGGAGGGAGGTGTGGCTTGGATGTGGAGGGCGGCTTGCAAAAGAGATTGAGTGTAGGGATGCTGAGGATGGCTGAGGACTTCGATCGCTCCTCCCGTTTCCACCACTTTGCCCCGGTACATGACAGCAATGCGATCGCAATATTCTCCTACCATTGCTAAATCATGGGAAATCAGCATTAGCCCCATTTGTCGTTCCTGGCAAAGACGGGTTAGCTCTTGCAAAATTTGGGCTGAGACGGTGACATCAAGACTGGTTGTGGGTTCGTCGGCAACGATGAGTTTGGGTTCGAGTAAAAGAGCCAGGGCGATCGCCACACGCTGCCTCATGCCGCCGCTAAACTCGTGAGGGTACTGTGCCCAGCGGCTGGCTGGAATTTTGACGGCTGCCAAAGTGGCGATCGCCTGTTCCTTCGCAGCGTGCCGCGACAACTGCCGATGCGCCCGCAAGGTTTCTACACAATGTTCCCCAATGGTCATTAACGGGTCAAGCCGAGTCATCGGATCTTGAAAAATCAGCGCCACTGCCTCGCCCCGGAACCGCCGGAGTTCCTCTACGGAAAGATCAAACACTGACTCGCCCTTAAAGGTTACTTGCCCCTCAATTCGAGTTGACCCTGGCAGCAGTCGCATTGCTGCTCGTCCTAAAGTTGATTTACCACAGCCCGACTCACCCACCAAACCAATCCGTTCTCCGGGTTGCAGCGTTATCGAAACATCGTCAACTGCCCATCCCCCACTGTTCGCAGGAGAGTGAGGATAGGAAACACGAAGGCGATCGATCTGGAAAAGAGGGACGGTCATGGGCAAATGCTATGGCTATGAAAGTGAAAAACTAGAAAGTTAAAGCTGCACGCCAAGCCAGTCCTGTAAGTGCGCTCGGAGTTCCTCGGCAAACTCATCTCGCTTCTCAAACTGTGCCGATCGAACTGGCTTCCGTTCGGCATCTAGAACCCAACCATAGTCGCTGCTCAGTCGCAGTTTATCTTGCCAATCTGAAATTGAAACAATCAATGGTTTCGCTGAATGATCTACCGAGTTTCTGTCGTACTCGCAGACCCGAAACACGTAATTAAAGTTTTGCCGACTGGGGGCGATCGTCGAAGGCTGACCAAATTTTTCCGATAGGCGCGATCGCACCTGTTCTAGCAACTCAGGGTTTGCTATTTCATCTAGCGTTTTGACTGATAGTGTCAAGGCAAAATAAAATTCTTCAACAGGGACAAATTCTAACTGCATATCTAACTGCTCAGTAAGGGCGCTGCATTGAACTGTAGTTGAGTGTATCAGAGGCAGGGATTTGGGATAACTGAATGAGATAAGACAATCCACTGATTTTTCTGTTATGACCTATTCTGTCCGGGTTGCCGACCTACCCACCACCGAACGACCTCGCGAGCGGCTGCAAGCACAAGGAGCCAGGAGCTTAGCGACAGCAGAATTAATTGCAATTTTGCTAGGGACAGGACAAGGAGCCGGGAAGCTTTCGGCAGTTGGACTAGGGCAGCATATTTTACATACGCTAAGCACCAATCAACGCGATCCGTTAGCAGTGCTGCGGGACGTTAGTGTTGGAGAACTCACGCAGATATTAGGAGTAGGGCCTGCCAAAGCCACCACAATTTTGGCAGCGATCGAGCTAGGCAAGCGGGTGCTTCATTCTCGTCCGGCAGAACGAGCAGTAGTAGATGATCCGGCGATCGCAGCGGCAGTTCTCAGTCAAGACTTGATGTGGCAAACCCAAGAAAAGTTCGCGGTGCTGCTGCTAGACATTAAGCATCGACTGGTTGGCACCCAAATCATTAGCATTGGCACTGCAACAGAAACGATCGCCCATCCGCGAGATATTTTTCGGGAGGTGATCCGGCAAGGCGCAGTGCGGGTCATCGTGGCACACAATCATCCCTCTGGCATCCTCGAGCCTAGCGCTGAAGATTTGGCGTTGACCAAACAGCTTTTAGCAGGAGGTCAGCTTTTAGGCATTCCGCTGCTCGATCATTTAATTTTAGGCAATGGCAACCATTGCAGCCTGCGGCAAACGACAGCTTTGTGGCAAGGGGTAGAGGAGAGATAAGCCAAGCTTTAGGGTTGAAATTCTTGCGCTTATGCCTGCACTTAATTCCTGCGCTTTAAGATTCCAGTCAGTCTTTCCATCCTTCGTTATACTGAGTTAGGTCTTAAGCCAAGCAATTTCGGTTGCACCGTTAGCCATCTTGCCCTATACTTGAGCCTCAAATATCATATTGAAAACCTTAAGAAAGTACCCCTGCAGGAGGACTTTATTCCTGAAACACTTACCCTAACCGTTAGTTTAAGAGGCACACGCGAAGTTAGGGACAATTGCCAACTATTTCGTCTTGCTGGATTGTTCGATGCTTTCTCTGAGCCAACATTCCGCAAGACGCTAGATAAATTTGTGGAGGAAGGTCCTAAGAACTTTATTCTTGACCTCTCCCAGATTGATTTTGTCGATAGTTCTGGATTAGGTGCCTTAGTTCAACTCGTCAAAAAGGTTCAGGGCGTTGGAGGGACTCTCCAAATCGTCTCCAATCCGCGTGTTACTCAAACCGTTAAGCTCGTTCGTCTAGAGCAGTTTTTGTCTCTACAGACTTCGGTTGATGTAGCGCTTGAGAATCTCAAGAAGAGCTAATTTCTTGGACTCTGACTCTGATTTCATTCACTTGACACAGCCCTCGAAAATGTTATGCATAAGCGTTGTAAAATGATCACATTAGCGAGGTTGGGTTAGCGTGAAGTCGAGTGAGGAAGAAATCCTAGGCTTTTCTCCATCTCAGTTACTAGCATCATTGATATCCTTCAATAGTGATGAACTTCAGTCCTTGGGCTCGTCTCCCCGACTGAACCAGGTTTCGCCTGCTGCCTTGGCTTACGTAGGTGACGCAATTTATGAATTGTACATTCGGACGCACTACCTTCTGCCACCCAAGCGGGTACATGTTTATCATGAGCAAGTGGTAGCTCAAGTTAGGGCTGAGAGCCAAGCACAGCATTTACAAGCGCTTCAGCCCTATCTCACCCATGCCGAGATGGAAATCCTTAAGCGAGGCAGGAATGCTGCTTCAAAAGGTCCGAAGCGACTTAACCCAGAAATTTACCAGCAGGCGACAAGTTTGGAAACCCTGCTGGGATATTTGTATCTCGCTGACCCGCGAAGATTAATGGATCTCCTGGCACAGCTTCAGTTTGAAGAACCTGTAAAAATCAACGGCTAATGCTTAAGGCTGATTCCTTGCAGAATGATTAGTATTATGTAATTTCACGGAGAACTCAAGACATGCCTGGTAAATTTCGCAGCCCAAATTCCTCGGATCAGCCGCGTCGCAAGAGTGCGCCCAAGCGTGGAGATTCTCCGTCTGATCAGCCTTCTTTTAGGGGCGATCGCAAGCCCAAAGCTAGCCGTAACGAGGACTATAGCTCGGAGGGTCGTGCGGTTGTGCCGCCTAAAAAAGCCAATGGTTCTAAGGGGAGGGTGATCAAGGTTAGAAGTTCTAGAGACGATCGCCCAAGCGTGAAAAAACCTTATCTAGCAAAGGGAACCGAGCAGCAGAGTGAGCGGCGGGAACGCCTAGATCGATCTGAACGCCCAGAACGCTCTGAACGCCCTGAGCGTTCGCAATGGCAGAACCGAGGCGATCGTCCTGAAATGGAGCAACGCAGCGGAGGCGATCGGGATTTTCAAGCAGTTCGCCCGGTGCGCTCCGATCGCCCTACTCGCGGCGATCGCCCCAACCGTCCAGATCAACCCAATGATCGAGAACGCAGCGGAGGCGATCGGGATTTTCAAGCAGTCCGTCCGGTGCGCTCCGATCGTCCAGCCCAAGGCAATCGCCCAGTCCGCTCTGAACGTCCTGAGCGATCGGAATGGCAGAATGACCGAGGAGGTCGCTCTGGCGGCTCTAGTAGAGGCTCTGATCGGCGGAGCGATCGGGGTGGGCAAGGAGGAAATTCTTCCCCAGAGAGGACATTTAAATCCAAGTCGTTCCGTGTCGATCGCGCCGAATTTGATGAGTCTGAGATTCAAGAAGTTATGCCTGATACTGAGCCAGACGTAGATTTGATCTATGGTCGTCACAGTGTTCTGGCAGCGATCGAGGGTACGCGTCATCTCAATCGCATTTGGATTGCTACTAAGCTGCGTTACGATCCTCGGTTTCATTCACTTTTATCTAAAGCAAAAGCCAATGGGATTGTAGTTGATGAAGTCGAACCCCGTCGGTTAGACCAAATTACCCAAGGTGCTAACCACCAAGGAATTGCAGCCCAAGCAACCCCTTATGAGTACGTTGATCTTGACGACCTGATTGAACGAGCGAAGGCGGCGACCGACCAACCCGTTTTAGTCATTGCCGACGGCATTACCGATCCCCATAATCTGGGCGCAATTATCCGGACGGCGGAAGCGCTTGGGGCACAAGGATTAGTGATCCCACAACGACGCGCTTCTGGAATTACTTCTACCGTAGTCAAGGTGGCGGCGGGAGCATTGGAAAGCTTGCCAGTGTCGAGGGTGGTTAATATCAACCGAGCGATGGAAGACTTGAAAAATGCGGGTTTTTGGATCTATGGAGCAGCGGCAACGGCGGCTGAACCCATTGATACTGTTAAGTTTCATCCGGCAACTGTTTTAGTTGTGGGATCTGAGGGCGATGGGCTGAGTTTGCTAACGCAGCAGCGATGTGATGTCTTGGTTTCGATTCCGCTTCGAGGTAAAACTCCTAGTCTTAATGCTTCAGTGGCAGCCGGAATGGCGCTTTACGAAGTATCGCGTCAACGGCGATCGCGTATTCACCATCTGGAAACTCCTGCAAAAGACGCTTTGCAAAAGTAGGTTCAACAGAGTATAACCAGGATGTAAAAAGCGTTAATTACTTGAGTTGTCGCCACGATATGCCATTGAGCACTCGTAACGTTCCATCAAGCAGGCAGATTTTTATGAATGAAATTTGGATCAGTATTCTTGAGAGTGTTGGTTTGGCTTGGTGGGTGGAAGTTGTTACAAGTACCCCTGCTTGTACCTACTACTTTGGACCTTTCCCTAACGCTCAAGAGGCTAAGTCTGCTAAGCCTGGTTACATTTTTGACCTAGAAGAAGAAGGTGCACAAGGGTTTCAAGTGGCAATTAAGCGCTGTAAGCCTTCCCGACTAACGATTTTTGATGAAAGTTCTGAAAAAAGCCAGGTTCGACGCGTTGCACCCAGTCTCAGCAGTTCCTCCTAAGGACACGCTCTGGTTTGGTGCCTCTACTCCAAATTTTCTGCCAACCATCGGTCAATGTCTGCTAACACTTGCCCAGGAATTTCCCATGGAAATAGATGGGCAACGTTAGCGTAGCAGTGCGATTGGCAGTTAGAGAGATGCTGGGCGGTTTCGAGGCTGGACTGAGAGGTAATATGACGATCGCACTCTCCAGCCAACACGAGAGTAGGACAGTAAATCTGATTAATTTCTGCTAGGCGGTTGTAGCGCTGATTGAGAGCAGTATTGAGGGCGCGATTGGCGGCACCTGAGGTTTGCAGAAAGGCAGTCGTAGCTTCGCTGGCAAGATATTGATAAGCGCTGGCAGTATGCTGTTGAATTAAATAGCGAAAGAGCGATCGCTTCCCAAAGGTTTCAATATTCCAATTCCATCCGGGCTGCACTTGATTGATCAACCCTGCGATCCCGGTGAACAGATTATCTTGCCAACTAATAGGTGGATGGTTGCCAAAGGGTCTGGCAGCCGTAGCAATCATGATCAGACCCTTGACCCGTTGCGGAAACTTGAGCGCTAGCTCCAGGGCTAAAATGCCGCCCAGCGACCAGCCTAGCAGGATAAACGAGTCGAGATGGAGGCGATCGCACAATGCCTCCAAATCAATCAAATGATCGATCATGGCAAAATCCTGTCGTGTCTGGCTTTTACCGTAACCCCGTAAATCAGGAGCGATCGTCGTAAACCGCTGCGATAAATGATCCGTAAACACCGACATGCTGCGCCCCGAGCCAGGATGCCCATGGAGGCAGAGAATCGGGAAGCCTTTTCCTTGAACTTGAACAGCTAGGTCAAACGCGCGTTGGGTCATGTTGCGATACGCTGGGTTCTAAAGTAGATCCTTTGACGATACACTTTATAATTGCTCAGTCGCGAGGTCATTGCATGGCATCCATCCGCGAGTTGCACCAGCAACTCATTACAAAAGAACGTTCTGCTGTCGAAATTGCTCAAGAATCCTTAGATCGCATTCAGGCACTGGAGCCAAAGCTGCACAGCTTTTTATGTGTCACCGCAGACCGAGCGCTAGAGCAAGCCCAGCAGGTCGATGCCCAAATTGCCGCTGGCGAAGAAATAGGTTGGCTGGCGGGCATTCCGACTGGCATTAAAGACAATATGTGTACCCAGGGTATTCCCACTACCTGCGGTTCAAAAATTTTGCAAAACTTTGTGCCGCCTTACGAATCGACGGTAACGGAGCGGCTGGCAGCGGCTGGCGCAGTCATGGTCGGCAAAACTAATCTTGATGAGTTTGCCATGGGTAGCTCAACCGAAAATTCGGCATACCAACTGACTGCTAATCCCTGGGATCTAGAGCGCGTGCCGGGTGGCTCGTCAGGGGGATCGGCAGCAGCGGTGGCGGGAGGCGAATGCACGATCGCGATCGGCTCTGATACGGGTGGATCGATTCGGCAGCCCGCAGCGTTATGTGGTGTAGTGGGAATGAAACCGACCTATGGGTTAGTTTCCCGCTACGGACTGGTGGCGTATGCCTCTTCGTTGGATCAGATTGGGCCGTTTGGGCGATCGGTCGAAGATGCAGCCATTTTGCTAGGGGCGATCGCCGGGCATGATCCCAAAGATTCCACTAGCCTCAAAGTCGAAGTTCCCGATTATGTCAGTCTCCTGTCTCCCAAACTGCCTCCTAAGTTCCGGGTAGGCGTCATTAAAGAAACGTTTGGAGAGGGACTGGATGCCATGGTCAGCGAAGCCGTGATGGCGGCGATCGCTCAATACGAAGCAATGGGAGCAGAAATTGTCGAAGTTTCCTGTCCCAAGTTTCGTTATGGCTTACCCACTTACTACATCATTGCCCCTTCTGAAGCCTCAGCAAATCTTGCCCGATACGACGGCGTAAAGTATGGTTTCCGGGCTGAAAATCCCGATGATTTAATGTCGATGTATACCCAAACCCGTGCCCAAGGTTTTGGTGCAGAGGTGAAGCGCCGCATTATGATTGGCACCTACACCTTATCGGCAGGCTACTATGATGCTTACTACATCAAGGCACAAAAGGTGCGAACGTTGATTAAGCAAGATTTTGAGCAGGCGTTCACCCAGGTCGATGTTCTAGTTTGTCCGACAACGCCTACCACAGCGTTTAAGGCAGGTGAAAAGACGAATGATCCCTTAAGTATGTATCTGTCTGACCTGATGACGATTCCGGTCAACTTGGCAGGATTACCAGGATTAAGCTTGCCTTGCGGGTTTGATCAGCAGGGATTACCCATTGGGCTGCAAATTATTGGCAATGTGCTTCGAGAAGACTTGGTTCTGCAAGCAGCATATGCCTACGAGCAGGTGACAGAGTGGCATAAGAAAGTGCCTGTTGTTTAAAACTATCTTCGGAACCCTAACCAGCTTCGGAGCCTTGGCTGATTGTTGAGGTCAGGGTTCTTTCAAGGCGCTTGTTCAAGCTGAAGTTCTTCTAAATTCCCTTGAAAATAGAGATTAGTTGTGACAGGATTTTCAACAATAAAAATGGCTTCGCCATAAACAATTTGAAAATCTTTGACCACGGCTCTGGCTGCTTTATAAGCGCTGAATGACATTTCTTTTTGCTCTCCCTCACTCCCTAATTCATGGAATTTCAGCTACAGACCAACACCAAAAATCCCCCCAACTCTTTTAGAGGCGAGGGGATTGGCTTTGAGCAGATCAGTTTAAGCAAATAAGAAGTTAGTAGCCTTCGACTGAGGGCACTCTCACGACTGCCGATCGCGCCATTCTAAGCCAGCGTTGGTCAGCCGTCAGATACCCAATCTCGGCAATGTAATCGCGATCGCTTTGCTCTATTGGGATATCTTGATCACGGGCAAGTTCGCCACAATCAAACTGCTGGACACTATGGGGCGTTTGATAGCTCAAATCCAGTCCTGTCACGTCATACAGCCGCAGAGCCAGATGCTCGCCACCTTTTTGTCGAATGGCATCTTTGTAAGCATTAGGAATTTCCCAGTAAACGTGAGCACGATGGGGTTCGCGGGGAACCAGTACGATGCGGTTAGTGCCTGCGGTAAGCGGACTTACGGGTGCATCTGTGCCGCCTGAAAATGTAGATCCAGCGGTAGCCGCTGCACCCGCCGCCATTGCCGCACCACCCGCGATCGCGCCTCCTTCGATATTCATACCCGTCCTATCTGAAGTGCCCCCGAAGTTAGTCTCATCACCCAACTCCAGGTCATTTCCTGTCATGTCAGAAGCCTCGCCAAATAATCCAGAGAAGGAATTATCGCCTGACAAAGGAGCATCCTCTCTGCCTGCGGAGTCTGGGACTGAATCAGACGTATCGCCCCACAGTCCGGTGAACCTATTCTCATCTGGTACAGCGACATTGTCTGCCCTAACAGGCGTATCTTCTGCAAAGTTAGAAAAACTGCTTACTCCAGGTTCAGGTGTATTTCCAGAATAATCCACTGCTGCACCCCCTGAACCTAAGGTGCTGTCTGCAAATCCGGCTGTTGACCTGCTGCCAAAGTCCTCGAGATCTGGAGGACTACCGCCCTCGGCGATGAGTTCAGGATCTTCTTCAGTCCGACGATCGCCAAACAACCAGCCCAGCAATAGCACCAGCAACCCAAGGGGCAACAGCCACCAAATCCAAGATGGCAAACTCCAGTCTGTAGCAGCAGGTTCAGCGCCTGGAACAAGTGCTGTTGCACCCTGATCTGCGCCCGAAGGGGTAACGGCTGGAGAAACAGGAGTAGTCGGAGAGACTGCTGCTGACGGACTTGCCACTAAACCCTCTGTAGGCGATGAGGCAGGCGATGAGGCAGGCGATGGCGGAGCAGTAACCACAGGGGCGATCGCTGCTGTTTTTGCCTGCTCAATGGCAGGTTGGGCTTCCGGAGCAGATGCATATCCGAGGAAGGATTGTACTGCTGGAGTAGGGTTTTGACCTTTGTAAACGTAGGTGAAAGGCTGAGAAAAAGGATAGCGTGGGTCGGTAGGAGGAGTCCCCCACATCGAAATAACGCGCACACCGGGTTTGTCTAGAACCTGCCTGGCGGTGGCATAGCTAATGCTATTAGCGTCTAGCGTCTTTAGCATTTCGTCGGTACTATCCTGCGATAGTGCTACTGCATTTGAACCTGTAGCAAAGTTGCCAGCAAATATAGGATAGCCCTGAAAGGATTGACGTAAATCGCTGGTTTCGGGGCGATCGATCACCCGAATAGCACCTGGTTGACCGCCAATTTGCGACCAATTGGTGATTTCACCCCGAAAAATCTTGGCAAATTGTTCGTCAGTCAATTCCCCTTTAAAGGAATTGTTAGCATTCACAACAACCGCGATCTTGTCACGGCTAACTGGCACATCGACCAACCCTGCCGCTTTTTCATTAGCGGTCAGGGGGCGACTAATTGCCGCCAAATCAACCTTGCCATCAAGCAGTTGTTTAATAGCAGTGTTAGCATCACTGGTTTCAGAAGCGATCGCCGAACCTGGAAACTTCCCTTCAAATCCTTGCTTCAGCGCTTGGCTAATGGCTGCCATACCGCTGGAACTCGCAATTTTAACAGCAGTACCATTGGGCACACTGGTTGGAAGGGGAAACGTCGCAAGATTAGCGCTTGTGCCTACCCACTGAAGATTCCAAGATGCCGCAAAGGTTTTGGGGGCATTGGTGAGGGCAAGCAGTAGTGCGATCGCAACTACCGGAGCATCTTTTTTTGGCAACATCATAATGGTAATAAAGTGGCTTAATTAACCCTGACTACATCAACGTACTGAAAAGATATGCCGATTATACAGCCCTTACAGTTGTGAGGTTGAGCGTATGAGATTGAGTGATAACGATACAACAAATCTGCGAAAACGGAAGTCTTCCAGCTTATTTTTTATGGAAAGCTTGTGAAGCTTCCATTAAGCCATCGAATACTCATAACTTATCCTTTCATTGTCCTCTCATTGGGGTTAGTGTTCATAACGTTTTACTGAGTTAAACCACAAAAAAACGGCGCGGATTTTAGAGTAGAAATCTACCGTAAAACCTGCGCCGCTCAGCAAATTAAGAATTAATCAACTGCCATCCAATCTAGATTTTCGGGTAATGCCGCAGAATCTTCAGAGCTTGGCAACGCCGAGGAAGGCGAAGCTGGAGCTAAGGGAACTGAGGGCTCTGGAGCCGTAGACGGCTGCACGATGGGGGGTTGCGTGGTATCTCGGTCTTTCAACCAGTAGGAGAGTCCAATCAATGCCAAGATCCATCCTGTTAAGCCAAAGAGTACCAGAGGAAAAATCCAAGGCGAACCTTTGGGCTGGGGCGGAGCTTGAGTGGGATCATTCAAAGAGGGATATGCCACAGGTTGCTCATAGCCGTCATCTGGCAAATTGGGCAAACTGATGGTCAAGTCCTCCAAAGCACCTGCTCTGGGTGATTCTCCAAATCTTACAACAGGCGGCAATGGGTTTTCGATCGCCGTGGGTTCATCATCCGAGTCCAGATCCCAGCGGTTGGGTAGAGACTCTGGCAAAGCATGAGGTTCTGCTTCAGCGTACCGATCGAAGGACGGTTCTTCAGATAAAGCCTGGGTTGGAAAGTTCAGGAGATCTGAGTCATCAGTGAGACTTTCTAGCGACGAGATTGTATCAGCCTGGTTAACCTCAACATCGGGAAGTGGGTTTTCAAGTGCTCCATCCCAACTATCTAAAGAAGCCCTGTCATCATCGCCTAAGAAATTGCGATCGAGTTGCTCCAATGGATCGGCTTGAAAATCTTGTTGAAAATCCCGAGGGAACTCAGCTTCTAAGCTATCCATCCGCTCTAGGAATAAATCGGTTGGCGCTGCGGGTTGAAGTATTGGGTTCAGGAAATCTTGATCATCTTCCAAATCGGGTAGAAGGGGGGGGACAGAATTTAAGTTATCGGTTCGGAAGTCAGGACTCGGCTCTGGTGAGTCAAAATAATCCTGAGCCGTTGCTGCCGCCATCGGTTCAGACAAGCCGCCCTCAAGGAATTCTTCCCCAGGAGGTTGAACAGATTGGGGTAAGAAATCTGCTAACGGATCATCAGCAAAGAAGTCAGCAAGGGCTTGCTGCTCTTGAAAACTTCTGACCGGGTTAATTGAGGTGCCTGTAAGGGACGGCTCTGGTTCAGAGAACTCAGAGAAAGACACTGGCTCATCAGTTTCAATGTCATCGAAAGACATGGGCTGATCCTGTGGCTCATCAAATAACAGCGGCTCATCGAACAACAGTGGTTCGGAAACTAACTCACTGCCTTCAGGAGACTCAGGCTGATCCTGTGGCTCATCGATCGATATGGCGCTCTCAAAAGGCACAGGCTCGTTAATAAGCTCATCAAATAACAGCGGCTCACTAACTAATCCAGCGCTCTCAAACAACACAGACTCACGATCATGCTCGTCGAACAACAGCGGTTCGTTGGTCGGTTCAACGCTCTCAAAAGACGCGGGCTCATCACTAAGCTCATTGAACAACAGCGGCTCTTCGACTAATTCAGCATTGCCAAGAGGCTCTTGCTCATTGCGCGGCTCGTCGAACAATAGCGGTTCATTGATCGATTCAGCGCTCTCAGATTCAGCGCTCTCAGATTCAGCGCTCTCGAAGGACATGGGTTCGTCACCGAACTCATTGAACAACAGTGGCTCTTCAACCAATTCAATGTCACCTAAAGACGTGGGCTGATCCCGTGGCTCATTGAATAACATTGGCTTAGAAACCTCTGCCTCAGATCCTGCAAACCTTTCACCCAAATGGTCTTCAGGCTGCTCAGATTCTTGATCTAAAAAGTCTAGTAAAGAATCTTCATCTGATTCACTCAGTTCACTCAGAAAGGTTCTCTCTGAAGAAGACTCTTCTAGAAACGATAAGTCTGAAAGTTCTTGATCGGAGGGATTGAGCAACTGTTCATTCGCGATTGTAAAAGACGTATCGTTAAAAGACGGCTCTTGACCTCCCCCAGAAGGTTCTCTCAAGAAGTCCATCAGCTGCTCGTCAGCCTTAGCTCTTTCAGTTAGATCAGGAACTTCGTCTAGTAGAGACCAGGTTTCAGGGGCGATCGCTTCAGGTGAGGGTTGTTCTAAAAAACCATCTAGTGCTTCTACATCAGACGCTGGGTCAGAAGCAGTCTCCCCAAACAACTCTTGAAACTCTTCTTCGTTGGGAGGGATTTCTTCAAGTATGCCTAAGTCTTCCACTGGTGCCCGATCGCCAAACAAATCCGCCAGGCTATCAGAGTGGCTTAATTCTAAGCCTAGATCATTGCTTAGATCACTCTCTAGACTGTCCAAATTACCATCCAGATCATTATCTAAATCGTTATCTAAATCGTTGCTCAAACCCAAGGTAAATTCTGTAGCCGTCGGTTCATTGAACCTCCCGCTAAATTGGGATGAGGAATCTACTTCAG
Source organism: Timaviella obliquedivisa GSE-PSE-MK23-08B (assembly GCA_019358855.1). Classification (NCBI taxonomy): domain Bacteria; kingdom Bacillati; phylum Cyanobacteriota; class Cyanophyceae; order Oculatellales; family Oculatellaceae; genus Timaviella; species Timaviella obliquedivisa. The sequence continues at coordinate 516,545 of JAHHII010000001.1, read as the reverse complement.
CGTCTTCCTTAAATAAATCTTGCAGACTGTTACTTTCAAACCCACCCCCGCTGTTCAAATCTATTTCATTAAAAGATGACTCTTCTAGGGGTGGAAAATCTGCTTCTGACTGCTCACCAAACATGCTGCGCAAGTCTTCTAGCGGGTTGTCAACGCCTGTTCCTACTTCTAATTCTTCGGGTTGGTCATCAAATAAGTCTTGAAGATCGTCTGTGGGTTCATCTGCCAGCAGGTCTGCCAGAGAATCTTGGGATTGCTCATCAGAGGGGGCAATCCATAGGGCGTCGTCGTCAGTGGTATCTGTTAGAGGCAGATCCACCCTAGAATCGATCGCGGGAGATAAATTAACAGCGTCGATCGCATCGGCGGCTGTAGTCGGTAGCTCCAGCGTTAAGTCTTGAGTCCAGACCGGGAGGTTTGTGCCCGATTGTTGACCCAAAACTTTGACCGAACGAATCGATTCAATGCCCAGATTGCTAATGCCTCGCTGGACAAAAGCCGTTAACGTTTGACGATTGGGAACCTGATCTGCCTCTAGCAACACGCTAAGGCGATCGCCCATTCGTTCGACAGTGGCAGTCATGCCCCGAGGTTGGAGCGACTGATTCATTAGAGCGGCGATCGCCTGGGGATCACCCTGTTGTGCCAATTCAAGAAGGTTTGACTGTGTCATAACTCAATTTGGTGCATCAATCTTTTGGCTTAACTTTTGCTTTACAATTTGGCAATAACTTAACTCTGATCCCGCTCATCAATTTCCCCTCCACAGCCCCTCACGCCCCTCACGCCCCTCACGTTATACCTCAACCCTATGAGTATTGGATATCTTGCCCTCGTATTACACGCCCATCTACCCTTTGTAAGGCATCCAGAGAGTGATTTCGTTTTAGAGGAGGAGTGGCTGTTTGAGGCAATTACAGAAACGTATATCCCCTTGCTTCAGGTCTTTGAGGAACTAAAGCGGGATGGGATTGATTTCAAGATGACCATGAGTATGACACCGCCGTTGGTGTCGATGCTGCGAGATCCCTTACTACAAGAACGTTACGATCATCACCTCACTCAACTACAAAAACTAATGGAGCTGGAGGTAGAACATAATAGCCAAAATGCTCACCTCCGGTATCTTTCTGAGTATTACGCAACAGAGTTTAACAAGGTTCGCCAAACTTGGGAGCGTTATGACCGTGATTTAGTGGCAGCTTTCAAACAATTTCTTGACAGTAACAACTTAGAAATTATTACCTGTGGGGCAACCCACGGTTATTTGCCATTGATGAAAATGTATCCACAAGCCGTGTGGGCACAGATCCAGGTGGCATGTGAGCATTACGAGCAAAGCTTTGGGCGACCTCCTAAGGGAATTTGGCTACCAGAGTGCGCCTATTTTGAGGGATTAGAGCGTATGTTAGCAGATGCAGGTCTGCGCTACTTCCTCACCGACGGACATGGTATCCTCTATGCTCGCCCGCGTCCACGTTTTGGTAGTTATGCTCCAATTTATACTGAGTGTGGCGTGGCTGCGTTTGGTAGAGATCATGAATCTTCGCAACAGGTCTGGTCTTCTGAAGTGGGCTATCCCGGCGCGTCGGAGTACCGGGAGTTCTATCGAGATTTAGGCTGGGATGCAGAATATGAATATATTCGCCCTTACATCATGCCCAATGGGCAAAGAAAAAATACGGGCGTAAAATATCACAAAATTACGGGGAAAGGTTTGGGGCTTAGCGAAAAGAGCCTCTACGATCCTTACTGGGCAAAGGAAAAGGCAGCGGAGCACGCAGGCAATTTTATGTACAACCGCGTGCAGCAGGTGGAGCATTTACACAATATGATGCAGCGTCCGCCTATTATTGTGTCGCCTTATGATGCTGAACTGTTTGGGCATTGGTGGTACGAAGGACCTTGGTTCATTGACTATCTGTTCCGCAAAACTTGGCATGACCAGAATACGTATGCTATGACCCATTTGGCTGATTATTTGCAAGCCTACCCTACGCAGCAGGTGTGTCGCCCTTCTCAATCGAGTTGGGGTTTCCGAGGCTTTCATGAATATTGGTTGAATGAGACGAATGCGTGGATTTATCCGCATTTACATAAGGCGGCTGAGCGGATGATTGAGCTTTCTAAGCGGGAGCCGGAGGATGAGTTGGAGTGGCGATCGCTGAATCAGGCGGCACGGGAGTTGCTGTTGGCGCAGTCGTCGGATTGGGCGTTTATTATGCGGACGGGGACAATGGTGCCGTATGCGGTGCGACGAACTAAGTCGCATTTGCAGCGGTTTAACAAGATTCGGGATGATATTTTGGCAGGGAAGATTGATTCAGGATGGTTGGAGAAAGTAGAGGCGATCGATAATATTTTCCCAGAGATAAACTATCGAGTTTATCGACCTCTATAGAGTTAAGAATTTAGGCAAGCGCATCGGGCGATCGATTGGCAGCGAATTGCCAGCCTACGCAATATTATGATCCATCGATATGAGGAGGTCGATCAAGATATTTTGTGGGCGATCGCTGGCTCAGAACTATCTCCTCTACTAAGTCAGCTAGAACCCCTATTGGCTCCATTACCTGAAGCATAAGTTGGTTGGGTTTTCCCATCCTCTAGGGTACTTTCATCAAGCTCATGACAATCACTATTATGAGAGGAAAGTGAAAGAGAAATCTTCATATGCACGCCCTACTCCTCCCCTTGATTGGATTTCCTCTAGCGATCGGATTCTTTTATCTATACAAAAATTTGCGAAAAGTGAAGGACTGGAATATTCAGCATGATTTGCTTGCTCCTTCGGTTGTTGAGCAAGGTTTGGAATCTGTTGGGTATCTTGATCCCTCTAAGCCTGCTAGTGCAACGGTGGAGGCTGGGTTTGAAGCAGGAGTGGAGGCTGTGGGTACGGGAGTAGGGCATTTGCTAGAAAGTGCAGGGCATTTGTTACATCACTAATTTAAGTTTTTGAGGAAAGTATGGCGGCGATCGCTCTTGGACTTAGGGGCAATCGTCGCTTTTAGTTAGCAGGTTATTAACGTGCATAAAGATACAGTAAAAGTTTTCTAATCTCTCTAAAAACTGGACATGGGAAGAATAGGGAACAAGGATAATCGCAATAGAGGCTGTGGAGGGGCGATCGGGCTACAGCTGAGCAAGATTAGTTTGATTCATTAGGGTATAAAAATGGCATCTAAGAATGAGTTGCAAGATCTTCTGAAGTCAAAACATGACATTAATAAAGGCATAAGCGATCCACTCACCGCACAGGAATGTGAAAGTATCCTCCAGATGCTTGATAGCGAAGTGGCTGCTGCGAAACTCATTAAATCTTTTGCTCAAAAAAATTCTGAATTAGGTGATAGCAGTCGTAGTCTTGGGTTAAGGCGTAGCCAAGCAGAACGTAAGCTGGAGTCTGTCAAAACAGAGTATCGTGAGCTAGAAATTTCTATTAAAAATATAGAGGCATCAAAGACCACGCTCGAAAGCAAGAAGCAACAATTAGAGCAGGAAAAGAAAACTCTAGAATCTCAAATTCAGGGCTTATCTTCTGAGAACCTGGAGTTGGAGATTCGGGTTGGTCATCTAACTTCAAATAACAACGAACTACTTGAAGCTAATGATGAACTCAAGAAAGATAATAAGTCTTTGAAAAATGTAGTAGATGCGATCCGATTGAGGCTAGCGAGGGATACAAATGAACTTCTGAAATATGAAGATAATGAACTTCGTAAAGCGCTCATTAAATTATTTAAATGGACTCTCGGTTGAGGGAAATAGCTAATGGTAAGCAAGAAGACTTTTAATGAAATGAGCTATCGAGAGGTTCAATGTGCTAACACAAAGAATCGGAGCAAGCTCAGTAAAGAGAATCAAAAGTGGTTAAAAGATAATCAGTATAGGAATGTTGGCTGGATTAATGTCATCAGCCTTTATCAGAAAATAGAGGAGTTGTTAAATCCATTAGAGGATCTAACGCTTGAAGATTTATTTTTGGAAGCCGATCGCATTGGTAATCAGTACCAAAGCCCTCAAGAAATTCAAGAATTTAACCAGCAGTTAGCGAAAGAAGTTAACGAAGTATCAGAGGCGATCGATCGCCAATTCCCTGATACCGAAATTGAAGTTATTGATTTTGGAGTTTCTCATCAGAAACCTCGAAAAAGTCGCAATTCTAAAACATCCAGAACGGTAAAACTCTAATGAAAGAATCTATGAATTCTGAAAGTAAGGATTTAAAAGAGTTGTTTGATCTGGCAGATCGGGTTGGTAGAAGGCGATATCACAGGCTCACACAGCAAGATTTTGAAGACTATAGAAAATATGATTACTGGCGATGCGTTAATGGAGATGGTGAGTGTGGATCGACTCGACAGAGTAAAGATTGGATAGACGAAAATTCTGATTGGAACTGTCCCATTTGTGAACAGCGATATGCTGACCGGGGAGGAAGAACGATCGATCATAAACTGCCGCGATCGCAATATCCTTGGCTATCGATGAATTTTGAGAATTTATGGGTGATTTGCCAAATGTGTAACGAAGAAAAGGGTGAAATGCATTGGTATGAATATGAACATTATGTGTTTATTCATAGTCCTAAGCTTTACTCCAATGTGCAGGCTGCTCGTCCTAGCCTTCTGCTAAAGTCTCTTAAAAGTTAAAAATTAGCAAAAGGCTAGTTTGATATTATTCGCCAGAATTGTTTTCAACAGGAGCATCATGCTCACATGAATTCTCTTGCTTAGCTGCCGAATAACCAGCAAGGGGATGAACTGCGACAATACTGCCGCCCATCCGACTGATGCGAAGCATTTCATCATTCATCCGGTTGTAAGGAACCTGAATCAACACGTTACTGCTGTTGCGTACTGGATAACTGTTTTTTGTAGTTTGTTCGTTTTGCCGTAGCCCTTCGACTTCGTAAACAAACACGCGATCGTTGGCAGAAGATAGTCCTAGCATCGTTGGGGTCATCTCCTAAAGATGTTAATTATTGATGTTTGATCTGGTAATGGGAGGAGCAAAGCACAGGATCAAGAATCTTCAAAAATTGGCAAAAATCTTCGATCTAATGCTTTGCTCTTACTGATGCTGTTATTGGGCGATCGAGACGCTAGCCACTTTACCGCCCATCTTGTTAATTTGCTGGAGCGTGCTAGAGAGTTGCTCGTAGGGCACGATGAACTCTTGACTGCTGCGCCGCACTTTGGGATATCTGGGCAAGCTGATACCCGATACTTCAATGCGATAGAGGCGATCGGATGAATTGACCGATGAACGCCCGAATGCACGGGCAGGTGCCACGTTTTGCTTAGAAGGTTGGTATGCCCAGCCCTCGTTAGCACCCGAAGGCCCGACCACAGCAGAGACGCTATTTCTACCTAGCTCACCTGCCAAACGCGAGGAAGAACCCGCAATTTGAGAGCGATCGCTAGTGGCATATCCCCGATAAAGCTGAAACATCCGGGTAAAACCAGCCGTTTTCTGCCCCGTTTGGGTAGAAAACCCTCGATAGTAAGGCACAATAGAATCGCCAAAATTGGCTTCGTATTCGTCAGAATCGATGTAGGAATCGATATCTGCTTCAAAACCTTGATTTTGATAGCGATCCAAGTGCTCGACCACTTCAGATTCGTCGTAGGGCGCGCGTCCTAGCAAATGCTTGAGGTTCAATTCAATGACCCTGGTTTGAAAATGAGGGTAAAGAAATTTGGTCTTGTAGAGCTCTGTTTTAGCCAAAGCTCGGACAAATTCACGCACTGTAATTTGTCCATTGCACAGCAAAGATTCTAGACCCACCTGGCGTTCGGTTGCCATCAGGTAATCGTTGCCCAAAATTTGGCGGTAAATCGCCTGAATGGCATTAGCGCCCTCTTCGGGTGTCCAGTTAGGACGAAGTTCGACGGGAGGTCGGTCGGTGTAGGCGCTGGTGCCGAGGCGGGAAGCCGCAGTAGTAATTGCCATAGGTTTAGTCTTCTTTGGAGATTAAGAGATTCAGCATGAGTTTAAATTAGGCGGGGAGAATACTCACAATTCGACCGCCGCGCTGGTTAAGGCGCTGAAGGGTAGGTGAAAGCTGATCGTAGCTTACCAAATACTCGCTCACACTGCGACGAACTTGAGGCGTGTTGCTGCGATTTGCCTGCATCACTCGCACTCGGAAAAGATCACCCCGATCGCCAGTGGTCGTTCCGGCTAACCCCTTGCCAAAGTTAGGAGTTCGCACGGAGGTTGCTGTATTGTGCGCCAAGTCTTCAGTTAGCCAAGCCGATTTGTTTCTACCCTGAGCGCGATCGCTATTGGCATAGCCATGGTAAAGCTGAAACATGCGAGGAAACCCGACGGTTTTCTGGTTCCGTTGAGTCGCAAAGCCCCGGTGGTAAGGCACAATCGAGTCGCCAAAGCTCTCCTGGTACTCCATAGAATCCAGATAAGAGTCGATGTCAGCTTCATAGCCTTGTTCAATGTAGAGATTTACGTGCTCTGTAATTTCAGACTCATCATAGGGTGCCCGACCCAGTAGATGCTTATAGTTCAGTTCAATAAAACGCACTTGGGGAGTGGAGTAAAAAAACTTTTTTCGATATAGCTCTGATTGCGCTAACGCACGAATAAATTCACGCACATTAATGTCGCCTCGACGCAGTAAAGACTCAGCGCTAGTTAATCGCTCGGATTGCATCAAATGATCATTTCCGAACACCTGACGATACGCTGTTGCAATTACCGCTTGCACATCTCCTTCCGACCAGTTTGCCCGTAGTTCTACCGGAGAGGTGACGGCAAATGGCTCGAAGCCTAACTGGGTAGCTGCCATAGTACTTGTCATGTCTAAAATCCTTAAATGTTAATGGGAATATTAATGACAAAAAACGCGCCCAGAACAACAATCGCTGTTCATACAATTAAGCACTTTATGCAACTAAGCATTCTATGCAAACAAGCATCCACAGCATTTTGTTGTTCTGGGCGAAAACAATCCCTTAGCTTAGGGCATTGATGGCATAGTCAATGTAGGAGTTGGCTTCTACAGCAGGGTCACCGCTCAAACCATGATTAGATTTGATGTGCTTTAGCGCTTCTACATACCAGCTAGGAGACAATTCAAAGGTGCGGTTGATTTCGGCTAAACCACTCACCAAATAATCATCCATGGGGCCCGTGCTGCCTGCGACCAAACAGTAGGTGATCATGCGGATGTAGTAGCCGATGTCACGAGCGCACTTTGCCTTGCCTGTGTTGCTGGAAGCATAGTTGTTCCCTTGCATTTGGGTGGTGTATGGGAACTTTTGGTAAACCGCGTTAGCCGCTCCTTCAGCCAAGCTAGAAGCTTTGGAACTCAAGCCTTTGGCAGCATCAAGGCTAGCTGCGGCTTGACGGAAGCGACCAAATGCAACTTGGAGTTCGGTGGAACTCAAAAAGCGTCCTTGAGAATCTGATGTTGCGACCGCTTCTGTTAAAGGCGTTTTCATACTTAGTCGTCCTTTTGGTTGTGAAAAGTTGTGAATTGTTTTTGAGCTTGAAAAGTGACTTCAGATTGAAGTCGAATTAAGAAAGAGAAAGTACTAACCGACAGCGGAGGCAGCTTTGTCGAAGTAGCTGCTCAACTCAGACATCAGTGAGTTACAGTCGCCACGGGTTACACCGTTAGGATCGTTGGCAATGGCGATCGCCGCTTCCTTCATCTTGTTCACGCCAGTTGCAACCGAGCCACCGGGCACGCCCAAAGCTGAGTAGGTTTCCCGTAGACCATTGAGGCAGCGATCTTCTAATACACTGGCATCTCCGGTAAATGCCGCGTAAGTAACATAGCGCAAAATAATTTCCATATCGCGCAAGCAGGCTGCCATGCGGCGGTTGGTGTAGGCATTGCCACCGGGTGCAATCAACTGAGGTTGATCTGCAAACAAAGCCCGTGCTGCATTTGCCACAATGGTGGATGAGTTAGAGGTAATGCGATTCACCACATCCATGCGCTTGGGTCCTTCCGATACCATGGCTTTGAGGGCATCGATTTGAGCATCACTCACAAATTCGCCGCGAGTATCTGCTTGGGCAACTACTTTAGTAAAAGCGTCTAGCATTCAAGTATCTCCTAAGATTTGCACGAAGTAAGGGTTCAAAGCCCGACTGAAATGAAAGAACAGAGCCACAAATGGGCAGAGTAAGCAAACTGCAACAAGTCAACCAAACCCAGCTTGAATGGGCATGGCAAAGAGAGCGAAACTCTAACAATTAGCTCAGAGCAACGTCCTATCGGGCAAATTCAATCAAATTTCAATCTAGTCTTCCAGCCGAGCAGGGCAGTCAGTGCCTTACCGTGAGCCTGAAGAATCTGAACCCTGACCTTGCAAGTCAAGGGTTCAATGGCTTTTGAACAATTTGATTAAAGCAATTCATTTGTGCAATTATTGTGCAATTCTCAGACTGTAGATCAGCAAGCGCGTTAAGAAATAATAAGAAAACCTGAAACCCTTATTCTACAAGTCTTTTAGGTTTTTTCAAAGATGAGAATTTGTTGATTTATCTTAATGTTAGGTGATATTTGTTAAGCATTGTGACGATCGTCAATTTCACCCAATGGCTATAATCGCTCCTGGGTAGATCAATAACACAATGAGAATGCTTCCTAGTGGGTTATTAAGCGACGCTGCTGAATGAAAGTATGAATCTTTCAAAGCCCCTGCCCTCGCAGGAGAGGGGCTTGGGGAGAGGTCTCTCTCGCTGCGTTGCAGGACTTGACCTAACCCCTAGCCCCTTCTCTGCGAGGGCAGGGGAACATGATTTTCACATCACGATTCAGCAATGCTATTAAGCAACGTAATCAAATAGCATTGTTGTCATATAGCGCTCAGCCCATTCTGAACCAAAAGATTTTTCTAGAACCCGCCGCGTTTTATCATTTTGCTGTTGCTGTTGACAATAATATTGCTGCCCTACCCGGACTTTAGCGACCTCAATTTGCGAGTTTAGGGGGGATGTGGCACCAGCAAACTGACAGTGTAAGGTCAAAAAGCTTTGAACCTCCTCCAAAAAAGCATCTTCTTCCTGGGGAGTCGCAGGACGCACGAATAGACAGAAGTCTGAGAAAATATTGCCCCAGGGTGGCAGTTCTCTCCGCTGGGTGAAGGGATAGGAATCAAGCTTAGACAATGCAGTTTGGTAATTTTGCGGCAAAGAACGATCGCCATTGACAGGAGATAAATCGGCGATCGCGGCACTAATCCCAGCCCGTCCGCCCACCAAATCTGCGCCAAAAATGGGCAGGGCATATTCAGGGTTAGGGAACATGACACAGTGAAGGATATCTAAAGCGTTGCCCACACGAGCAAGTTCGAGGTGAAGTTTGCGAAACTGTGGAGTTTGATAGCAGTGATTTTCAATGATCAGTCGCCCTCCTTCCAAGCTGCCTTCCACATAGCCTAAATCTGCGGGAACTGGGTAGGGTGATAGGTCAAGATGCTGCTGCCAGGTTGCTTCAATGCAATTGGCAAGCCGTTGAATCAATGGATGCTGCTGTTCTCTAACCGATTTTGGTTTCACTGAGTCTGGCATCGATTCGGGCATCGACTTATTCATAAATTTCTCTTTCATTAGAAATGTTTATACCCTAGATTGCCGGATAGCTTGTGCAAAATGTGTGTAGCTACAGGCATTAGAGGCGATTAGGTTGCCCAGGCTCTAATTCTACGGAGACGATTAAGAATTCGGTTTGCTAAATCAACGCCCACAACAGGCTTACACAAATAGTCATCGGCACCCAGGGTAAAAGCTTGATTCTGGGTCGTTTGATCAGTTAGCCCACTTAAAACCACAATAGGCAGCCGTTGCCAGCGGGGGTCGTGTCGCAATGCCTGACAGAGTTCTAAACCATTCACGTCGGGCATATTGACATCTAATACTAAAAGGTCTGGGGTAACCGATCGTAGTACCGTCCAGAATTGCTGGGGTTCTGCCAAGGTGGTGATTTTGAAGCCCCACGGTTTGAGCAAATTGGGTAGAGTTTTTAACCAATGCTGATCATCATCGACAATCATGACTTTAGCGTTTTGTTCAAAAGCGTTTTGTTCAAAAATATCTTGTTCTAAAGATAAGGGTGCAACGCGTCCCTGCGAGTCTTTTGAAGCGACCCCTTGCGGGTATCTCGAAGAGCCCGCCGGGAGGTTGTCGAGCGTTTGCCAATTTTGAATTTCTTGTTGAAGGGCGTTGAGCAAAGTCACCAGATCGATAATGCTGGGCTGGGGACTAGCAGGAGCGAAGCTTTGCTCTAGTTGACGCGCGAAAGCCATGGCTTGAGACAACCCAAAGGTGCCTAAAGTGCCTGCAAGTTTATGGGCAGCGGCGTAGGCTTTTTCTTGTAAAGAGGGGGGAATTGTACGCTGAGGAAGAGTGGCGATCGCTTGCTCGAAAATGGTTAGTTGGTTGAGAATTTTGGCTTTTTGGGCGAGCCAGGTTTCGTCGAGAAATGCTAAGTACTGGGCTTGGGCAACGGTGTGACGATCGCCTACAGATAGCTCAGAACGACTTCTTCCGAGTATCTCGAAAGGATCGGGGGTTATGCTCTGTGTCCCGTACTGCATCTCGCCGCCTGCCTTGAGGAAATAACCGCGACCATGAACTGTGGCAATAAAATCTGGAGGAGCACCCGCTGCAACTAGCTTATGACGCAGCCGACGAATGTGCGATCGAACCGTTGCCTCCGATGGAAATTCTTCTGAAGACCAGAGCCGCCCCAAAATTTCATCAGTACTAAAAACGTGCTGACTTTCACGCATAAAAAGCTCTAATAGTTCATATTCTTTAGTGGTCAGGGTAAGCGGTTGAGCATTATAGGTGACCTCACATGAGCTAGGATTAAGCAGCAAGTCACCCCAAATTAGTAACGGAAAAGGATTAACACTGCTGCGTCGAAGCAAGGCTCGAATCCGCGCACTTAACTCCGCCCCATCAAAGGGTTTAACAACATAATCATCGGCTCCGGCATCCAATCCATTCACCTTTGCTATGCTGGTATCTTGTGCCGTCAGCAACAGAATAGGAGTCGTATATCCCTCTGCGCGAAACCGCTGACAGAGACTAATGCCATCCAGCTTTGGCAACATGATATCTAGCACAATCAGGTCATAGTCAAAGGTAGAACCGTAAGTCCAACCCATTTCTCCATCTTTGACCGTATCCACCACATAATGGTAGGCGGCAAGACTTCGGGTCAGGAGATCGCCTAAAAAGTCATCATCATCAACCAGTAAAATTTTCATAACGGCAATGACCAGCGCAAGATTTTTGCAATTTGCTCCGGTAAATCTAGAGAGTTAAAGGGTTTGGTAATCACTCCGTTGACTCCTAACTCATTAAACTGTCGTTTCTCTGCAGTTTGAGCTTTAGCAGTCAGAAAAATCACCGGAATCCGTTCGGTTTTAGGATGGGACTGGAGGCTTTTAAAGGTGTCAATGCCGTCCATTTCGGGCATCATTACATCTAACAAAATCACATCAGGTTGTTCAGCTTGGGCGATTTGAATGCCTTGCAGCCCCGAACTGGCTGTGAGAACCTGCCAACCTGCCCGCATCCGAATACCGAATTGCACAACGGTTTGAATAGTTTCTTCGTCATCAACAATTAAAATTCGTTTGGTTACCATAAAGCTGTATCTCTCGTCGGATCTAAGATTAGTCCTGGGATTCAGCCTTGAACTGGCAAAGTGAAAGAAAAAACGCTCCCCTGTCCCAGCGCACTTTCTGCCCAAATTTTGCCATCATGCTGTTCAATAATCTTACGACAGATTGTCAACCCTAATCCGGTGCCCCCTTTTTTGCGCGAATCGGAAGAATCTACCTGATGGAATCTCTCAAAGATGCTTTCTAGCTTATTTGTTGGAATTCCTTGTCCTTGATCCCGTACCTGAAACAGTGCTTCAGCCTTGTGTCTCTCAACTGTTAACCAAACTGTTCCACCTTCAGGTGAAAATTTAATGGCATTGCTGAGTAAATTAGTGAGCGCTTGGACAATATAATCAGAGTCTACCCAGAGTTGAATATTAGCGAGTTGCGTTGAAAATTTGACTTCATGCTGTTGTGCCATTGGCTGCATTGCTTCAGTTGCTTTCACCATTAATTCGGTGGCGTTACAGCCATGTTTTTCCATAGTAACTTCGCCTGCTTCAATTCGCTGCAAGTCCAGAACATTGTTAACAAGACGAACTAATCTTTCAGTGTTATCATCAGCAATCTCTAGCATTTGCTGACCAGCGGTTGAAAGAGTTCCCAGCCGCCCAGTAGTCAAAATTTTGAGAGCGCTGTGAAGAGAGGTCAGAGGCGTGCGCAGTTCGTGGCTAACGACTGAGATAAATTCATCCTTCATTCGTTCAATAGCTTTGCGATCGCTGATATCACTTGCTAACGCAAAAAATCCCTGGACTGTATTCTGCTCGTTCACGTGGGGAATATAGGTCATGCTGATTGAGCAAGGGCGATCGTCTTTAAGGACTATTTCATTTTCGTAAGTTACCCCTCGTCCAGCCAATGCCTCTTCCACATGGACTTGCATTCGCTGGTAGCATTCCGCGCCCCATACCTCCTGAAGATGACTGCCATAGATATCTGTGGGCGACTGTCCGAGCCAATCTTCGTAGGCTTGGTTATTGAACTGATAATGTTGATGATCATCGACATAAGCAATCAGCACGGGCAGGGCATTAGTCACTAGGCGTAGCTGCTCCTCGCTACGGCGCAAAGCTTCTTCTGCTTGCATCCGATCATTAATTTCTTGTTGCAAGTTGTGGTTAACGTCTTTGAGTTCAGTGGTACGAACTTCAACCATTTCTTCCAAATGTTCAAGCAGTTGTGCCTGAGCCAGAGCGATACTAATTTGATTTGCCAGTTGTTGCATTAGCTGCAACTCAAATTCGCCCCATCGCCGAGGGCGATCGCAATAGTGGGCAATCAATAAGCCCCACAGCTTTGGGTGATGGACTTCACTCGGAGTATGGGGGGTTTGTAGAATTGGAACAATTAGCTTTGCTTTAATCTCAAACTGGTCGATAAACTCGATCAAACAATCGGTTAACCCCTCAGCCGGACTATGGACGTTGGCGATCGCCCGTACTCGCCCTTCTGAGTATAGCTTTTGATATTCTCGGGGAAAGACTTCTTCAGGAAACTGCAAGTCCAGAATTGCAGTATATTCTGGCAGAACTGCTTCACTAATTGCCTTGCCCGTCCCATCAGCAAAAACCTGGTAAATCAGCACGCGATCGGCTTGCAAAATCCGTTGCACTTCGGTGACAGTTGCCCGCAAAATCTCTTTTAGCTGTAGCGATTGCCGAATTTTAAATGTGACTTCTGAAAACAATTCAATCCATTGTTGCTGTTGCCATCGCTCGTCTTTGATTTGCCGTGAATGGCTAGGCTTCGAGTTGCGGCGCGATGAAGATTTGTGGGAGGAACGCTTAGGCATATCGGCGATCGCACAGATTGAAGGATCTCTATTTAATCTTGCCTGATTCTGGTAGATTCCTTCAATTCCTGAAACTCTAGAATTTTGAGATCAAGCTGGACAACGATTCTTTGGCAAAAAGCTCATAGTTATTGAGAATTATTTAGCGATCGCCCATTTTTTCTAAAACTAGCAATTGCTTATCATACCTAAACTTTCAGACGGAATTTGTAACTTATCCCGTTGCATAAATCACTTGGGCGGAGGAAAGAATTTCTTGGCGACGTAAGTAGTTACGACTGGTTTCAATACCTTGTCGGGTGATTAGGTCAATGTCTCTATGAAAAATGCTTCTTAACTCTGCTTCCATCTGATCTAGGCTTTTGAAAGTAGGATGGGCTTCTGGGTGAAATTGCACCATCACGTCAATGTCGCTTTCAGGGCGAAAGTCATTGCGTAGGACAGAGCCAAACAGGGCAAACTCAATGACTTGCCAGCGATCGCAAAACTCAGCAATTTTTTCCATCGGCAGATTGATTGCGGTAATGGTAATAGTCATCTCATGTTGCTCCTAAGGCTTCAAGTTTCTGATTTATCCATTTTTGTAAGGCGATCGCCAATTCAAGTCCAACACATTGCACTGTTCTGACTGACTTGAAAGTTCATCGTCCTAACTATTGAACTGATCTACGGCTAGTAACCTTAGTATCTGAAAGATTACCTCATACACGGTCAGTTCCAGCATTTTTTTTATGCGGCTGACTGCGAAACTTGAGCGGAGCGGAAATAATTTTTCTGCCGCTAGTAGCTTGCTTTTTCCGAAGGTCATCGCAGATTGCCTGCAAATCATAGTTAAAAGACTTAGCGTGTTCTTCTCGAATTTTATAAATCTCTTCGAGAACTTCATCATTCCACATGGTTACTCTCCCATTAGTTCGTAGGGTGTACAAATCGTCGGCAACTCGTATCCTGCTTCAGTACTGATTTGTGCGAGTTTCTTTTGAATTTGAGCGTTGGCAATATGTTTACAGTTCCAAGTTAAAAGATAGTCCAGTCCATAAAACGTAGCTACAGCGATATGAAGCGCATCATCAAAAGCTTTAGCAGGAAGATTACTTTTTGCGAGGAACTGGGTTGCTAAACCTTGAACGCTTTCGTTGACTTTGAGCAATGGAAAATCACGCAGGATCTCAAGCCGCCTATTTGCTATTTCTGCATTGCCTCGCGCCACCTCGTCCAAAACAACTTGGGAGATATATAGAGTAAATTGATCTCGGCGATTATCCCACCATTCTTGCGTAACCTCCAAGTTTGCCATGAGAATCAAGTTATTGCTGGGTCTGGCTGTCAAGTAACCAACCATACTGGTTTCTATGTAGACGGTTTCACTCATTTGAAATGTGTTACCAGTTTCTCCATTTTAACCTACACTGTATGTCATCCATCTTAGAACCTATGTTGTGGTGCTAGAACGAACAACGTGAATATACATCAGTACTTATTGATTTGTATTTATACTCTTTTTACCTGAAGCTTCTCAATTATCTTATCCAAGTACTCTCCGATTAGTGACTTTAGATTATATCCGCTGACTCTATTTCCTTTTAGACTCACTTCTTTATACAAAAGGCTCCGAATAGATTTAAGCCACTCCAATTCTTCAATTAACTTTTCATTAGTACTATCATATTTGTACCGCTCGGCAAGTGACCAAAAAATAAGCCGTTGGGCTTCATGCTTAGCAAGTAAAATTTTTTCCATAAAATCAGTTGGTTCTATATATTTGAATATAGGCGTTTCATAATATTTCTGTGTTGCATCTTGATTTTCAGAGCCACTGAGACAAATTATGCTGTGAAACTTCCAGACATCATTCTGCATGATGGCAAGTAGATCTTGACCAGCACTTGGCATTCTCTCAATTCTCACCGACTCACGAGTTGTATCAAGGTAAGAGCTAAATTCTTTGAACTCTTGAAGCTCCTTACCATAAAATCCAAGTCCACGATAGCTCCCAGACATATATCCAATTGCTTCAGATAAAGGAACATATTGAGGTAGAGGCTCTAGCTGATCATTTTCTTTCATCTGGTTAATATAAAGCTTTGAATCATACAATATGTCTCTTTTATCTTTAAAATATAGCCCGATATCAGACAGAGTCAGAAAAATTCCAGTAACATGCTGGATCACTTGAGGATCAAGAAACTTTCTATCAGAATATTCCGATTCAACCTCTTTTAGTACACAACCAAATTCCTCGTCTGCAAGATTTCGGAAATGCCATAACCTAACCCAATGAGGTGTATTTTCATCCTGAAAGTATTTACTGGTTAGTACTGATTGCTCTAATTCCTTTGTATTGATGCTGCCTTCATCAAAAAATATTTGCCACCAAACTTTACTTGGGAATGGCTCATACAGGTCGAGCATGGTGTATTTATCGCTCAACATTCTCTGTAGAGAAGTTTGATCTTCGGCATTGCCTTTCATCGTTAGACTAGATGATCTGTCAGATACTTCACTCGACTGATATTTTTTGTCCAAGTTACTAATGTCTTTTGGATATACTGTTCCTTGTTTAATCTCAATAGAAAAAACTATTAGTAATTTTAGCAAGTCTTGCAGAAGCTCTATTTTTCGTTTTGCCCTATCTGGAAGTGTCTTAAAAATCCTCTCAAATTCTAAAATAATTTGTCTCAGAGTTCTTAGGTTCCCATATTCAGCTTTGTCATATAAATCTTTTATTAACTTAGTGTTGTCAGATAAAAAAGTTTTGACACCTGAATCGTTTGTTCTAGTAATGAAGTTCTCCAATGCTCCTTCAAAGTCAAGCGACACACCGAAAGTTCTACCTATTAGCTTCTCTTTGATAACTTGATAGTTGATGTTTTTGAATAATTCATCTTCGTTAGCAATAAGAATTACCTTTAATTCCTGATGCTCGACAAAATAGTTGATATACCCTAATAGGCTGCCAAGGTCTATTTTGCAACGCTCTAAATCGTCAAAAATTAAAATACTCTGATTGACATTCTCTAAATGCTTCGGAAGATTAATTTCTGGAATTTGAATATTCCATGTTCCATCATCTCTGCCGTCGCCAGTTAAGTCGATTTTTAATGCACCTTTTAGCAGTCCTTTAAGAATTATTCCTGTTATTGCCATTCCCTTTGATGACCGTATAGGGTGCAGTAACTGAAAGAATTTATCTTCTATTTCAGAAAGAGTAGTAACACCATAAAGACTTATATAAAAATATCGCTGTTCATTCTCTTCCTGCTCACTCTCTTGAAATCTTTCACAATATCTGTTGGTAAACCATGTTTTACCAGATCCCCATTGTCCCTTCAGTAGAACGGCAAAACCAGGTGCATGAGATAATCCACAGTAATAGTCTAGATATTCTTCTATATGATGATTGATTTGATTGCCTTGAGTCATTGGCTCTCTCACTCTATTTCTCCCATCATCAAAACCTACTAAAACTCCGAGCAACTTTAAGCATCGCTGAAAATCTTAATATACCGTTTAAGCGTTTGCTATGAAACTGGTCCTATGGAAAACGATCGCCCCATCAATCACAAATCTGAAGCAACTGATTGAGCATTCCCAAACCTCGATTGGCTTACCGCATTAAGAGTTATTGAGAATTGTTTAACGATCGCCAACCACAAACAAGCATCTAAGCCTTGCACAGCAAGGAATAGAGCGATCGCCCCCTCTCCATTTTCCCTTTACATCCCTATTTTCAAACGCTCCATCTCTGAGACAATCAGAAACAGCCTCAAACTTGCCGCCATCGCTTCTTCAAATCGTGCTCGGCGCACCTAAACTCAGCATAACGGAGATCGTTTTTATGAAATTGGCTTACTGGATGTATGCTGGCCCTGCCCACATTGGCACCCTTCGCATTGCCACCTCCTTTAAGAACGTCCACGCCATCATGCACGCGCCCTTAGGTGACGACTACTTCAACGTCATGCGCTCCATGCTAGAACGCGAGCGGGACTTCACCCCTGTTACCACTAGCGTGGTCGATCGCAACGTTCTGGCGCGCGGTTCCCAAGAAAAAGTGGTGGACAACATCACCCGCAAAGATGCCGAAGAACACCCTGATTTAATTGTGCTTACCCCGACCTGCACCTCCAGCATTTTGCAAGAAGATTTGCAGAACTTCGTCAATCGTGCCCAGGTTGAATCCAAAGGCGACGTGATATTGGCAGATGTTAACCACTACCGCTACAACGAGTTGCAAGCTGCCGATCGTACTCTGCAACAAGTCGTTCATTACTACACCGAGAAAGCCCGCAAGCGCGGCGAACTCCCTGAAGGCAAAACCGAAAAGCCCTCGGTTAATATCATCGGCATTTCCACCCTGGCATTCCACAATCATCATGACTGCACCGAACTGAAGCGGTTAATGGCAGCTTTGGGCATTGAGGTGAATGCGGTCATTCCCGAAGGGGCTTCGGTTTACGACATTAAAAATATGTCTCGCGCCTGGTTCAACCTGCTCCCTTACCGCGAACTCGGTTTGACGACTGCCCAATACTTGCAAGAGCAGTTCAATACGCCCTACGTCGATATCACCCCGATGGGCGTGGTCGAGACTGCTCGCTGCATTCGCAAGATTCAGCAGGTTTTGAACGAGCAAGGCGCAGCAGTAGATTACGAAGAATACATTAACGACCAGACTTTATATGTCTCACAAGCTGCTTGGTTTTCTCGCTCCATTGACTGCCAAAACCTGACAGGCAAAAAAGCCGTTGTGTTTGGCGATAATACTCATGCGGCGGCAATGACCAAGATTTTGGCGCGGGAAATGGGGATTAAGGTGGTGCTGGCTGGAACCTACTGCAAGTATGATTCTGACTGGTTTAGAGAGCAGGTGAGCGGCTATTGTGATGATGTATTGATTAGCGAAGATAACGGGGAAATTGGAGATGCGATCGCCCGTTTAGAACCCTCGGCTATCTTTGGCACCCAAATGGAACGCCACGTCGGTAAGCGTCTCGACATTCCTTGCGGCGTAATTGCTGCCCCTATTCACATCCAGAACTTTCCCATTGGCTACAAGCCATTCATGGGTTACGAGGGCACTAACCAAATTGCTGATTTAGTCTACAACTCCTTTACTCTCGGCATGGAAGATCATCTGCTAGAAATCTTTGGTGGACACGATACAAAAGAGGGCATTACTAAAGGCATCTCGGCTGACTCTGACTTAGGTTGGAGCAAAGATGGTTTGGCTGAACTGAACAAAATTCCGGGTTTTGTCCGGGGTAAGGTAAAGCGCAACACTGAAAAGTTTGCGCGTGAGCGAGGCGTTGAGAAAATCACCGCTGAGGTTTTGTATGCAGCTAAGGAAGCTGTAGGAGCTTAAGATTTTTTAGGTCTGATAGAGATGAGGGGCACCCAATGGGTGCCTCTTTTTTTAAGAGAAATTCTACATTAAAGATTACCCGCTAGGGGACTGACTTTTCCACTTTTGACCTCGGATAATGAGGAGCAATTAAGGGACAGAATCATGAACCCTATCGAAGCCTATGCATCTGCCATATCTGTCTATCCTGGCGACCCCTTAGCATTCCATGTTCGTACTGAACTTGGACACTTTCGCTTTCGCATTGAGATTTATCGCCAGGGTGAAACCGAAGTTCTGATGCATCAGGCTACCGCGATCGCCCAAGACTACGACACACCGATCAACGCTTACGAAGTGGGTTGTGATTGGTCACCTGCCTATCAATTTACCATTCCGAATGCTTGGAAAAGTGGCGTTTATATTGCTCGGCTCATCAGCAGTTTAGGAGCAATTACCAATGTATTATTTATTGTTAAATCTGCTCATTCCGATCATTCTAAAATTCTGTTGCAGTTAGCGGTTAATACTTATCAAGCCTACAATAACTGGGGCGGTAAGAGCCTCTATAACTATAACTCTAAAGATCAAGTTAAATCTAATAAAGTTTCGTTCGATCGCCCACTTGATCCTGAAGCAAATTTCTTTGTTCAGTGGGATGTTCACTTTGTTCGGTGGATCGAGTCTAACGGTTTTGCTGTAGACTATTGCACCAATGTAGATTTGCATGACGAACCCGCGTTGTTAAATGATTATTCACTTTTTCTCAGTATTGGACACGATGAATACTGGTCAAAAGAAATGCGCGATCGCGTTGAAGCGTTCATTGCTCAAGGCGGCAATGTTGCTTTCTTTGGTGCCAATCTTTGTTGGTGGCAAGCACGGCTAGAACAACGAAATCGCACCCTGGTTTGTTACCACGATGCCAACCAAGACCCCGTGAGCGATCGCAGCCGTACAACAGTTCGATGGCGCGAGCAACCTGTCAACCGTCCCGAAGAACAAATGACAGGCATGAGTTTTGCCCACGGAGCCTTTTGGAGTGGTGAAAATGGCGATCGTCCCGCTGTAGACTATCGAGTTCGGTTCCCGCAGCATTGGGTTTTTGACGGGACGGGACTCGCCTACGATGACAGATTTGGTGCAGATGACAATATTATTGGCTACGAAACCGACGCGGCGCAGTTCCGTGAAATTCAAGGCATCCCAATGGTTACAGGAGCAAACGGTACTCCCCGAAACCTTATTGTTCTTGCCTTTGCCGCACTGAAAGATTGGGGTAGGGGTCTAGGGCAGGCAGGCATGGCAACGATGGGGATTTATCGAAATAAAGGTACTGTTTTCACCGCAGGCACGATCGAATGGGCAAGGGGATTGCAAGATCCGGACAGCCCAGTTTCTCAAATCACACAGAATGTTTTAACGCAACTCAGCCGTTCTGATGCGCAATCGCTCTCCCTTATCAACAGTAATTTTGAACAATGGATCACACCCTCCCAACCCACAGCTTGGCAGATTGATGGCGACGGACAAGTGCTTGCCGATCCGACAGCCAGCCGCGATGGAGATCTCGGTTTACGGGTCGAGGCTACAAATCTCACATGGATCAGCCAAGAATTTGTAGGTGAGGGACACACACTCTATCAGGTGGAAGGCTGGGTCAAGGCAGACCGACCAGGTGCAACATTACGATTGCAAAGCACTGAGACTTGGCGCGATTTTGCGATCGCCCGTCATTCTGGTAGCGGCAACTGGGAATTAATTCGTGCGATCGGCAAAGTGGAAGACGAAAGCCCAATGTTTTCAGCGCGAGTAAAACTACAGGTTGATGCAGGCGTAACTGCAATGTACGAGCAGGTCAAAATCGAGATAGTCTAGGAAAGCTTTTTAGCCACCTGTTAAAAGGGCGAACGACGGGGATCGAACCCGCGGGATGGAGGTACCACAAACCTCTGCCTTAACCACTTGGCTACGCTCGCCATACCGTTAATGAATATAACATTACTTGCCTAAAACTGGGGCTATTCACCCTGCAAAACTTTGCTGCTAGTCACAAAACATCACCGAAACCAAGCGATCGCCATCTGTATCCAGTAGGGTAGAAAATAAAACTATTGATTCAACACCCTATGAAAACGGCTCTCTATTTAGTGGGTATGGCACTGGTAGGATTGGGTATAGCGATGGCTGTCACCAATCCTAGTCAAGACAGTTATGAAGAATATGCTACTCAGCAACTAGCCGCCTACCTGCGCGACAATACTTGTGCTGATGCCGGGGAACTGCTGAGAGATGGGTGCAACCAGTTATTAAACGAGAATCAATCTGAAATTAAAGAACTGATTTCTGCCAATACTCAACGCCAAAATTTTGGAGTTGTCAGCCTTTACAAAACAGATCTGTCAGTAGGAAAGTTACTGCCCTCGTTCTTGGATAACTTAGTCCCGTCCTATCACTTTGAGACAGTGGGTGTCTTTAGCAGTTTCCACATCGTCGAAGCCAAGAAACAGTAGGGGTACGGAGATCCCTACCGATTTCCCCCCTATTTCAGCCCTCTATTTCTTTGCCCCTAAGTCGTTAAAATGGAGAGAACCATATTGCAGAGATACTGTCCATGATTCCTACCGTTATTGAACAATCTGGTCGCGGCGAAAGAGCCTTCGACATTTATTCTCGGCTGCTACGAGAACGGATTATTTTCTTAGGGCAAGCCATTGATGCAGATTTGGCAAACTTGGTCGTAGCGCAAATGCTGTTCTTGGATGCAGAAGATCCTGAGAAGGACATTTATATTTACATCAATTCTCCGGGTGGGTCAGTGTCAGCAGGCTTGGGCATTTTTGACACCATGAACCAAATTCGTCCTGATGTTTGCACAATCTGTGTGGGCTTGGCTGCCAGCATGGGTTCTTTCTTGTTGAGTGCAGGCACCAAGGGCAAGCGCATGAGCTTACCTCATTCGCGCATTATGATTCACCAGCCTTCGGGTGGGGCGCAGGGGCAAGCGACGGATATTGAAATTCAGGCGCGAGAAATTTTGTACCTGAAGAAGCAGTTGAACGATACCCTGGCTCGTACCACAGGGCAGCCCATTGAGAAGATTGAACAAGATACGGAGCGGGACTTCTTTATGTCGGCTCATGAGGCAATGGAATATGGCTTGGTTGATCAAGTAATTGATCGGCGGGCTGTTGGCAGCCGTCCAGCGGCGATCGCAGTCTAGTTTCCTCCTTTCCTCCTCTTCCCACTATTTGGAAGAGGGGGCAGGTTGAGACTCTAAGTAAGCCAAAAAATCTAGTAGTTCGGAGTCGTTGAGTTCTTGGCGCGATCGCTTGCCGTAGCGTTGCTTCAGATAATCTCGTCCTTGAATAGTTGTCCAGCCCAAGCGCTTCATTTCTACGCCAATCCGAGCAATCTCGTCAGAGCGATCTTGAGTCTCTTCTGCAAGTGACGACTCTTCTGGGTTATCTTTTTTGGGCTTGATCGTTTTGTTGGTTTCAGGGCTTTCTACCCGTTGAGGTACTAGCTCCAGCATTTTTTCTGGAGGTGATTCCGTGGCGATCGGCTCAGGGATAGACTGAAGTTGATCGAGTCCTGGCGGAGTTGGGCGGTCTAAAGTGGGTGATTTTGGAGGAGCGACAGGAGCAGGCTCAACGGGGACGTTATAACTGTCCCATGATGGCAACGGATAGGAGGGTGGCTCAACAGGCGGTGGAGTCAATCCCAGTGCCTCTAAAGCCCGTGCCTTAGCCTGATCTTCGGCGATTTCTAGGTTAGGGTGTGCTGCCATGCCCGATGCAAGGGTAATGCCGCCCACTTGAGCCAGGGCACGGATGGCATAGTTGCCATCATTTACTGTTAGAAATTCAGAAATGAGGCTACCCGTTGGATAGCTGGCTCGAAAACGAGCGAGAAGGGATGAAAGGAGCAGAGGAGAAGATTGCAAGGGATTAAATACATCAGAATTAATACAGGGGAAGTGCTACTCGCAAGCAGCATCTTTGCCCATGCTTTATTCTAAGAACTGTGTGGCTCATTCGACACCTCACGACAAACATCTCTATAAAATTCAAATTCAGGATATCGCTAAGGAATGTTCGATCTATTAAGTTCATCTTCAGAGTGGCGCGACTCGCTGGCATTGCTGCCTGTGTTAGTGGCGTTGGAAGCCGTGCTGTCGGCAGATAATGCGATCGCTCTAGCTGCTATTGCCCAGGGGTTAGAAGGATCTGTGTTGCAGCGTCGTGCTCTGAATTTTGGCTTAGTGTGTGCCTTTGTGCTGCGGGTTGGTTTAATTTTGACTGCGAGTTGGGTGATTCGCTTTTGGCAATTTGAGTTGGCAGGGGCGGTTTATCTACTTTGGCTGGTATTTCAGTACTTTACGTCTAGCGGCAAGGATGAGGAGGGCGAGTCGCATCATCACGGACCTCGGTTTACTTCACTCTGGCAAGCCATCCCGATGATTGCTGTGACAGACCTGGCGTTTTCTTTAGATAGTGTAACGACGGCGATCGCGGTTTCTGACCAAACTTGGCTAGTGCTGACGGGTGGCTTAATTGGGGTCGTAGCACTACGGTTCATGGCAGGTTTATTTATCAAATGGTTGGATGAGTTTGAGCATTTGGAAGATGCGGGTTTCGTGACAGTGGGATTGGTGGGCTTAAGGCTGTTGCTGAAGGTGGTGAATGATAGCTATGTGCCGCCGCAATGGATGATGATTGCAGCGATCGCGCTCCTCTTCACGTGGGGGTTTTCTAAGCGCAAAGAATCAGAGGTTGTATTAGAAGGGGCAGTAGAAGAACCCTTGGAACCGATAGAAGCTGTGAGAGAATCACAGGAAATTCCGTCTGAAGTTCCTTAAATATCCTGACTCTATGAATCTTTCCTTGTTGCAAACCTTATCCCCTTGGGGCACACCTTTACAAGAAGAAGCTCAACGCTTAATGCTGCTCGGTTCAGGAGAACTGGGGCGAGAAGTGGCGATCGAGGCGATGCGATTGGGCATAGAAGTCATTGCGGTGGATTCCTACGCAAATGCCCCCGCGATGCAGGTAGCGCATCGATCGTGCGTTGTCGATATGCTGGATGGAACCAAGCTGAGAGCGCTGATCGAACAGGAGCGTCCTAGCCTAATCGTGCCAGAAATAGAAGCGATCGCTACTCCGACTCTAATGGAACTAGAGCAAGAAGGCTGGCGAGTAGTGCCTACGGCTAAAGCGACGTTTCTCACCATGAACCGGGAGGGCATTCGGCGGTTGGCGGCTGAGGAGTTGGGATTGAGGACTTCGCCCTATCAATTTGCCAAGACAGAGGCAGAATATCGAGAGGCGATCGCAGCATTAGGTTTACCCTGCGTGGTCAAGCCTGTAATGAGTTCTTCGGGTAAAGGGCAGAGCACCGTGCGCACTGAGGCAGAGATTCAGGCGGCTTGGGACTATTCTCAGTCGGGTGGGCGGACGAAGAATGCCAAGGTCATTGTGGAAGGGTTCGTTGATTTCGATACTGAGATTACGCTGCTAACGGTGAGGGCGATCGATGGCACTCATTTTTGCCCGCCGATTGGTCATGTCCAAATCAGCGGGGATTATCGGGAGTCTTGGCAGCCTTGCCCACTAGCAACCGACGTATTGCAGCAGTGTCAGGACGTGAGCGGCAAAATTACTGAGGCGTTAGGCGGTTGGGGTTTGTTCGGCGTAGAGCTATTTATTCAGGGTGAAACAGTTTACTTTAGCGAGGTTAGCCCTCGCCCGCACGATACTGGCATGGTGACAATGGTGAGCCAATATATGTCGGAGTTTGAACTGCATGTGAGGGCGATCGCAGGTCTGCCGATCGGCGCGATCGCTCTCGTTAGCCCTGGAGCATCGGCGGTAATTTTGGCAACCAAAGAGAGCGATCGCCCTCAATTTACAGGAATTGACAAAGCGCTACAGGTTCCGACTAGCAAGCTCAGACTATTTGGCAAACCCACTAGCCACAAAAATCGTCGCATGGGTGTGGCGTTGGCGTTGGGTTCGACGATCGAGGAAGCTAGAGCCCGAGCAAAAGCTACTGCTGATGAAGTAAAGATGATCAGCGCTAAACCCTAATCTTTCCCACCTTTCAATATCCCGGTGCACCTGCCCTTTGTCTCGTTTGGAGGGGGTGTGGGGGAAGCAATCGTCCCCTGCTGGGGAGTTTGAGGGGAAGCCCCTCAAGGCTCGGCTTCAACCAACTTAAGCGTTTTTCAGTTTCTTTAGCTTGAGGTCATAATTTTTCGAGGTTGGGTTAGAAGCGTAAAGGATTGGGCGACTCCGCCGCGATCCGGGGGACTTCCCCCCGTACCCCCGCGATGTGGGGGCCTAACTCCCCCACGCCCCCCGAAAGGGATGGCGGGTGAGAGGCAAAAAGAGAGTAACAGCAGGAGAGAGTAAATTTTTGGGTCATCTGACTGGTAAATTGAGTGGGAGACATGGGAAATTGACAATGCAGATGAGAACCTGGAAAAAGTTAGGAACGCTTGCCCTGTTGGGACTGCTAACAAGCTGGATCATCAGTAGTTGCAGCCCTTCTGCCCCAACCAGCAGCACTGGCAGCACTGGAACAACAGCAAACAGTCCAGCAGAAGTTGAGTTCTGGACAATGCAACTCCAGCCCCAATTTACTGACTATTTCAACGCCCTCATTGCTCAGTTTGAAAAAGAAAATCCAGGGACAAAAGTCCGGTGGGTTGATGTGCCTTGGGCAGATATGCAGAGCAAAATTCTTACTGCAACCTCAGCCGGAACTGCCCCCGACGTGGTGAACCTTAACCCCGACTTTGCGGCTCAACTGGCGGGGCGCAATGCTTGGATGGATCTCGATAATCGCATTCCTGCCCAAGACCGATCGCAATATTTACCCAAAATTTGGCAATCTGGAACCTTGGATGGCAAAACTTTTGGGATTCCGTGGTATCTCACCACTAGCGTGACCATTTACAACCAAGATTTGCTGAAAAAAGCGGGTGTAGCAGTGCCCAAAACCTATGCTGAACTAGCACAGGTTGCTAAGCAGGTAAAAGAAAAAACTGGAAAGTATGCTTTCTTCACAACGTTTGTACCTGAAGATTCTGCGGAGGCGCTTCAGTCGTTTGTGCAAATGGGTGTGCCGCTGCTCGATGCTCAAGGAAAAGCGGCGTTTAATACTGCTGCTGGGAAAGCCGTGTTTCAGTATTGGACTGATCTTTATAAGCAGGGATTTTTGCCCAAAGAAGCCCTGACTCAAGGACATCGAAGGGCGATCGAACTCTACCAGGCGGGCGAAACGGCAATTTTGATTTCGGGATCACAGTTTCTCAAAACTATTGAAACCAATGCTCCAGCGATCGCCAAAGCCTCTAGTACGGCTCCCCAAATCTCTGGCGACACTGCCAAAAAGAACGTCGCGGTCATGAATCTCGTCATTCCTCGCAACACTGACCAACCGGATGCATCTCTCAACTTTGCTCTTTTCGTCACCAACAATGCCAATCAACTGAATTTTGCTAAAGCCGCCAACGTTTTGCCCTCCACCACTGCCGCTCTCGCAGATGGTTACTTTACCGCTGATGCCAAGACTCCGTTAGAGCAAGCTCGCCTCATTAGCGCTAAACAAATGCAGGATGCTGAGGTCTTACTGCCTGCGAATAAAGATATTAAAGAGTTGCAAAAAATTATTTACGATAACCTGCAAGCCGCAATGCTAGACGAAAAGACGGTTGATCAAGCGATCGCCGATGCTGCCCAAGAGTGGGACGAGCGCTAATGGATGGAGTTCCTTTGACATCTGTCAGCAGCAATAGATCCAGAATTCACTTATCCTAAATAAATTGTGTTGATTGGGCAGGTTCTTATGCGTTCGTCTTTCTTGAACAAGCTTCAGCGGCAACTGGCGATCGCAATCTTGGCGATCGTTCTCCTTTTGGGCGCTCCTGCCACTGCCTTCGCCCAAACCGCTAATATCCAGCCCTACATTGACGGGGTGATCAGCAAGATATCAGAATTTACCCTTGCTAACGGCATGAAGTTTATTGTCATGGAGCGTCATCAGGCACCTGTCATATCCTTAATGACCTACGTCAACATTGGCGCAGCCTACGAAGCCGAGGGCAAAACTGGAGCAGCGCACTTTCTAGAGCACCTCGCTTTCAAAGGCACCCAACGCATTGGCACCACCAACTACCCAGCCGAAAAAGCCAGCCTTGAGCAAATCGACAAACTGTTTACGCAACTTCAGGCAGCAAAGGTCGCCGCAAACACTGCGGAAGTGACTCGCCTCCAAGCTGCCTTTGACGCTGCTAGAGCCAAGGCGGCAAAGTATATTGAGCAAAATAAATACGGGCAAATTGTTGAACAAGCAGGCGGTGTAGGACTCAACGCTACCACCTCCGCTGATGCCACCCGCTATTTCTACAGCTTCCCTGCCAACAAGCTAGAACTGTGGATGTCTCTGGAGTCTGAGCGTTTTCTAGATCCTGTTTTTCGGGAGTTTCATGAAGAGAAAGACGTGATTCTAGAAGAACGCCGCATGAGAACCGATAACTCGCCCATTGGCAAAATGATCGAAGAGTTCCTGAAAACTGCTTTACCAGGACATCCGTATGGTCGCCCAGTGATTGGATCTGCCGAAGATCTGCAAAATATGTCCCGTGCAGACATCCAGGAGTTTTATCAAACCTACTATACTCCCAACAACATTATTGCAGCCGTAGTTGGCGATGTTGACCCGAAGCAAGTTAAGCAGATGGCAGAAGCCTATTTTGGGCGGTTCAAAACCCGCTCTAGTGCGCCCAGTCTTACGGTCGATGTGCCTGCTCAAGTTGCTCCTAGGGAGGTAATAGTTAACCTGCAAACCCAGCCCTGGTATATGGAAGGCTATCAGCGCCCCGCTATCACTAGCCCTGATAGCCCTATCTATTCAATGATTAGCAGCTTGTTGACTGCTGGACGCACCTCTCGCCTCTACAAATCTTTAGTGGAGCAGCAGCAACTTGCCCTCAGTGTCAACGTTTCCGACACTTTTCCAGGCGATCGCTACTCCAATTTAATGTTGCTCTACGCGCTCACCGCCCCTGGTCACACCGTTGAAGAGGTTGCCGCCGCCCTCGACAGCGAAATTCAACGACTCAAGACTGAACCCGTTTCTGCTGAAGAACTCGATCGCGTCAAAACACAGTCTAGGGCAGGTTTACTCCGGAGCCTTGCTTCTAATCAAGGCATGGCAAGCCTTTTGCCAGAATATGAAGCTAAAACGGGTAGCTGGCGCAACCTGTTTGAAGACCTCAAGGCGATCGAAGCAGTCACGGCTGAAGACGTTCAGCGAGTGGCGCAGGAGACGTTCCAGCCCAAAAATTTGACCGTTGGAAAGCTGTTATCCGCGAGCTAAGCAGTCGGGATTTAGAAAAATTCAAAAGTTGAAACTTAAATGAGCATGAAATTTCCAGGTAGAAGATTTGCGAACCCAATGATCATTGGATTAGCGGTGCTAACCCTTGTCCTGACTGTCTTTGGTCGCTCCTCTGCTCTTGCCGTCACTCCCCTCCATTACACTGACCTGAAGTTTTCGCCTGCACCTGAAATCACAGTGCCCGACCTCACGCGCTTTGAGTTGAAAAACGGTATGAAGGTCTATCTTATGGAAGACCACGAACTGCCCTTGGTGGGAGGTTCGGTGACCGTGTACACGGGCGATCGCCTTGAACCTGTGACTCAGGTAGGTTTAGCCAGCATTGTCGGCGAAGTAATGCGCAGCGGGGGCACTGCCCAGTATCCTCCTGATGTTCTTAACCAAACTCTAGAACAACGCGCTGCCTCGGTTGAAGCAGGCATTGGCACTGACTCGGGTAGCGCTGGCTTTAGCGCCCTCAGTGAAGATCTAGACGAAGTATTTGGCTTATTTGCCGAGGTCTTGCGTCAACCTGCCTTCCCTCAAGAAAAAATTGATTTCTCTAAAAACCAAACGAAAGGTGGCATTGCTCGTCGTAACGATGATCCTGCCGATATTGCTAGCCGAGAGTTTCAAAAGCTGATTTATGGAGCCGATAGCCCTTACGCTCGTACCGTTGAATACGAAACGCTCGACAATATAACGCGCGATGATATTGTCGGTTTTTATAACAAGTACTATCACCCGAACAACATGCTGTTGGGCATTGTGGGTGATTTTGAGCCTGCAAAAATGCGATCGCTCATTGAGGCTAAACTAGGCGATTGGCAACCTAACCCCAACGCCGCTGCCTTTCAAAACCGGAGCACCTTACCCGCCGTTGCCCAAGCTCAAAAAGGCGGGGTCTTCTTGATTGACCAGCCCCAATTGACTCAAAGCAACATTCTCATTGGGCACCTCGGCGGCAAGCTCAGCGACCCAGACTACGCAGCCCTATCGGTTCTGAACGAAGTGCTGAATGGTTTTGGTGGCAGATTAGTGAATGAAGTGCGATCGCGCCAAGGCTTAGCCTATAGTGTCTACGCTTATTGGTCAGCCCGGTTTGACTATCCTGGCGTATTCATTGGCGGGGGGCAAACCCGCTCTGATGCCACTGTCCCCTTCGTTAACTCGACCCTGGCTGAACTGAAAAAAGTTCGTACCGCGCCCATCACTGCCCCAGAGCTAACCCGCGCCAAAGACTCAGTCATCAACTCCTTCATTTTCAGCTTCGCAACTCCAGGGCAAACCCTCTC
This sequence comes from Timaviella obliquedivisa GSE-PSE-MK23-08B, assembly GCA_019358855.1. Lineage (NCBI taxonomy): Bacteria > Bacillati > Cyanobacteriota > Cyanophyceae > Oculatellales > Oculatellaceae > Timaviella > Timaviella obliquedivisa. Next base: position 487,076 of record JAHHII010000001.1, on the reverse strand, counting down.
ACGGGTCATGCGCTACGACTACTATGACTACCCAGAAGATTTTATCTTTCAATATCAAAAGCAAGTCGAAGCAACAACGATCGCCCAAATTCAGAAAGCAGCCCAAACCCATCTTAAGCCCGAAAACATCGTCATCTTAGTTGTTGGTAACGCTCAAGAAATTAATCCAGCCCTCACGACTCTTAGCCCTAACACCCAAGTGACTCCCATTGATGTGACAATCCCAGAGCCAAAAGCTTAGGACTATCCATTCTTAATGACAGAACGCCTAATTATCTTCACCCGCTACCCCCGTCCTGGCAAAGCTAAAACTCGTCTGATTCCTGCCCTCGGAGCCGAAGGCGCTGCTAATTTACAGCGCCAGATGACGGAACACACTTTGGCTCAGGTCAAAAAGCTAGACCCTTCTATATCAGTAGAAATTTGGTTTGCTGATGATTGCTTAGAGCAGGGACAGATGCAAGAGTGGCTGGGAACCGAATGGGTGTATCAACCTCAGGGCGAAGGAGATCTGGGCGATCGCTTGATCAATGCCTTTCAAACGGCGTTTGCCGCAGGCATGGAACGAGTCGTCATCATTGGCACCGACTGCCCTGGGCTGGATGCCGATCGCCTGAGCCAAGCCTTTCAAGCCCTCCAAAATCATGATTTAGTCCTGGGCGACGCAACCGACGGAGGCTATTATTTGATTGGCTTACAGCGATCGATCCCTGAATTATTTAAGGAGATCCCTTGGGGCACGTCGGCAGTTCGGCAACAGACTGTCGCGATCGCCAGTCAGTTAGGACTGACCGTTGCCCACCTGCCGGCTCTGAGCGATATAGACTATCCCGAAGATCTGCCCGTTTGGCAAGCCGTCCTCAATGCCCAACGCCCACCTATTTCAATCATCATCCCGACGTTAAATGAAGCCAAAGCCCTAGAACGGTGGGAGCATCAAGCAAACTCAGGCGAACTGATTGTCGTGGATGGCGGCAGCGCAGACGAGACGATCGCTTTGGCAAAAGAGCTAGGTGCAATAGTGCTGACCTCTGAGCCAGGTCGCGCCCAGCAAATGAACCAGGGGGCCGCGATCGCCCAATCCGACATTTTGCTGTTTCTCCACGCCGACACTCGCCTACCTCAGCACTATCTAGAACTGATTCAAAAAACCTTAGCTCAGCCCCAGATCGTGGCAGGCGCATTTGAATTAACCATTGAGGGCAATATTCCAGGATTACGCTGGGTTGAGTGGGGCGTAAACTGGCGATCGCGCTATTTGCAAATGCCCTACGGCGACCAAGCGATTTTCTTAAAAGCAGAAACCTTCCAGCAACTAGGCGGTTTTGCTCAACTGCCCATCATGGAGGACTTTGAGTTTATTAAGCGATTGCAGAAATTAGGGAAAATTGCGATCGCCCCTGCCGCAGTCATTACATCGGGGCGCAGATGGCAAAGGTTGGGGGTGATTAAAACCACGCTAATCAACCAACTCGTGATTGCAGCCTACTCTCTAGGCATTTCTCCCGAACGCATCGCGCGCTTATATCGCCGACGCTGAAGCTTCAAATCCAAATGGATTGTAATGGCTATAATTGCCGCCGACTACAGCGCAAACATTTCTGCTAAAACTGCCAAAACATCTTTCTGTACTATCTCCTCAAGCTGTCCTAACCGCTTGATTAACCGTGTCTTGTCTACTGTGCGAATCTGATCCAACACAATTTGCCCTTCCTTTTCTTGAAAGCGGCAGGTGACTCGGCTAGGGTAAACTCTGCCCTTGGTGGTCATGGGCGCAATCATCACCGTGCTGATGTAGCGATTCATTTCATCGGGTGAGATGACTAAGCAAGGTCGAGTTTTTTGGATTTCATCGCCCACTGTTGAGTCAAGAGCAATCAAATAAACTTCAAACCGTTTTACGACCATTCCCACTCATTGTCCCAGTCTGTAAGACTGACGATAGGCTGATCGACGAGCTTATCGTCACAATGTTCTGCCATACTACGAAACTGTTCGTCCCAGTGATGACGAGGGTATGAAATGGCGCGTACTACTAGCTGGTTATCCAGTACTTCTAGTTCTACTTCTTCGCCCAAATCAAGCTGGTCTAGCAGCAGCTTAGGAATACGAATGCCTTGAGAATTGCCGATTTTAACAATGCGCGTACTGACAACTGTATTCACAAATGCTCCTCGTGCCACTTTCGTATCTACTATGTAATTACATTATTGTAGTCCATTGATCAGGAGGTTGAGCAATCTCAGGAGTTAGCCCGCTGAGTTCGACGATCGCGAATCGACTGCAAGTTTCCCGTCGGAATTGCAGCAATCAGTTGGCGAGTATAAGCCTGCTGCGGTTGATTATAAACGCGATCGGCAGGGCCCAACTCCTCAATTTTGCCTCGGTTCATGACCATGATGCGATCGCTCATAAACTTAACCACGCTCAGATCATGGGAGATAAAAATATAAGTTAGCTTGAACTCATCTTGCAGTTCTTTCAACAGGTTCAGCACTTGCGCCTGAATTGAAACATCCAGCGCCGAAACTGATTCATCACAAATAATAAACTTAGGGTTGAGCGCCAATGCCCGCGCAATGCAAACCCGTTGACGCTGTCCGCCCGAAAATTCGTGGGGGAAGCGTTTACTCCAAGCCGGATCAAGCCCGACACGATCGAGCAGGTAAGAAACCCGCTGTTGGCGATCGCGGCGGCTTTCTACCTGATGAATATTCAACGGCTCCATGACAGCATCGCCGATCGAAGTGCGCGGATCGAGCGAACTAAAGGGGTCTTGAAAAATAATTTGCATATCGCGCCGCAATTGGCGTAGGTCACGTGGCTTGAGTTGGGTAATATCTTTACCTTCAAACACCATTTTGCCACTCATCGACTTGATCAGTTGTAGCAGCGTCCGGGAAAGTGTGGTTTTACCGCAGCCCGACTCGCCTACCAAACCCAGCGTTTCGCCCGGATAAACCTGAAAAGAAACGTTGTTGACTGCCATGACATAACGTTTTGTCTGACCAAAAGCGCCGCGAATTGGGAAGCCCACTTGCAGGCTATCAACCGACAGTAGCGGCGGTTGCTTTTCCAATGCGGTCAGTCTTTGGCTTGTCTCTTCAGGCGTTACTTCGGCAGTAAAATGCGCCTTCTGCTCTACGGTCATGACCTTCGGCTGAATAATCGTGGCGTTTCCTTCTGTCTTCACTTCCATAAAATCAGAGACGGTTGGCAAATAACGCATTCGCTGCTGAGGACGAGGACGACAAGCGAGTAAGCCTTTGGTATAAGGATGCTGAGGGGCAGCAAAGATATCGAGCACATCTCCTGATTCGACAATTTTGCCCTGATACATGACCGCAACAGTATCGGCGATTTCGGCAATGATGCCTAGATCATGAGTGATAAACATGATGGACATGCCCCGGCGATCGCGCAGTTCTCTGAGCAAATCCAAAATTGTTGCCTGTACCGTTACATCTAACGCCGTCGTGGGTTCATCAGCAATGAGTAAAGTTGGGTTGCAAGAAATCGCCATCGCAATCATGACGCGTTGAATTTGTCCGCCAGAAAGCTCATGAGGGTAGCGTTCCAAAATTGCTTGCTTACGCTGATTCACTGCCTGCATCAAATCTCGCTCAGAAAGCTTACCGTCTTTCTGTAAATCCTCCAGACATTCTTGCTCCAGTTGCTCATCACTGGGCAACAGTTTCACCTCTTGCAGCAAGCTGAGGGCTTGACGACGCGCTTCAGGCATAGGAATTTCTTGGTGCAGCCGAATCGCCTCAATGAGTTGGTAACCGCAGGTATAAACTGGGTTAAGAGAACTCATCGGCTCTTGAAAAATCATTGAGATCTGGTCGCCCCGGTACTGCTGAATTTGCGCTTGAGAAACAGTCAATAAATCAGCTGGAGCAGCGTCTTCTGCCTTAAACCAAATCTCACCGCTCGCTACTTTTCCGGGTGGGCAAGGAATTAGCCCCATAACTGCCAGCGCGGTTACCGACTTGCCAGAGCCAGATTCTCCGACAATTCCTAAGGTTTGCCCACGGTTTATTGCAAAAGAAATGCCGTCTACAGCATTAATAATGCGATCGTCGATTTGAAACTGAATTTGCAAGTTCCGAACATCGAGAATAGTATCGGTCATAGAGGGTAAGTACTGGGCGTGTCCAGGCTACAGCGAAGCGCAAAAGTTAGATATGTTGCAGTCTATTGAAACTAAGGATAGTTGAAATGTTAGGAAGATTACACTTTTCAAACTCGGCAGTTCTGATTCAGTGAGCCAGAATGTTTTGATGAACCCTTCTCCAAAAATGCTACATCACAAATTCTGGCTCAGTATCAGCTTCAAGAAAAAACTCACTGCAAAATACCCCGATCTGTTCTGCATTCATGCCTAAGAAAGATAAAGTGTAATATAGACTACAACCTCATTGTCTTGCTTATGGTCCCTCCAGTGAATCAGCCTTGGTCTTCTTTTGAAGAAATCTTAGAACGCCTTCACCAGTCGGGCGTTTATCTTCATGCTGAACAATTAGCCGCGTTTCTTTTGATGCATGGACTACCTGTAGATTTGTGCTATGTGGGCGATCGCCTTCGTTCAAAAGCAGAGTTAGTCAACCGTCATTATCAAGGAGATATGGCGCGGTTAGAGGTTTTAGCTCCATTTTCGCCAAATGTTGCTCTTTTAGAATAGTGTGCGGCTTCGCTAATAAAGCCGACAGAAAATTCTTGAAGCTAAAGTTATTGAAACGAACGAGGAAATCCTTGCAAAGCGATCGCGTAAAACTTGACGACATTCACTCATACGTTAACCGAAACGAAGACGCTGCATAGCAATAGAAAGCAATGCCTTCATGCAACCAGTCTGATCCTGTTATGGGATGAGTTCCTAAAATTAGCGATCGATACTGATATCGCCAAGGATCACGAGCAGAATATTGATTAATGGGAAGGGCATCAGAATGTTGAAAGGTATAGGCATAAAACGCTACATGATCTTTAATCCAACCGTCTTTAATATCTGGATCTCTAGAATATTGATACCGCCACGGATCTTCAGCATGGTACTGATAGATTGGCAGAACTTCAGGGTGGTTTGACGTAAAGGCGAAGAAAGCAATACCCGATCGCTTCCAACCCTCTCGAATGTCAGGACTAGCAGAATATTGAAAGCGCCATTTTCCTCCATCAATCACGTAATATTCGTAAATGGGGACAAGAACCGGATGTGCCATTGTCAATCTCCTTGAAATTCAAAGTAACAGGTCATTCACTCCTTCCAAGATATGAACCTAGCTTTGAATCGTCAGTGAGAGAAAGTCAGAAAAAGTTTGAGGCTTGATGATGAAGCTCAAAGAAACCTATACCTTCATCTCAATAGCCTCCTTAGCTTGATCAAAAGGCTCTAGTTCTTAGAGAATGTCTGAGAAGTATCAAAGATTCTTACACTCGCCCCCCAACCCCCCATTTTGGAGGACTTCCGAGCCACTCCTTCTTCAAAGTTCCCCAAAATGGGGGATTTAGGGGGCGGATTGGATAGCAACCTAGACTTCTCAGACAACCTCTTACTGGCTTAACCAGGCGATCGCTTCTCGTATCCAGGCTTCTGCATTGGCATTCTTTGCCAGCGCCGTTTTCTGACCTACGGTACGCAATGCCTGCGTAATCTCGCCATTTGTATAACCCAATGCCACCAGTGTCATCTCCACATCCTCTTGAATTGCCGAAGCCGGAGATGCATCGGGCGCAGTTGAAATTCCTGATTGAAGCCGCCATTCTGCTAGCTTAGTTTTTAGCTCTAGGGCAATGCGCTCGGCGGTTTTTGCTCCTACTCCAGGAGTCCGCGACAGCAAGCGCGTATTGCTAGTGACGATCGCCTGCACCAACTCTTGTAAGCCCAATGAGTCGAGCAGCGCCAGTCCCATCTGGGGCCCAATGCCGCTGACGCTAATTAGTTGCCGAAACAAATCCCGCTCCGCAACGGATTCAAAGCCAAACAGCACAGTCTGGTCTTCGCGGGTTTGCATGTGTGTAAACACCTGCATCGTTTCCTCTTGAGGCGGAATCTTTTGAATGAGGCGGGGAGCAACTTGGAGATCGTAGCCAATTTGGTTGACTTCCAGGGTGAGGATTACGCGGGTATTGCTCACTTTTTGAACGCTTGCAACGATGCCTTTGAGGTAGCTAATCATTTTGTATCAAGGTGAGAGAGCAAATCTACGGAATCGGCTAGAGGGGCGCAATGGGGACAGGAAAAAACTTCTGGGGAGATGGGATGTCCGCAGGCTGGACACATCTGGTAAGTTCCTAAAGCGAGTCCTTGTTGAATTGCCACCCGCTGGTCAAACACAAAACATTCTCCTTGCCACAGGCTCTCATCGTCGGGGATTTCTTCGAGATACTTCAAAATGCCACCCTGAAGATGGTAAACCTCTTGAAAACCCTGTGCCAGCATGAAGGATGAAGCTTTTTCGCAGCGAATGCCGCCTGTGCAAAACAGCGCTACTTTGGGGTGCTGCGCCGGGTCAAGGTGCCGCTGAACGTACTCTGGAAACTGCCGGAACGATCGCGTTTTGGGGTTTTGCGATCGCTCAAAAGTGCCAATGCTGACTTCATAATCATTGCGAGTATCAATCACCACTACGTCAGGATCAGAAATCAGGGCATTCCAGTCTTGAGCCTGCACGTAGGTACCGACTTGATGATTAGGGTCAACGGGTAAGCCCAGGGTAACGATCTCTTTTTTAAGACGAACTTTGAGGCGATCAAACGGCGGCAACTCGGCAGAAGATTCTTTGGGTTCTAAATTGGCAAAGCGAAGGTCGGCACGAAGATGGTTCAGGAGTTGGGCGATCGCTTCTGCCGTTCCAGCCAAGGTGCCATTAATGCCTTCTTCAGCCAGCAGAATGGTGCCCCGAATGCCCAGAGACTCGCAAAGATCGTGAAGGGGCGATCGCATCTCGGCAAAATCGGGCAATCGAACAAATTTATAGAAAGTGGCAACAACCAATGACATCGTTTCAACTGAACTTTTGGTTAAGTACTCTGGCACAGATTGTTAGGATAACAAAACTCGCAGGGCGATCGGCGTTTAGAATTTGGAGAAGGCTGGGCTATCTAAGAATGTCGTATGGGGAGAAGAGGGAATGATTTATTCTAAACAGCTAGGGCTGGGCTTACTGCTGTTGCTTTTTGGAATGCCAAGAGGAGCGATCGCGCAAACAATTCCCGCATCGGCATCTGGATCAGCTTCCACCTCTGCCAACCTTTCATCCGCTCAACTAAAACCGCTGCTCGATTCCTTGTTAGCACTCAGTCCTTCCTCTGTAGTAGAAGTACCGGAGCTAGGGGGCGCAAATCGCTACCTGCCGTCTCCGAATATCGTCGCAAAAGTACATCTGCTGATTCGGCTGAGCGATCGCCGCGTCTACGTCTACGATCGCGACAAAGTGACGACCAGCTTTCCCATTGCGATCGGACGGAGCGGCTGGGAAACGCCCGCTGGCAAGTTTCAAGTGATCGATAAAATCATAGACCCTGCTTGGCAAAATCCCTTTACAGGCGAAATTGTCTCCCCCGGCAATGATAATCCTCTAGGTTCTCGCTGGATTGGCTTCTGGACAGACGGTGCCAACTACATTGGCTTCCACGGTACCCCTAATCCCGAAAGCGTCGGTACGTCTGCTTCCCACGGCTGTATTCGGATGTATGACAAAGATGTCGTTTCATTGTTTGAAATAGTTCGCGTTGGCACCCCAGTAGAGGTCGTTCCGTAGCTGCTGCCCCTACCGCTTCTAGCTTTGAGAACTCTTACGGTATGCCAACAACCAGTTCACCATCGTTGCCCGCCGAGTTTTGCGAGGCACTAGCTCGCTGATTGAATAGCCCTCGAACTTTAGTTCCTCCTTCAAAAGCTGCTTATGCTCTTGGGCGATCGATCGCGTTAACTTAACCGTTGCCGGACGGCTCTCAATAAAGTCTGGTGGCTCAGGATACGCTTCGCGCCACACTGGGTCAACGGCAGCCGCATCCCACTGGTCTTGCTGACGACGATAGCCGAGGCACTGCCAGATGAGTTGGTTGGCGATCGCATCCTCCAGTTCATCGTTCAGAATTGCCCAAAGTGTTTCATTTGTAAGAGGGGGTAAGTCGGGCATAGGGTTTTAGAATTAGGGAATGGTCGAATAACGTAATAATCTAATAGGAGAGTGTTTCTTAATTAATTAGGAAACGCCCACTTTTAAGTTTTAATTCCTTTAAGTTCTGAATTGGACATTGCTTGTGCCCAAAGCTGGCGTTATTTACAACGATGCTAAACCTCTGGCTAACCGAGTTGCCGAAGAAATTAGACAAGAGCTATTGGCAAAAGGCTGGGAAGTTATCTTGGCAACCGGGATCGGTGGCATTCTAGGCTACTCTCGACCGGGTCGCCCCATTTGCCATACGCCTATTACCCAACTGACACCGCCTGGGTTTGATAAAGATATGGCGTTTGCTGTCGCTTTAGGGGGAGATGGCACAGTTTTATCGGCATTTCGCCAAGTTGCGCCCTGTGGCATCCCCGTACTAACGGTGAATACAGGTCACATGGGCTTTTTAACCGAAGCCTATGTCAACCAGGTGCCCCAGGCGCTTGAGGTGCTCATAGCAGGACAGTATGAGGTTGAAGAACGGGCGATGCTAGCGGTGCAGGTTTGGCGAGATAATGCCCTGGTCTGGGAGGTACTTTGCCTGAATGAAATGGTGCTGCACCGAGAGCCACTGACCAGTATGTGCCACTTTGAAATTGAGCTAGGCAGACATGCTCCTGTCGATATTGCGGCAGATGGCGTGATTGTCTCTACCCCGACGGGTTCTACAGCTTATTCTCTCTCGGCAGGCGGTCCGGTGGTCGCTCCGGGGGTAGCAGCACTACAGCTTGTGCCCATTTGTCCGCATTCGTTAGCTTCACGGGCATTAGTGTTTGCCGATACCGAACCTGTGACAATCTTTCCTGCTAATGCCGATCCGCTGATTATGGTAGTGGACGGCAATGCGGGTTGCTCGGTTATGCCCGAAGACCGGGTGAGAATTGTCCGATCGCCCTATTCTGCTCGGTTTATTCGCCTCCGCCCCAACGAGTTTTTCCATGTCTTGCGCGAAAAGCTAGGATGGGGCTTACCCCATGTGGCAAAACCAACCTCGGTAGAATTGCCGTAATGTCGTGCTACAACTGAGTTGCCATTTCACACCCGGGTCTTATGAGCAATGCTCCCCCTACCCTTCCAGACAGCAATACCAAAACGCCCCATGTTTTGGTCATTGAAACCGATGAAGTGTTAGCCAAGCAAATGAGCCTAGATTTACAGGAGGCTGGCTACGAAACGGCGATCGCCCCAGATGTTGCCATAGGATTACGGAAAGTCCGGGAGCTACAGCCAGCGCTGATTGTTTTAGATCGGATGCTAGCCAGCGAATCGGGGTTAACGCTAGCGAACCATTTGCGATCGATCGGCACTCGCAGCCCGATCATTTTGTTGATGGTACGCGATGCCGTCGACGATCGAGTGGCTTGCTTAGAGGCAGGAGCCGATGATTATTTTCTGAAGCCCTATCGCACCGATGACTTTCTCAAGCTAGTCAGGCTCTACCTCAAGACCGAGGCTCCAAGCCATGAGCAGCTTCGGTTTGGAGACTTAATACTCGATCTTGCTACCCGCCGAGCCAGCCGCAATGCGCGGCTGATTGACCTGACGATGAAAGAGTTTGAACTCCTCAAGTTTTTAATGGAACATCCCCGCGAAGTGTTAACCCGTGAACAAATTCTCGAAAATGTCTGGGGCTACGATTTTGTCGGTGAATCTAATGTAATAGAAGTTTATGTGCGTTATCTGCGGCTGAAAGTTGAAGACGAGGGCGAGAAACGACTCATCCAAACGGTGCGGGGAGTGGGGTATGTGTTAAGAGAAGCGTAATACAGTCAATGGTCAAAACAATGATCAGAAGTTAAAGTCGTCAAAATAATAATCAGTCAAAATAATCAAATGATTAATCATTCTGTGCTGAAGAGTTTAGTGGGCATGACAGCCAGCATTCTACTCTTAGGCTGTGCCTCTTCCTCTCCACCCGTTGCGCAAGTGCCAGCAACCCTCTCCCAAGCAAGCCCTCTGCAAACCTTGCCCATTACTGCCAAAGTGACCTTCGAAGATCAGGTCATTCAGCTTGAGGTCGCCGGAACTCCAGAGCAACAAGAAATCGGGTTAATGAATCGTCCTCCCCTTGCTGACGATCGCGGCATGTTATTTCCCTTCGAGCCGCCTCGCCCGGTCATATTTTGGATGAAAGATACGCCTTCGCCATTGGATATTGTGTTCTTGCTCGACGGTGAAGTGAAAGCGATCGCTGCTGATGCCCAGCCTTGTGCCGCCAACCCATGCCCCACCTACGGCTCGAAGGAGTCTGTTAATCAAGTGATCGAACTGCGGAGCGGTCGGGCTGAGGAACTAGGACTTCAGGTAGGCGATCGCGTCTCTGTCGAGTTTCTCGATCGCCCTTCATCCTAAAGTTCTGGGTTAGATCTCCTTCTACCCTGCTGCCAAGGCTTTTGCTGCTGCTGTCACCCCAGCACCCGGTGTAAATCCTTCATAATTCAACTCCTGAAGAGCAGCCTCTAACGCACTCATTGCCGTGAGAATATCGCGATCGCTGACAAACCCTAAGTGCCCTACCCGGAAGATTTTGCCACTCAGATGATCTTGTCCTCCTGCCATCGCAATATCAAACCGCTTCCGCACAATCGACCGAATCTTCTCGGCATCCACGTTAATAGGCGCAACCGCTGTGATCGCTGGGCTCCCATATCCATCTGCTGCCAATAACGGCAACCCCATTGCCTTCATCGCGGCGCGGGTAGCGTTCATTTGTCGATGATGGCGCGCAAAGATATTCTCTAATCCTTCTGCCCGCATCATCTTCAGCGCCACTTGTAGAGCAAAGAACATATTAACGGGAGGCGTAAAAGGTGTGCTGTTTTTTGCCGCGTCTTTACGATACTTGCCCAAGTCCAGGTAGTAGCGAGGTAACTTGGCGTGGGTGTAAGCTTCCCATGCTTTAGAACTGACCGCCACAAAGCCTAAACCAGGAGGTAGCATAAAGCCCTTCTGAGAGCCAGATCCAACCACATCTAGGTTCCACTCATCCATGGGCACACTGGTTGCGCCTAAACTAGTGACGGCATCGGCAATCATGAGTGCCCCGTGGGCTTTCACAGGGCGGCTGATGGTTTTCAAGTCGTTGAGAACGCCTGTGGAGGTTTCGCTATGGGTAACAATGACCGCTTTGATTTGCTTATCAGTGTCTGCCTCTAGAGAAGCGCGAAACTGTTCAGGGTCGAGGGGTTTGCCCCATTCTGAGGTGATGCTCTCGACCGTAAGACCGTAGGCTTGACAAACTTCTGCCCAGCGTTCGCCAAACTTGCCGTTAGAACCGACCAAAACGCGATCGCCAGGACTCAAGAAGTTAATAATTCCCGCTTCCATTGCGCCCGTGCCGCTTGCCGCCAGCACCAGCACATCGTTTTGGGTTTGGTGCAGCCACTTTAAGCCTTCTACCACCTCTGCCATAATCTTGCTAAAGTCACCGCTCCGGTGCCCAATCGGGTGCTTGGCTAGTGCCAGCAAGACCTGTTCCGGTACGGGTGTGGGGCCCGGAATCATCAGCATTAGTTTATCGTCCATTCGTCTACCCTGCCTTTGTGAGGATTGTTCATCGTCGATGTCTAGATCAGGATGATACAACTTGGCGATTTGGTTTGGCTAACGCGATTTTAGGTTTTGCGGTTTTTAGGTTTCTATACTGGGTTTTGGCTTATTGCCCCGTCGCCGCGTCAAAAAATCTGGCAGATCGGGGGGCAACAGCTTGGGAAGAGGCAGGGCAGCAAGAGAGCGGGGTTCCAATTTCTCGGGGCGGAGGTCGTTGAAATGTTGAGCCAGGAGCGATCGCACTATTGGATCATTCACCTGTTGCAGGCGCTCTTTAATCTGCATTCTTTCTTCTTGGCTAGCGAGGTAGCGATCTTTCCAATACTGCACTGCGGTTTCCTGCTCGGTGGCATGTTGTGCCTGGTGCAGCACTTGCTCTTGCATTTCTGCGGTTTGTAGCTCCAGATTGGTCACCCGAATTTGCAGGCGATCGCGCTCTTCTTCCATTTCCTGATGAAGCTGCTGCCAACGGGTATGGTTCATGGTCTGTTGCGCAATCTGCTGCTCCAGTTCTTCCACTTGTCCCTGTGCCTTAGCAAAGTCTTGGCGCATTGCCACCAGTGCCGGACTTTTTGCCGATAGCTCTCGAATTTGGTCGCGAGCAGAGTCTAGCTGCACCTGCAAACTTGTCGTCGAAGCCCGGACTGCCAAGGTTTCTGACTCTAACTCGCTGACCCGTAGCTGCCGCGACTCTAGCTGAGTCTGCACATCCTGAAGTTGGATGCCCATGCGAGTCCGCTGTCCTTGTGCCTCCCGCTGGTCTTCCATAAGCTTGAGGCGCAACCGCTCTAGCTCTTGCTGCTGGGTTTGGGTAATGACCTCAACGCTCACTAATAACTCTTCAACAGCTTGATCACGCTGCTGGGTTTCAAGAATTTGAGCTTCTAGTGCCTGTCCTTGCTCTACAATTTGCAACTTGAGACGCGCGATCGCCTGCTGCTGTACATAAGCAAATTCCTCGGTGTTAGCAAGCTGCGACTCCAAAACCTGTTGGTCTTGCACCTGTGTCTTCAGATCACTGATACACTGAATTGCCTGGTCTAGTGCCTGCTCTAAGTGATAAATTCGGGAGATCTTTTCTTGCTCGGAGGCTGGAACTGCCAACTCGTTTAAAAGCGTCTGATGGGCGGTTAGAGAACAGGTCAGCTTCAATGCCATGTCCTCCTCCACTTCAGAAAAGGGAGGATTAAGCGGGTTAACTGGAAGACAACTGTCGTGCATAGAGCTTAACTGCGACACTCAAGACCTCGAAGCGTGGGGTCATTTGTCCAGAGAATTCTAACAGGTTATTGGGCAAGAGATCGGGTTTCTTCTACTTTTGTCTAGGGCTGCTACTCCTTGGGCATGGGTGTGGAAACTGCTTCATTGGATTCGTTTAACGACCATCGATAATCAATTGCTAAGTTCGATCGCCGACAGCTTTCCTCGATCTGTCGCTGCTGCGAAGCTGCTTTGCGAAGATTAACAATCAGTTCTTGCACTTGCTCTTGGAGGACATGATTTCGGTCTACCGAGCGCATAGTCTGGCGTTCCAGGAGTTGCAGCAGTAGCTCGTAGTGAATATGAGAAGGAAGAGGAATCGGCTCCATGCGGACTGTAACTCAATGATGGGGAATAAACGTGAAAAGTATGAATATATATCAACACTCTTTCAGTATGCACCTAAATCCCAACTCGCAAAGGATGGGTAGGATACGGACTGAAGAGATTTATTGAAAAAATAAATTAGCGATCGCCTTTCCCGGATCGGGCTGTGTGACCAAAGATTCGCCAATGAGGACTGCCCCAACTCCCGCCTGCCGCACTCGCTGCAAGTCCTCTGGCTGATGCAGACCTGACTCGCTCACCACCAGGATTTCACGAGTTTTGAGCGCTTCATCTCTTGCCTTTAGAATCTGCTCAGTCGTCTGCAAATCTACTGAGAAATCTTCTAGGTTACGGTTGTTGATGCCGACTAAAGCCACCCCATCTAGCGCCAAAACGCGATCGAGTTCTGCCAAGGTATGCACTTCAATTAATGCCACCATGCCCAGGACTTTGGCAATTTTGAGAAAATATTGCAGATCCCTATCTTCTAAAATTGCCGCAATTAGCAGCACAGCATCAGCACCATTGATTCGAGCCAGGTAAAGCTGATAAGGATAGATGATGAACTCTTTGCAGAGCAGTGGAATTTCGACCGCAGCCCGAATGTTCTTAAGGTTGGCGAAGCTGCCCTGAAAGAATTTTTCGTCAGTCAAAACCGAGAGGCAGCTGGCGCCCCCAGCCTGATAAGACTGGGCGATCGCCACTGCATCAAAATCTTCTCGCAGCACGCCTTTACTGGGCGAAGCCTTCTTCACCTCGGCAATGAGCGCGGGCTGAGTCTTCCCTTGTTTCAGCGCCCTCACAAAATCTTGAGGAGGAGGGCAATCTACAATTTGTCGCTGTAGCTCATCCAGCGGTGTTCTTTCTCGCATCTGGGTGATTTCTTTTTCTTTTTGCCAAACAATTTCTTCTAAAATATTCAGCGGCTCTAGGTCAGAAACCATGGCTTGAAACCGGACAGCATCGACTGCAATTTCGGGACTGGGGTGACGACGACGAATTTGAATCATTTAATGCGCTTCTGCTCCCACGGCTCGTTTGTAAGCTTCATCTAAGACTTCCGATAGGGTGGGATGGGTATGGACAACATACGCCAAATCATGCACCGATTGCCGCAGGGCAATGGCGTTTGCTGCCTCCTGAATCAGGTCAGCCGCATGGAGTCCAAAAATATGAACGCCCAAAACTTCACCCGTGTCCTTACGGTAAATCACTTTAGCAATACCGTCAGTTTCGCCTTCTGCTAATGCCTTTGCGTTGCTTTTGAAGTACGATCGCACCGTAGCAATTTCAAAGCCTTCGGTCGCTGCTAGTTCCTTTGCTTGCGGCTCTGTTAAGCCCACAAAGCTAACTTCGGGGTGGGTAAACGCTGCTGCTGGAATGCTGCGATAGTCTACCGTCCGAGGGCGACCACAGATATTTTCGATCGCTACCACACCCTGAGCCGCCGCCGTATGTGCCAACATCATCTTGCCTGTCGCATCCCCGATCGCCCACAAATGCTGCTCTGGCTGACCTTGGGTTAACACTGCCATCTGGTCATTCACGGGAATAAAGCCCCGGCGATCGAGTTCTGCTCCCACGGTTTCCAAGCCCAAATCCTTTGTTAGCGGTATCCGCCCAGTCGCAATCAAACAGGCATCGACTTCCAGTACTTCTACGACTTCCTTCGTTTTGGCATCGGCTAATTCAATCACGACAGGAGATCCCGGAATGACTCTTTTCGCCAGCAGTCCTACCTTCGTTTCAATATCTCGTGGGTCAATCAGCACACGCTTGGCTAGCTTGGCAATATCAGGATCAAAGCCTGGCATCAGTTGATCTAGCGCCTCAATTAAAGTAATCTCGCAGCCCAACGCGGAATAAACATCGGCAAATTCTAAACCAATGTAGCCGCTTCCCACGATCGCAATCCAGGGCGGTAGAGACTCCAGCCTCACGGCATCGTCGCTGGTAAAGACCGTCTTGCCATCGATCTCGGCACCAGGCGGCACAAAGGGAATAGAACCTGTAGCGATGATGATGTCTTGTGCTGTCACCGTTCTTTCGCCTTCTGGAGAAGTCACCGTTAGCTTTTGTGCGCCAGCCAACTTGCCTCGCCCAGAAATGATATCAACCCCCAGGCGCTTGAGGCTGCCAATTAACCCTTCGCGCTGTTTAGTCACAATAGATTGAGCATGAGCAGCGATCGCGCCTCGCTCGAATGCCACGTCATTGACCTGGATACCCAGTGCCTTTAAATGATGGGCATCGCGCAGTTCGCGCACCTTACCCGAAGCCGCCAGCAATGCCTTAGAAGGGATACAGCCACGGTTAACACAAGTGCCGCCCATCTCTGCTGCTTCAACAATGGCAGTCTTCAGCCCACAGCTTACCGCGTGCAGAGCAGCCCCATGTCCACCCACACCTGCACCGATAATTACTAAGTCGTAGTCTAATCCGTGACTCACTTCGCTCATCCCCATCAAAGTTTCGTCCCTTCATTCTCAAGGGTGAGGGGTCGATTCCGCAATGGGCGAGTGAGCAATCTGCCAGTTACTTGGGCACTCTAAGCATATTCTTTTGGAAAAAGTCGATTTTGAGATGGATCAAAGTCAGAGAGAACAGCGCCGCGCTGCCAACCAAGCCTTCATGGAGTCGCTCAACCATTTGGGGATGAGCCTACCTGTTTCTGAAGAGTTAACGGTTCCCGTAGAGCCGACTAAACCGACTCTGCCTATTGATCTAGAGGATTTAGAAGCAGCGGCAGCAGATATTGAGAAGTATATGCAGACCAAAGGAGGCATAGAGGCAATATCAACGGATGAATTGACTTAACGGAGCCTTTGCCGTTTTGCTTCGTACAAAATCAAGGCAGCGGCGATCGCCACGTTCAAAGACTCCACGCCCACTGCTAAGGGAATCTTCACCCCCACATCTGCCATTTCTGCTAATTCTGCCGACAATCCTGCTCCTTCATTCCCCAATAAAATCAACGTTGGCTGGCTTAAATCGGCTTCCCAGTAAGTCAGTTCTGCCGTGGGCAAGGTTGCTATCACCTGTACTCCGTGGCTCTGAAACTGCCCGATTTCCTCTTGCAAAGTGGGGCTAACTGCCATGGGTAACCGAAACCACTGCCCCGCCGAGGCTCGAAGCACTTTAGGATGATCTGGATCTACGCTATCGGCGCTGAGCCACAAGCCATCGACTCCAACGGCGGCAGCAGTCCGAATCACGGTGCCCAGGTTGCCGGGGTCTTGAAGAGTTTCTAGGGCAATGCCTAGAGTCGGAATTGGGAGCGCGGTCGGAATATTGCGGTGGGCTGTAGCAACGACACCATCGGGATGCTGGGTCGTGGCGATCGCTTGTAGCACTTCTGGGCTAACGAGTTCAACCCTGGAAGCAAGGGCGATCGCTCGTTCCCAGATCTGCGGATATCGTTCCTGCCAATCAGGAGTACAGCAGACGATCGCCAGCGGACAACCTACCGCGCAAGCTTCCTCCAACAAATGCGTTCCCTCTAGCAAAAACATCTGTTGCTCTCGCCGCTCCTTCGCTTGCTGAAGTTTTCGGAGTTGCTTGACTAAGGGATTTTGCAGACTGGTCAGCATAGGAGGATTTCAAAATAAAAGATTCGTGATGGGAAAGATCCACGAGGGAAGTGATTTAACTTTTGTTAAAAAAATCATTCACTGCATCAGTTGTGCCTATTATTTCAGTCCGGATCTGAAATCGACCTACTGAACCAAAAACTCAGTACACTCCGGGGAATGCACTGAGCCTCTATGTTCGTCAGTTTAAGTAACTTTCACTAACAGGATGCGGAACCCGGGACTTGAACCCGGAAGCCCTTGCGAGCACTAGAACCTGAATCTAGCGCGTCTACCAATTCCGCCAGTTCCGCATTTCACAGTTTTTCAAAAACCCATTTTTTGAAGACTGCGATTTTTAATCATCCCGCCAAGCGGTGCAATTCGTCAACCGATCGCCCCAGGATATTTGTCACGTAGTCCAGGCAGATTGCTCAGTTAAGGTAATTTTTATCTGAATCAATAAAAAATTCAAAATCTGTCCGTAATACTGACTGGACATTGTGGATCTTTCCGGTACAATCAAACCAAATTTGAAGCATCTGTAAAGTTAGCTCAACGAAGCCCTCTCAACAGTGCATTCATTTAGACAAAAACAGCTTATATCCGTCCCGGAGGTCAACGCTATCAATCCCTCTACTAGCTCATTAACCAGCCTATTAACTTCCGATTCTCAGCCTGCCGTGGGTGAAACGGTTCTACAAATCTGGGGAAAAAACCCCTTAAAGGGAGAGGTCAAAATCAGCGGTGCCAAGAACTCGGCATTGGCGATTATGGCAGGGACTCTCCTCTGTAGTGAAGATTGTCGCCTCAGCAATGTTCCCTCCCTTGCTGATGTCGATCGCATGGGCGAAATTCTCTCGGCTCTGGGCGTTCAACTTAAGCGGCAGGGCGATGTTTTGGAAGTTAATACTCGTCACATTGGGCATTCTAAAGCGCCCTATGACTTAGTCAGTCAGCTTCGAGCCAGCTTCTTTGTGATTGGCCCTCTGCTGGCAAGGCTGGGCGTGGCGCGGGTGCCATTACCAGGGGGATGTGCGATCGGCGCTCGTCCGGTTGATTTGCACGTTCGGGGGTTGCAGGCGCTGGGGGCAGATGTTCAAATTGAGCATGGCACTGTTCATGCCTACATTACCGGCGGCAAGAAGCGGTTGCAGGGAGCCAAAATTTATCTAGATATGCCTAGCGTGGGGGCGACCGAAACCCTCATGATGGCAGCAACCCTAGCTGAGGGCGAAACCATTATTGAGAACGCTGCTCAAGAGCCAGAAGTCGTGGATTTAGCCAATTTCTGCCGCTCTATGGGGGCAAACATTCGGGGCGCAGGCACCAATACGATCGTGATTTCTGGAGTAGCTAGCCTTCACGCCACAGATTTCAACATCATTTCCGATCGCATTGAAGCAGGTACCTACCTCATTGCAGGCGCGGTAACTCGCTCTGAAATTATCCTTACCTCGGTCATTCCAGAACACCTTACTGCCGTCATTGCCAAACTGCGTGAGATTGGAGTAGGCATCGTCGAAGATGCACCCAATCGTCTGCGGGTGGTACCAGGGTTAGACTACCACGCTACAGACATTACAACGCTGCCCTATCCGGGCTTTCCTACCGATGTCCAAGCTCCCTTAATGACTTTGATGACCCTGAGCGAGGGCAACAGTGTTATCACTGAAACTTTGTTTGAAAATCGTCTGGGGCATGTGCCAGAACTGAATCGAATGGGAGCAGATATTCGGGTCAAGGGCAACCACGCCATTATTCGAGGTGTGCCTTTTCTGTCGGGTGCACCCGTAATGGCAACAGATTTGCGGGCTTCTGCAGCGTTAGTGCTGGCGGGGTTGGCGGCTGAGGGGATGACCACTATTCGCGGGCTACATCACATGGATCGGGGCTACGACGATTTAGAAGGTAAGCTGAAGGGCTTAGGCGCAAAGATTCAGCGCGTTCAGGTGGTGTCGGAAGATGAAGTGAAACCACCGATCGCCATTGAGCCGTCGTTGGTTTCGTTATAGGGACTTAAGTTAGGGAGTTGTAGAGGGGCGATCGCGCCCCTTTTTGCTTTACCTTATTTGCTTGAGATGGGCAAATTTGAATAGGTTAGGGCGATCGGATTAAAAGGTTTTGGGCAGAGGACGACACGACCTACCTCATCTGCAAAGAATTGGTCTGTACAATAGGAGAGCGCTCTAAATATTTCCTAGCCCAAAATTCAAAATTAGTACTCTCATGTCTTTACCCAAAACGCTTCTCGTGGGTTTAAAGTCTGACCAGTTCAGACATCCGTTAGATCTCCAGGCAACGCAGGCTATGAAACAACTGCTTGGGCTAGATGTATTGCTGCGGAATGTATTGGGATCTGTTGCAGAGCAATTCTTTTACTTAGAAAATATTGCCTCTAGCGTTTTGGTTAGCGATCAGCAGTTGCCCGACTTACATAAGCTTTTGTTGGAAGCATGCAAGATTTTAGATTTGGAACCCCCGCAGCTTTACGTGCGGCAAAATCCTGCTCCGAACGCCTACACCTTTGCGATGCGAGGCAAACAGCCCTTTATTGTCATTCATACTTCCTTAATTGAACTCCTTACCCCTGAAGAAACTCAGGCAGTGATTGCCCACGAGTTAGGGCATCTTAAGTGCGAACACAGCGTCTACTTAACGTTGGCTAATCTGGTGGTATTAGCAGGACAGTTAGTCCCTGGGGGGAGTTTGTTGACTCAAAGCTTGCAAGCACAACTGATGGAATGGGTACGCTGTGCCGAGTTTACCTGCGATCGCGCGGCTCTCTTAGTGGCTCAAAACCCTAGAGTGGTCGCTTCAGTTCTTATGAAGCTAAGTGGCGGCTCTCCCACCCTTGCACCACAACTCAACCTAGATGCATTCCTCGCCCAAGCCCGCTCCTACGAAGATATGAGCACTAGCGACCTGGGCAAAATGCTGAGGCAATTGCAGACGGCTCAACTTAGCCATCCTGTCCCTGTACTTAGAGCCAGGGAAATCGATCGCTGGGCAAGCACCCAGGAATACCAATCCCTTTTAGAGAGGCGACCCTTGCGGTATCTGCAAAGCAGCGTGCCCTTCTCTCAGCAAGATGAAGTTAAAGGCGGTTGGCGGAATTGGTAAGCATCAATCAGTAGTTTTTGACTAATATCTGAAATAAAAAGTGCTTAATGACCTATAATAATTGGACAGCCGAGTCCAAGGGCGGATGGCGGAATTGGTAGACGCACCACACTCAAAATGTGGCATCGAAAGATATGAGAGTTCGAGTCTCTCCCCGCCCATGATCAAACCAAGTAATATTAATAAGGATGAGACATCTGTTTCATCTTCACCTCCATGGCAGCTTGGATAGCATAGAGTAAGGTAACTTGAGGAGAGTTCAATGGCGCAACGACTAAAGCGGTGGGAGTCTCCCCGCAACGAAGGAAGAAACGACAAAGGACGAGGCGGCAGCGCTCGGCAAAGGCAACTCAAAAAGCAAAGACAGGCACTACGACGACGGCTCAAAGATCAAACTGACGGGCACAACGATCAATCACCATTAAACAGAGACAAAAAAGGAGAGAACCTAGCGTTCTCTCCTTTTTTGTTTGATGAAGCGTTTTTGTTTAGCGGTGCGTTTAACTGTCCTTCTCACAGACTCCTCACAGCGTCAGGTAGCGAATCTGACGCTAAGGCACTTGGTTAGTGGGGATGAGGATGATTGTGGCTATGATGGTCATGACTATGAGGCTCGTGGCTGTGATGGTCATGGCTGTGACTGGCTTCAGCTTGAACTTTAGCCAACGCCGGATCCACTGACAGAGCCTGCTCTGACAGTAGTGCCGAAATCTGGTCTTCTGCCCAGTCTGCCACCATTTGTAAGAACTCAGGATGGTCGTTCACACAAGCCATTTGCACATAGGTTACATCAGGACGCTGACGACGCAACCCATGGATGATGTGATCCACATCTAGGAGGGTTTCATGGTTTTCTGTAGCAAACCCAATTGGCATAAAGACAAGAGCCGTTGCGCCTACCGCCATCAAATTTTTGGCTGCCAGATCTGCGTTGGGCTGCGTCCATTCAATTAGGGGCGTTTGATGGTTCAACCAGCCGACCGAAATTAGAGGATAGCGATTGATTAAACGCTCTCTAACGCGCTCGTACATTGCCTGACTCTCGTCAATGCCAGACGTAAAGCCTTTTGCCTTATGGGGACAGCCATGGTTCATCAACACGATGCCAGTTTGCGAAGGGAGGTGAGCAACAGCCAGTTCTTTGGCAATTTTCTCTTCGACTAACCGCGCCATCAAATCAATGTAAGCAGGCTCATTGTAGAACGAGGGAATGTAGCGTTGTCCTTTAACCCAATGCTCCGCGCCATCAGACAACTGTGATAAGCCGTGATTGACTTGCTCGACGGCAATACCGCTTGTGAAGATAGAATCGACGACTAGCAACGGGTAAATTAGCAGTTTGTCAAAGCCTTTTGCCTTAATCTCGGCTAGCACTTGTTGGGGCAAGAAAGGGGCGCAAAAGTTGAAAGCTTTGAAAACCTGAACTTGATTTCCCCAACGCTCTTGAAGACATTTTTCGATGCCTGCCCGCTGTTTTTCAAAAATGGCGTTGTGGGGAGAAATAAAATGATCATGCTGGTGGCTCCATTCGTGGAGATCGAACATTGCCAGCAGTTTAGCAAGGGGAGGATAAATCCAAGTAGGCACGGGCGCAAATTTTGCGGTGAGGAGGTTTAATGCCTGCTCGTTGTAGTTCGCAAAGTCTTCGTAGCTTTCGACTTCGCCATAGCCCATGAGCAGAACGGCTACGCGATCGCCCCCGTAGGCTGCCGAGCCTTGATTTTGCTGAATTTTTTCTGGAGTAGCAACCACGCTTTACACCTCAAATCTGTACGTGTTTTAAGATGCGATCGATCGCATCAGGAGGATCAGCCTTGTAACCTTTCCATTAAAGACAATAACGTATTATCCCTATCCGGGGGAGGGGGATTTTTCAATCGTAGGATTTCTGTAACAAATAGTTTGTAGCATAGACTTTGAGCCTGGATGACTGTCTCAGGTAAGATGTCGTTCTCAAGAGTGCAAAAGCAAGCGATGCTAAAGGCAGAACAAAAGCAATTTCATTCTTCCCTGATTTTCTTATGACACGCGGACTTCTCTGGCTGCCTCTCCTTGCTGTTTTTATTGGACTTGCCTGGGCAGGTTGGAACGAATATCAAAAGCTGGAAGTCTACCGAGGTTGGGCGGAACAATTTGACCGTGCCAAGTTTGATATCTACTCAGTCTTGGGGCAAAGGGGAGATGATTTAACCTGGGGCAAACCGACCCGGAAGGGCATTCTTGACTTGCAAACCTTCAACCGACAGCAGGTTGAGTCTATTTACTTAGTTGTCGATCGACAACCCACAAATTTAGAAAGTCCGCCTATTAAGGCTCGTCAAGTGGCGATCGCGTTTCGTCTATTAAATGTTGAGAAACCTACCGAGATTCCCTTCACAGACTTAGAATTGGCAGTGCAGTGGGGCAAGTTTCTAAAGCAATGGTGGCGATCGCAAGAACGGGATGTCCCGTTGGACACCCCGCTGTAAATGATGCACTTTTACTAATTCATTTACTCATTCGCTTAGTTGTCGTAAACCCGGCACTCTAAAGCATCGGGGTTATCATCGCAGTATTCTTGCAAAGAATTCTTAGAAACCTTCTGCTTTTGGTGAGCAGCTTCTGCTTGCAGTTCTTCAACAGTGTCCCATGCCACCGCACACTCGGCAGAGCCAGGGCCGCTGGTTTCGCAGGCTTCGCGTGCTGCCTGGCGTTCTTGGTCAATTTTTGCTTGAATGTCGTTGCTCATAGGTATCTTGCCTTAGCTCGTAATGTACATAGCCTTTAGCTCTAGGTTAGCGCATCCAAATTTGTATTGACTTTCCTAAAGCGCTTGCCAAATTGTCTCACCTCTTTACTACGACACGAGATCAGAAAATTGGAGTTGATTGCAACCTTTTTCTTAAGATTTGGCTCTTCCCAGTTCACAAATAGCCTATGGTTTGGATAACAGGATTGAACAAAAGGAACTGCTCCTTCCTATCCAGCACAGCGGATAATAAGACTATCGATTTGTAAGTGGAAGCCATGACGCAGCCAATGAAGTGGGTCAACGCCCTATCAACCCGCCCCTCCCTAGAGGCAGCAGTGGAGGATGTTGTGGAACAAGCTCAGAAGCTGCTTCGGGTTCCCGCAGACTTGGGGCTGGTCTTCATCTCCTCTGCTTTTGCGAGTGAATATTCTCGTCTGATGCCCCTGTTACAAGAAAAATTGTTACAAGAAAAGTTGACCCTGCCCGCTCTCATTGGCTGCTGTGGGGGGGGCATTGTCGGGATAGATGATCACGGCAGCGTTCAGGAAGTGGAAGATGGTGCTGCCCTCAGCCTGACTTTGGCGCGCTTGCCTGATGTTAAAGTGCAGACGTTTCATATTTCAACAGACGTTTTACCTGATCCCGACAGTTCGCCAGATGATTGGGTCGAGTTGATGGGCGTACCCCCACAAGATCAACCTCACTTCATCCTGCTGAGTGATCCGATGTCCTCAGGTACTAATGAGTTGCTGCAAGGATTGGATTTTGCCTATGCCGGAGCAGCTAAGGTGGGTGGCTTAGCAGATGCAGGCTTATCTGGTAGTCATAGCAGCTTATTTTGCGACTTTAAGCAATACCGTGAGGGCGTAGTGGGCGTGGCACTCAGCGGCAATTTGGTCATGGAAACGATTGTGGCGCAAGGCTGTCGTCCCATTGGTCAGCCCTATCAGGTAGTAGAAGGGGAGCGAAATATTTTGCTGAAGCTGGAAGAGTCGGCTTATGGCAAAACCCACACACCCTTAGAAATTTTGCAAGGGATTTTTGAGGGTTTGGATGAAGAAGACCGGGCACTGGCACAGCGATCGCTCTCGATTGGCATTGCCCAAAGTGCTTTTAAGCAAACCCTAGAGCAGGGAGATTTTCTGATTCGTAACGTGCTAGGCGTAGATCCTCGAACCGGAGCAATGGCAATTGGCGATCGCGTTCGTCCGGGTCAACGCATCCAGTTTCACCTGCGCGATGCTGAGGCTTCGGAAGACGATCTAACGATGTTATTAGAACGTTATCAAAACCAAGATCAATCTTCATCGCCTGCCGGAGCGCTGATGTTTGCCTGTTTAGGACGAGGCGAAGGACTTTATAAACGACCTAACTTCGACTCTCGCCTATTTACCCGCTATCTGAATGTCCCGCTGAGCGGCTTTTTCTGTAACGGCGAGATTGGCCCTGTCGGCAACACCACTTTTCTTCATGGCTACACATCTGTTTTTGGAATTTGTCGTCAGATCTAACGACCCGTTCAGCGACCCTCTACGTCCAAAATGATCCGTAAGCTCTCCTGAATTAGGTCAGATGGGTTAGTTTGCCGACTGTCGCCACTATTTGTCCAAGCCACAATAATCAGGTCGTGAGCAGGCAAATACAGGATATCTGACACAAAGCCCGTCGTTTTGCCGGTATGCCCCCAAGCTTCTCCCCAAATGGTAGGCGTGTAGGTTATGCCTAGCCCATATCCGCCCCGCTTGTCACTTCGCACAAGCGTCATCATTTTCTCTAGGGTTTCAGAGCGCAGCAGCACCCCATTGCTAAACAGCGATCGCATGAACCGGGCAAGATCAGGAGCACTCGAAACCAATCCTCCATCGCCCAACCCCAAACCATCATTGAGAAGCGGCTGAGTGACATTTTCAGGAGTCCCGTCAGCATTCCAATCTTGATAGCCCTGAACAAATCCACCGGGGATGGGTTCATGCGCCTCCATAAAAGTGTCATTCAGTTCCAGCGGCTCTATGATGCGTTGCCGAATTTCGGTGGAAAGAGAGTTGCCCGTCGCCTTCTCCACAATTAACTCTAGTAGCAAATAATTGGTGTTAGAGTAAAAAAACGACCCTCTCGACGTTGCGGCACCTCTGCCCTCTGCATATTCCAGAACTTCTTTGGCTTGCCATTTATGGGTAGGGTTTGCCATGACCGCTTGCTTGAAAGCATCACTATACGGGTCGGGTAAGCCACTGGTATGGTTAAGGAGTTGGCGAATGGTAATTTCTCTACTATCAGAGATGCGACTGCCTACTTCCTGCGGCAGCCAGTCTACGATCGCATCGCTCAAATCTAACTGTCCATCCTCCGCCAACTGCAAACAAACGACTGCCACAAACATTTTGGTTAAGCTGGCAATCCGGAAGCGATCGGTCGGCTGCATCAGCTTCTGCTTCTCTATATCTGCCCACCCTGCTTCGTCCATCCACGTCCCATCAGATGTTGCCACATACAACACGGCTCCCGGCAGATCCTTTGAGAGGCTTTGATCAAGATTCTGTCGAAGTTGGCTACTGACTTGAGCAGAAAAAATTTCGGCTTTAACCGGGGTCTGAGCCGCTGTCGCTTGAGTTTGACGACGAATGGACAGAGGCGGAGCCTCGATCGCCCGCTCTTTCCGACAGCTAGCACCGCCCAGGATAATAATAAGGGTGGAGACCCTTGCGGTATCTGCAAAGCAGCGCGCCCATCTTTTCAGCTTCATGCGTGCCCCTCTGTACCCTATCCTGAACCAGCTTACTGCGATCGTGCCAAAATCAACCTACCTCTTCCGAGTTCTTGTGAGCCAACCGCTTTCCGTAAAAACTTCTTTCCTTAAACTACCCTTCAAATCATGCCCTCTCTTGCCCCTCTCGATCGCTCTTGCCAGCGGAGTTTTGATGGGTTTAACCCCTGCTCCAGCAAATCTGTGGGGCTTAGCGTGGGTTGCTCTGGCTCCGCTGTGGGTGCTAGTGGTTGGGGAAAGCGGTAGCACAGGCGACAAGGCAAGCAGAATGACTCTGTGGGTTCCCTTTGTTTGGGGAGTAGGGTATCACGGTTTAGCATTGGCTTGGATTCGGGGGCTACATCCATTAACCTGGATGGGATTACCTTGGGGAACAAGTGTCGCAATCACAGGGTTTTCTTGGGCGTTCATCACCCTTTGGGGCGCTGCCCTGGGGGTAACTTGGGCAGGGTTATTTGGCTTTGTGTTAAGGCGAGTTCGAGAGACTCGCAAGGGACTGTCTTCCCTTACCCGCGTTCTTTTAGGAACAGCGCTTTGGTGTACTCTCAGCATTTTATGGAACTGTGGGCCCCTGGATTGGACTTCGCTCTCCTTCACCCAAAGTCCTCACAACTTGGCAATTTTGCACTTAGGACAACTCTCAGGTTCTACTGCCGTGACTGGGGCGATCGTTGCTGTTAATGGACTAATTGCAGAAGCTTGGCTCCATCGTTGTTCCCAAAGTCCTGCCCAGCGATTCTGGCTCTCCGTTTCCCCGGTTGCCCTCTTTGTGGCGCTTCATCTGATTGGATTTGCACTTTACAGTCAGCCTCTCACCGAATTACCCGCATCGGCGGTCAAGGTGGGAATTGTTCAAGGCAACATTCCCACCCGCATCAAACTTTTTGAAGAAGGAACGAAACTTTCGCTCGATCGCTACACTCAAGGCTATCAAATCCTGGCAGACCAAGGAGTAGATCTCGTCCTGACTCCTGAAGGGTCACTCCCTTGGCTCTGGTTAGGCAGACCTAGGCAAAGTCAAAACGCTCTCTATCAAGCCATTCTTGATAGGGGTGTTCCTGCCTTAATCGGTACTGTTGGAATGCGCGCAGGCAGGGTAACACAAACCCTGTTCTCTATTACTGGCACTGGAGTCATCATAGGTCGTTACGACAAAATCAAACTCGTTCCCCTGGGCGAGTACATTCCCTTCGAGTCATTTTTAGGGAGATTTATCGATCGCCTCTCACCTGTTGGCTCATCCATGCTGCCTGGAGCAGTGAATCAACACTTCGATACGCCCGTGGGCAGAGCGATCGCCGCCATCTGCTACGAGTCCGCATTTCCCTGGATCTTTCGTAATCAAGCTGCTGCTGGAGGACAATTCATTGTGACCGCTTCCAACAACGATCCCTACAACGCCACGATGATGGCACAACACCATGCCCAAGACGTAATGCGGGCAATCGAAAGCGATCGCTGGGCAGTCCGGGCGACCAACACAGGCTTTTCTGGCATCGTTGATCCCCACGGTAAAACTCAATGGCTCTCTGGCTTTAGAACCTACGAAACCCATGCCCACACCATCTACCGTCGCCAAACCCAGACCCTTTATGTGCGTTGGGGCAATTGGTTGCTGCCCCTACTGCTAGTGGCGGCGCTTATTCGCGTTGGCATAGAAAGCCGGAGGGCTTAAGGATGCTCCTCCTCCGGAATCAAATTGCATAAAAAATTCTGCAACCGCATTCGGTAAATATGGGGCCAGCCGCCATTATTTTCAATGTCCTTCAGCAGGGCATAGAGCGCCTGTCGGTTGTCAGGTAGAGAGTCCTGAAACAACCCATCCCGGATTTCTTGATGCAGCGATTCTAAAAGCCTCAGCAAAGCCAGTAACTTTAGATTATTGCCCTGGCATTGTTGCGCGGTTTTCTTAACCGTTGTGGCGATCGCCTCCAAGTCATTCTGCAAATGCTCCAATCTCGTCTCCTTCTCGCTCATGCTCAGACCTTTTTTCAGTACACATTCTAATGCCTGTAATGCCTGTAATCCCTGTAATTCCCCTAATCCTTTTGATCCCTCTATAAAGGTATCAACCTCCTGTAAAATCAAAGATGAAGGTACTTAATGCCTGCCAACAGGTTCGCCAACTGGCAAAATCAAATTCCCCAGGAATCTATATTTTTAAGATCACACTGGTTGGGTTTTCACATTAGATATTAGAGGTTGACTATGAGGTATCGTGCTGTAATCGCCGCACTCCTAGCGCTTTGTCTAGGATTTCTTACTGCTTGTAGTGAGGGTCCTGCATCCGCATCGAGCGTCGAAGAATTGACCTACGACCAGATTCGCAACACGGGTCTGGCAAACAACTGTCCTCAAATTACCGAGGCAAAACGAGGAACCATCCCGATCGAACGCGGATCAGAATACGTCATCACAGGCTTGTGCTTAGAGCCAACAAATTACTTTGTCAAAGAAGAATCTACCAACAGACGGCAAGGCGCATCCTTCATTGCAGGCAAGCCTCTAACTCGGTTGACCTCTTCTATTGACCAAGTATCGGGCAAACTCTCGGCTGATGCTGATGGCAGCTTGGTATTTGAGGAAAAAGACGGATTTGACTTCCAAGCAACCACTGTCAAAATGCCAGGTGGTGAAATGCATCCATTCCTCTTCACTATTAAAGGCTTGGTTGCCAAAGCTCAAGGCAGTGCCGACAGCATTACCACTTCCACCGATTTCATCGGCGAGTTTAGAGTTCCCTCTTACCGAACTTCTAACTTTCTCGATCCTAAAGGTCGGGGTTTAACTGCGGGCTACGACAACGCCGTGGCGCTACCGGCACAAGCCGATAATGAGGAGCTACTCAGAGAGAACATCAAAAGCTTTGACTTAGGCAAAGGTGAAATTTCTCTACAAGTCGCTAAAATTAATGCAGCTACAGGCGAAATTGCAGGCACGTTTGAGAGCATCCAGCCCTCTGATACTGACATGGGGGGTAAAGCTCCTGTAGATGTGAAAATTATTGGATTGTTCTACGCCAGAGTAGATCCTGCTCAAGTCTAGTAGATCTTGGCATAATCAAAATTGGCGTAATCAAAAAAAGAGGGGTAGAAATCACCCCTCTTTTTTTCGACCTCTAAACCAACGCGCTCTCAGGCAACACCACAGGCTCTACTCCTCTGCGCCGATGTCCACACATCCGGCACTGGTTGTAGTTAGGCTCGCCTGTAATGCCGAACATCAAAACTTCTAGCCGACTAGGCAGGTCGTACGGATCGGCGGCATCGTAATTCACTCGATACCCCATGTCTTGAAGTGCCCCAACCGTTAAACGACTCAAAGGGTTGACATTGGCATTGAGGAACCCCGTCATTAGTTCAACACCCAATATGCGTTCTCGCCAGTGTCCATCACGAGTTCCGGCACCACCCATATTTTCAACAGGGACAGGCGTAGGAGTTTGTCTACCAATTAAGGTCGCATACTCTCTCATAGCATTGATGCCAATAAAGATGGGATTTGTCCGCCCCGCATTCTGCAATAGCCTAAGCTGTTGCCAAATGGTGCCAATTCCTAGGACATGACCCATTTCATGGATAATGACGTTTTCCAGGCTGCCTTCTGCTTCTAGACGGCTTAAATCATCAATATCAAATTCCATGTTGCCTAGGGCAGGCAAAAACGTGTTGGGACGTAAAAAACGAGGTCCCGCTTGTCCTAGAATGCCAAGAGAGCCATCAATCCGGGTTCCAAGCGCCTCAATGACCAAATCGTCAATGACTTCGTTGTTGATCCGCACGGCAGGCAAGTCGCCCACAATAATTTGTGACCATCGAGTTGTTGCAGTTTCAAACACAGCTTGCTGTGCAGAAGTTAAGCCACCCTGAAATCGCACTTCAATGTTGAACATAATGTAGTTCCTTGTCAACAAATGAACCTAGGGAGTAGTTTAGCCGGATTTTTAACTCAAATTTGGCGGGGAAAATTGACGGCGGCTGCCTAATTTTTGGGAATCCATACTAGACCCATACCTATCTATTTTGAAGTAAAGACTTCTTAACATGAAGATTGCCTCTACGTAAAAACAATGGTTTGCCCAAACGGGTTCAAAAATTTGAGTACCTTGATGGACTCGTTTTTGAGCCGTTTTTTTAGCTCAAAATTAGACGCAGAGTAACTTTGAGCGATCGCCAGAGGTTCAGTAAAAACGCAGTGGTTCAGGTCTGAGGCTCAGCCTAAAGTTGTCATCAAATCTAGAAGTTTGCTGAGCGAATCACCGGACATCGGTCTTCATAACAGCTACCTCAACGAGTCTTGATAGAGCGCACTTACCTCATTTACCTGAACCCTGTCATGCTTACCCCAGTCGCGAACGAACTTAAAAGTGAAAGTTTACAGTTGCTCCGGGAGTACTACAAATCTCCCTGTGCCGAAATCCGCAATCAGTTGGTTGAGCTTAACTTTGGGCTGGTGAGAAAGGAAGCTCATCACTGGGTTAATCAATGTACCGAAAGCTATGAAGATCTACTTCAAGTGGGCAGCTTAGGCTTAATCCGAGCGATCGAACGCTTTGATATGTCTCGGGGCAACGCCTTCAGTTCTTTTGCCATTCCTTACATTCGGGGCGAAATTCAACACTATCTGCGCGACAAGGGTTCACCAGTTCGTATTCCGCGCCGCTGGCAAGCTCTACAGCACCAAGCCTCTAACATTACTCGCCAGCTTCAAGTCGAGTTGCACCGTCCACCGACTGACGTGGAAGTGTCCCAAGCATTAGCAATTTCGGTAATGGAATGGCAAGACATTAAACTGGCATATCGCAATCGCGCTCCCCTCAGCCTTGATGCACCCATGCGCGACGAAGATGAGCGATCGACCTCTCTGGGCGACTTGGTTCCTGATAATCACTACCAAAGCTTTCAGTTGGCTCAAGAAGATCAGATTCGTCTTCATCAAGCGTTGGTTCAGCTAGAAAATCGGACTCGTGAGGTTTTAGAATTTGTGTTTCTGCATGACCTGACTCAAAAGGAAACGGCAGAACGTTTAGGAATTAGCGCCGTAACGGTTTCTCGCCGGGTGAAGCGAGGGCTAAAAACGTTGAGAACGTTGATGGTGGCAAGCGCTTAACGCAAAGTTTGTCAGAGGTCGATAGCTCTTCGAGGGTGCAGTTCATCTGCGCCCTTTTTGTTGGGGTCGGTCAATGGGTGGCGATCGCTCCTATTCTTCTATAAGCTATGGGCGGGCTCTATCCTTCAAACGATGGCAACGATACTGTTCTGGAATATCAACAAGAAAAATCTCCTGCAAGATATTGTGTATCTTTGCCATCACCACAATGTTGATATCCTAATTTTGGCAGAATCCCAGATATCAGATGCCAACCTTCTACCCTCCCTCAATTCTTCTGACTCGAACGGTTTGTACTTTGGATTATTTAACAATTTGGCATCGCGCTTATCCTTTTTCTTTCGATATCCTCATCAATCAGTTCGTCCAGTTGCTGATAGTGGAGGTGTTTCGATTCGACATATCTCCCCGCCCATTGGAGTTTCTTTACTACTGGTAGGATTACACTTACCAAGCAAGCTGCACCTTGATGAACGTGAGCAAATGATGCACGCCACTAGAATATCTAAGACAATTCAAGAAGCTGAAAGAAACGTAGGACATTCTAGAACTCTGGTGATTGGAGATTTCAACATGAACCCATTTGAACCTGGCTTAGTTGCATCAGATGGCTTTCATGCTGTTATGGATCAGAAAATAGCCAGGAGACGGAGTAGATCTGTGCAAGGGGAAGACAAGCCGTTTTTCTACAATCCTATGTGGGGACTGATGGGGGATTCTTCTCCAGGCTCTTCAGGGACGTATTATGACAGTAAAGGAGGGTATATCAATTATTTTTGGAATACCTTTGACCAAGTGCTATTGCGACCCGACCTATTAAATCATTTTTCTCAGGAGAGCTTACAGGTTATTTCAGAAGTGGGGAGTAAGAGCTTGCTAGCAGAAACTGGATTACTGAAATCTGTTTCAGATCATCTGCCTGTGTTAGTTAGGCTAAGTATAGAAAGGACGATGAATTATGAATAGTCAAAAAAGTCTTTGGGGTGATTTATCGAAACCTGATATTGTCAGAACTCCCTTCACTATTTTGAAAGAACAGGCTGCAATTCTGTCTGAGGCTACTGACGGTTTACTCGTTGGCGATGTTAGACGGATTCAGAATCAGGAGAAGCAGAATATAGAGCTTCGAGTCGTTGCTCCATCCCTCGATAACTATCGCTATTCAATACTTTCGGTTATTCACGATATTAAACTCTATCCTCTAAGTCTGAACAACTTAGCAAATGATACCTACCACAGACAATGCGACTCTGAGGAAGCGTTCGAGCAAGCTCTTGGCGAAATACTGTCTTCACCAGAAGTTAGAAAAGTAATATCGACACTCTTGTCGGAAATCAACGCAGGTACAGACAAACTTCCATTTTGAGGGATATTTAAGATTTAGATTACCTCTGCCAATGGCTTCATCAATTCTGCAATTCGATCGCGCTTCAAACTTTTCGGAAGGACTGGCGGTGGTTCAAACTTCCGATCGCTATTTCTACATTGACCCGACTGGCAAAACAGTCATTGCGGTAGATCCAAGCTTTGACGGTGTTTCACCTTTTTCTGAAGGACGCGCGATCGCTCGTGTCAATGATTACTATGGCTATCTTGACCGAACGGGCGCTGTGGTGATCGACCCGCAATATTTAGGAGTTAATAGTTTTGCGGATGGGCTGGCGGTCGTGCGCAATGGGAATCGCTACGGCTATATCAACTTGGATGGGGAATGGGCGATTGAGCCGCAGTTTTTTTTGGCAAGCGATTTTTCTGAAGGGTTAGCCGCTGTCAAAATTGATGAGCAGTATGGGTATGTCAATCGTTTAGGGGAATGGGCGATCGCGCCACAGTTTACTGATGCCTGGAGTTTTTCAGAATCGTTGGCGGTAATTCGGGCGGCGGGGAAATGGGGCTATGTTGATCGAATGGGTAAGGTGGCGATCGCACCCCAGTTTGATGGAGCGTTTGATTTTTCGGAGACGCTGGCACGGGTCAGGAAGGAGAGTAAGTGGGGATATATTCGGCAATCGGGAGAATGGGCGATCGCGCCGCAGTTTGATTTTGCGTCGGACTTTTCGGAAGGCTTGGCGGTGGTCTTGGTGGGAACGACGTGGGGCTATACCAACAGTGCGGGAGAGATGGCGATCGTGCCTAAGTTCGAGTTTGCGTCGGACTTTTCGGAAGGACTAGCTGCGGTTCAGGTTGCTGGAAAGATTGGCTTTATCAATAAAATGGGGGAAGTAGTGATTGAGCCGCAGTTTCAAAAGACTGGCTCTTTCTCTGGAGGCTGGGCTTGGGTGCAATTAGAAGATCAGTTTCGGTATATTGCTCCGAATGGAGAATTTTTGAGAGCAGTTCGTCCTGACAGCCCCTGATGATCTGCGGATCTTGTAGCAGGTAGATACACCCTGACGAGTTCCTAGCTTTAGCTAGGAACTTTTTTTGCTGGATATTTTCTTTGATTTTGATAAAGATAACGAGGGGACAGCAAACTGCCACTACTCAACAAAGGATCAACAAAGAAATGTCATTTTGAGTACAATTCACTCCTGTAACTTACAATAAGTGCTGTTTCTCAATCTGTGACTTTCGCGATCGGTGCCCCTCTACCCCCTGTCCAAAAATGATTCAAGTTGAGCAACTCAGCAAAATCTATGGCGATACCCCCGCCATTCAAGATGTGACGTTTGAGGTAGAAAAAGGGGAAATTTTAGGCTTTTTAGGGCCAAATGGCGCGGGCAAAACTACAACAATGCGCATTTTGACAGGATATTTGCCTGCCACTAGCGGGGTTGCCAAAATTGCCGGGTTTGATGTGCATGAGGATTCGATGGAGGTGCGCCGACGAATTGGCTATTTGCCAGAAACGCCGCCGCTGTATCCTGACATGACGGTGGAAGGATTTTTGCATTTTGTGGCGCGCATTAAAGGGGTGTCGGCTGGCGATCGCCCAACTCGGGTCAAGCTGGCGATTCAGCGTTGCAACTTGCAAGAGAAACAAAAGGTGTTAATTCGCAAGTTGTCTAAAGGGTTTCGGCAGCGAGTTGGTATTGCCCAAGCGATCGTTCATGATCCTCCCGCCATTATTTTAGATGAGCCAACCGTGGGGCTTGATCCGAGGCAGATTATTGATGTGCGCAACCTCATTAAAAGTTTGGCTGGGGAACATACCATTATTTTGTCTACGCATATTTTGCCAGAGGTGAGCATGACCTGTAGCCGGGTAGCCATCATTAACCGAGGCAGGGTGGTTGCCACCAATACCCCTGATCAACTGATGGCGCAACTCAGGAGTGGCTCGGCGTATGAACTGGAGATCAATGGTGATTTTGAGGTGCTTCAGCCCAGGCTTCGCAATATTCCTGGGGTTAAAACTGCCGAACTCATGACCGGAAGCGATCTGCTGGGAAATCGGTATCGCGTTCAGGTGGCACTAGAACCGGGAACTGACCCAGGGCGAGAAATTTCGGCGGCGATCGTGGGAATGGGGCTAGGGCTTTATGAAATGAAGCGAATTCAGGTCAGCTTAGAGGATGTATTTTTAGAGTTGACGACAGAAGAGAAACCCCTGACAGAAGGAGAAATTGAAAACGGGGACGAGCAGGAGCGATCGTTGCCCACTAATCAGTCTCTAGATTCATCCATCATTTCACCCATAAGTCAGAACTCGAATCAATCTACAGACCAACCTGCAGAAGGAGCACAGCGGTCATGAAAACCGTCTTTAATAACGTTGTTGCAATTTACCGTAGAGAACTTCAAAGCTATTTTTCTTCACCGTTTGCTTATGTTATTGCAGGCGTTTTTTGGCTGCTGAGTGGATTCTTTTTTATTGCAATTCTGTTGGGGCCCGATGGTTTAATTGCTCAGGTTGCCAACCGAGATGCGCAGGGAATTACTGAGCCTGTAGATGTGCCGTATCAGTTTCTGAGCGTGTATTTGGGTGTATTGGGTTCTCTCTCGTTGTTTATTCTGCCGATACTGTCAATGGGGCTATACGCCGAAGAAAGAAAACGCGGTACATTGGAATTATTGGCAACATCTCCTATTACAAATTGGGCGGTGGCATTAGGTAAATTATTGGGTGTGGTAACGTTCTTTTTAACGCTAATTCTGCCATTGTTAGTGTATGAGGCGATCGCTCTTTCTGCTTCCGATCCACCTATTCAACCCACCGTTCTTTTACTAGGACACACTGGATTAATTTTGCTAGCCGCTGCCGTATTATCCTTAGGAATGTTTATTTCTTCCTTGACCGACAGCACCATTCTGGCAGCGATTCTTACCTTTGCGCTCATTTTGTTCCTGTGGGTGGTCGATTTGGTTGCAACAGGCATCGGTGGGGCGTTAGGCGGCGCGTTAGGACATTTATCATTAGTGAAGAACTACACGAACCTGGTTCAAGGGACTTTAGACCCTAGCAGCATTGTGGTTTTTGTTAGCTATATTGTTTTGGGATTATTCTTGACGGCTCAAGCCATTGAGGCATTTCGGTTTCAGCGGTCTTAATTTTTTCTTATTCCTCTAACTTTCCCCAAACTTTGCCATGAAACTTTCTGCCCCCAATTGGAAATTGCTGAAATATCTCTTCTGGCTTAGCCCTGTGCTGATTTCTGCTGGGTTGGTGGTGGGCGTAGTCAACGGGAGTTGGGGGGCAGTGCCGCTGGCGTTAATTACTGCTGGAATAGTAATTCTGGGCTGGTGGTTGATGTCGGGAGGACAATCGCGGCAGCCTTTCTGGAGTGGGCGATCGGCGCAGGTTGGTACCAACGCAATTCTGTCTACAGTGGCGGTTTTGGTGATTGTGGGAATGATCAATATTTTGGCAGTGCGCTATTCTAGCCGCATTGATTTAACCGAAACTCGCATCTTTACCCTGGCACCTCAAACGCAGCAGGTTGTGCAGACGCTAAAGCAGCCCGTCAAAGTTTGGGTATTTGATACGGCTCCAAATCCAATCGATCGAGAGCTTTTGGATAACTATCGGCGGCAGAATAGCCAGGTGAGCTATGAATTTGTTGACCCTCAAGCAAAGCCAGGGATTGCCCAGCGGTTGGGCGTTAAGTCAATTGGGGAAGTGTATTTAGAAACGGGTAGCGCTCGGCGTCTGGTGCAAACGGTTAACCCTCAGCAACGCCTGTCGGAACGGCAATTGACAAGCGCCTTAGTCAAGATTACCGACGCGCGGCAACAGAAGGTTTACTTTGTGCAAGGGCACGGTGAGCGCGTGCTAGAGGCGGGTCAAGACGGCATGTCACAGGCGATCGCCCGTTTAGGCGAAGAAAATTTTACCCATGAAACATTGAATTTAATTGAAAATTCTAAAGTTCCTGATGACGCTTCAGTGGTGGTTGTAGCAGGTTCAGAACGGGCGTTACTAGAAAAGGAGGTGACCATTCTAGAAGATTATCTGAAGCGCCGAAGCGGGTTAATGCTGATGATTGATCCGGAAACCGACCCAAAAGTAGGCAAGCTGCTGGAAGCTTGGGGCGTACAGTTGAGCGATCGCATCGTGGTTGATCCGGCGGGGCAAGCGTCGGGCTTGGGAGCAGCGGTGACAATTGTCAATCAATATGGCGACCATCCCATTAGTAAAGGGTTAGGCAACGGGATTTCGTTTTATCCCTTGGCGCGACCCTTGGCGACCACTTCTGTTTCAGGCGTAGAAACGGTGCCGTTCTTGTTCACCAGCGATCGCACCCAAGCCCAGAAGCTAGATAAAGCCTCTGGCAGCGTTAAAGCTGATCCTGCCGATCCATCGCCACCTTACGCGATTGGCATTGCCTTCAGTCGCTTAGCAACAGAAGATCTTGCCACCACAGATTCACAGGCAAAACCTCAGTCTCGTCTGGTGGTAATCGGCAACTCTCGATTTGCAACAGATGGACTGTTTGAGCAGCAGTTAAACGGCAATATTTTCCTCAATGCTGTGAGTTGGTTAAGTCAAAGCGATGATCAAGTCTTAGCCATTCGCCCCAGAGAAATGAAAAATCGCCGTATTGTCATGACGTTAGGGCAGCAGATTAGCGTGGCGTTGATTTCAATGGTGTTGCTCCCTGTTCTGGGCTTTGGGGCTGGAGCCGTAATGTGGTGGAGAAGAAGGTAAATGAAAATTAAACCCGCGACTTTATTTTTAGTGTTGGCGGCGCTGCTGCTGGGCGGTGTGGTCATGGTGGTGGGCAACCAGCGTCCGCCAGAGCAGACTGAAAACGACGAGGGGCAACAGCTATTTGCTTTTGAGGAAAAGCAGGTGCAGTCGTTAACGGTGAAGACGCGGTTGCGATCGCTCAAGTTTGAGCGCGATCAAAGCGGCAAGTGGCAAATGATCGAACCTGATAAAGCTGCTGCTAGCGATGCTTCGATCGCCTATTTGCTCGGCTTATTAGCAGGTAAGAGCGATCGCACTTTCACAGCATTGGCTGGCGATCGAGAATCCTTCAGCTTCCACCAGCCCCTCGCCACCATTAATGTCGTGCTGAATAACCAGGAGACACACAGACTGTTGTTAGGCGGCTACGACTTCAACCGCAGCTTCATTTACGCCCTGGTTGATCCGCCCCCTGCTCTTTCAGGAGAGATCAAAGTATTTCTGGCTTCACCTAGCTTTGAAAATGCAGTCGATCGCCCGTTGGAAGAATGGAAGGAGTTAGCGCCTAACCCTTCGCCTTCGGAAAGCCCGTCAGCCTCCCCTAGAGTATCTCCCGAAGCCTCCCCCGAAGCCTCTCCGCCTCCGGTTTCAACCTCTCCAGAACCTTCCTCAGCACCCTCCCCAACTCTTTCTCCAGA
Organism: Timaviella obliquedivisa GSE-PSE-MK23-08B; assembly: GCA_019358855.1. Lineage (NCBI taxonomy): Bacteria > Bacillati > Cyanobacteriota > Cyanophyceae > Oculatellales > Oculatellaceae > Timaviella > Timaviella obliquedivisa. Next base: position 449,696 of record JAHHII010000001.1, on the reverse strand, counting down.
AGCTTCATCCTCCCCTACCCCTTAGATCGAACATTGCAGATCGAACACTGCGCCCGCTTGTCTCCGGAAGGATCATCTTGAGACGTGCTATCAAAGTCCAAAATACTCCTCAACAATTTTGACAATCTGCTCCGACGAATGCCCATCTCCAAACGGGTTAACCGCGTTCGCCATTTTTCGATACGACTCCGGGTTCCCCAACAAATCAGCCGCTTCTCTAAAGATATTGTCTGAGCTAGTGCCAATGAGCTTTGCCGTCCCTGCCATGACTGCTTCTGGACGCTCCGTCGTTTCGCGCAGCACCAAGACCGGCTTACCCAGGCTCGGCGCTTCTTCCTGCAATCCTCCCGAATCAGTCAGCAACAAATAGCAGCGCTGCATGGCGCTCACCAGGTCGCCGTAATCGAGCGGTTCGGTTAAAAATACTCTAGGATGGTCGCCCAAAATGGCGGTGAGGGGTTCGCGCACAGTGGGGTTGCGGTGGAGTGGCAGCACTAGGGCAGCATCAGGAAATTTTTCTAAGACCCGAAGGAAGCCTTGGGCAATGTCTTTGAGAGGTTCACCCCAGTTTTCGCGACGGTGGACAGTGGAAAGAATGACGCGGTGCTGGCTCCAATCTAATTCAGGAATGGGGCATTCGAGCCGACGGGCTGCCACGCTGAGCAGGGCATCAATAACTGTGTTGCCTGTGTTGTAAATTTTGCCGACTACGCCCGATCGCTCTAAATGCTCGACCGAAAGGCTAGTCGGGGCAAAGTGAAGCTGGGTGATTTGGGAAATGAGGCGGCGATTAGCTTCTTCTGGGAAAGGGTTATAGATATCATCAGTACGGAGTCCAGCTTCAACGTGCCCTACTGGGATTTGCTGGTAAAAGGCGGCGATCGCTGCTGCTAGTGCTGTAGTTGTATCACCTTGCACTAACACCATCTGCGGCTTTAGCTCCTTAAATAGCGTCTCTAGCCCCCGCAAGCTCCGGCAGGTAATATCCGTCAAGGTTTGCCCATGCTGCATAATCGCCAAATCATGATCAGCTTGTAGATCAAATAGCTGCATGACTTGCGCCACCATTTCCTTGTGCTGCCCAGTTAATACAACTTGCGTATCAAACAGCGGGTTTTTGCGAAACTGCTGAATTACGGGTGCCAGCTTAATCGCCTCAGGGCGAGTGCCCAAAATAATACAGACGCGAATAGGTTGCTGTGGCTGCGACATGGACTCTCCTTTATTTTATTGAATGACTTCAAAATAATTAACCAGCACAAAATTTAGTGTATATGAATGCACATGAAAAACTGTGAAAATCTATGTGATTCCACGCAGTTTGCTTCAGCAAGATGTGATTTTGCTACTCAAACACCACTGTCCGGTTATCATAAACCAGCACTCGGTTCTGAAGATGCAGCCGAACGGCTCTTGCCAAGACCATCCGCTCTAAATCTTTGCCTTTGCGAATGAGGTCGGGCACTTGATCACGGTGACTCACCCGTACTACATCCTGCTCAATAATGGGGCCTTCATCTAGGTCTTTCGTGACGTAGTGGGCTGTTGCGCCAATAATTTTTACACCCCGTTCGTAGGCGCGCTGGTAAGGATTAGCTCCGGCAAAGGCAGGTAGAAATGAGTGATGAATGTTAATGATGTTAGAGAATTGAGCCACAAAACTAGGACTCAGAATTTGCATATATTTCGCCAGCACCACTAGATCGATACAGTACTCTTTTAGTAACTCAAGCTGTTTATATTCTTGTTCGGCTTTATTGTCGGGTGTGATGGGAACGTGGTGATAGGCAATACCAAATTGCTCGGCGGTGCTTTGCAAATGGAGATGATTGCTGAGAATCAGAGGAATTTCCGCAGCAAATTCGCCTGCCCGGTGTCGCCAAATTAAGTCAAACAGGCAATGATCTTGGCGGCTGACCCAGATTGCAATGCGGGGTTGCGCATCAGAAAAGTGAAGCTGCCACTGGGCATTGAGGGGCTGGGCGATCGCTCGAAATGCGGGTGCAATCACCTCACGGGGCAAGTTAAATCCTTCAAGCTGCCACTCAATTCGGGTTAAAAACAACCCTGCCGAAAAGTCAGTATGCTGATCAGCATGAACGATATTGCCACCATTGGAGTAAATAAAGCTGGCAAACTTTGCCACCAGCCCTCGCTGATCGGGGCAAGAAATCAACAGGGTTGCAGTCGGTGAAACGCTGGGCTTCGACATTGGGAATTACTCTGGCGGTAGGTCTGGCTTAGGAGGATGGGGCGTATCCAATAACTCGACCTTCGATTGTTTCAACTGTCTCCAGAGTTGCTTAATCTGTTTGTATGCTTCTTCGGCAGGAATGCGTCCACCTGTTTCCAGGTTGCAGATGATAGAGATACGGTTGGCGAACTCTTGGAGATTAGCGTTAAATGCCAGACTCTCTGGAGTAAATTCTCCTCGGTAGGTGCTCTGAGGATTGAAGAATTGGTCTTTAACGTTCTCTGGGTTGTCGTTCATAGGATTTCTACAAAGTGCGAAGGGACACTTAAGCCACTGCAAGTTTATAGCATTTATTAAACTGCAAGTTTATGGCATTTATTAAAGGGGAGATAGGTTGAGAACAGATGGGAAAACTGGGAGCTAGATCCAACTATTTCTCCCTAAAATGCCGATTCCTATAATTGAGCCAGCCGAGTCAAGCTTTCAGCCTGATGTTTCTGTGGTAATTCCGATTTATAACGGTGAGGATGATTTGCCAGCATTGCTGGAATGCTTACGATCGCAAACCTATCCTGCCCATTTAACAGAGTATTTGTTGGTGGATAACGGCAGCCGCGATCGCACTCTGGCGATTCTGCAAGCCAATCCACAAGTCCGCACTCTCAGCGAAACTCAAATCCAAAGCTCCTACGCGGCGCGTAATACAGGTATCCGAGCGGCAAAAGGTAGCATTATCGCGTTCACCGATGCCGATTGTCGTCCCCATTCTGGCTGGCTCACTGAATTAGTTCAACCGTTTGTCAATCCGACTGTCGCTATTGTTGCCGGAGAAATTTTGGCGCTTCCAGGTCACACTTTGCTAGAACGATACGCCGATCGCCACGAGACACTCTCTCAAAAGCACACCCTTGCCCATCCCTTTTGCTCCTACGGACAAACGGCAAACCTAGCGGTGCGACGACAGATATTTGAACAAGTGGGGCTCTTTCGTCCCTATTTAACCACGGGGGGTGATGCCGACCTTTGCTGGCGGATTCTTCTTCAACAAAACAGCCTTCAACCAGATAGCCTTCAAGCCAGCCCTTGGCAATTGCAGTTTGCGGCAAGTGCGATCGTGCGGCATCGACATCGCTCGACTCTGGCAGAACTGCGTAGCCAATGGCAAAGATACGGGCGATCGAATCGATATCTCCATGATCTCCATGGCATCAGCTTGACTAAAGAGATGAGTCGGAGAGATTATTTATACCGTTGGAGTCGTTGGCTACTGAAAGAGGTGCCGATCGCTGCTAAGAATAAATTAATGCAGTCTAGTGTACCTAATTTTATCGATGTATTACTGGATACTCCCATCACTTTAATATGCGGACAAGCCCGCGCCCAAGGACAACGGCAAGCTAGGTTGGAGGATGCAGCACGGGCGATCGTAGAGATGGAAAATGATAGATAAAGTTGGGCAAGATAGAACACAATTTACAATGTTCACAATGATTACTACTCTGGCGGTTTTGTCGTCTGCCGTATCGCTTAAATTAGTAATAGCCTGATTAATGGATTGGTTAATAAATTAGATACTAATAGACTAGATAGTGCGCCTTTTGTGTGATTGTTCCTTAGAGAAGTACCAGTGAATGTTCCTTCCCCTAACTCCTACGCCCACCCTTTCCAAACTCTCGGACGGTGTTATCCGCAGGTTACCGGAATTAAAAAATTCATTCGAGGGCTGGCGTGCGGGGTTGCGCTTACCTTAGGAATTTCAGCACCGGGGCAAGCTGCGGAATATATTGCAGTACAGTTAGGGCCTTTGCAGCAGTCAGTGGCGATCGCTGATTTACAAAGATTTGCCTTGACTGGGGAAGTTCCTGCCTCTCTCCAGTTGCTAACGCCCCTGCTAACTGCCGATGTGCAACAAGCCCTCAGCACGCGCCTTCAGCTTGACCCTAACGTGGGCGACAAACTGGTTGAAGATCTGTTGCATTCATCGGCAGGTGAGCGCTTTATCAATACTTTGCAGGTAGCGATCCCTGACAGCAACCCAGCCCAACTCCAGCAAGCGCTAACATTGGCGGCAAAGCAGCCTGACCAAATGAGCTTACTAGGATTTTTAGAGTCTTTTCCAGCAAAAACCGTCACCATTGATGCTTCTTCAGTCATCACCCTGGCTTCGCAAATGAACTTACCGTACTGGCAAAGTCAGACCCTGAGCTCCATCGTCGATCGCGATTTAACCGTTAAAGGAAAACCTTTGCCTACTGACTTAGACCCCACTCAGCCTGGTAAAAGCTGGGTGCAGCATCAAACGATCGCCATGCGCGACTATACGCGCGATCGCACCGTTCCTGTAGATATTTACTGGGGTAGCGAAACCCAAGGGCCCTTAATCATTTTGTCCCATGGGTTTGGAGCAGACCGCCGATTCTTAACTTATCTTGCCGAGCATTTAGCGTCCCATGGACTCACTGTTGCAGCATTAGAGCATCCGGGCAGCAGTGTAGCCTGGTTAACCAGCAGCGATATGGGTCAATCGACAGCAAAGGGAAATAACCTGCTGCCTGCCACCGAATTTGTCGATCGCCCCAAAGATGTATCATTTGTGCTCGATCGTCTCAGCCAGCTTGATCAATTTTCGGCACACCTGCGAGGCAAGTTTAACACCGAAGAAGTAACGCTGATTGGGCATTCTCTAGGAGGTTACACTGCCTTGGCACTCGCAGGCGCAAAGCTCAACCTGAAGCGCCTGCGAGCCTTCTGCGACGACCCTAACCCAGTCGTTTTCTCCCCTGCCGATTTGCTGCAATGCAACGCTGCCGACTTACCCGATCCCCCTCTTAATTTACAAGATAATCGGATTAAGCAAGCCATCACGCTCAACCCTGTGATTGGACGACTGTTTGATGAAACGGGTCTAGCCCAAGTACAAATCCCCACCCTCATGCTGGCAAGCACCGATGATGGCATTACCCCAGCAGTGAGTCAGCAGTTTTTGCCGTTTACACAACTGCAAACCTCAAAATATCTCCTTACCGCGATCGGGGGCACCCATCTCAGTGCGGGTGATCCCACGAACTTGAACCAGAGTTTGACCCAAAGCATTTTTATCAGAGAGCGATCGGCAGAAGCCACAGAACCACTACGAAATTTACTCAAGGGAGTGAGCCTTGCTTTTATTAAACAACGGACTCCCCAAGCCAAAGAATACGTTCCTTTTCTGAAGCCTACCTATGCGCAGTCTTTCTCTACAGAGACTTTGAAGCTACGATTGAATGCAGATTTGCCCCCAAATTTTTCTAACTGGCTAAGAGTGGCGGCACTGCCGATGGAGAAATTAGTTGCCAGTACGCTGCCTTCTCGTCAGACAGAGCAATGTACTGAAAATTTAGAGTGTTTACTCAACCATAGCCTTCCTTTAGTCATGTTTATCCTGCCAGGAGATTTCCCGCTTATGGGGCATCCCTTCCGTCAATTTCGCCGCCAGCGCAAAAAAACAACCCCAAAAAAATCAGGGCGCAATGATACTTGACCTCCATAAATCTGCCTTGCCGCTAAATTTAAGATAGAGAGTCTTCGATATGCAGGGGCAGAACCGACTGTGGCTAATGCAGATTTAATACAATTTTTATCAGAGCAGCGGGCATACGCCTGGTTGCTGACAGGGTTACTACTTTTAGGCGCAAGCATGGTTGCAGGAGAACCCGTAGTTGCCTCTCTAGGCATTGCGGCAGTCATCACGGCGATCGCTGCTATCACAGTCAAGTCGATCGCCATTGAACTACTACTTTGGGGCATTTTATCGGTTTGTCTGATCATTGTTCTGCGAGGCATGGTTCCCAAGCAGTCCCTCGACCTGTCGCCCGATGCAGAAGCCACGGTTTCAGAAGTTATTACCAAAGGCGGTATTGGGCTAGTGATGTACGAAGGTTCGCTTTGGAAAGCCCGCTGCCAAATTTCAGATATTGTCATTACGCCTGGAGAAGTGGTGCAGGTCGTGGCGCGGCAAGGCTTGACCTTAATTGTCATGCCCACCCGCTTTTTAGAAGAACCCAGCGATCGCTAACTAGGCTGATTGCTAACCAGGCTTTGAGTTCACCGATGCTAACCTGTGCCGAAAATCATTTAGAGCGATATATTGAGACTGCTGCACGGCATTAACTTCTAAACTCGCTGCATCAGAAGGGATCAAAACGTATGGGTTCACTTGTTTGGACATTTGCTGCCATTTTGACCATTCTGGGAGCAACAGTTGGGTCAACTAGACGAATTAATGAAGGCAACGAGGCTTTAGTAGAGCGTTTGGGGCGGTATCACCGCAAGCTTAAGCCAGGGCTTAACTTTGGGATTATTCCATTTATTGATGAAGTGGTTACAGAAGGCTCAGTTAAAGAGCGCATCCTTGACATTCCTCCCAACGATGCCACCACCCAAGACAATATTCGAGTCAAAGTGGATGCGGTTATTTTTTGGAAGATTCTAGAATTGCAGCAGGCTTACTACGAAATTCAAGACATTGAAGACGCGATTAGTAATTTAGTCGTGACGACATTGCGGTCTGTCATCGGCATGATGGATCTACAAGAAACGAATTCTTCTAGAAACAAAATTATCCGGGAGCTAGCAGCAAACCTGGATGAAGCCACTGAACCTTGGGGCGTAAAAATTACTCGGGTCGAAATTCAAGATATTGAAGCTCCTGAAAGTATCAAGCTGGCGTTGGAAAAAGAACGATCGGCAAAAAGTGAGCGCATTGCCCTAGAGACGCAAGCCGCCGGAAAGAAAAAAGCCGCCATGGAGGAAGCTGAGGCGATCGCCGGATCAGTTCAACGCATTGCCGAAGCCCTTCGTAACAACCCCGATAGCCAGCACATCCTCCAGTACCTTGTTGCCCAAAATTACGTTGATGCCAGCCTCAAGTTAGGCGAAAGCAACAACTCTAAAATTGTTTTCATGGATCCTAAAGCCTTGACTGAAGGCATAACAGAACTCATTCAATCTGAAGGTAGTTCGGGGCGGAATACGTTAGAAGGCGGTCATAGTGGAAATGGTAACTAGTGCCGCCAAATGGCATCGGCAACCAAACACACATCTCTCATCTCTTTAACATCATGAACCCGTAGTACATCGCCACCTTGAGCGATCGCTGCACAGCAAGTTGCTGCTGTTCCCCATACTCGTTCTTGGGCGTTGGGCTGGTTCAAAATGTGTCCAATAAAACTTTTGCGGGAAGTGCCTACTAGCAAAGGAAACCCTAGCGATCGCAGCTTAGAGAGTTGCCGCAGAATTTCTAGGTTTTGACTATAGTTCTTGGCAAAGCCGATTCCTGGGTCGAGCATGATATGACGCGAAGGAATGCCTAGAGCGATCGCTGCTTCCACTCGACGTGCCAAAAACTCGTAAATCTCTCCGATCAAATCTTGATATTCCGTTAATCGTTGCATCGTCTGAGGCGTTCCTCGCATATGCATCAGCACAACCGGAATATTTAGCTCAGCGATCGCGCCTAGCATTTCAGGGTCAACGAGTGCTCCAGAGATATCATTCACCCAATCTGCCCCTGCTGCCACGGCTGCCCGTGCCACTGCCGCCTTCGTCGTATCCACCGAAATGGGCGCATTAATTCCGCTCTCTCGCAGTGCCTGAATCACAGGCACCACCCGTTCTAGCTCAGCATCTAGAGAAATCTCTTCGGCTTGGGGTCGGGTTGACTGTCCGCCTACATCTAAAACGTGTGCCCCCGATTCAATCAGATGATGCGCTTGGGCGATCGCCGCATCTAAGGTGTCAAATTGCCCGCCATCACTAAAGCTATCCGGCGTTACATTCAAAATCCCCATTAAATAAGTTTGCCTTCCCCAAGCAAAAACCTGATTTCTGACCATCCATTCTACAAAATTAGGCATAATGCTCTACTTTCCTGCAAAATAAAACTCTGCTTGGTCGCTGCTGAATAATCTGGGGTACCCTGAGAGAACTGATTAGGCTCGCAAATTAAGCTGCTTCAAGGCGTTAAATCGACCTTCTAAACTCATAGCATCAGAAGAAGCTAAGCGGTAAGATTAAAAGCCTTAGAGGTCATCTGTCCGGAGTCGAGGATTTTTTCAAATGCAGGCTTGTCCCCACTGTCAGTCCATAAACCCGGATAAGAATCGGTTTTGTCAAAAGTGTGGAGGAGCTTTGGTCAAGGATCTCTTACCCAACAGCCTCTTACCTAATTCCCATCCTGACTCAGAAGATCTGGATATTACTTCTGTACCTAGTCCTACGACTGTTCGCCGACACGCCCTTCTGTCAGGATCAGTGAGTCGGCTGGCTGCCCAACAATTTCTTGATAATCAACAGCGTTACCAACTGACTGCCGATTTACCCATCACCGACTCTACCGCCCTAATTGAAACCGTCGTCATTGATTGCAAGCCTCTCCAGCCTTCTCTTTTAGACGATCTCTACCGCCAACAAATTAGTTCTAGTAGTACTTCCCCGCCCGAACAAACCCAAGCAATTCCCGCCGCCGCTCAGCCTTACTTAAAACTTCAAAAACAATATCCTTTTCTATCACTGCCCAAAATTCATGATGCTTGGGAGCAAGAGGGACTTAGCGTGGTGCTGCTTGAAGAGCGATCGCACTTCCCCTCCCTTCTCTCTGTATGGGGTGGACAAGCCTTGTTAGTCGAAATTATTGATTGGCTGGATGAAATGATCGAACTTTGGGTTGCCCTCCAGCCTCAAAACTGTGGTACCAGCCTTCAAGTGCTAGATAACCTTAGGATCGACGACAACGGGCTTCTGTGCCTGCAACGCCTCTATGAAGATGATGCCGCTCAGCCTGCTGAACTAACAGACTTGGGCGAAACCTGGCAGACCTTGTTTTCTCAATCTCAACGGACTCAGCGGGGCGACATAGCCCAGATGTTTCATGATGTACAGTCTGGCTCTGTAACATCTATTACAGAACTGCGATCGCGTCTCACAGTCATCAAAGAGGCAGTCAACGATTCTGACGCACCCAGCCCAGAGCCACCCATCCTTCCATCCCTCGTCAACTTGGACACGCTTCCCGACTGGGATGAAGACCTAGATGATAGTCAAGAACTAACCCGTAGTGTTTCCGATTATTCTCCTGTCGCGCTGGCTCTTCAACTCGTGGGCTTTGAAGATGCCGGAGCCACTAACATTGGCAGTCAACGCAGCCACAACGAGGACTGCTTCAGCCTGCAATCAGACGTTAAAAAAACTGAAAGTCCCCAAGGCAAAACCCTGCAAATTCAGGGACTTTACATTCTTTGCGATGGCATGGGCGGTCATGCAGGTGGCGAAGTCGCTAGTGCGCTGGCGGTAGAAACGCTAAAAACCTACTTTGCCGAAAATTGGCAAGACCAGTTGCCTAGCGAAGAGCAAATTCAAGAAGCTATTGGTCAGGCAAATCGTGCCATTTTTGATCTTAACCAAGAGCGTGCTAGTTCTGGCAGCGGTCGGATGGGGACTACTCTGGCAATGGCATTGTTGCAAGACAACCAACTCGCAATCGCCCACGTGGGCGACAGTCGCATCTACCGTTTCAGCAGCCGAAATGGACTAGAACAAATTACCGTGGATCATGAAGTGGGGCAGCGGGAAATTCAGCGGGGCGTGCAAGAGGCGATCGCCTATGCCCGTCCCGATGCCTACCAGCTTACCCAGGCGCTTGGCCCACGGGATGAGAACGGCATTAAACCCGCTATCAGCTTTCTGGAACTCAACGAAGATATGCTGCTGTTGCTTTGTTCAGATGGTCTGACCGACAATGATTTGCTAGAAATCTATTGGGAAAGCCACTTGACCCCATTGCTGTCAGGGCAAATGAGTTTAGATATCGGGGTCAGCCATTTAATTGAGCTAGCTAATCAGCATAATGGACATGACAATATTACGGCGATCGTCATTCGTCTGCGGTTTGCGTCTAGTGTAAGCCAACCCTTGCAATCAGCCGATGTTTAAGTGACCGAGTGTTTACCTAGGGATGCGAAGCCTCAAAGCCCCTTTCCTTCAGGAGAGAGGCTTTGAGGGAGATTGTATTTTTGTGGACAATGCTAGACAAGGTTTCAAGCTTAGAACTACTCCCACTCAATCGTTCCAGGCGGTTTTGAGGTGATATCGTACACGACTCGGTTAACGCCTCGCACTTCGTTAACAATTCGATTGGAGATAACCTCTAACAAATCGTAGGGAACCCTGGACCAGTCTGCTGTCATGCCGTCTTCACTAGAGACGATGCGTAGCACAATTGGATAAGCATAAGTTCGCTGATCTCCCATTACGCCAACGCTACGAACGGGTAGCAATACCGCAAACGCCTGCCATACTTCGTGGTACAAGCCGCTGCGGTTAATTTCTTGCCGCACAATCAAATCGGCATCGCGCAAAATATCCAGGCGTTCGTTGGTCACTTCTCCCAAAATCCGAATGGCTAATCCGGGCCCAGGGAAAGGATGACGGTTGACAATTTCTTCGGGCAAGCCGATCGATCGCCCTACCTTCCGCACTTCGTCTTTAAACAGTTTCCGTAAAGGCTCCACAAGCTTAAAGCGTAAGTCTTTGGGCAAGCCGCCGACATTGTGATGGCTCTTGATTTTGACAGCAACCCGTTCGCCCGTTTTAGGATCGACGTTGGTATCAGCAGATTCAATCACGTCGGGATACAGCGTCCCCTGTGCTAAGTAATCAAAAGGCCCCAGCCGCTTAGATTCTGCCTCAAACACCTGGATAAATTCGTGACCAATCCGCTTCCGTTTTTCTTCAGGGTCAGTGACTCCAGCGATCGCGGCTAAAAAGCGCTCACGGGCATGAACATACTGCACATCAATGTGAAATTGCTCATGGAACAACTTGACTAATCTCTCTGGCTCTAGCTTCCGCATAAAACCCTGATCAATGAACATACAGGTAAGCTGGTCGCCGATCGCCCGATGCAGCAAGAACGCTAGCGTGGATGAATCAACCCCACCCGACAGTGCCAGCAGTACACGCTTGTCGCCCACTTTGGCACGAATTTCTCGAACTGCATTTTCGACAAAGGCAGCAGTCGTCCAGGTGGGGTCACAAATGCAGATATGGTAAACAAAGTTGCGAATCAGCGCCATGCCGCCCAAGGAATGCACCACTTCGGGGTGGAACTGCACACCATAAAGCTTGCGATCGTGATTGGCGATCGCGGCACAGGAAGTATTATCGGTATGTGCCAGCAGTTCAAAGCCATCTGGTAAATGAGTGACCGAGTCGCCATGACTCATCCACATCGTCGTGCCATCGTCTACATTAGTCAGCAAATCAGTGGGGTCGTCGATATGCAAAAATGCCTTGCCATACTCCGCTCGGCTTGCCCGTTCAACGCCGCCCCCTAGCTGCTGCACCATTAGCTGCATTCCATAGCACACTCCCAAAACAGGGATGCCCAAGTCCCAAATTTCTGGATCGCACTGGGGCGCTCCTTCGTCGTACACAGAACTGGGCCCTCCCGAAAGAATAATGCCCTTGAGGTTCAGTTGCTTAAGCTGTTCAGCAGTAGTACGGTAAGACAGCACCTCAGAGTAGACCTGGGTTTCTCGAATGCGACGGGCGATCAGCTCAGAATATTGGGAGCCGAAGTCCAAAATAGCGACCATCTGGCGATCGATCTGGTTTACAGATGTCACCTGAGGAGGTTGTTCAGTTTGAAGGGTCACGGTTAAATCCTGCAATAAGTCCTAAAGTGTGAGGTAGAAGCTGAGAAATTAATTAAAGGGGGTATTAAATGATTTGACTTTCAACAATAGAACTAAGCTTTCATTAAGCAGACTGTTAAACGGATCTAATGATTTAGACGTTTCACAGGAAGCAACTTTAAGCATGACAATAACCAGAAAGTCTTGCCTTAAAACCTAGAAAAACGCTTCAAACTCTGGAAAAATCCAAGGATAAAGCCAAAAGGGGTTGAGCAAAGACATTCTAAGCTCAGAGTTACAAGACTATGATTTTGTGAGTTTTACTTAGATTAGCAAACCTGGGCAAAAAGGTGGACAACCGTTTCATTTTCCTTTCAGCAATCTGAATCTTATCGATAGGATGGAGACTGACCCCTTGTTCCTAATCTTAAAGGACGGGTACATTTAATGACTGTTGTGAACCCTGCCATAACCTCTTCTGTAAATCCTACAATGCTTCCCGCCGTTGATTATCTGCGCATTAGCCTGATCGATCGCTGCAACTTTCGGTGCCAATACTGTATGCCAGAGGGAGAAGAGTTAGAGTTTGTCAGAAAGCAAGAGTTGCTTACTCAAGCAGAGCTATTATTGCTGCTGCGAGAAGTTTTTATTCCAGTTGGGTTTACTCGGTTTCGGCTGACGGGCGGCGAGCCGTTGATTCGTCCGGGCGTGGTCGATATTGTCCGGGCGATCGCGGCTTTACCTCAAACCCAAGATTTATCCATGACGACCAATGCGTTTTTGTTAGCGGGCATGGCGCAAGATCTCCACACTGCTGGGTTACGCCGCATTAATATTAGCCTCGACTCTTTAGAACCCGAAACTTTCGATCGCATTGTCGGTAAAAGACCGACCGCTGGAGGCATTTTGCGATCGCGTTGGCAGCAAGTTTGGGACGGTATCCAGGCAGCGCACCGAGTTGGATTTGATCCGCTTAAGCTCAACGTGGTGGTGATTCCTGGCGTTAATGATCATGAGGTTTTAGACTTAGCCGCACTGAGTCTCGATCGCCAGTGGCACATCCGGTTCATTGAATTCATGCCCATTGGTAATGCAGGACTATTTGGTGAAAAAGGTTGGGTAGATTCAGAAGCATTGCGCCAACAAATCCGGGAGCGCTGGGGTTTAACCGCAGGACAAGTCGCGGGGAACGGCCCTGCCGATGTGTTTCAAATTCCAGGAGCCAAGGGCACCCTGGGGTTTATTAGCCAAATGTCGGAATGCTTTTGCGATCGCTGTAACCGAATGCGTCTTTCTGCTGATGGCTGGCTGCGCCCCTGCCTCCTCAACGAAACCGGACAGCTAGACCTAAAAATGGCTCTGCGGTCAGGCGTTCCGCTCCTACAAATTCGAGCGGAAGTGCAAGATCTCCTCACCGCGAAACCTGACATCAACTACAAAATGCGAGACGCTGGAACCACCGGATCTTACAGCCGCACAATGTCGCAGATCGGCGGATAGGATTAAGAGGATGTCTGAGAAGTATCAAAGATTCTTACACTCGCCCCCCAACCCCCCATTTTGCGGGACTTCCGAGCCACGCCTTCTTCAAAGTCCCCCATTCTGGGGGATTTAGGGGGCGGATTGGATAGCAACTTAGACTTCTCAGACAACCTCTAAAGAGAAGTTTGCTCTGAGGGTAGAAAATCTTCCTTCAGCATATCTGCCAATTTGTAAGGGCAATCTAGGGGAAATGATTCTAACGGCAAGCCTGTCTCAGCTTTAGCTTGCTTAACAGCTTGTTCATAACATTCAGCCTCAACGCTTTCAAGATATGGATTAAGGCTAGGAGAATCTTTCAGCGCCTTGTTAACTCGGCGACGATGCTCAATAATGCTGCCTTCCCAACTGCCGCTTCGCTTCTGCGGTCGAAATTGCCACTTGAGCAAATGAATTACTATCGTAATAAAATTACTTTCTAAGCTCTGGCGTTCTCGCCTCCCCATATCCTCAATTTCCTCAATCAAGTTCTCCCAATCCACAGCCCCATACGCTCGGCTCTGAATTTTTTGCACAGTGGCTTCTATCCATTGCAGATAATCAGTTTGGTATAGCCCTTGGATCTTAGGAAGAGAAATAGGAGCTTTCATCGCAAAATCCTCAAACGGTGAGTTGGGCGATATCCTTTTTCACTATAGCGACTTTGACTACCTCCCCAAATACCAAACAAGCTCCCCAACTGACAGGTTTGGAGAGCTTGAAAAAACTATTCGATCGCGCACCACAGCCGCACGGTGTTCGTCGCCATCAATCTCTAGGCTTGACGTGAGTAAAACTCAACGACCAGCAATTCGTTCACTTGCAGCGCAATCCATTCGCGTTCGACGACGCTGTTAACTTTGCCAATTTTCTTGGCTTTGTCAAACTCTAAATGGCTAGGTAAGTTAGCCAGTCCAGGGAAGAGCAAGTTTGCTTCAACGAGTTGACGAGAGCGATCGCTATCGCGCACTCCAATCACATCGCCGGGTCTGCACTGGTAGCTGGCAATGTCCACAACTCTGCCGTTTACCGTCACATGACCATGGTTTACTAACTGACGCGCACCTGGAATCGTTGGGCCCATACCCATCCGAAACACCGTGTTATCGAGTCGCATTTCTAAGAGCTGTAGCAACACCTGCCCTGTAGAACCTGCTGCACGACGAGCCTTACGAACGTAGCGGAGCAACTGACGCTCAGTAACGCCGTAGTTAAACCGTAGCTTTTGCTTTTCTTCAAGTCGAACTGCGTACTCAGAACGCTTCTTACGAGCTTGACCATGTTGACCGGGTGGGTATGCCCGTCTCGGAGTTTTGCGGGATAAGCCAGGCAATTCGCCTAAGCGCCGCACAATTCTGAGGCGGGGACCTCTATATCGAGACATCTAGATTCCTCTTTGTAAAGTTGCCCAAAGGTACCATTCTAGTACCTAGCGACGCAGAGTGAAAGAATGTAAACGCTTTTGTCTGATTAGTTTGATTTTGTTTCTAATAATCTCCCATTAGCATCAGTAATAGTTGCCGTTTTGGCTCTAGTTGATCTGGCACGCTTGAGTTTGCTGTGCTAGAATAGCTAATCAGAAACGTTGTTTTGCCACTGTCACTTCAGCCGACATCAGCCTCATACGCGCTGTCTTGATTTTCAAGATGCAGAAGACGATTTGAAAAGTAATTCGTTCCACAATCTACATTTCCTTAATTGTTATGAACCAAATGGTTGCTCACCCCATGGGTAAGTTTCAACGTCAAGTGCGATCGCTCGTAGATTCTAAGGTAATCCGTCCCACAGATCGGCTATGGAAAATTGCCCTTCTTTACGGAGATGAATGGAGTCACTTGAAAAAAGAGCTTGAAGATTTCGAGTTTTCAATGCAAGATCCCATTAGTGATCTCCTCGCGGTTGAATCTTGGGACGATAACTAAAGTTGTGCCTATGGATTTAGCCGAATTCTTTCCTGAGATAGGTTTTTTCAGGTCTTCTAGTTACACCTATTCTTAACCTAACTTTTCCCTGGTCTGTGGAAAAACCCACTAAAGTCTGTGGAAAAGTGGGTTGGTGCTGTGGAAAACAATGGCAAAGTTAATGAGATCTTAAACTTTGCCAGTTTGATTTACTCAGTTAGTTTGTCTTTCCTAATCTTCTGGTTCACCTAACGCCCCATTTTGCGCTTAAGCTCATCTAGTTCTGCATCAGTTTCCCATCGTCTAAAGGTTTGCTCCAAAGGATCAGATGAACTGGAGAAGCTAGACTGATAGCGAGTGTTCCAGGCGCTAGTTTGTCGTTGCTGCTCAGCGTTGGTAGCCTTCGCCTCAGCGACTTTGACTCTAACTTCTTGCTTGCGGAGTTGAATTTGTTTTTGCAGTTCACCTGTTTGCTGAATACGAGTTTTTAGCATTTCCATCTGCCCCCAAAGCTGGTTGCCCTGACGAAGGAGCGCAGCCTCACGTTCTTCGGCAGGTTTGGACAGATCAAATCGCTGGGCTTTCTTTGCTTTATCAATGCGAATGTGCCAACGCTGAATCTCTTGAGCAGTTGCTAAAATTTCGGCTTCAAGCTGCTTCTCGCGCAGACGGAGGTCGGCAATTAGCCGAATTACTTCCTCTTCTTGTTCGCGGAGCTTTTCTTCTAGTGCCTGAAGTTCTAAGTGTGGATTGTTGCGTAGAAATTCTTCTAGGCGCGTTTCTAAAAATTTGCTGAAGTCTTCAAAAATGCCCATGCGATCGCTCCTTTCTTGCCTTTCTCCCAACCTTAACTTTCTGCTTTCAATCTGAACACACCAGGAGGTTTTAATTTGAACCGATCGTGGGATTGTTGTTCCCCTACGACGTCTGCGAACCCGTTAATTTTATGTTCAATTCCTGAGCCGAACCTCATATCTCAAATTGTCTTACTTCAGTCAGTATTAATACCGACTGAGATACAAATCCCAGTGTTTGTCGCCTCGTTCTGTCAGGCATTGCTCAACAGTCAGAGAGCCATGTTCTATGCTGCCATCGATATAGCGCAGAATAAAGCCTTCGTTCAGTATTTCTTGTAGAAATGCTTTACCATCGGGATAGCGTGTGGCTCCGAACTCTAGCACGACGATGATATGAGGATTGTGTTGAAGCGTCTGGCGCATCCCTCTCCAGACAGATTCCTCTGCACCTTCGGTATCAATTTTAATGAAATCAACGTGTTCCCAATCTGCTGTTAGGCGATCGATCGTCACAGTCTCGGTAGCGATTGCGTCATCGCCTGCACCGACTTGACGAACAATGCTGGCACCGCCAATTTGTCCTTTAGGAACAGCAAGGGTCACGGCTTCGCCGTTGGTATCGGCAGCAGCTTGTGAAGAAACAGTGACATTTTCGGTTAACCCATTAACTATTAAAGTCTGCTGAATCAGTTGCACGAGGTTGGTATTCGGTTCTAACGCCAGCACTTTTCCGGTTTTGCCAACCATACTTGCCATTAGC
This sequence comes from Timaviella obliquedivisa GSE-PSE-MK23-08B, assembly GCA_019358855.1. Lineage (NCBI taxonomy): Bacteria > Bacillati > Cyanobacteriota > Cyanophyceae > Oculatellales > Oculatellaceae > Timaviella > Timaviella obliquedivisa. The sequence continues at coordinate 432,855 of JAHHII010000001.1, read as the reverse complement.
AAACTGAAGTAACCGTGATTTGCACCTACGTCAATGCAGTTCCAACCGGGCTGAATGCTGCGAGCAAAGGCAAAGGTAACGGCAGGTTCCCAGTACCCATTGAGGAGAAGGTGGGGTGCAAGACTAATATCTTGGCTGTCTACATACATCAGATAGCGACTGAGCACTCGACATAAAATTGTGCCGTTGCCTAAATATGCACTTTGGCAAGCAGCCCGACAAAGGCTGACAAACTCCTCATGAGATAAGGTGGCGATCGCTTTACTGTCAAAAGTACGAGTTTTACCTTGCACTCGTTTTTCTATTTGCTTCACCTGAGTATCTAAACTAGCTAGACGCTTTAATGTGAGATCGAGTTTTTGGGAAACCGAGTTGTCATGAAAAAAATCTTTGACTCGTTTGAGCCAGGAGCGGTCAGGCTGAGGATTGACAGAACTGAGTGCGTCTAAAAGAGGCTTCAGATGGTGAGGAGAGGCGATCGCCCCTGCTAAATCTTGCTTCGCCAAAATGACAAAAACCTCATTGGCAAAAATGGGCTTAAAGGTTTTCACAGCAGCAGTTAAAAACGCATGATCGAATTTTTCGATCATGCCTTTGTGAATTAGCATCCAGTCGAAAAAATCAACCTCAGACCCATAGGAATAGCTGTAGGAGTAAAGATGCTCAAACTCTTTTTTAAGCCGAACCGGAGCAATCAGCTTTTCTCCAGGGTGAACATGCTGACGCAGAAAACCCCTCGCATCCGACCAATAACTATCTTCTGACATCCCAACTTCTGGCATCCCGACAAGCTCCCTAAGTCCTTAGAATTAGCGTTTGGCAATAGCTTACAGGATAGACGGGACAGCGAATGATAAGACGTTTAGAACCTGCTGCCAAAACTGCTAGGGGAGTTGCGTGAAAATAAAACCCCAATGGGATGCATTGACTTATCAGCCCCCTAAATCCCCCATTCTGGGGGACTTTGACAGGTTCGGAAGTCCCCCAGAATGGGGGATTTAGGGGGCGGTTCGGGGTGTTATTTAATTGCAACTCCCTAACCTCTTTAGAACTTTTGACCGACATGGATCGATCGCACTTCGCTGTTGCGTTGAATAATGGCAGTTTGATTAGAGATAGACATGATTTTCCAACCGCTTGCTCCAATTTTTTCACCGACTTGAATACGCTGAGGAACCCCGTTAACTTCGAGAAGCGCAGCCGAGCGATCGCCGAGTTCAAGCAAACCAATTAATGCATGAGTTTCAGAAAGGTCAATGCTAGGGACGATCGCAGCAATTGGACTAGGACTAGGCACCACTGGCGCAGGTACAGCAGCGCGGACTACAGGTGGACGGACGGTAGGGGCAGGCGGTACGACTATAGCGGGAGCAGCAGCCACTGCTGTCCTGGTCATAGCGTTCGTGTTGCTTGTCGTTGTTCCAGGAGGACTCGTGAAGGAGCCGAAAAGGGGTGGTTGGTAAACTGGGACGTAGCGTTCAACGACCAGGGGAGAGGGGGCAACAGAAGGAGGTGGAGGAAGGGTGGCGATTCCGGTAGCGATCGCCCCAGAAGTACCACTGTTGCGAGTAGCGGTGCGATCGATGCGATTGAGCGATCGTCCCACATACTCTAAAAACTGTTGATCTTTTCCAGTCTGCGCTGCTTCGGGCACCGTAATGGGGGGCACACGTCCTTCTACCACTTCTGACCCCGAGAAACCAGGAATCATTTGATAGAGCCGAAATTTAACTGTTGCAAACAAGCCGCCTGTGAGAATAAGCGTTGCCAACACAGCAGAGAGGAGAAAGCCACCGCTCGACTGACGAGGTTTAGCTACCTCTTGGTCGATGACTAACAGTTCTTCAAGGTCAGGGTCACTCAGCAAATCGTCTTCAGGCAATCGGTAGGGCGCGACGGACTCCAACAGAGGAGACGAGGGAAGTCCAGGTGAGAGCAGTGGGACATCTAAAGGAGTAACAGGAGTCATAAAAGGAGCAATTGCAGGCTCAGGTTCCTGGTGAAGATCGGCAGGCAGAGCGGTTCCCCGCTCCAATGTCTGCTCCATATCCTGAAAAATTTCATTCATCAGGTGATCGACATTGGTTAGAGCAGCAATGCCAAAGGGTGTTGGCTCATAAATATCTTCTGAGTCGGGAATGTCATCCTCTAGAAAGGGATTAGCACCCTTGAGGACGGATTGGGAAGGGCTGGGTTGCGGCATAGATCCATCAGATGAGCAGGGAAATCACTAAAATTTAACAGGCTTACTCTAAAACGATCTTTCTTTTCCAAAATTTATTAACTAAATTAATGGCAGCAGATTCTTCGAGTTACCTGCGAAGAGTCGCATTGAGATTCCTGTCAAAGATCGTCTCCCAATCCTACCCAGGCGTTGCCCTGATCAAAACTCCTGCTCAATGATCGATTTTCCCTGCTCATAAATTGTCTGGGCATAATCTGTCCAAGCGCCTTGTCCCCAATAGCGAAAGCAACTAGTTTGTAACAATAGATTGTGTAGTAGGGCTTTACGATAGCGGGTTTGTTGGGTTAGCTCAGGATTTTGCGTCACTAACGGAGTGACTTTCTGGTGAAACAACGTACTGAGGTGGCTCATGGGGGTCAGGACGTTCTCGTAGCCTTTGACCCAGCTTAGATCATTAGTCCAAGAGGCTCCATCCATGTGAAAGTTAGGGTTTTCGTGCTGGAGGGCTTGAATGGCTGACTGGACGGCTTCGGGGGTCGCGTGGTTAGGGTCAACCCGTTGCCAGATCAGGTGTTGGGCGATCGCCTGGCATTCAGGATAATCTTCATCCTCACATCCTGCCGTTTCCATGAGTTCCAAATACTCGCTGCCCGTCATTCCGGCAACGCTACTATCTTGTGCGACCTCGTGCCAGGTGCGTTTAAAGGCACTCGGGAATTCGTTCATCATCACGCCGCCATTTTCGCCATCGCCAATTTGGGTCACCAAAGGCGGTACCGAAATGCCTTTAATGTCCTGCCGAGATAGGGTTTTCGCCTCGTAATAAGGCTGCATTTGCCCAACCAGCTTAGTATCTGAACCTTGAGTTTTAATAATGGCGGTGATGCTGACGGTTTCGCCTACCGAGTTACGGGCAACCAGACGATGGGGCAAATGTCTCGATGCTAAAGAATGTCCATATAAAGTTTCAACCGAATGCTCTTGCACCATCACCCAGCGATAACCACAGTCTTTGAGAGCTTTGACAAATTCGTAGAGCGTGTCTGGGTGGTTGGGTAAATGCATTTCGGGAGGCGAGAAGCCCCTGACCCGTACGAGCGCTTCCCAGCCAAAGATGGCGGCAAAGTGGTGCTGCCATGCCTGAATCTGAAGCTTCAGGTCGGGGATGGGAGTAGAAGGTGCAACTGCGTGACTCCAGGTGGTTCCCAGCCATTCTACATAGGGTTGATAGGTCGGGTCGCAGGTGATGCGCTTGAGGCGATCGAGAGCATCGAGTTTCATTTGTCCTAGTCCCCAAAGCAGATTTCCTGAATAGTCAAGCATGACTTTGGGGCGACAGCCTTGATTGATCAATTCAGGAATAAACTCTGCCATGCGGGTATAGCACCACAGGAACGTTCCGGCGTTGTGATTATCGCCTTCGTAGGGATGCTCGAACATGCGCTGAAGGTTGCTGATGAGAGCACCGTGAATGCCAGCCGGAATAGTGGGTTGGTGCATGTGAAGGGCGATCGCAAATCCTGCTGAAATTTGCTCAAACTGCACGTTCGTTTTGGGCAACCAGTGCGCCTGATTAACCTGGCTGACCTTTTGTACCGCAGATTCGCATCCTGAGAAGTTAGGTAACCCGTCGATTTGGTCGTTTAAGTTGGGCAGAGTGGCAAAGCGAGAAGGCTGGAGAGAGGCAGACATGGCAATTCAACCAGTAGGGGGCGCTTCTTCTTATTCTGACCGATCGCCGGGAGGTTAAATGCTACGAATTACCTGAGTAGGCGGTGCCAACACGGTAAGATTTATAACGGACTGGATTATAAGGAAATTTAGGAAATGCTGAAGCGAATTGCGGCGGTGCTGCTGATTGTGCTGAGTTTAAGTTTGCAGAGTTGTGCTTCGGCGACCACTAGTTTAATGAGCTATTCAGATAATTATGACGGGTACGAGTTTCTTTACCCCAGCGGTTGGATGACTGTAAAAGTTGAGGGCGGCCCTGATGTCGTGCTGCATGACATTATTGAGGAAACTGAGAACGTTAGCGTCATTATTAATCCAGTGCCTGAAGGCAAGACGCTGAAGGATTTGGGTACGCCGAGCGAGGTCGGATATCGGTTGTCGAAGAATGCGATCGCTCCTCCCGGTTCGGGTCGCACGGCTGAGTTAGTGAACGCGATCGCTCATGAAGTTGACAACGAGACTTACTATATTTTGGAATATGCCGTCAAGCTGCCCGATCAGCTTCGTCACAACCTGGCCAGCGTCGTTGTTCGCCGGGGTCAACTGTTCACATTCAACCTTTCTACCAGCGAAAAAAGATGGGAAAAGGTTCCTGATTTATTCAAAAGAGTTGTAGATTCTTTCTCGGTTTACTAGAGGGCGATCGCATTGTCAGGGGCTACAGCATAAAGATACGGTAGCCCCTGGCGCGCTGGACTATCGTACCAAGACGCTCATGTACTTGCCGCTGGCAAATGGTGCCGGGATGGTGGGCGTGAAACTGACGCGTGCTGCTTCACAGGTACCGAGGTTCCATCCATCATTGACATTCAGGGAGAGGTTAACCCTATTTTAGTAGCGTATTAAGCGCCCAAACCAGGTTGCGATCGCCCTTCACCCATCTTAAGAAACTTGTCTAAAACGATGAGTTAACTGAGTTGGAAGGCGGCACCAATAATAAAAATAGCTTAAGCAGGGCATTTAGCTTTAGGCGAGGAAGAGGGGGGAGCGTCAGGCATAGTCATATCTGATCATTTATAGAACCAAGCAGCCCTACGCAAAGGTCTGCCATTTCAACAATAAATTCACCGACTTCAAACAAGAAGTCATAGTACTCAAATCGATACAAGCCATTTAACTGATGGGTCGAAGATAGTTTCTGGTGAAGGGCTTGCTTTTTTGGATCAAGATGTGACAAGTCACCAAAAGTTCTAGCCTTAAAGAGGTCAAGTAGCGATAGGTCAGGAATTTCTGGAACATGAGTAATCATTCTTCCAGTCAAGGCTTTAGCTTCTAAAAACTCTTGGAAAGATTTGTATGCTGTGTTCCATTCATTAAGAAAAACACTCTGCTCTTTTGCAAGCTCATGAACGTATTTATTCACGCTATGAATACAGACGCGATCGTTCTTCTGAACAAATTTGCGAAAGTGCAGAAGATAAGATTCAAGCTGTTCTACTGTAGGCGTGTTTTCAGGAAAAGAGTCATCTGAAAAACCGAGTTCCTCATCATGCTTAAAATGCTGATAGAACGATTTAGCCGAAAGCCTCTTGGCTTCGGTGATGAATAATTGCACTTCTTCAGTAGCAGACTGACTCATTAAAGATCACAATGATGAATAGCCCTGCCTTCATAGCCTGGAGACTGAAAATGAGAGAAAGGCTAGGGTTGGGAACAATCAGTTATTTGACTTGCTATCGTCAAAGCCTTCAGAAGTTTTTGAAGGCTTTGATTCATTAGTAGTATCGTTAGAGTCTTTTTTCGGAGGCTGAGGGCGTAGTTTATTAACACCATTCCAGCTATCAGTTTGGATGCTAAAGTTTTTAGGCTGTTCTTGGCTCACAATTGCTCCTTTTTCGCTTAAATTAATTACTGCCGAATGTATCCCAATTGTAACTGTCAGCATCATGCCTATAACAAAGCTAATTCCAGCAACTGTGTCTAGAACTGCTAAAAATTGGCTTTCTTCAGCTTCTGAACTATTTAACAGCTTTTCGATGTGCTCGGAGTTCTCGTGCAGAATATAAATGACTGATATTACTGTGGTCAAATAGGCAAAGAGTGCAAACCCAAAAAGCACTATCTGTGAGAAGTTTGAAACACCCAACGTTCTTAACAAAGTAACCAACAACCCAATAGCTGTGACTGATAGTCCTAATAATTGCTTATCAAGCTCAAGTCTTGTGTTTAGCCATGCGCTTAACATGGCGCTGTAAAACAACCTTTCCTTGGCTTCACAATCGTTCTTGTCTAAATTCTCCATAGCTTTGTTAGAAACTGCAATCAGACGTGCAACTCTTCGATTTAGAATAGTGATTCAGAAGCACGATCGCCCCCCACCACAGCAGAGAGCGATCGCAAACATCAACTCAATTTTTACCCCTTCTTCTCCGGCATCATGCACTTATCGCTATCACAGCCAGCCGGACCCGCCTCAATCAACTCGCCAGAGTCATACCGACTCAACGCCTGATGGAAATCCACCAATTTGCGGCGCGCCTTCACCTCTTCGGTTAGCTGTTCGTACATCTCCTTAGAAATTGGCTCAAAGGGCAGACGAGGAAACGTTTGCAGGTCATCAAACCGAGCCAGAAGAGCCGCAGAAATATAGCCTTCATCATTCTGAATTGCGTCATAAATTCGCTGCCCCATGCCCTCAATTTCGTTCTCTCGCAGCTCCACCGTTGCCGAAGTATTGTGAGCCGTGTAGAACTTTTGGACTTGCATATAAAAGTCCATTTGCGCCAGCGCCGTGAATTTAGAAATGTCGATCGCATCTGCACCTGGCAAGTTTGCCCAAGGCACCTCCACCGGAATTTCCACCAGCCACTCTGTGCAACGCGGGTCAAAGGCATCATCTAATAATCTGCCGTTTTCGTCTTTGTCCGACTGAGAAGGCGTAATTTTGTAGCCATAGTCCAGGCAAGCCAGCGCCACCGGATCGTTCTTGCGGAATGTAATGCGGCGAAGGAAGCGCTGTGCCTTGGGCGGATGCCAGCCAGGACTAGCGCCAGTTAACAGTGATTTTGTGCCTGCGGGTTGAACTGTGGTGCAACGGTTAGGACGCTTGAGATTGTGGCGCTCGCAATAATCCCACACTACCCGATGCACGACTTCCTTCCAATGGCTCAAATACTTTTGCTCCTGTTGCTTGAAGCTAAGTCCGGCGATCGTGTCAGGGCGACCCTGCTCCCACCAGCGCAGCCACTCCGAGCCAAACGCATTGACAAAGAAATCAAACAATCCTGTAAACGACACGCCCACAATCGGGTCAAACTCCCGCGATTGACGATAGCGGGATTCAACAAACTGATGATTGAGTAGACCCGTGACTGACAGCGCAGCGGCGCTGAACGCATCCTCTTGATCTTGAATATTTTTAGGATCGAGTTGGTTGAGATGAACTTCTGACAAGTTGCAGTGGAAGTTTTCGCCCAAAATTTCGCCGCAGGGGTTCAGCCCGTAGCGCCCTAACCGATGCTCAATTTCTACGGGTGCAATGTGGCGCTCGCTTAACCACTGAGCCGCCGTTCCGTTTTCGTATGCCTGCAAAAATTCTTTGCGGGTTGCGGGAGTATCGAGTAAATCAGCATTGGCACGGGCGATCGCCTCACCTGCCCACTGAATCGCCCCTTCTCCCGAATAGAACTGCTTCCGTACCGCTTCCACACACTCACTGAGCGTCGGCTTGTGATGAAACACCCGCGTATGGTTCGCCATTCGCAGGGCATCCCGTTCTGGGTCGATGCTCCAATTCCCTTCTGCATCTTGCTGCCACAGGTTTTCCTTTGCCATCGCAAATGCCACATCATCGCTGCCGCTTTGACGCATTCCTGCCGATCGCCGGATATTACCCGCGACAATGGTTACGGCGGCTTCATCGATCAGCAAGCAGCATTCTACCGTGGTCAACTGCCGCCCATTCGCCTTGTTCAAAATCGCCGCACAGCGCTCATACAGTGCGGGTAAACGGACAGGGTTCGCCACGCCGCCAAAGCCTTTCAGGGTTTCGCCAGCCGGACGAACATCGCTCAAGTCGATCGCCACCTGAATATCGCCCGTGAAGCGATCGTCGGTCGAAAGTTCTAGCAATGTTTGATACGACTTGACCCAGCCCCGGCGACTATCACCGACATGAAGCGTGACCTGGTTGCCATCGATCTTTACCTCAGTGCTGTCTCGGCGCTGTTCCGCAGAAGTAGTGCCAATTTCACCCTGGAGTCTGACAACCAGACGGTTGCGAATTGCAGGCAATTGGTTGGTGTACTTAGGTTCCAAAACTGCTCCGGTGCCACAGCCCATCATAGCTAAGTCCATCATTAGCCCAAACGCCTGCCAGTCCACTGCATTCGTGCTGGTGCAGTTGTACGCGCCTGAAAAGTTTTCGGGATTCTCAATCCAGCTTGTGCCACCGACCCACAGCCAGCGTCCCGACGGCAGACTTTTGAGTTGGCGCTGCATTCGATTGATTAACGCTGCCTCGTCGGAGGTTAACTTACCCAACTTAACGATGCCGCTGAGGGTGCGATCGCACACTTCTCCCCAAGTTTCGCGCAGATTCCCGACCTTCTTGTCTCGACGACTATAAGTTCTAAAAAAAACTGGGTTAGCGGCAGGAGCCGACTCCGGAAATTGATCGAGATGACGGGTGCGTTCGATATTTTGAACCATAAGTAATTCACGCTGTTGAGAAGGAACCGAGAACTGACCTTTGAGGAAACACTTCTGACAGGAAAACCCTACATATAGCGTCTACCTACTGAAGTGAAGGCTACTCCTGACATATTAGCGGAATTTCTAAAAATAGAAAGAGGGCAAGTTCTTCATTAAACTTAGCCCTCCTTGAATTTATTGATATTGCAAATTTGTTGATATTGCTGAGTGAGTTTGCTGCTAAAACGGAATCTCGTCCTCAAATGACTCTACGGGGGGAGCCGCTTTGGCTGCCGCAGCTGGCACTCTAGCCGGAGCCGCCTTGGCGGCGATCGGGGGGCTAGAGGGCTGACTCGTTGGAGCCGAAGCCACTGGAGTTGGCTCTACTGCCCTAGTTACCCCAATCGCTTCTGTAGTGGTCGTCATCGTTGTTCCCGCATCTAACAAATGAATTTTTTGGGCTGTCAATTCTGCCCGCTTTTCCTTAAATCCTTCTTGGCGCTCAACCGTATTCATGCCTAAACGACCCTCAATAATGACGCGATCGCCCTGGTGGTAACGCTCCTGAATTTCTTGCGCTAGGTTTCCCCAGCCCACGACCTTCATCGTCGCCATTGGCTCATCATCTCGCAAACCCGCAAACTGTACTACCATTTCTGCCACAGCTGTCTGATTATCAGACGTATAGCGAAGCTGGGGATCTTGGGTAATTTCCGCCATCAAGATGCAGCTATTCATAGGTCAGCTTTCCCCCCAAATGTACTAATCAATTAAAAGCAGTACTCCAACTCTAGACCATAGACGAAAAAGTGACACAAAATCAGCCGCGTTTCCTATTTTTCATTCCCATTAGCAGTAGAAACTCCTATCCATCCTTGCAGATTCGCTTGCTGCTGAGATGTCGGCGCAGGAACCGCTACCAGTTGATAGATGGAGGGGCGTGGCTCCGCTAACGTAACGGTGTAGTTTTTGAGTTCGTCTTGATGAAAGCAGGTGAGACTAATTTGAGCCTTAGGCGAGTAGTCTTTGAGGCGATCGCCCAATTGCTCTGCCTTAACCCGCAAGCCATCGATCGCCAACAGTTCGTCATCTGGATCAATTCCTGCCGCTGCTGCTGGAGAACCCATTTCCACAAACTTAATCATCTCTCGCCCATTTTCCGACTTCGCTGTCAGCCCTAAATAAGGAGGCTTACTCGCCGTTTCTTCCGGCTGTAGCCTCAAGCCAAAGGGTTCCAGATATTCATCAAAGGGTAATTCTTCAGTACTGTGCAGGAAACGCTGGAAAAAGTTAGTTAAGTCAACCTCTGCCACTGAGGTAATAACAGCTTCGAGATGTTCTGGAGTAAAGCCCGTTTCAGAAACCCCGAACTGCTGCCACATTTGGCGCATCACATTATCAAGCGATCGCCTGTTGCTATGGCGCGATCGAATCAGTAAATCTAGGAGCAGCGACACCATTTCGCCCTTTAGGTAATAGGACATTTGGTTATTGTCACTATTGGCATCTCGGCGATATAGCTTAATCCAAGCATCAAAACTCGACTCGCTCAACGACTGAACTTGTCGCCCTGGAGTCGTCAAAAATCGAGTGATTTCCTTGCTCAAGTTTTGCAGAAATCCTTTTGCGTCATAAATTCCTGCTCGTAGCGGAATCATTAAATCGTAGTAGCTCGTTGTTCCTTCGCTAAACCAGAGAGAAGGCGTGTAGTTTTCCCCCTCATAGTCAAATACTTGCAGCCCCTTAGGACGAATCCGCTTGACGTTCCATAGATGAAAGAACTCGTGTGCCACCAACTGCATGAACCGCTGATAGCGATCTTCCGTCCGAAAGCCTAAGCGCGGATAGTTCAGAGTACAGGCATTTTTATGTTCTAACCCGCCATAGCTCTGAGCCGACAGGTGCAGCAAAAATAAATAGGAATCGTAGGGCAACCCGCCAAATAAATCTGCCTCGACCTCGATCACTTTTTGGGTATCAGCAATCAGGCGATCGGGTTCTACATTTCCTTGCCCCCAGACTGCCAGTTGATGGGGCTTACCCCGCACCTCAAAGTCATACCGCTGATGCAGCCCAATCTCGAACGGGCTATCCACCAGGGTGTCGAAATCATTTGCCAGATACGTATAGGCTTGTCCCGTTACCCTAGGCAATGGCGTTGCTACTTGCCAGTCAGAATGGGGCGGAACTACGGTGATTTGGATAGGATTATTCTCAAATCCAGGCAGATAGAAAAACAGAGCCGCCCCGTTAAAATAGCCGTGGGTTGCGTCCAAGTGATTGGTGCGAACTGTTAAATCATTGGCAAAAACCCGATAATGCATCGTAATCTCGGACAGGTCAGCCGTTTCAATTTGCCAATGGTTTTTCGCAATCTTCTGCCAAGCCTGTCCGTTCACTGCAAAATCTTGGACGTGCCGTGCGTATTCACGAATCAGGTAGGAGCCTGGAGTCCAAACAGGCATTTTCAAGTCTAAAAACGGCGATCTCTCCGACTTACCCGCAAGGGGTCGCCATCCCTTCACTTGCAAGGTCACCTCAAACAGGTGAGACTGCGGCTGCGGCATGGCGACTTGATAAAGAATTTCGAGTTGGGTGCGGGGCTGAGACAGGGCGCGAACTTGGGTAGCTGTCATGGCAAGGCTTGAGATTTTTTCAGTTTTAAGTTCTCCCAACCAGGAGATGAGCCAATTGTTGCATATTCGACAGATATAGCACTTGATTCCTGGGGTCGGGTTTAATCCATCCTTTACTCTGAAGCTTCTCCATAATCTTCGTCACTTCCTCCAAACTTACATCACTCACCTCTGCTAGATCTCCAAGCGGAATGTTAAAAATTTCAGTGCCCTGTTCTGATGCAGTGCCATAGCTATCTCCCAAAGACACAAGCGTATTGATTAACTTGATGGCTGGCGGCTGATGGCGCAACTGAAACCGAAAGTTAGTTTGACGCAAGCGGCGTACCAAAAGCTGCAACATTCGGTGGTGTAGCTGAGAGTCTTTAAACAAAGCTTGAATGAAACGCTGGGCAGAGATGCTGAGCAGTTTAACTGAAGACAACGCCACCACGTCTGTAGAGCGAGGCGACTCATCTAAAACTGCCATTTCGCCAAAAAAATCCCCTCGCCCCAAAATCGCTAAGGTAGCCACATTCTCACCGACGTGCCGACGAACTTTCACCCAGCCCGACTCTACAAAGTAAACCGCGTTACCCCAAGCGTCTTCCATTAAAACAGCCCTATCGGTGGGATATTCATGTTCAACAGCGATCGACATCAGCCACTCAAGGGTTTCAGGGCTGGCAGCATTGAAGAGAGGAAATAACTCATTAAAGACAGCAGTCTGCATGAAATACGCTCAAGGTAAAAATAGGCGGGGGTTGCGGTCATGCCTATGATACCCAGCCCTCTAAACGGATCTCCCATTCAATACTAAGGGTTGGGGATCGATTCAGATCAGGAGAAACTAGGGGCGGAGCGAGAGGGCAGGTTTTAAGCTCAAGCGCTCTAGAACTTGCCGGATCACCATTGCCGTCCACTCGACATCAGCAGCAGTGGTATGCCGCCCTAAGGTCAGCCGAATTCCAGACTTTGCCGCCCGATCGCCATATCCCATCGCCAGGAGTACGGGACTAGGAATCAATTTACCGCTGTTGCAAGCAGAGCCAGAGCTAATTGCAATTCCTGCAAAGTTGAGGTGTCGCACCAGGGTTTTGCCGCTAATGGTTTCAGCGTGAGGCAGATAGAAGCTGACATGATGGGGCAACCGATGCAGGCGATCGCCCGTCACTTCCAAGTCTGGAACATCTGCCAATAAATCGAAGAGGCGATCGCGGAGGTGCATCAACCGAGGGACTTCAACACTCATCTCTTGAGCAGCTAACTCGGCAGCAATCCCTAAAGCGGCGATCGAGGGAACCGCCTGAGTTCCAGAGCGCAAATTGAATTCTTGCCCACCCCCACCCCAAAGCGGCAAAACTTCTACCCCCGGACGAATATAAAGCGCCCCCGAACCCTGTACTCCATAAAACTTGTGGCTAGAAAGCGACAGCAAATCCACTGGCAACTGTTGCAAGTTAATCGGCAGCCGCCCCGCCACTTGCACAGCATCCGTATGGAACAACGCTCCATGTGCCCGCGCCATCTGTCCCAGCGCCTCAATGGGTTGCAGCGTCCCCACTTCACTCTGTCCATAAATCACTGAAACTAGCACCGTATTAGGTTGAAGTGCCGCCTGTAAATCTACTGGATCGACCCGTCCTTGGGCGCTAACTGGCAACCGACTCACCTGCCAGCCTTGCTGCTCTAAGAGGCGAGCGGGTTCTGAGATTGCTGAATGTTCAACGCTAGAGATTACCAGATGCTGAGGGATTGTATGCCGCCGAGCAATCCCCAGAATGGCAAGATTATTTGCCTCAGTTCCCCCCGATGTGAACACGATCGCCTCTGGCTTCACACTGAGCAAGCCCGCTACCTGCGCCCGAGCTTGTTCAATAATCTCTGCTGTCTGCTGCCCCCACTGATGCAGGCTAGAAGGATTACCCCATTGTTCGGTCATGACCTGCTGCACTAGGGCGATCGCTTCTGAGCGCGGAGGAGTTGTAGCGCTATGGTCGAGATAAATTTGCATGGGGCAATAGAAGAGGGCAAAGAATTAGTCTGAAGTTTCGCATGAGGTGCAGGGCGGCTCATCAGAGGCTTTGGGCGGGACAACAGTGGTAGGCAAGGAAAACTCGCTTTGGGCAACTCCAAGATTGACCTGAATGTTGGGACCTGAGCGAGCAAGGCGAATGACTGCGCCATCAGCGATCGCCACTTTGTTCACCCGCTTGCCGTCTACATAAGTCCCGTTTGTCCCACTGTTAACCACTTCCCATGTCGAACCGCTCTGTCTTAGTTCTACATGATATCGAGAAACAACAGCACTATAAAGCACAACCTGGTTATCGCTAGAACGACCGATGCGCACGATCGGCTCGCTAGGGAAAGACCAAACCTGTACAGGGGTGTGCTTAACCGGATGGAGGAGAGACAGTGTAATCACGCGGAAATTCTTTGGAGAAAGAGCTTGGCAGCCTATAGCAAGATCGCCACCTTAATTTCTATGTTGCCCTACAAAGAGGAACAAGGACTCAATTTAGCTGCTCTGTGTTGCCACCCTTTACCCAACCTTCGGTGCCGTTGCCAGTTTTAATCCTCTGCCATTCGCCATCAGAGGAAGTTTCTAAAACGGTTACCTCTTCATCCAAGGCGACTCCATCAACCTGCCCAGAATCAGCGCTTGGCGCTTCGCGAACTAGTAACCCAATAGGCTGAGTCACTTTAGCCGCATAGCCTGCGGCGGCAGGCGGTGTTGCCGCCGCAGGCTCAGGAGCTTTGGCAGCGTCATCAGCGGCAGGCTTCGGGGCATTTGGGGTAGCGCTACTTTTAGGCTGAATATCGTTTGGAAAGGTAGGGCGGGCAGGCAAACTAGAAAGACGACCAATGACAAAGTTAGTGAAGACGACTCCTGCCCCAAAGAGGATGGCAACCGCCAATGTAAACCCCAAGAGAAACTTACTAAGTCCAACTAGCATGGTTCAAATCCCCTTAACTTGCGTCAATCTTTAGAGCAAGGGCTGTTGTACACGTCCTAGCCCTCCTTGCCGAGAAGCCAGCCTTACTCTGCCATCGCTTGCCCAATTTTGCAAGAGTTGAATTTGATCTTGGGCGGTGCGGGCTAAGGGAATGAGTTGACTGGCTGCCTCCAACACATCCTCAGTGGTAAAGTCGCGGTTCTGGCTAAAGCCAATGTGCATCGCCTCAATTAAAATTTGCTCAATCTCTGCGCCTGAGAAATCTGGAGTTTCGTAAGCCAAGCGATCGCCATCATAACTCTTGAGATTATGAGGACGGAGCCGCGCTAAGTGGACTGCAAAAATGGCTTTACGCTCCTCTTGGTTCGGCAATCCTACAAAGAAGATTTCATCAAACCGTCCTCGACGCAGCATTTCAGGAGGAAGAGCTTGAATATTATTGGCAGTTGCCACCACAAAGACAGGCGAAGCTTTCTCAGCCAGCCAAGTCACTACCGTACCAAATACCCGGCTAGAGGTGCCTGAGTCGCCCCGACCTTCTAGCCCTGAAAAAGCTTTGTCGATTTCATCAATCCATAGAATGCAAGGAGCGAGGGCTTCAGCTAACTGAATCATTTGGCGTGTCCGAGATTCCGATTCTCCGACTAATCCAGCAAAGAGCCGTCCCACATCTAGCCGCAGCAGCGGCAAATGCCAGTGATGGGCGATCGCTTTTGCCGTTAACGATTTACCAGTGCCTTGAATGCCAACTAACAGCAATCCGCGCGGATGGGGCAGCCCGTACTGCCGTGCCTTTTCTGAGAAAGCTCCGCCCCGACGCAACAGCCAGTCCTTCAAGTTATCCAGCCCCCCAATATCAGAGATCTGCTGAGTCGCAGGGTAGAAATCTAGAATCTGGGTCTGACGAATGGTCTGGCGCTTTTCTTCGAGAATGAGCTCCACGTCATCGGCTTGTAGGGAACCGTGGGTAGCGATCGCTTTTGCCAGCACTCGCCGAATCCGCTCCATCGATAGCCCCTGGCAAGAGCGTACCCATTCATCTAGTACCCGTGGCTCTAGAGGCGCTTGCCCAGTTCCAGCAATCAATCGCTCTAGCTCAATTTTAATCTCGGCAATTCCTGGCAAAGGAAACTCTAGAACCGTCATCACCTCACTCAAATCATCGGGAATCGTCACTTGGGGCGACACGATCACGATGGTCTTGGGCTGAGATTTTAGCAAGCGGGCAAGGTTGCGCAGCTTACGGGCAATGGCAACATCTTCTAAAAAACGATGAAAGTCGCGCAGAACAAAGATCCCAGGCACAGAGGCGGGTAGTTTTTGAACGAATTCGAGCGCCTGTAATGGATTGCGCTTGCCAAATCCAGCATCATTGGGATTGCCCTGGTAGCCATCAACAAAGTCCCAGATATATACCCCTCGATCGCCCTGCTGTTTGGCAGAGTAAGCGATCGCGGCTTCCACACGCTCCTCTTCTCGTGTCGGCAGATAGATCAACGCATGGCGGGCGCGAAGGAGGAGTTCAAATTCTTCATTGAAACTCATGATAAGGGAAACATTTGGGTTGATACATTTATTATCAACTCAGTTGGTTCTTAAAAGATTCTAAAGAAGCCCAGCGTCGATCAATCGGGGCAGACTCAGGAGGATTTTCGATAGGAATGCCAGGACATTGGCGATCGCACAATTGCCGCTGCGGGATGCTGAGGCAAAAC
Organism: Timaviella obliquedivisa GSE-PSE-MK23-08B; assembly: GCA_019358855.1. Taxonomy (NCBI): domain Bacteria; kingdom Bacillati; phylum Cyanobacteriota; class Cyanophyceae; order Oculatellales; family Oculatellaceae; genus Timaviella; species Timaviella obliquedivisa. The sequence goes on along the minus strand of JAHHII010000001.1, from coordinate 417,017 downwards.
TGCTCATATAGCCACTCATCGGGGCGAAAGTGACCTTGAGGAGGAAGGGAATCCACCAGATCATCTAGGGCAACTTCTCGTTCCACCATCGGATCGACTTCTTCTTCGACGACTTCCTGTAACCAAATAATTTCAGAAGTGTTGACAATGACGCGATGATTGTATTGCTGAAGACAGCGATCGCAAGTCAACGTCATGATTGCTTCTGCTTGGGCACTGACCTCCAAAAAGCTGCCTCGGTGGACAATCTGAACCGAGCCTTGCGCTGGAGTCAGGGTTTCTAAATCTTGCAGACGATCCTGGACTGGAACTTTCCAGGTCTGGCCAGGTGCTCTAGCAATGTGGGGGATATAAATGGGTTCCATCATGTTTAGCGCCGCTCAGCGCGAAGACAAAACGAGATCAGGCAAATTTGGACGGATCAACCGCAGGAGGCTGAGCAAGACGAACCACTAAACGGCGATCGGGTTCGCGCCCTCGGCTGTAGGTTTCCAAGTCATCAAAAGATTTTAGGTACGTATGGACTAGGCGTCGCTCTGCCGAAGACAGTGCCGACATTTCATATTCTTCTTGGGTTTCCAGAACTTTTTGTGCCGCCAGATCTGATAGTTCTTTCAGTTCTAACTGTCGTCGTGCCCGATAACCACTCAACTCAAGGGTAAACGCCAGCTGCTCACCCTCACCTCGCCCCATGTTCAGGATTGTGTTAGCTAAATATTGCAAAGCATCCAACGCAGCACCCTGAACGCCAATCAGAGCTTGCACTTGTTCAGAGATTAGAGTGTGGTCAGCATCTAGTGTTAACCAACAGCTTTCCTCAATCTCAACCTTGTTTAAATCGGCTTGAACCTGGGTTGGTAATCCGGAAAGCTTTAATAAATCTACTAACCACTTCTGCCCATCCTGAACCTGCTGCTCATCCATACTTCAACCCTTTTTATTATTCTTTTTTGAAACCTTGTCTGTTCCGCCAGATTCTTTTTTAGGAGCTTCCTCTTTCTTTACTGCTTTAGGTTCAAAGGGTAAGGACTGCCGCTCTTCTCCGATCGCCTTTTTCTTTTCATCAGCGTCTACAATCTTCTGAAGATTCTCTGGCAATGGTTCCTTTGACAAAATGAAGGTTTGGAGCGTTTGAAACATGTTGGCAATCACCATGTACATCAACACTCCTGCCGGCAAAGGGAAAAACAGAAACATGCCCGAAAAGATCACTGGCGTAAATTTATTAACCGCAGACTGCTGAGGGTTATCGGTTGCGCCTTGTCCTGAAATCAGCTGGCTGACATAAAGGCTAATGCCAAAGAATACAACCATCCCCAAGATGTCCCAGTTGATAGCGCCATCTTCGCCAAAGGCTCCAACCCGTCCGAGAGCAGTGATAAAGAGAAAGCCTTTGTTTGAGGCAATTCCTGGAACGCTTCCTTGCAAGGTCACGTCACCAGGAGCCAATGCCTCAAGATTGCCCTTTTCATCGAACCTGACGAGGTTGTCGCCCTTAGTAATCTTCCAAGTGGGTTTAATCTCGCTGTCGGGGTACTCGGCTAACACATCAGTTAAGGGCTTGCCTGCCACAGTTTGAAACTCAATGCTGGTTTTCTCACCAACCGTGAGGCGATCGCCTCCTGGAATTAGCGCTGAAACTGGAATATGGGTTCCATCAGCCACATAGATATTTTGAGGTTTAGACGTATAAGCCTGAGGCTGAATCTGTTCAATCTGCTCCTTAGGCAACACTTGAAGGTTGATATTGTAGGGCACATCAGAAAACGGTGAACCCCGCAGCGTTGCGAAAAGTGCGAACAAGATGGGCATCTGCAAGACAACCGGGAAGCAGCCTGCCAAGGGGTTACCAAACTCCTTATAAACCTTGCTCATTTCCTCTTGTTGCTTGGCCGGATCATCTTTATGACGCTCCTGCACCTCTTTGACCCGCTTTTGCATAGCAGGTTGAGCGACTTTCATGCGCCGCATGTTACGAATAGAGCCTGCGCTTAAAGGATAGAGCGCAAACCGAATCACTAAGGTCAGCGCAACAATGGCAAGACCATAGCTGGGAATGATGCCGTAGAAAAAATCTAGGATCGGCAGCATTACGTTATTTGAGAGAAACCCAACACCGAAGTCCATGCTCTGTGTCTACCTGCGTCTGAGTGTGTGATCCGGTCTAAATAATAGCTATATGGGTATCAATCTGCCAGTCAAGGAGCTTACCCAGACCCGTACAGGATTTCCCTACTTGCCAATAGGGCCGCTAGCCCCCTGGGCTTTAGCTGACAGTTTATTGTTAATGAAATCGTACATTTCCCTGAACTTGGGCATCGCTCTAAGTTCTAGGCGGCTACCATCCTTTAGGGTAATGACCATATCTCCCCAAGCGCCTAAGCCCCGAGGAACAGTCACAACTTTAGTGATTTCCGAGTAAATGATATCGGAGCGATCGCGCCCCATCCATCCACCAATCACTGTAATGCGGCGATCGGTAATGCGGTAACGCAACCAGATCGCTCGAACGATCGCCCCCACCGTTAAAGGCAAGCAAATAACAGTAAATCCTAAAAGAATATTAGTAATTAAGTCGCCCACATGGGGCGCACCCTCAAAATAAACTTCTTCCTTAATGCTCATTAATAATAACCTCAGCGCTGACAAGTAACTGCTTTAATTCTTGCAGAAATTGCTCATAACTGCATTGAGTAGCACTTGGCTTCACCACAATTACAATTTGCCAGCCTAAAGCCAAATGGGGCAAAAGCTCTTGCATTGCCGAACGAATGCGCCGCTTAATTCGATTCCGAACAACAGCCCGCTTGCTAACCTTAAGCCCGATCGAAATTCCGATACAAGTTTGAACAGGCTCTCTTAGGGGAGCAAAATCGCCCTCTGAGGTAAGTTTAGGTTGACGCAACGCTCTGAGAGTTAAGTTCGGCGTATGCCGACACAAACCTGCCCGATAGACCTTAGTAAAGTCTTGCCGTCGTTTTAATCGATGACCCTTAGGCAGCGCCACGATCGCTATACAGCAGCCAACCTAGCCCGTCCTTTACTCCGTCTTGCCCGAATCACACGCCGTCCCGTATGGGATTTCATCCGTGCCCGGAAGCCAGAAGTTCTTCTTCGTTTACGGCTGGTGCCGCCTAAAGTCCGCTTGGTCATGAAAACTCACCTTGCAAATCTTAAAAAATCACAGTCCTAAATAATAGCACTGACTCTGCTCTTAGGAAGCCGACTTTTGAAAAGAAGTCGGCTTCCTAAGAGCAGAAGACAAGGTTTAGTCGTTGCCAATGCTCAAAATCCAAGTGCCCAAATAACGGTTCAGAGGCACATCTCCTGGAGAACGAACCAATGCGTTGAAATAGTGCGTCCCGATGCGCCGAGGGTTTTGGACATCCGATAGAATAATTTCAACCCGCGTATCTGCCGCAACACTTTCTTGCGGATAAATTTCAATTACCCGATTTTCTTGATCCCAGTTGACAGATTCCAACGCAATTTCTTCGCCATCAACCTTCACCTCAACTTCGTCAGGATCAAATTTGCCCGTATAGGTATCGGGGTAAGCAACAATAAACTCAGAGGCTGCTAATGTCATCTTCCGTTGAGGGATTCTGAGACGGTAGCGATCGGTTCGAGAAATCTCGCCGCCAAAGTCTAACCGATACCCAAGTTGATTTTCTCGGTCAACGCCGCTAAAAATAGTTAAGCCTGGTAGCCCTTGAGCCAAGCTAGCGGTCGGTAGACCTGTGAGCAGACATCCAACGGCTGCCAGACCGGAAAATAGACAAATCAATGATGATTTTTGACGTGACATAAGGTTCTGTACCTGTGTGTAGCACTACTGAGTTTTATTGTGAGTTGTCACAGTTAATCACTTTACCAAAATTATCTGTGAACCTGTTGAAAATTCTTCAATGGCAATTCTAACGACGAAAAACAACCTTGAAGGGTTCCATAAAAAAGGCTTGTGTCGAGCGATCGCCTATGGCACCACACCGACACAAGCCTTTATATGTAGAGTCTTGTAGAGAAGAGTCTTGTAGAGATGTTTACTCCAGGAAGCACCTCTACAGAATCTACAGTAGATAGCCAATGACTACCCCCATTGACCTACCGATGCTTACTTATCGTCTTCTGAGAACTCAGCATCAATGACATCATCTTCGCCACTGGTAGAAGCACCACTACTGCCATCCCCCGGAGCCGCACCTTCACTCGTAGACTGGTACAAGTTGCTGCTAATGGCATAGAGCGCTTGCTGAAGCTCAGTAGTCATTGCCTTGATTTTCTCAAAGTCATCCTGAACGATCGCCTCTCGGAGGTCTTTCACCAAACCTTCAACCTTGGTTTTCTCCTCAGCCGAAACCTTGTCGCCTAACTCTGTCATCTGCTTCTCAGCTTGATAGGTAAGCGAGTCAGCTTGGTTTTTGACATCAATCTGCTCCCGACGTTCTTTATCAGCAGTTGCATTGGCTTCTGCCTCGCGCACCATCCGCTCGACCTCATCTTGAGGCAGTGTCGATGCACCTGTGATGCTGATAGATTGTTCTTTGCCCGTACCCTTATCTTTGGCACGAACATTGAGAATACCGTTAGCATCAATATCAAATGTGACTTCAATTTGAGGAACGCCACGAGGAGCCGCAGGAATGCCATCTAGACGGAAAGTTCCTAAGCTCTTATTGTCGTTAGACATTTCCCGTTCGCCTTGCAGAACATGAATTTCCACGTTTGCTTGACCGTCAGCAGCCGTTGAGAAAGTCTCTGACTTTTTGGTCGGGATGGTAGTGTTGCGAGTAATAATTTTGGTCATTACGCCGCCCAAGGTTTCTACCCCCAGAGACAAAGGTGTCACGTCTAGCAGCAGAATATCTTTGACCTCACCAGATAGCACACCTGCTTGAATAGCGGCACCAACTGCCACGACTTCATCAGGGTTAACTGTTTGATTAGGGTCTTTGCCCAAGACTCGCTTAACTAGCTCTTGAATAGCAGGAATCCGAGTTGAACCCCCAACTAACACCACTTCGTCAATGCTGCCCTTGTCAAGTTTGGCATCACGAAGCGAGTTTTCAACAGGAATGCGGCAGCGATCGATTAAGTCTGTGCAGAGGTCTTCAAACTTAGCACGGGTCAAGGTCATGTTGATGTGCTTAGGCCCATCCTGAGTTGCTGTGATGAAGGGTAAGTTAATTTCTGCTTGAGTGACGCTAGAAAGCTCAATTTTGGCTTTTTCAGCAGCTTCCGTTAAGCGTTGCAATGCCTGCTTATCTTTACGAAGGTCAATGCCCTCCGACTTTCTGAACTCTTCTGCCATGTAGTCAACGATCTTTTTGTCAAAGTCGTCGCCGCCCAAGTGGGTGTCACCAGAGGTAGAGCGGACTTCAAAAACACCGTCGCCTACTTCTAGGATCGATACGTCAAACGTACCGCCACCTAAGTCAAATACGAGAACAACTTCGTTGCTTTTCTTATCTAAGCCATAGGCTAATGAAGCAGCGGTTGGTTCGTTGATAATTCGCAAAACGTCGATCCCAGCAATTTTGCCTGCATCTTTTGTTGCTTGGCGCTGAGAGTCATTAAAGTAAGCAGGAACAGTAATGACAGCTTGAGTTACTGTTTCGCCTAAGTACTTACCTGCGTCGTCAACCAGCTTACGAAGGACTTGAGCAGAGATTTCTTCAGGAGAGAACTGTTTGCCCACTGTTGAAGAATCAATCTTAACGTTGCCATTCACGTTTACTACTTTGTAAGCAACTTCTGTCGCTTCGTTAGAAATTTCGTCATGACGACGACCAATAAAGCGCTTTACTGAATAAAAAGTATTTTCGGGGTTCATGACCGCTTGACGCTTTGCAATTTGCCCCACAAGGCGATCGCCATTTTTTGCGTAAGCAACCACCGACGGCGTTGTGCGGAAACCTTCCGCATTAGCAATCACAGTGGGCTTGCCCCCTTCCATTACTGCTACACAAGAGTTGGTCGTTCCTAAGTCAATTCCAACAACTTTTGCCATGTTAACGATATGCTCCGGTTCTACAGGTTCTAGGTTTAACTTGAAAACTTTTTGACTTTGCCCATCCCTCGGTCATCAATGGGAGTGTTATGCGTCCCACTTTTACAGAAAGTTTCTATGCCCCGCTTCTTTCATTCCGCCAAGAGTAGCAAGAAGAAGCACAATAAGGGCATTGAACTCTTTATATACTGCGTACCTTTGCCGCTTCTGATGAAGGCGTGTTTACCGAACCGAGGAAGGACGGTTTATTGAGTTCATGTCTATCAGTTTAGAGACAGCAAGGCTTCCGGTAATTGGGGCGAACCGTAATTGATGTGGGGTGTTTGCCGCCTGTCTTACTAGGAGTTTGGGCATTTGCAAGCGCTGTTTGAACGCCCGTATTTTTTTACGGTGTGTTGCAAGGAAAAGTATAACTGCACCGAAAAGTATGAATAAAAATATGGGCAATAGACCTAGCTCTATTGCCCATGACTGATAAGTTTTAGGTAGTTGCTAACGAGGAATTGGCTCCCTAACTTGCTAGATATTCTCGAATATCGGCTCGGTGCTTACGCAGTTTGGTCAAGGCTTCTCGTTCAATCTGCCGAACTCGTTCGCGGCTAATACTAAGCATGTCGCCAATTTTTGCTAATGTCAAAGCCTGCCCATCATCTAGCCCAAATCGTAGCCGTAAAACTTCCTGCTGTTGAGGCGTTAAGTCTTCCATTAAATGGGCTAGTTCTGTTCGCAAGGAGGCTTGAGCCGCAAAATCTTCAGGGGTAGGCCCTGTATCTTCTAGCAATTCCCCTAACTCAGTATCCTGGTTATCTCCAACTCGCAAATCTAATGAAAGCGGGAGGCGCGATCGCTCCAAATACTCTCTTACTTGCTTTGGAGTCAAATCTAACTCTTCAGCTAGTTCAGCTGCCGTTGCCGCTCGTCCTAAGGTTTGGGCTAAATAACGCTGTGCCTTCTTAATTTTGTTGAGCTTTTCAGTGATATGGATAGGCAGACGGATTGTGCGTCCTTTCTCAGCGATCGCCCGTGTAATGGCTTGACGAATCCACCAATAAGCATAGGTCGAGAACCGATAACCCTTAGTCGGATCAAACTTCTCTACACCCCGCTGCATCCCAATAGTTCCTTCTTGAATTAAATCAAGAAGATCGACATTTCGCTTAATGTACTTTTTGGCAACAGATACAACCAATCGTAAATTAGCTTCGACCATCTTTCGTTTAGCAATTTCACCCTCGGCAATCATCCGAGCTAACTCTTCGGTAGAAACCTGTGATTCCTGTGCCCATTCTTCCTGGTTCACAGCCCGTCCCAGCCGTTCTTCCATCAATTCCTTAACACCTCGGAGCGCAGTCGAGCGCTGCACCTGCTTTCCAAAAAGAATCTCTTGCTCATGTGTCAAAAGAGGAACACGCCCAATCTCTCGAAGGTAGGCGCGCACCATATCAGCAGAAGTTGAAGTCGTTTTCATGTCGCCGCATCCCAAATTACAAGGAACTGAATAGGACAATTGTACTAATATCATTAAGACTGAGCGCAGGTAAATGACTTAACTGAATAACCAGGCAAATGCAGAAACGCCAGCTAAACTCCGCAGTGTAGCCTAGTCGTAAGTTGCCCTATAGCACTGACTTCATCTCAGAAACTAGCCCAGCCCCAAAATGAAGGCACATATCCATTTAGACTGTCCATCACGCCTCTTGGCGCTATTGGTGTGACCAATACGGCAGCAGATTAAGTAAAGATTGCTGTCGCCGGAACTTTTCACTGATTACGTTTACTTCTTCTAATAATCGTAACATTTGTTAATAAAATTGTCACACTCTGTTAAAAAATAATGGGTGTGAGAAGCTAGCTTTAGATTCTTACAATAGGTGCCTACCTCAATTTCAACTGCATCTTGAGAAACAAATCATCGCTTCTTTTTGCTTAGAGCCATTTTTATTTGAAGCTGAGATTTATTAATATCTTTTAAGATTTCACCGCGAAAGCCCTAGTGACTGCATCCCCCCAAAGTTAGAAGCGCCATACATTCAGTCGAGAGCAATGCATGTTATTCTGAATATTGACTCGGACTCATGCGATCGCAACGCCCAAATCTTGTCAGGACCGGAAGGTAGCAGCAACACGGGATGCTTGAGGTAGGCGTGAACTCCGGGTCTCCTGGTTTTAAAGGTTGATTCATCCTAGTCAGTTTTCTGAATTTACTCTTATCCTGGAACTTGTAACCTCTCGGTCTACTGAGGAGAGCTAAAGCAATGGCAGGTTTTGGAGATTTAGTACAAAAAGCGTTTTATTTAGGTGTGGGAATTGCTTCCTATGCCACAGAAAAAGCGGGTAGCACTTTGGGAGAACTGCGATCGCAGGCTCAAAAGTTAGCTGATGAAATGGTGGCACGGGGAGAAATCACTGCTGAGGATGCCAAGAAAATGGTTGATGAAATGGTCAGTCGGGCACAGCAACAGCCCCCTGTTCAGTCATCAAGCGCTACCGATCAGCCCAGTCAACCTCGCCGCATCGAAATTCTTTCAGAAGACGACCCAGTGAATCCAGGTGCCCCAAGCGATCGCGCTGCTGACGAACTCCGCGACCAAATTGTCAGGCTTCAAGAAGAGCTTCAACGGCTCAAAAAAAATTAAAAGCTTCTCTTACTCAAGTTTTCTCTCAAGCGTTTCGCCTGAGAGCATTACCTTCATACAAAATCCTTCATTAAAATCCTCGTAATATGGAAAACTGGCAGCAGGATTGGGTCAAAAATGTAGAAACAGCCGCTATTAGCCTGGAAAGGTTTTTTCAAGATGCCAGTAAAGAGATGGGCAGTGGGGCACTGATTTTAATAGAGTTCAGTGATGAAGTTATAGATGAGATAGAACAGGCGATCGCACCTGCCATTGAGCAACTAGAAAGTCAACTTACAGAATGGCTAGATCCTTTTCTCGAATTAGGGGCTGAACTTGAGAGCTTTCTGTACGAGCTTCAGTGGATCGATCAGATTTCAGATTTCACCGATTTTTCAGCAGAATCTCTGAGCATTCAGCATCCTATTTGCCAGGGCTGTCGTCACTACCATGGCGAAGTATACAATGGAACGCCGTTTATTTGTGCCATGCATCCCTACGGCGTTGTGGATGGAGCGGAGTTTTGTGCAGATAAAGAAGCGATCGTATGGCGACTGCCTTTTAGCGCTACAGACTCTTCAGAAGATGATTTTTAGAGACAATATTAGAGGTTCAGTCCTCGGCTTTAGGGGCTTTGAAAAGTTACGTGTAAACTCTTAAACCTATAAGCTTCTCTATCAAAGTTTTAAGCCTTTAAAAATTTTAAGTCTTCAAAACGTCCCGGACTTACCCAGAAAAACAGCGTAAAAAGTAGTGGTAGATGCACCCTGATGATTCTGACCTCTGGCAATTAGCTAGGGGTTTTTATTTTTTTAGCATTACTGACTGCGATCGCTCTTACCGACTGGAAGGACGGTGAATAATATTTTCAGAAATTCTCCGTCGGTCTTTAGCAGCAATGCTGACCAGACGAATATAGTCCCCAGAATGTTCTTCTAAGCAAGTCTCTAAAACCGCCAATGCCTCTGCACCGTTTCCCTGTAAGGTGTTGTAGCAATTCCATGAGTTTGCCCGAAAGCGGCGCTCGTCTACCCACTCAATGCCCAGGCGATCGCCCATACCCAAAATTCGATTGACCTCAGTTACTATATCTGGAGTTAAGCGAGTTGAAGCAGGCTGTCCTGCATAGCTCTGAGAAGAACCATTAGACGCAACAGACGGAGAAGCAATGGGAGACTGAGAAACGGGAGAGGGGAAAGGAGATTGAGAGACAGAAGCTTGCTGAGCAATCGCTTCTCCTTTTCGAGTGAAGTAAAGAGACTTGTTGTACTCTTCAGCTAAACGCATTTCTTGAATTCGCTTCTGCTCTGCAACCATTTCACCACCAATTTCGAGCAAATGGGGCAGGCTGAAGTTGGGCTTTTTGAACTCGGGGGGTGCTTCGGCGCTGTTAACAACCCGTAAGGAAATGCCATCAATGCCGACAGATTCGATTAACTGCTGAACCTGTTCATCATAAAGGCGCGATCGCAAGGCTCCATAAAAGTCGATAGATTGTTCAGGAAAGGTATCGACTAATTTCTCAATATCGCCCCGTGCTACTGCATCTGCCTCAAAAATACCGCTGACCGTCCCGATGCGATCGTCTCGATTGGGCTCCCAGAAAAACTTCTCCATGCGTCCATCTCGAATTAAAGGCGCATATAAGGTCGCAAAATCGTTCCCAGTCACAATGATAGGAATTCGCTGCACTGGCTCAGAGTCATAGCTGCCTGGAAGCTGAACATTGGTCGGATTATCGGCAATGTTCATCAGGGTGCCGTTGACTAACTGAGTATTGACAGTGTACTGGGTGTATTGATCAACCCGTCCTGCGCCTGCATCAATATCATTGATCATCAGTACTGCCATTTTGCCCCGCACCTTCACCAGATCAGCGGCTTCGCGGTAGCGTACCCGAATCGTTCTTGCCGGGTCGCCTGCATCTGGGCTTTCTAGCTCTCCTGCAGACATGTGAACCACTTCAATGCCCATTCGCTCAAAAACTAGCTCACACTGAAAAGATTTGCCTTCGCCTTTGCGTCCATGAATCCCTAAAATCAGCGGAACTCTGACGTTAGGGAGCTTGAGAAAGTTTTTGGTAATGTGAATGGCAAGCTTGTTGAGAAAGCGGGGAGAAATGTAGTAAGTCATAGTTTTGGGCGATCGCTTGGGCAGCGGCAACGCTGCTTACTTAGCAGGTTTCAAGATGGAGAACGCTAAGACTATATCCTTTTGCCGGACTCACGCCGTCAATCAATAGTTGTTAACTCAGTTATTAACTCTACTGTGCTAGTCAGCGTAATAATCTACATCAATTTGCTTTGGAGGTCTAATCCGGTTAGAGCGCTGAGGCAAAAGGTGCTGTTCAGGAAAGGCGTAAGACTGAGGCATGGGTTGCTGCATTACGTGCACTGTCCGAGGCTGACGACGACGAGACATAGCGACCAGCAGCACTACGCCCACCAAAACGATCGTACCTACTACAATCACGACCAAAATCACTGCCCCGATCGCTAACACCACCATCTGCACATTGCCATTATCTGAGGGGCGATTGGTTAGCTCTAGAGGGCGTGCCTGCGAGGCAGCGGCAACCTTATCAATGATGCGCTGCTGCTCCTGCAACTGCGCCATCAACATCTCAGTATTTCTTTGCTGCTTGTCTAGCTGGCTTTTCAAATCCTCTGATTCGCTCTGTTGCTTAGCCACCTGACTTTTCAAATCATCAGCCAAACTCTGTTGACTCTTGAGTTGATCGGAAAGCTCTCTGGCAACATCTTGCTGCTGCTCTAATTTAGTCTGAACCTGCCAGCCACGCTGAACATCTTCTAGTTGATCAGTAGGAGATATTGAGGCAGGGGCAGGGGTTGCCAAAGATGAAGGTACGACGGATTGGATGGGCTGCAATGACCCTACCTGCCCGTTAGCAAAATCGCCTTTTGCCAACAGCAATGCCGCCACTCCTGTGACGGCACAACCTGCTAAAAATGCCGCAGTATCCCCGCTCATTCCTTGTTTTCCTCTACACCACAGCCAGATGACCGTCTTGAATGAAAAGGCTAGATATCAGGATAAACCTGTACCAGTGACGCTATATACACATAATTAAATTATGCTAATACCCTACAGGTAGTAAACCTTTAGATCTGTCTCTTACGCCTGCTAATTCTAGCAGCTTGACTCAGCGGTGAACCATAAAAAATAGGCGATCGCTCACTATTTTTAGCATGAGTTTCCTTCTCAATGCTAAAGAACGGCGATCGCCTATTGAAACCGCTAGATCTAAGTCTGCAGAAGGCTTACCTTCTTCCTCAACACTGATCTTATCTATTGTATCTAGCGTTACAAGTCCGAATTTTTACTGATCATTTTGGTGATGCTGCCGGAAAGATTGATAAAGCAGATCATCAGGATTATGCAAATGGCACTGTGCCACAATCTGCTTCATAAACTCGAATGAAAAGCGGTACTCTAACAAATGCTTTCCCCAGTTCTGCTTAAGACTCTGGTGTGCCATACGCAAGTTGTAAGAAGGAATGGCGGTGGAAATGTGATGAGGGATATGGACGTTAATATCGTGGCAAAGGAACTCCACCCAGCGAGGATATTCACAGTGCACGGTTCCGGTCAGTTGAGCCGTTGCCTCACTCCAGTCTTCCGCAGGCGTGAAAGGGATTTCAGGATGAGTATGGTGTACTAAAGTAAAAGTACTCATCCAAAAATGGTAGACCAGCCAGGGCATGAGCCAGAATTTGACAAAGCCCCAAATGCCTGTGGTGGCAATGAGAAGAGGGAAGGCGATCGCTGCAAATAGAACAACTGAAGCAATAGATAGCTTCACTTTACGATGATCTTTAGGCGCAAACTCATTCAAGTTAAAGTGCAGCAAACTCCAATGGATTGTAGAAGCTAACCACCAAAAGCCGCCGCGCATTCGACGGTAAGCCCATTGCTGAAATCCACCCATTTCATCATAAAAATCCGTCATGAACGGCTGCCAAGCATTGTCAACTTCTAGTTTGTTGGTGTGCTTGTGATGGAAGTTATGCAAAATTCGCCAGCTATGGAATGGATACACCAACGGCATCATAAAAATGTGCCCAACCAAATCATTCACCCAACGGCGGTTAGCAAAGGAGCGATGCCCGCAGTCGTGACCAATTACAAACCAGCCTGTTGCTGCGGTTCCAGTAAACACCCAAGCTAAGGGCAGCAAGAACCAGGGGGAATAAGCGATCGCCCCATAGCCGATCGTCACAGTCAACACACTCACCAAAGCCGCAGTCCATGCCTTAAAACGATTCTTTTGAAAGCATTCAGAAGGGAGCGTCTGTAAAATGTGCCTGAGCCGTAAGGAAGAGGCATCTAAGGCATTTATTGTGGCAGGAGCCAAATTCTCAATCTTTTCCGCTGATACCGTCATGAATGAAGAAACTCTCTGGATGTACGAAAATTTAGACACAAAAAACTATCTGTCCAATTGAAAAATTTCAGATTAGACAGAGCAGGATAGACAGTTTCGGGCTTAACGATCCTCTGGGATCTCTACCCTAAATCTATCTGCAAGCTAAACTTGCAACAGCTTACTTCTATACAAGGCAACCTGTGCACAAGTCGTGGCAGGTTAAACTGCCTTGCTAAGTATACCTTTGTTAAGAGACTCTCAAAATCTGTAATAAGTGTGTGTAACCAAAGGCTATTTTCTTATGACTAAAGACTGTTTTCTACAGAAAAGGCTGTTTTCTACAGAATGATTGCTTGCTTGGTGCCAGAGGGAATATTCACATAAGCGAAAAACTTTCATCTCTTTCGCTCTCAACTTTCCCGCTGAGAAAGCACTACCCATGACTTCTTCAACTCTTTCGACTCTGCTTTTTATTGACTCCCACGTTGATAACTATCTCAGCCTGGTTCAAGGTGTACATTCAGAAGCCGAAGTCATTGTGCTTGACCCGACTCAAGATGGCATTCGGCAAATCAGCCAGGTTTTAGCAGAGCGCCGAGAGATTGAGAGTCTACAAATTCTCTCCCACGGTAGTGAAGCTAACTTGCAGTTAGGCTCGACTGAGCTAGCCGCCACTAATTTAAATCAATACATTGAGGAAATACGCCAGTGGAGCAAGGCTCTGGCAAAAAATGCCGATGTCCTATTATATGGGTGCAATTTGGCAGCGGGGAGGTTAGGCAAAGCGTTCGTGCAGCAGTTGAGCTTAGGGCTACGGGCAAATGTTGCGGCTTCTGAAAATTTGACTGGGAGTAGGGAGTTAGGCGGCGATTGGGAGCTAGGGTTTTGTACGGGGGAAGTGAAATCAGGCATGGCGATCGCCCCCGCAGTCCTCGCAGCCTACCCTACCACCCTACAAAACTTCAACATCAGCAGTTTTGCCGATCTTAAAAATGCCATTATCGCAGCCAACGGTACTCTTGAAGACGATAAATTTAACTTCAATAACGACATTACCCTGTCAGAAGAACTGCCACAAATCAATAGCAACATTGACTTTGTGGGCAACAGCCGCACCATCAGCGGTAACAATGCTTTCCGTGTTCTCTACGTCAACAGCGGCACGGTTCGCGTTTCTAACCTGACGATCGCCAAAGGCAGAGCCTCCGGCGCTTTAGGCATAAACGGCACCACAACAGGCGGCAGCAACGGCGGCAATGGTCAAGGCGGCGGGCTTTATATCAACGGCGGCTCAGTCACTACTATTAATGTCACGTTTGAAAATAATCAGGCGATCGGGGGGAACGGCGGCGACAGTTTCAGTAGCGGCGGCGGCAATGGCGGCGATGGTCTAGGGGGCGCCGTTTTTGTCAATGGCGGCACTCTCCGGCTCAGCACGACTTCCTTCAATACCAATGCTGCCAGACGGGGTGAAGGCGGCAGCGGCAATACGACATCAGGCAACCGTGGCATTGGCAAAGGGGGCGCTCTATACGTCAACTCTGTCGCTGGCACAGTCATCTCCGAAAATTCACCACTCTTCAGTTTCAACACAGCAACCGATGCTGGCAGCACTGGAACCGACACCCCTAACCTGTTTGGATCAGTTGCCGTCGTTATTCCGCCTACAGTTGCTTCTATTAGCCGATCCGATCTAAATCCTACTGCCAGCGGCATCGTTGGGTACGCCGTCAATTTTAGCCAAGACGTAACAGGTGTTGATATCAGTGACTTTAGCCTCACTGCTTCCAGCGGCATCACTGGAGCGGCGATCGACTCCATAACAGGTAGCGGTAGAGCCTATACCGTGTTGGTCAGAACAGGCACCGGAAACACGGGCACGCTCAGGCTCAATGTCGTAGACGATGACACGATTGAAACCAGCGGCACCCCCCTCGGTGGCACAGGCATAAACAATGGTGAAATGCCTGGAGAAGAGTACACCATCAATCGCATTCCGCCCAGAGTCTTTTCCATCGTTCGCAAAAGCCCAGATGCGCTCACCGCATCTACAACAGTCGTTTACACAGTCACCTTCGACACAGATGTTACGGGAGTTGATCCAACAGATTTTGCCCTAGTTGCCACAGGCATTACAGGAGCCACTGTTAATACGGTCACTAAAATCAGTAACAATGTCTACGACGTAGAAGTTAAGACCGGAACAGGAAATGGTGACTTAGGACTAAACCTGGTGGATGATGATTCGATCGCTAGTAATGATACCCGTCGCTTAGCATTGGGCGGCATTGGATCTGTCAATGGAAACTACACAGGCGCAATTTACAGCATTGACAAAACCCCGCCTATTGTAGTTTCCATGACTCGCAATGAACTAGAGACATTGAATGCGTCGAGCGTTTCCTACACCGTTGCCTTTAGCCAAAACGTTACAGGAGTTGATACCGCAGACTTTACGCTAGTTTCGTCTGGAATAACGGGAGCCAGCATTGCCTCTGTAACGCCTATTGATAGTAAAACCTATACCGTGGCAATTAATACAGGTAGCGGTGATGGCACACTGACGCTTAATCTGACTGACAATGACTCAATTAAAAATACTCTGGGTGTCGTGCTAGCAGATGTTGGTAACGGCAATGGCAACTTTGCTGGGCAATCTTACACCCTGATTAAGAGTGCGCCTTTGGCAGCTGGCATTACGTTAGTGAATCCTAACCCGATCGCCGCTGGCAGCGTTAACTACGCGGTTACGTTTAACCAGAACGTGACTGGGGTAGATGCCGCAGATTTTGCTCTAGTCGCTTCAGGATTAACGGGCACTAGCATTACCTCGGTCACAGGCAGCGGTAAAAGTTATAACGTCTTGGTTAACACGGGCAACGGCAGCGGCACACTGGGTCTGAACTTAGTAGACAACGATTCTATTAAAAACGCAGTGAACCTATCTCTTGGAGGGACAGGGGCAGGCAACGGCAACTTGACCGGACAAGCTTATAACATCACTAAAACACCGCCCAGAGTGGCATCCATCAGCCGCCTAGAAGGTAGCCCCACCAATGCTGCCATAGTCAATTTCTCGGTGATTTTTAGTGAAAATGTGCTGCGAGTGGATGCTGCAGACTTTGCCTTAGCCAGCAACGTAACTGGAGCCAGAATTGACACAGTCACGCGAGTCAATGGTAGCTACTATACTGTGGCAGTCAACACTGGCTCAGGGAATGGAGCGATCGGACTTAACCTGGTTGATGATGATTCCATCCTTAACAGTTTAGGAATTGTTTTAGGCGGGACGGGAAGTGGCAATGGCAATTTTAGGGGAGAAGCTTATATCCTCGATCGCACCTCTCCGTCAGTCAACATTATTGATGTTTCTCCTAAAACGCGCAGCACCAAAGTTGATGCCATCACGATTCAGTTTGCTGAAGCCGTCAGCGGTTTTGATATGGCAGATTTAGGTTTGGTTCGTAACGGTGAAACCATGCCCTTGCAAGGGGCAAGCCTTGCCACTGAAGACGGCATTACTTGGACATTGAGCAACCTTAAAAAGCTCACGAACCGCCGAGGTGATTATGTCCTTTCTATCTCTGCTAGTGACTCGGGCGTGTTTGATACAGCCGGAAATCCTCTTAACATGACTGCCAGCGATCGCTGGACAAATCTAGTCTCGGTTAATGCCGACGATCTAGGCATCAACCGCCGAGGCACAAACAAAGCTGATATTCTCCAAGGCACCGATAACGCCGACACCCTTAGAGGACTGAAGGGCAACGATAGACTAATTGGCTTGGACGGTGGCGACACATTAATTGGGGGGAGCGGCAACGATATCCTGGTCAGTGGCGACGGTCAAGACACAATGAATGGGGGGGCAGGAGCCGATCGCTTTGTGTTCTCTGGTGCAACTCAGGCAAAAGCATTAGCAGGTTCTCTCGTAGATCTGCCCGACCGGATTAAAGGTTTTGATCCTATAAAAGGCGATCGCTTCCAACTCGACTTTGACGATGACTTGAAGACGAGCGATCGTCCCAAATCACTCTCCAATGCAGGCAATATCAAGGGCACCAGTTTAGAATCCGCCGTTAAATCTGCCTATGCTGACAAGAACCAGAACAGCTCCGGAAAACAGCCATTGGCAGTCAATGAAGCCGTCCTCTTTAACTGGCAGAATCAGAGCTATCTGTCAGTGAACGGTGGCAGCGCCGGGTTCTCGGAAAACCAAGATTTAGTGGTGGCTATTTCGGGGATTAAGTTAAAAGCTGGAGATGCGATCGCGGGGACTTTGGTAGTAGGGAATTACTTTGTTTAGCTTGAATTAGCAACATCATGCAGTTCACCCGAGACGATAGTAAACGCCGCTCAAATCTCTCTAAGCATGGATTTGACTTTGCTGATGCCTCAATCGTTGTTGAGGGAGCGACATTCACTTACGAAGACACTCGATTTACCTATGGTGAGCAGCGTTGGATTAAGCTGGGGCTATTGCGTGAAAACGTTGTAGTGATTGCTCATACTGAAGACAGTAACGAAATAAGACTTATTTCAATGCGAGGAGGAACCAAACATGAACAAGCCATCTTCCTCCAACATCTCTGAAAATAATTGGGACAGGATTGATGCGATGTCAGATGAGGACATTGATCTATCAGATATTCCCGAAGTCACTGAGGCTCAAATGGCGGGGGCAGCTTTGCGAGTCAACAGTGTACCTATGATTCGTAGCAAAAAAGCTCAGCCAATTACAGAATCTCCAGGACAGAAATAAGACAGGGCTAGGGCTTTTTTTCAGTTGTAGAGAAGGATTCTGCGCTTTGCACAACCAGTTCTGCAACCTCGTTAAGGGTTCGCACTAACGGTGAGCCAGTTCGTTTGAGTTATTGAATGAACTCACTGGCGTTGCGTCTGAAGTTAGGAAGAGTGACGCTAGACCAGATTCGTATTCACTAATTCCAATAAGTAGGGCAAGTTTTACCATGCAGAGATTTTAAAGCTGACAGAACCATCGGTCAACCAGGCTTCAAATCCTGACTTGCACAAGAAAGAACTACCCCATTAAATCTTCGCGCGGGTTGAAGGTTTCCAGATGCCGCAGCTTTTCGTAAAGCTCTCGTTCCTGCAAGGTCACTTCCTTGGGCGCAACAATTTGAATCTCTACAATTTGATCGCCCCGATCGCCATCAACGGGATAGCCTTTGCCACTCATCCGCAGCTTTTGCCCCGAGCGCACTCCCGACGGAATGACCATCTTCACCATGCCATCAAGCGTTGGCACCTCGATCGCTCCGCCCAGTACTGCCTCAGTGGGTGTAACAGGCAATTGGCAAGAAATATCTGCCCCTTCAACTTTAAAGAAAATATGGGGAGAAACATCGATTCTTAAATACAGGTCACCGCCCGCTACGCCCTGTCCCCTTAAACGAACTTTTTGCCCTGTGAACATTCCGGCAGGCATATTAACTTCGAGCGATCGTCCATCGCCCAGGCGCACTCGTTCTCGTCCGCCTGTAAACGCGCGTTCCAAGGGAACAGTCAGCAAAGCTTCTGCATTTCGGGGGCTGTCCTGGGAAGGCTGGTTTTGGCGAGGAATCGTGTACTCAGTTTTACTGCTGCCGGGACGATAGGGATCACGGGGTGCGCGACTGGCTTTTTCTTCACGGTTCAACAACTGGTCAACAAACGAATTAAAGTCACGGTATTTGCCGAAGTCAAAGCCATCTCGTCCTGGCTTGCCTCGCGCTGCACCCTGAAAGCCACTCTGCTTCCAAAAACGGCTGTATTGGTCATACTGCGCCCGTTTGCTACTGTCTGATAGAACTTCGTACGCCTCGCCTAAATCTTTAAACCGTTCCTCTGCCTCCAAATCATCCGGATTAAGGTCAGGATGGTATCTTCTCGCCATCTTACGGTAGGAGAGCTTAATGTCTTCGCTGCTTGCGTCTCTGGGCACTCCCAAAATGGCGTAGTAGTTTCGGAAGTTTTGCATGGGCTAGAACAAAGGGTTAAAAATTAGAGATATTGTGTTAGAGCCATTCGTCATCATCGCCCCATTCATCATCAGTGTTAGTGTACCGATCAGGACGGGATTCGGAGGAGGGGAGGCGACGATCGCTACTAGGAGGTCGGCGATCGCCATTGGAATAGTCTCCGCGATTGCCGTCAGCACCCAGGTTACGGCTGCTCTTGGGTGTGACCTGGGGAGCATTACGCTCGTTGCGCTCGGCAGGAGTTTGGCGATCGCGGCTATAGGGCTGGCGATCGTTGCTGTCATTCTGATCCTCGTAGGCATTCCGAACTTCATAGCCATCCTGCTCAGAGTTTCTTGAATTACGGTTGTCTCTAGGGGTGCTGTCTCTGGGAGTATTGTCTCTAAGAGTGTTGTCTCCAGGAAAACTGTTTCTAGAAACCCTATCTCTAGGAACATCATCACGCTGGTTGGCGTAGGGATCACGATCGCCGTTACCTCTAGTCTCTCGGTTGCCATAGGAATCACGATCGTCCCTAGGTGCGAAGGAACTGCGATCGCTAGCATCGTAAAGTTCGCGGTTTGCGTTGCCGTAAGGTTTGCTGTTATCCCAATCGTCTTGAGGTCTGCGATCGTAAGAATCACGGCTGTAGGGGTCGCGGCTGGAAGGCTCCGGGCTGTAGAAATCGCGGTTAGGACGAGTGCCGTAGGCAGAACCACCGTAGGAGTCACGGCGGTCTAAATAAGAATCACGTCCGTAGGGGTCGCGCCGATTGTCGTAGTAGTCGCGATCGTCGTCATCGGAGAAGAAATCCTCACCAATGCTAGACAAGGTGCGCCGAATAGAGCCAAAGAAATCACCTTCGTCTTCATCTTCACGGGTCAGGCTGTAGACTTCTTGCTGAAGATCATAGAGAGCGTCGCGCAAATCGCCTTGAGTAATATCGATGCCGCGATCGTCATTTTTGGAGAGGAAAGCGCGTAGTTCTTGCACCAAATTCTCAATTTTACGGCGGTAGGAACTGGCAAACTGCATTCCAAAGTCTAGGGCGACTTCCCTGAGTTGTCGTTCTGCCTCAAAGGTGAGAGCTTCGGCTTTAGTGCGCTTTTCAATGCGATCGCGCTTCTGCCGATCTTGATCGGCGTATAGCTCTGCTTCTTGAATCATCCGATCCACTTCTGCATCGCTCAAGGTTGAAGCGCCTTGAATGGTCACGCCTTGCTCACGCCCTGTGGTGCGATCGAGGGCTGTTACCTGCAAAATACCATTGGCATCAATATCTAGCGATACCTGCACCTGAGGAATGCCACGTGGAGCCGGAGGAATCCCCATCAACTTGAAGCGACCCAAAGATTTATTATCGGCTGCCATTTCCCGCTCGCCTTGAACCACATGCACCTCTACCATCGTTTGATTGTTCTCAGAGGTAGAAAATACGTCCGATCGCCGCACAGGAATGGCAGTATTACGAGGAATTAGTTTCTTCATAACGCCGCCAATTGTTTCCAACCCTAAAGAAAGAGGAGTCACGTCTAGAAGCAGAATATCTTTAACCTCTTGGTTCAAAATCGCGGCTTGGATCGCGGCACCGACTGCGACGACTTCATCAGGGTTCACGTTTTCGTTGGGTTCGCGGTCAATCAGCGATCGCACCAGTTGTTTAATCATCGGGATGCGAGTAGAGCCTCCGACCAGTACCACTTCATCAATTTGCGCCGGGCTCACGCCTGCATCATCCAACGCTTGCTTGACAGGGCGGCGGAGGCGATTAATTAAATCGCCGCACAATCCTTCAAACTGAGAACGGGTAAGGCGAGTTTCAAGATGCTTAGGACCATCTTCAGTAGCGGCAATAAAAGGCAAACTAATTTCAGTCACTGCTACGCCAGAAAGTTCAATCTTGGCTTTTTCTGCAGCTTCCATAAGGCGTTGCAAAGACTGGCGATCGCGACGTAAATCGACACCCTCCTGCTCAAAAAACTGATCTGCTAACCAATCCACAATTTTGTTGTCAAAGTCTACACCACCCAGCTGTGTGTCGCCACTGGTCGATCGGACTTCAAACACACCATCACCAATATCCATCACTGATACATCAAAAGTGCCACCGCCCAAGTCATAGACCAGAATCATCTGGCTCTCGCGCCGATCTAAACCGTACGCCAAAGAAGCAGCAGTCGGTTCATTCAAAATTCTCAGCACTTCCAACCCAGCAATTCGCCCTGCATCTCGCGTTGCTTGCCGTTGGGCATCATCAAAATAAGCCGGAACCGTGATCACTGCGCCGGTAATCGGTTCACCCAAATAACGCTCAGCTTCCTCTGCCAGCTTCCGTAGCACCATTGCCGAAATTTCTTCCGGTGCGTACTCTTTCCGCATCCGAGGGCACTTAACTTTGATATTGCCATACTCGTCCATGCGGATGGTGTAGGGGACTCGCTTTGACTCTGGCGTAATATCTTCGTACAAGCGCCCTATGTATCGCTTCACTCCATAAAAAGTATTCTGAGGATTTAGAACTGCCTGTCGGCGCGCCATTTGCCCGACTAGTCGTTCCTCCTCCTTAGTAAAAGCAACAACCGAAGGTGTCGTTCGCATTCCCTCGGCATTGGCAATGACAATTGGCTTACCGCCTTCCATTACGGCAACAACTGAGTTGGTTGTCCCTAGGTCAATGCCGACTACTTTTCCCATGCCCTACGTTACTCCTCGCCTGCTCGATCAGTATATTGAGAACGATGATCGTTGAATTCATTCTATCTTGCCACCAACATGCCTCTAGTAATGCTCATAGTGAGGATATCCGTCAAACTGGAGAGTATCATAAACCTATGACCTTCCATCTCGGCTGCGCAATTTGGGCATACAAAGACTGGGTAGGCGATCTCTTCCCCACAGGTAGCCGTGCGACAGATTTCCTAAATCTCTACAGCCGCCGCTTCACCACTGTAGAAGGCAATACTACATTCTATTCCATCCCTGACGCAGCGACGGTAAAGCGGTGGGCAACCGAAACACCAGACGGATTCAAGTTTTGCCTCAAGCTGCCGCGCGATCTAACTCATCAAGGATTGTTAGCCGATAAAGTGCAAGGAGCCTTAGATTTTCTGCAACAAATGGAAGGATTAGAAACTCGCCTGGGACCTTACTTTGCTCAACTTCCTCCCACCTATAACCCCACTCAATTCGCAGATCTTGTTACTTTTCTCGAAGCCTTTCCTCGTCGAGAAACTCGTCTTGCTTTAGAAGTTCGGCATTCTGACTGGTTCCACGAACCCCACGCCACGAAGCTGAATGAATTGCTCACAGAGTTAGGCGTGGGGCGGGTTTTGCTGGACACTCGACCAGTCTACGATTGTCCAGACAACCCAGAGATTTATGCAGAGCGAAGGAAGCCAAGAGTGCCATTGCATCATACGCTCACGGCTGATTTCAGCTTAATTCGCTATATCAGCCATCCACAGCTAGAACTGAATCAAGCATTCTTAGAAGAATGGGTGGTACAGATGGAGGTGTGGCTACAGCAGGGAAAGCAGATTTACTTTTTTGTCCATTGTCCGGTAGAAGTGCATTCGCCTACGAATGCTAAACATTTTCAGCAGCTTTTGGAAACTCAAGGGGTTAATGTACCCCCTTTGCCCTGGAATACTATTACACCACCGCCTGACCAACTCAGTCTGTTCTAGATGACTCTAAATGCCTTTGAATCTAATAGCCCCCAATTTCTTAAAGGATCTAGGAAGCTATTAGGTTTATCAATGCGATGTGCCCGATGGTTGGAAGATGCACTGGTCAATGGTCGTTCGTCGGATGACCGCTCATTAACGATTAAGTCTACTTTTAAAGTGATGCGTTTTCAGAACTATTTATTTATGACGATCGATTTAAGACGCAGATTGGCGGTCAGCTTTACAAGTAGATAACAGGCGTTGATCGTTGCTAGTAATGTTTTCGATGCGGTGCATTCCCTCTAAGGTAACCGGTGGAACCGAACCTTGAGCATTGGCGATCGCCCCACCAG
The DNA here is from genome assembly GCA_019358855.1 of Timaviella obliquedivisa GSE-PSE-MK23-08B. Lineage (NCBI taxonomy): Bacteria > Bacillati > Cyanobacteriota > Cyanophyceae > Oculatellales > Oculatellaceae > Timaviella > Timaviella obliquedivisa. The sequence continues at coordinate 394,024 of JAHHII010000001.1, read as the reverse complement.
TTTGCAGCGCAACTGCATAGGGATAAGATTCACGAGAGTAGCTATCTACTACATTTAGTGCTAGTTGGTCTGCCTGCAAATTGCCGTATACGCAATCGAATGAAGAGCGGGGCATATAAAAAGCACCCATAATTTGACCCCGAGTGACTTCAAACACAAGGTATGCCGAATTAATCTGATCCCGCTTGGGAGATTGTCCATAAAGATAAACACCATCTGCCAGAGGTTGATCTGTAGAACTCTGAGCAACTTGAGCAACTTTGGGTACAGACTCTGTAAGGCTGAGAGAGTCCTCACGACTAGAAGCAGGTAGAGAGGGTAAACCTGCCGCTACCAAACTTAGAGTAAGAAACAAACCCGCAATAGGCTTATCAATTTGTTTAAAAAGAGAGAGCCACCCTTTAGAGGAACGAACTGGAATATTAAACACCGTAGTTACCTCCTAGCAAAATCAATAAAAAAGTTAAAGTTAAAAGCTGATGAACATAATTTCACTCTAGTTGGAAAAAGGTGCTCATTTTTACAATTAAGAAAAGACTTCACATAGATAAATACTGAGTCAATACTTAACTTAATAGTCCGCTTCACGACTCACATAAAAGAGCTACAGTCTGATTCAAGAAAATTTCGCAAAAAAGCTTGGGATTCTAAGATTTTTCATTGAGTCAGGACTCACAAAATGATACAAAATGTATCGTCTTTCGTTAATGGTAATCAAAGAACCTGTTAGATGCATATCAGCCCCTAGACTGATATACGGCTCCAAATATGTACAACCTACAGCAATCTCAACAAGGACTTACAGCATTAAGTATGTCAGTTCTAATTTAATGAGGATAAAGGCTTGTAAAACATTTTTACTAATAAAGATTGTCGTAGTCTTGGTCTTAAAAAATTGGGAGGCAAAAAGCCTCCCAATCTCATCAAACTCCCAAACTTAAAGACTAGCTAGCAAGATACCCTCTAACATTCGCTTTGCGACGACGCAGATGGTCTAGAGCTTGTCGTTCTAGCTGCCGTACCCGCTCGCGGCTAATGTTCATCCGCTGCCCTACTTTAGCAAGCGAAAGCTCATTACCATCATCTAGACCAAAACGAAGAACAAGAACTTCTCGTTGCTGGGGTGTTAACTCTAGCAGCATATCTTGTAAGTCTTGGCGCAATGATTCCTGAGTTGCATAAATCTCAGGAGAAGCATTCTCATCTTCTAACAAGTCCTGCAATTCGGTATCTTGATTGTCGCCCACTCTCAAATCTAAAGAGACAGGCTGGCGCGACAGTAATAAGAACTCTCGAATTTGGGCAGGCTCTAGCTCTAGAGCTTCGCCAATTTCGGCTGGGTTAGGACTGCGACCGAGTTGCTGTGTTAGTTCACGCTGGACTTTCTTGATTTTGTTGAGCTTTTCGGTGATGTGAATGGGTAGACGAATCGTTCGAGCTTGCTGCGCGATCGCCCTCGTAATGGCTTGCCGAATCCACCAATAAGCGTAGGTCGAGAATTTATAGCCCCGCATGGGGTCAAACTTTTCTACGCCCCGCTCCAAGCCTAGAGTGCCTTCTTGAATCAGGTCAAGAAATTCTAGGTTGCGCTTCTGATATTTTTTGGCGATCGCTACAACCAAGCGTAAGTTAGCCGCAATCATTTTTTGCTTAGCCCGTTGCCCCGTGCGCAAGGCTTGATTTAGCTCTACCTCAGAGATCTGGGCTACCTCTGCCCACTCAACTTGAGTCGGTTCCCGATCAAGTTTCTCGGCAAGTTGCTGCTGATTTTCTAGCAGCACCATCATCTGCTGCACCTGTTTACCAAGAATAATTTCTTGCTCATGAGTCAGTAATGGCACTCTTCCAATCTCATGCAGATAAGTCCGCACCATATCTGCGGTCAGCATCGGTTGAGTAGCCTTTTTGTTAGATGTTTCGAGATTGACAGTTGGCATAGCGACCGATCGGCTCCTTGCAACAGGGTTAATAAAAGTACGAATATTAGAAACAAACAGTTTCGTTAAGACAAGAAGGTGGAAACGTTTGACCAAAGAATAAAGGGACTAGAGAGTCTTAAAACTCCTGACAGTAATACCGCTACTTCGGGTCAGGGGGTAAAGATTGCCTTAGCAGTCAGACAGGTGGAGTGAATATAGATTGAACAGATAAATGAATTGACATTAGAGGTTGTTAGAATTCGTCTCTTGCATCTCTTCCAAAGACGAAATTAGGTCAGTTCCTACAGGTGATGGGCAAGGGTGACAATAGGATGGAAGAAGTCGGAATCGTTACGAGTTTGCTTTTGAATACAATGATAATACAAATTTAATCTCCCGTAAAGAGGTAGGGAATCGACCGATCGGATGAATGCCACCTTTCGGACATTCTCAATATCATCTCAGTTTTTCTTTCAGCAGAAGTACGGGAAGTACAGAGAGGAAACCGAACTAAGCCACGTTAAGAGCGTTTTGCTCACGTTCTTTGTTCTAAAATCCTAAGTCTGCTTTGGCGGCTTCTGCGGCCGTGAAAAGATCTTCAGAAGAGAGATCGTCCCAATTGGTATGACCCATTTCGGCATAAAAAGTTTCGTCGTAGGGGCGCGTTCTGATCACAACAGGCATAGGAACGGCATGACCTAGAATCAGCGCTTGTTGTTTAGAGTCAAGCTTTGCCAGCACCGATCGCAAGGCCTGCCCGCCTGAAACCCCAGTGAAGATGGCATCAATGTCTTTTTCATCGTTTAGCAAGGCGGTGATGCGAGTTCCGACCTGCGACATCACTTCATTGTCGATGCCAGAGGGGCGCTGATCAACGACTAGCAAGGTCACAAAATACTTGCGCATTTCGCGGGCAATAGTGCCAAAAATAGTTTGGCGAACGGTAGCGGGATCAAGGAAGCGGTGGGCTTCTTCAATCGTAATGACAAGCTGATGGGGGCGATCGATCGGGTTTTTACTCTGCAAAAATCTTTCTGCTTTATGAACATAGCTGGCATGAATCCGACGGGCAATAACGTTGGTTGCCAGCATGTAGGACAGCATATTAGACTGAGAGCCAAACTCAACCACCACGTGCTTTCCCGCTTCTAATGACTCTAAAATTTGCCCTACATAGTTTTTAGCACTGGTGCTACGTAAATATTTCAGGTCATCTAAGCGAGTTAGCTTACGTTGCAACGCCATGATAGAAGACTTGCTGCCCATTTTGACTTCGCAAAACTCTTGAATTTCTTCATTACTCATTGACAGCAAGCGAGTGATCCAAGCCTTGCCAAATTCGTTCCGCAAAATGATGGCATTTTCCAGGCTAGCTTCCGATAGATTTAGTTCGCCCCTCACTAAGGCTAAATCTTCTACATCAATTTGGTCATAGCTAATGTAGAGTTCTTGAGCATCGCGCACGCCCCGCCGCTTAGTTGAGTCGGGATCAAGAGTGTAGACCTGCACTTGATCAGGAAATAGCTGCCGCAATCCTTTGACGGTGCTAAAGTGCTTGCCTTCTCGGGCAGCTTCCCAGCCATATTCAGAGTGCATATCAAAAATGAGATTAACTGCTGCTCTTTTGAGGATGATCCCCGATAGCAAAAGTCGGGTCAGAAAAGATTTTCCGGTTCCTGACTTACCAAAAATACCGTTGCTGCGTTCGACAAAGCGATCGAGATCAATACAAATGGGTACTGCCATGTCAATCGGCTGTCCAACCGAAAAGTTGCGCCGATGAGGATCGTCTTCCCAACCAAAGACTGCCCGAAAGTCACGCTCGATCGCATCGTAGACCTGGCTAAAGTGGCTGGGGATCGTCTTAACGGGCGAGAGTTCTACGGCACTGGTGTTCGCTTCATAGGAAGCAAGGTTCGATTTACTTTTATTTTTGATGACAGATTTGTCTACTTTGCCCTCATCTTTCGGCGTAAACATTAGCATGGGAGTTAGGTCAATGGTGCCGTAGGTTCCTGTCCCAGAGAGGACTTCTTGCAGAAATGTATTGGTTGGATCGGGCGGGTTCGCCAAAATTCGTTGGCTGGCTGTACCGAGGGCAACGTCGGTTAACATGCAGAAAAAACGCGATCGCACGCCTTGCACTACCAAAAATTTTCCGACTCGCATATCTTCTACTACTACATCGGGATGAAGCCGTACTTCTAGGCCCTTGCTGAGAGAACCTTGAATAACGGAACCAAGTGGTTTTTCTGGATTCATGTGCAGACTCAGAAAAGATGGAGGCGATCGATTGATGAAGCTTCAATACGCCCGTTCTATTATCGGCTAATACGTCCGTTCTAACAAGTAAGGGCAAAGTCCTTAAACATTTGTCTTTGACTGTGTAGGAATGAAAACTTTCGAGTAGCGTCAATGCTTAGACTCTATAAAAATAATAATAGAGGCTAGCTTTTTCTATAAAGCTCAAATCAAGGCTCCGTATTTGTACTGATCCAGCGAAGATGCAGCGTAAAGAGTAATGATGACTAAGGGTTTGAGATCAAATCTCCTTGCTTTTGAAAGAGTAGAAACTGCTTAAAGGTTTCAGGTTCTTGAGAAAGTGAGGGGTTTTCTATTCTCTTAAGAAGTATAAAGCTTCATAATTCAAGGTAACTTTGTTAATTTAATGTAAACTAAAGTGCTTAATATCTCTGAAAGTCAATATTTACACGTAGGATATTAGGTAAGTCGAGGAAACACAGGTAAAATGCATTTTTTCGACTTAAAGTTTCAATGACAGTTGCGGGATGACGCGGGATAAACTATCTCGCGTTATTTTTTTGCAGCATTAACTCAAGTGTTCCTGGTGATAGCTTCAATTTAAGCCAGCCTAGTTTGCCGATCGATTGCGCAGTACGTCTAGGAGCTTGGTCAGAACAGTAGGAATAGGCGCGATCGCCTCTACCCATTCTTCGGTTACCGGGTGCAAAAGCCTCAGTTTCCAGGCATGAAGCGCTTGCCCTGGTAGTTTGACTCCTACCGATTTCCCTAAGCTATAAACCGGATCACCCACTACCGGATGACCCATGTGAGCACTATGCACCCGAATTTGGTGAGTTCGTCCTGTTTCAAGCTGAAACCGTACCAGCGAGTAGTTTCCTAGACGCTCTTCTACCTGCCAATGGGTTATAGCCCGCCTCCCGCCTTTTTCCTCAGGAACGATCGCCATTCTCTTGCGATCATTGGGACGACGACCTACAGGAGCATCAATCGTACCAGTAGGAGCCGGAGCACCATAGACAATTGCTAAATACTCTCGTCGCGCTGTCTTGGTTTTGAACTGAGCTTGCAAGTGTTGATGAGCTTGATCGGTCTTAGCAATGGCGATCGCCCCACTCGTATCTTTGTCAAGGCGATGGACAATGCCAGGACGCTGTATGCCACCAATCCCCGCTAAGTTTTTGCAGTGAGCCAATAGCGCATTCACCAGCGTGCCTCCCTCATGCCCCGGTGCCGGATGAACGACTAAGCCAACGGGCTTGTTCAGGATAATGAGATGATCGTCTTCATAGAGAATATCTAGGGGAATGTCTTCGGCTTGCAAGTCAAGAGGAGCCACTTCGGGAAAAGAGAGAGAGATGCGATCGCCCACTTGTACCGAGGCTTTTTTGGAGGCACAAATTTGTCCGTTAACTAGAACTTGCTCCTGCTCGATTAGCTTTTGGATACGAGCGCGGGAGAGATCAGGGAGTTGGTCTGACAAGAAGCGATCGAGGCGATCGCTATCTTCTAGAACTTGCAGGTTGACTGGAGAAAGCAAAGCGCCTGATCCTGATTCCTCGACGCTAATCTCCATGGAAGTCCTCATTAATAATTTGCTCGATTGTGAAGGGGCAAGTCATGGGATATTCGTTTTCCTCTAGAACTCGTACTCCTAACTTTGCCAATTTACCTTCTCTCATCGCTAGTTCCCGACCATCTAAATAAGCTTTTTCTACTGCCTCTGCCAAAAAAGTCTTCAGAAAAGGCGTATCTATCAGATTGTTAAGCACTCGTTGGCGATGTTCCAACACTGAACTGTACCAACTACCTTTCATCTGCTCAGAGACATCATGCTGAACTTTGAGTTTAAGCAAATGTGCTAGCAGAAGGGTCAGATTGCTCTTCAGCGCATTCTTTTCCGATTTCCCCAAATCTACCAGTTTCTCAACCAGATGCTCGAGATCTAACGCCTCAAATTTATGGTTTTGCAACTGCCGAATCGTTTACTCAATCCATAAACCAAAATCTTCGGCATAAAATGAGGTAATTTGGCTTGTTTCAATTGGGTTCACTGACGAACCTCCTAATTTTGCGTTGAGTCGCAAAGGCATCAAGCTATTGTAGCGCCAATCCTCAGACCCTTGGGCGACTGTCTGACAGAACACTATGGAGATTGACGACATTGCCAATGACCGCGATCGCCGGAGCCTCAAACCCGACCGCTTCAATTTTCTGCAAGATGTTCCCTAGCGTGCCAATCAATTCCTCTTGCTCAGGACGAGTTCCCCAGCGGACTAGGGCGATCGGGGTTTCGGGCGATAGATCTGCGGCAAAAAGCTGCTCGGTAATATAGGGCAAATTGTGAATGCCCATGTAAATAACGATCGTTTCAGAAGCATGGGCGATCGCCTGCCAATTGATAGCCGGACGATACTTACCTGCCGACTCGTGCCCTGTCACAAAAGTAACTGAAGAACTATGATTGCGATGGGTCAGTGGAATGCCTGCATACGCCGGAGCCGCAATGCCCGATGTAATGCCGGGGATCACTTCTACAGAAACTCCTGCCTTGACCAAATCTTCCATTTCCTCGCCGCCTCTGCCAAACACAAAGGGGTCGCCGCCTTTGAGCCGCACGACTACCGCATGGGTTTGAGCTTTCTCGATCAGGAGTTGTGTTGTTTCGGTTTGCAGTAACGAATGCCGTCCGCTGCGTTTGCCGGCATTGATTTGCTCGGCAACAGGATTGATCATTGCCAAAATTTGAGGGCTCACGAGTGCGTCGTATAAAACGACGTCGGCGCATTCCAACAGGGTTTTGCCTTTTAATGTCATCAGCCCCGGATCACCCGGCCCTGCACCTACGAGATAAACTTTGCCCTGCATAGAAGGAGATTGCTGCATGAAAATGTTGACTGAACCTAATGAAAACTAACTGACTATTAAGTATGTAGGGCTAAGTCAGATGGATTAGTATCAAAAACTGCAAGATAAGAATATCCTAAATTTTAGAAATTGTAGGAAATTAGATTGACAATGTGTGTTGCTAAGACAGGGTTTGCACCCAGCGTTTCAGTCATTTTAAGGTGAGTAGCAGGAAATTTCTGGTTAAGCTGGGCAACGGTTTGAGCGATCGCATCAGTGATACCGCCTTCAAACAAAAAGTAGGGCAAAATGTCAATTTCTTCGCATCCCTGCGCCACCAAATTGCTCACTTGAGTTTCTAGGCTGGGTGTAACAGACCAGTAAGCAGGCAGCGCTTTGAGATGAGTCGCGATCGCCTCTACAGGTGAATTTCCGCCAGCCCGCCGACTACCGTGGGACATTAGCACACAACCTGTCTTAGCAGCAGACTGCGTAGCAGGAGTCAGCAGTTCATAAAGGGTAGTATCGGTTCCTAAGTAAGGACAAATCTTGAGGACAATGGAGTCGCCTAGAAATTGTTGGGCGATCGCCACCTCTGCCGGAATATCTTCGACAACGTGAACGCCAGGAATCAAAAAGAGTGGAATAACAGAGATACGCAGGTGAGTAGGGTCGAGTCCTTGAAGCTCTCTCAAAGCGCGTGCCTCTTGGGCAAAAACTTGAATTTGTTGATGTAAAGGCGTGGGAGCACAATCCAACACAGCGGTTTTGACTAAAGGCTGCAACTCTCCCACCGTCTTTAACTGCTGAGCCACTAATTCCGCTAACTGGGCAGTTGCAATTTGAGGACGAGGATCGCGGCTGCCATGAGACACCAGTAAGTAAGTGGAAGAAGTTTTGGGCAGCATCACAAGTAATAAAAATAGAATTGAGAGACTCCCAACTTAAGTTGGAGATGGGAGCCTGGAGTAATTTGCAGGTTAACTAGGCTTTCGCCAAGTGCAGCATTGTGCCTAAGCCTGCGCCCATTTCTTCGGCGCTAAGCTTGCCGTCTTTATTAAGATCCATCGCGTCAAATACCGCATCAGTGCCCAGCCACTCTTCGCGGGTAATAAAGCCATCGCCATCTAAGTCATAGACCAGGAAAACGTCGGCTGCCGCAGGAGGAGTAGATTCTTGGCTTTGTAAGCGCTCCAGACGCTCGGCTAGAAGCTGTTCCAGGGAAACTAGTGCTTTAGTAAAGCCGCTAATCCCCTCTTCTAGTTTGTCTGTTGCCATCCGATCGCTAGCGTGCATTTCGTCAAAGGTCGCTCTGTCGATGGAGATTTTTTCGATCGCCATATCCGCTGCCTTTGCTGGGTCAAGCTTGCGAGGCAAACTATCAGTGCTTGCCTTTAGTTCTGCCAAAAGTGCAGGAGAGATGGTCAGTAGATCGCAGCCTGCTAATTCAATGATTTCGCCTAAGTTGCGGAAACTGGCTCCCATCACTTCGGTGTTGTAGCCAAACTTTTTGTAGTAGTTATAGATGGTTGTGACTGAGACCACGCCCGGATCTTCGGCAGGAGCATAGCTGTCTTTGCCAGTCTCTTTTTTGTGCCAATCTAAAATTCGCCCGACGAAAGGAGAAATTAAGGTGATTCCTGCCTCGGCACAGGCGATCGCTTGATGCAGTCCAAATAAAAGCGTCAGGTTACAGTGAATTCCTTCTTTTTCTAAGGATTCAGCCGCCTTGATACCTTCCCAAGTCGAGGCAATTTTAATCAAGACGCGATCGCGCGATACACCCGCTGCTTCATACTGGGCAATAATCTGATGGGCTTTGGCGATCGTGGCTTCGGTATCGTAGGACAAGCGAGCATCGACTTCTGTAGAAACCCGACCCGGGATAATTTCTAGAATCTTTAGCCCAAATGAAACAGCAAGGCGATCGAACGCTAAAGTCGCAATTTCCTCTGCACTTGCATCTTGTCCAGCATCCTGACTCGCTTGAGTTAAGGTTTGATCAACAATCTCTTGATACTCCGGCATTTGTGCCGCTGCTGTGATCAATGAAGGATTGGTAGTGGCATCGCGTGGCGTAAACTGCTCAATTGCCCGAATGTCTCCCGTATCAGCAACGACAGTGGTCATGGATTTCAATTGCTCTAACAAATTAGACATGATTTTAGTTCCTCTATGACGTACTTCCTAGCCCCGCTGTCATGATACGAGGGCAAAATGGGGATCTAGGGTTTTTTCCACATTTTTCCGGATCTTGTACCCAACCAGATCTTGAATTCGGGCTTGAGATTTTGTTTTGTTTTGTATCGTTAATGTTGGCTTACTTGCATCTATCTCATGGTTCAGACACCGTTCTATCCTCCAAAACGTAATTTCTATCTCATCTGGCTTGCTCAAAAAGTCTTGCCATGGGTCGCAAGGCTTATCATGCAGGTCGATTTGGTGGTTGCACCAGAGTCGTTGGCACTCCTACGAAAACTGAAGGGAAAACCTTATCTGGTTTTGTGCAATCATCCAACTTTCCACGACCCTATGGTAATGTTTTTGCTGTCGGCTCGGCTGGGAGTGTCGTTTTATTACTTGGCAGCCTACGAACAATTTCAAGATCAGGTACAGCGCTGGTTTTATCAACGCTTGGGAGCTTACTCCATTCGGCGAGGGCTTGCCGATCGCTCCAGCATCGCCTATACCGTTGCCCTGATGCAAAAGCGTGACTGTCGATTAGTAATTTTCCCCGAAGGAGGATGCTCGTTTCAAAACGATACCATCATGCCTTTTCGCTCTGGGGGCGTGCAAATGGCGCTCCAGGCAATGACCAAGCAGGTCAAGCGGGGCAAAAAAGTGCAAGATTTTTACGTGGTTCCCGTCAGCCTCAAGTATCGCTATACCGGAGATATGACAGAGGCGATCGCCCACGCTCTTAACCAACTCGAACAAGCCCTTAATCTTTCTCAACAAGGCGACTACTACCAGCGCCTCCGAGCTATTGCCGCCCAGCTTTTGCGCCGCTACGAACAGGAGTATGGCATCACTCCACCTGCTAGCACCAATTGGAACCAGCGCATTGCTGTCCTGAAATTCCAAGCCCTCCAGCAATGCGAACTAAGACTGGGCTTAACGCCTGCCCCTCACGAGCCCCATCGAGAGCGCGTCTACCGGATTCGCCACATTCTCTCTTCTCGTATCAATACGCTGCTGCCCGATGGCACAGATGGCTGGGACATAATTCGTAAAGCGAGTCTGCGAATGCTTAACTTCGATGCTATTTACGACGGCTACGTGGCTGCTCACCCCACGCCCGAACGCTTTTTAGATACGTTAGTCCGGTTTGAACGTGAGGTATTTGACATTGACCAACCGCAACCTAAAGGGCATCGGCAAGCCATTTTACAAGTCGGCGAACCCGTGAACCTGAAAGATTATTTTCAGGCTTATGTTCAAGATCGTTCAGCCACAGTTGATTCATTACTCCAGCAGTTTCAGATAATGATGCAGAAGAATTTGAACGAATTATCAGAGCGATCGCCTCGGTTCGCCCAAGGTTCGCCTAAACTGAAGAAGCTGCCATCACAAAAGGATCTAAAACCCTAATCTGTCATACTCTTTCAGGATGAAATGAACCTGAGAGCTATGTTACATTTGTTGACAGCCATAATAATAACTTTGGGCACTTTCGATTCATGTTTACAAAGCAAGTAACCGACTCAAAAACCTTCCAGTGGTTTGAGGAGCGTCTCGAAATCCAGGCGCTTGCCGATGACATTAGCAGCAAGTACGTTCCTCCTCATGTCAATATTTTTTATTGCTTGGGCGGCATTACGCTGACCTGCTTTATCATCCAGTTCGCCACTGGCTTTGCGATGACCTTCTACTACAAACCTACTGTTACCGAAGCCTTTGAATCGGTGCAGTACCTGATGACTGACGTTAGCTTTGGTTGGCTCATCCGCTCTATTCACCGCTGGTCTGCCAGCATGATGGTTCTGATGATGATTCTCCATGTCTTCCGTGTTTACCTAACTGGCGGCTTCAAAAAGCCCCGTGAGTTAACCTGGGTAACAGGCGTAATCTTAGCTGTCATTACTGTTTCATTTGGCGTGACAGGCTACTCTCTACCTTGGGATCAAGTTGGATATTGGGCGGTCAAGATTGTATCGGGCGTACCTGAAGCAATCCCCGTGGTTGGACACCTCATTGCTGACCTGTTGCGCGGCGGCACTAGCGTCGGTCAATCAACCCTGACTCGCTACTACAGCGCTCACACCTTCGTTTTGCCCTGGTTCATTGCAGTCTTCATGCTGCTTCACTTTTTGATGATTCGCAAGCAAGGCATCTCTGGCCCTCTGTAAGCCTTTGATCAAGATATTTCCCGCTTTAACCTTGTAAGGAGAACACTCACCATGGCAACCCAAAAGAAGCCGGATCTAGCCGATCCAATTTTGCGTGAGAAGCTCATGAAAGGCATGGGTCACAACTATTATGGTGAACCCGCTTGGCCTAACGACCTTCTCTACATTTTCCCCGTCGTAATTTTAGGAACGATCGCCTGTTGCGTCGCTCTAGCCGTTCTTGACCCTGCATTGGTCGGCGAACCTGCTAATCCCTTCGCAACGCCTCTAGAAATTCTTCCAGAGTGGTATTTGTACCCTGTTTTTCAACTTCTCCGCATTCTGCCTAACAAGCTTCTTGGCGTTGCTTGCATGGCTGCTGTACCGTTAGGCTTGATCTTGGTTCCCTTCATTGAGAACGTCAACAAGTTTCAGAATCCTTTCCGTCGTCCCCTTGCTACTACGCTCTTCCTATTTGGAACCGTCTTTACGCTATGGTTGGGCATTGGTGCAACCTTCCCTATCAGCAAGTCTTTAACTTTGGGCTTGTTCTAAGGCAAGGCTAGCTAGAAGGTTTCCTCTAAATTTGGCATCTAGTTTGGCTTTTTTGGGTTTCATTATCCTGTCTAGCCTGAGTAGGTGCCAAATTTGTTTTTGAGCTTGGCTGAAAGCTAAGAATTCAAGGAGCTTGCGAAGAAAGTCCCTGGGACGGGAGGCTGTCTGCTTTGGGAGCAGGCGCGCCCCGCAACATCCCTTCAGTGCTTAGATCTTCATCAATTTCTTCCCAGTGAATGCCGTAACCGCCGCCACAAATTTCCCATTGCAGCCGCTGTTGAGAGGTAGCGTTTAACAGTCTCGGATACCAGACGAGTGGTACTGTAATAGTTCGACCATCTATGAGATCAACAGTAATTGAGTCCTGTGTAAAATGGACATCTTTAACTCTCTCATCAGCCCGAATTGCCAAAATACCCATACCACGCCTCCAACAAAATTTTCTGATGCTCTTTTACAAGAGAATGCAAAATCCGTAGCTCCTTAGCGCTAAAGCCGATATTAGTTGCTAAGCCGACTTCTTCTAGCCAGAACTTAGCTGATAATGAGTTCCGATCGATGTGAATATGAGGTGGCTCATTTGGTTCATGGCTGTAAAAGTAGAAGCGATAAGACCTTACTCTAAGAACTGTTGGCATAACCGTTAAATTATACAAAGGCTTAGTGCACAACTGCCCCAGTGGTATCTAGCTGCAAAATCTGAGTCTGTACATCGACCCCTTCTTCTGTCCAAGCGATCGCCATTCTCTGCTCTACGTTAGCCGCCTGGTCAATAGGAGCGATCGCCAACAGGGTTGGACCAGCGCCACTAATGACCATGCCATAGGCTCCAGCCGCGATCGCCCCTCGTTGCACCGCCTCATACCCCCGGATCAACTGCTGTCGATAAGGTTGATGAATTCGGTCTTGTAGGGCTGTGCTGAGCCAGTCTGCCCGCCCTGTTTCTAAGCCTCGTAGCAATAGCCCCAAGTGCGCCATATTGAAAATTGCATCTGCCCGACTATAGCTTTGGGGCAATATCCGTCGAGCCTCAGTAGTTGAGAGTTCAAAGTTGGGAATTGCCACAATTGGCACAATATCACTGTGCCAAGGAACTTCACAGATTGTCCAGCCCGAGTCTTTGCTTGATATTGAGCCTGATGCTGATAGCCGACAGCCACCGATCAGTGCCGGAACCACATTATCGGGATGTCCTTCCAGGGCGATCGCCATTTCCATTACCCTATCTTGCGAGACAGGCGATCCTGCCAACTCATTTGCGCCCAATAGTCCCGCCACGATCGCCGTTGCAGAACTGCCTAACCCTCGCGCTAGGGGAACTTCTAGGGCGATCGCCAAATGGATAGGCGGTGGGGCTTGCTCAATCTGCTGATAGAAATAAGTAAACGCCCGATAAGCCAAATTACTTTCATCCCTGGCTACCAAATCTGCCTCAAGTCCAGTCACCTCAATCACTACAGCCTTTTCATCAGCCAACAGTAACGAAAACTGAAAGCGATTGTAGAGGCTTAGAGCCGCGCCCAAGCAATCAAACCCAGGACCCAAATTAGCGGTAGTAGCCGGAACAGTAATGGTAACCATCAAAAAACCAATAGGAGTAATGCTGTGCCTATCTCGACTTGCGAATGACTAGAAGGAATTGCCATCGTTACCAGAAACCAGGGAATGCGAGGCAGGACACAGGACAAGATTACAGGAAAATAATTCATTTCCATACCATCCCAAATCTGTACTAAGTTGAAGTCAATCTTTTCAAACTTTCCCGATCGCTCCATGAATGATAAAACCTGGCTCATCCTTAAACTTCTTCTGATCTCCGCCGCACTTTCCGTCGCCATCAAATACCTTGCTCCCAGTCTCCATATCCCAGCCACCTCAACTAACGCCCTAATTGCCATCCTTCTGCCTAGCCTTGTGATGGCGATTCTGTTGCTTTGGCGCGGACAACAGCGACCCTTGCGGTATCTGCGTAGCAGCTCGCTTTCTGAAAAAGATATAAATTAAGGGCTATCCCACTTCCTTCCCCCATGCGAACGATCGACGAAATTAATGAAAAAATTCAACAGAAAAAGGCGATCGCTCTCACCGTTGAAGAGGTAAAGGCAAGAGTTCAAGAAGTGGGCGTGGCTCAGACAGCAAAAGAAGTAGATGTGGTCACTACAGGCACCTTTGAGCCGATGGAATCTTCTGGCGCTATTCTCAATATTGGGCAAACCGATCCACCCATTAAGATTAGGCAATGCTGGCTGGATGGCGTATCGGCATACTCTGGATTTGGCGCAGTCGATTTGTATTTGGGCGCGACCCAGATGGCAGATTACACGGGCATGAGCGAATCTTCAGATCACGAGGAATTCCGTGAACGGGGCGGCGGTCATGTCATTGCCGATTTGATTGCCGGAAAACCCGTGCATTTGAAGGCGATCGGGCAAGTCACAGATTGCTATTCGCGTGCTTCTTTTGAAACCACCATTAGCCGCGACACCATTAACCAGTTCTATCTCTTCAACCCGCGTAATCTTTACCAAAATTTTATTGTAGGAGTCAATGGGGGCGATCGCCCCCTTTACACTTACCTTGGTTGCCTTCAGCCCGATTTAGGCAACGCTGTCTACTCCAACCCCGGTGCCCTTTCCCCTCTCATGAACGATCCCGACTTGCAGTTAGTCGGCATTGGCACCAAGATCTTCTTGGGCGGTGGCGTGGGCTATGTGGCATGGGAAGGCACTCAGCACTTTTCGCTGCAAAAGCGTTTGCCTAACCACACACCTATTGGTCCGGCAGCAACGCTAGCGCTCATTGGCGATGCCAAACAAATGCAGGCTCGCTGGGTTCGAGGCTGTTATTTCAAAAGCTATGGCTCGTCTCTGATGCTGGGCGTAGGCGTTCCTTTACCGGTGTTAAATGAGGAAGCGATCGCCCATTGTGCCGTCCTCGACCAAGATTTGGTTGCCCCTGTAGTCGATTTTTCGATTCCTCGACGCATTCGTCCCACGTTTGGCTTAGTGAGCTATGCCCAACTCAAATCTGGACGAATCACAGTAGATGGCAAATCTGTGCGAGTTGCCCCCCTTGCTAGCCTTTTTCTATCGCGTCAGGTGGCACTAGAGCTAAAGCAGTGGATCGAAGCAGGAGAATTTACTCTCACTGCACCAACCGCCCCAATTCCTATGGACAGAGCATTTCTGGCACAAGAACGATGGGGCGGTCAGATTAATCTAGATTAACGTTCCAGGTTAATTAGCTCTCGGGTTGGACAGAGGAATTTTCGGGCTTGACTTCCTTCGATCGCTTAATAGGTTTGGAAAACTGAGGATTGGGTTGGCTGGCGGGTTGACTGGTTATGGGTTTAGGGCGATCGCCCACCTCTGAACGTTCTCCTGTCCGAATGGGACGTTGACTGCTGCCGCCTTCCCGCCGAGGAGGACTAAAGCTACCTCGGCGAGGAGATGCATTCCGACGAACGTTACCTCGTCCACTGTCCGAAGCGCTGCGCTTTTGAGGGGGCACAATACCGATTCGAGTACCTTCACGCAAAACCAAGTTATTGTCTTGGCGTTCGACTTGCAAATCCCAAAAATATCCGACTACTTTGCCTTCCAAAACACCCTGCACCGAGACTTTGAAGATTTTAGACTCGTCAGAACCCTGTTGAGGGGCGCGACGAATTTTGACTAACAGCTTGCGATCGTCAGGCGATTGGAACACCACCTCGCCGCGAACCGAGAAGTACTTGTCATCAGGTTCACCCAGTTCCGGCTGAGGTTCAATAGCAGGCTCTGTTGTCGGCTCCCCATTCACAGCTTCAGTATCCCCAGGAGCTTCGCTACGATTGAGCTTCTCAGGTTCCCAAACTCCCACAATTTGCACATGGAGACCTTCCACATTCTCACGGGTGCGAGGATAAACGACCCAAAGATGAGACTGCTCTAAATTGATATGTTTCTTAACTAAACTCATCACCCGACCCAGGAGAACAGCATCTACAGCAGCACCATCGTCAGTAATAATGTTGCCTTTAGTAAACTGATCTTCGGTAGCAACGTATTTACCTCGTACCAAACCGATCGCCCGATACTGCATGGGTTCGCTGGCTGGCGGAATAGGCTGTTGCCTGAGAATAGTAGGCTGAGGAGAATCTTCGGCAATAGACTCGGTGGTGGAGGTAGAGAGAGGAGCGACAGCAGATTCTGCCTGATCAGGGGCTGTAGATGACATGACTTCTAGAGGAGTTGGAGGGGCAGGGGGAGTGGCGACAAGCGTTGATTTGAGATGCTGATCCATGATGATTTCAGGTGACGCGGTAGGTTTAGGGGGCGGGGCAGCCGAAGCATTCGCCTGTTTATTCTCAGATGAAGCCGCTTTTGGCGACTGAGGGACGTTATTTTGAGATGAACTCACTTTCAAGACCTCCTTTCCAGCAGAACCCTATGCCACTACGCTTCACCATTAAAACAGAGGTATAAATCTTTGATGAAGATTCAAACCTCAAATCTTAATGCAGGCTTATCCACTAGGTTAGCATTCACGCCAAATTGGCTCTGCTATCAATAATTGCCAATAATTGCCTAGGATAAGAGGATTTTTTGTGAAAGTCATCTAAATCAGGTCATTCAAGTTGTTTATACAGGTGAATATTAGTCAAATCAGGGATTTCTAGAAAATCCAGGCATTTCTGTCATTGCGCCAAACAAAGACTAAGATTGCAAGCAGTAGAGTTTGGGCTGAATTGCTGTGTCTGAGAAACGTAACAACCGCTGGTTTATCATTATTGTCTCTGGAATCGCGGCGATCGCCTTAATTGGCGTGCCTCTGGCGGCTTCCTTAAGTGGACTATCTCAGAGTAGTCCCCAGGCAGCAAGCTCGCCTTCTGCCATGGCGAGCCCTTCTGCTGAGGCACAAAAAGAGTTAGAGGAAACTGCACGGGGTTATCAGGCAGTGCTTCAGCGGGAACCTAATAATCAGACGGCGCTTCGGGGTCTGGTAGATGTACGGATTCAGCAACGAGATGTGAAAGGGGCGATCGCGCCTTTAGAAAAATTAGCAGAACTTAACCCCACCGAGGCAGACTATGGCATTTTGCTAGCTCAAGCTAAGCAGCAGCTTCAGGATCGAGAAGGAGCGGCTGAAGCTTATCGTAAAATTTTGGCGGCTCAGCCTGGTAACCCTAAGGCTTTGAATGGTTTGGTGGCGCTCTTGTTAGAACAGCAGCGACCGGAAGCGGCAGTCGGCGTGTTGCAAGATGCTCTGAAGACGGCTGAGGAAGCAAACAAGATTAAGCCAGATAGTGTGGATGTGACTGCGGTTCAGATGCTTTTGGGGCAAGTTTACGCCACTGAATCGCGGTTTGATGAGGCGATCGCCATTTTTGATAAAGCTATAGAGCGCGATCGGCAAGATTATCGCCCGATCGTGGGTAAAGCGCTTGTTCTGCAAGATCAAGGCAAGGATGCTGAAGCCAAACCTCTCTTTGCTTCTGCTGAAGCTCTGGCTCCTGCCCAATTTAAGGATCGGATTAAACAGCTTGCTGCTGGGCAACCACCTACTCCTGCTGCCCCGATCACCTCTCCGGGCGCAGATCCAACTCCAGTAGTTTCCCCCGAAGCAAGTCCGGCTCCAGCGACGAGCCCGACTCCAAACGAGTAAGTCCTACGTTGTAATGCTGATAGTTAAGTAACGATCGCTTTCACCAAACAACCCATCATTCGTAACGTCCTGCTACTAAAAGCGATCGCCACATCCTCTTTCAATCTGGGTATCCTGAGTCATAGTTTTGCTGCTTGCAGGATCATTGCCCCATGAAACCAGACGGAAAAGCGATCGCCAAAGCCAAAAATATCCTGAGATCTGGGTTGCGGCTGCTCAATATTCGTCCTGAAGAGAGCGGACGGGCGTTCTTGATGTTTCTTTTTTACACGCTCACTTCAGTCGGCATTCTTTGGCTAGAAGTCAGTGTAGCGGCATTGTTTTTGGGAAAGTATGGCGCTGCGTCTTTGCCCTGGATTTATATTGCCAGTGCGGCGATCGGTTCGGTCATTGGATTTGCCTATTCTGGGCTACAAAAAATCTTGCCCCTACGTTGGGTTTTAGTTTTAACAGCAGGGTTGATTGGGTTACCGCTTTTCCTCTTCGGGCTAGATTTACAGGCAGCAGTTTTGGGCGGGTATACCATTTTTTTGGCGCGGCTATGGCTCGAAGCCATCCATGTCGTCAATGAGCTAAATACCTCTATTACTGCCAACCAACTTTTCACTATCCGAGAAGTTCGACGGGCATACCCGCTAATTAGCAGCGGCGTGTTGGCAGCAGATGTAGTCAGCGGCTTTTCGCTACCAGTACTGCGGAGTGCGATCGGGCTGCCCAATGTCATCATGGCAGCAGGTGTGATGCTGTTCATTGGGGCATGTATCTTACTTTATTTGGTAAAAGCCTATCGCCCTTTTTTCCCAGATGCTTCTCGGCGGCGCACCGTTGAAAAGCAAGACTTTACGGCAATTCGTCTACGTGGCTCGTTGTGGACTTATGTGAGCCTGGTTGTCGTCTTTTTTGTGATGGTGCAAGTTGTGGCGGTTTTGCTCGACTTTCAGTACTTTAGTCAGATTGAACTCAGTCTGGATGTACGAATTGAGAAAATTGCCGACTTCATGGCATTATTTAGCGCCTTTCTAGGCATTGTAGAGTTGACAACCCAATGGTTTATTTCAGGGCGAATTATTGAGCGTTTGGGCGTGTTTTGGATTGCGGCTGTACCGCCTGCGCTACTAGGTTTTGTCAGTTTTTTAACCCTCTGTGGCATCTTAAATGTGTTTCATGGAACGGTAGCGCTAAAGTTTGTGGATGAACTTTTGCGATATACCTTGATTGCCAGTATTGCGCCTGTTCTCTTTCATCCCATTCCTAGCGCCAATCGGAGCCGAATTCAATCAATGGTGCGGGGAATTGCAGAGCCACTGGTTACCGGGTTAACTGGGGTAGGAATGTTGGGGACAATTTCGGTGCTGAAACATTTGCACAGTAACAATCAAGCCCAAAATCAGAGTTGGGTATTTCTGCTGTTTACTGCCTTGACCGCGCTGCTGTGGGTTTTGACAGTGTGGTTCCTTCGCTCGAAGTATGTGGAGGTGCTGGTGCTGAGCGCTGAGCAGGGAGGACATTTGAGCTTGTCTAAGGCAGATATGCGAGGTTTTATGAGAGGGATTGTAGACTCGTTGAATCGATCGCAGGACGAAAGCGAAAAGAAATCTTGCATCAATTTATTAGCTCATCATGATCCTAAAAGCGTGGGAGAAGTCCTGTCGCCTTTATTGCCAACTTTTTCTCCGGCGCTCCAGCGGCAGAGTTTACAAGCAATGCTTGCTTACCCTAATCCTGCTTATTTGGGTGCAGTGAAGGACTTGATAGCGGTGCAACGTCTTCATCCTGAGGTGTTAGCGGTGGCACTGAAGTTCATCTGGCATACCGATGGGAATCCTGATTTCCAGGTGCTTCAGGCTTACATGAAAGATGAAGTTGATCCGGTGGTGCGGGGGCTGGCGGCTTCGTTAACTTTGCGTCATGGAGATTCCAATCAGAAGGGAAAAGCAACTGGCATTTTGCGGCGGATGTTGACCCACAAGCAGGAGCGGGAGCGCGTTATGGGGTGTCGGGCGTTGGGTGAAGCCGTTTATCTTCAATCTTTGCGCCTTTACATTGATCAGCTTTTGCAGGATGAATCGCTACGGGTGCGATGTGCCATGCTAGAGGCGATCGCCGCCACTCAACTCGATGATTACTATGACGCATTGATCCGAGGCTTTCACTTTCAATCTACCCGCGATGCAGCCAAGCGATCGCTGATTCAGTTGCAAAACGAAGCCCTGCCGCTGCTAATCAACCTGGCTGCCGATCCTTATAAATCGGATGGCGTGCGCCATCAAGCCTGGATGACCATTGGCGAAATTGGCTCTATGGAGTCAACGCGGGCATTGGTAAATCATCTAATGACCGCTTGGGGAGCTAGCCGCCGGAGTTTACTGCGAGTTTTGCTGCGTCTGCCTAACGAAGCCGGGATTGATGCGGTTTCAGACGTGCTGGGGCGATCGGGGGTAGAAACCATGATGAACCAGGAGATTTTGTTCTTGGCGCATCTTTACGCCAGCCTGCAAGACTTGAAGCTGGAAACTGTCTCCACTGAAGAAGCCCAGTTTCTGTACCGCGCCCTTCAAGATTCTGAAAAAGACGCGGTGGAATGCTTATTTCTGTTAATGCAGTTTTTGTACGAACCCAGCAACATTCAAGCGGCATCTCTAAGTCTGCAATCAAATGCGCGGGAAAGCATAGCGCAGGGATTGGAAATTTTGGATAACACCATTCAAATTTCCAGCAAAATTGTGCTGCTCAATATTCTCGATCGCCAGCCTACCCTAGAGAAACTGCAAATCCTCGAAGATTTTATGCCCTATGTGCCGATGACACCGAGCGATCGCCTCCGGCATTTAGTTGATTTGCGCCATTTACTCTCTGACTGGGTGCTGGCGTGCTGCTTTCACATTGCCAGCAAAGCCCGCTGGAGCCTAACGGCTGACCCGACCTTAGCCTGTTTGCACTCTCCCACTGGATTTGTCCGCGAAGCTGTTTTAAACTACTTGAAAGTTGCCTCGCCTAGAGTTCTTCCTCAAATTTTGCCCTCATTAAAAGATGATCCTAATCCCTTGGTTTCTGCTCAAGTTCATCAATTGATGGCAGAATTAGGGCTGAACTCAACCCCTTCAAGCAAAACGCCGCCTTCTGCTAGAGAAAAACTGCGGTTGGTCGAGCGTCTGGGCTGAGTTCAGCGTCGTCTCGTGTCAATCTTAGTCTGCTTGCCCTTATGCTCAGTAGTTTCGATCGCCTGTTGTTTGTGCGACAAGTCGGCATTTTCCAAGAGTTGCGAGATGACTTCCTGGTACGTTTAGCATCGGCAATGCAAGAACTGTCATTTCCCCCAGGGCACACGATTGTCACGCAGGGCGAAGAAGGGCGATCGCTGTTTATTTTGGTGTCAGGCTGCGTCAAGGTGCACAGTGGCGATCGGGAATTGGCAAAGCTAGGACAAGGAAAATGCTTTGGCGAAATGTCGGTGTTTGATGCCGAACCCCGCTCTGCGTCTATTACGACTTTAGAAACCTGCGAATGCCTAACGCTCACCCAGCAGCAGCTTTATGAGGCGATCGAAGAAACATCGGGTTTAGCAATTAATATTATTCGGATGCTTTCTCGCCGCACGCGCGACTTAAATGAAAAGTTAGATCAAATTGGAAAAGGAAGACCATGAGTTTCGATCGCCCCGTTCCCGCCCCTGGTCAAGAATCGGTTTGGGACTATCCCCGCCCGCCCCGGCTGGAGGATTCTCCTAAGCACATCCAAATCTTATTTAATGAGGTAATGCTTGCCGATACCCACCGAGCTAAGCGCGTTTTAGAAACCAGCCATCCTCCGGTTTATTACATTCCTCCAGAAGATATTTGCATGGAGTATTTGCGGCAAACGCCTCGCTCCAGCTTTTGTGAATGGAAAGGAATGGCAGGCTATTATGCGATCGCCATTGGCGAGCAAGTTGCAGATAATGCCGCCTGGTTTTACGCCGACCCAACTCCTGATTTTTTAGCTCTTAAAGATTACGTTGCCTTTTATCCCAGCCGAATGCAAGCTTGTTACATTAACGACGAATTAGTCACCTCTCAGCCAGGAGATTTCTACGGCGGCTGGATTACAAAGGAAATTATTGGGCCTTTTAAGGGCGCTCCAGGCACATGGGGATGGTAAAACTGAGAAATAGCGGGTGAGAATATTGGTGAAAAATAGGACAAGCATCCGAAACGGTATCTCTTTGTACGCCTGACCTGGCGCTCTGTGGCACCATAGTTCATAAGTTATCGGAGCGATCGGCGTGAATGCAGCAGAACAAGCGTTAGGAGTTGAGGTCGCCACAAAAATTGCTGCCGTGGTGAACCTATTTAAAGTCCAATTTCCTGATGCCTATGCCGACCTGAAGCCCTGGGCAAATGATGCCGGGACACGGGAATGGGTTGATCCAGATTCGATTGATATTGGGTTCCACCTACCTGGCTGGAGTCGTCGACTTCAGAGCCGCAGCATTTTGGTACAAATTCGCTTTTACCAAGATTCCCTGACTCATTCTCGCAGGGCGATCGGGCTGGAGATGGTAGGGTTTACCCACTTGGGTGAGCAATGGCGAGTTTCAACTGTGGAACAGTGGCGGTTTGTGGGCGAGAAGCAGCCTGTCGATGAGGTCAAAGAAACCTTAAAGGGCGTTTGTCGGCAAATTCTAGAACTTTTCAACAGCGAACCAGAATCGTGAAGAACAGCATTGCTAAATGAAAGTTAGAGAGTTGCATGAAAAAAAGCCCCAGTGAGATACATTAACTTTTCAGCCCCCTACTGAAACTGCTGTGCATAAAACCGGGCATACCGATCGCCCTTTTCCAATAGCTCTTCATGGGTTCCCGATTCCACCACCTGCCCCTGTTCAATTACCAAGATGCGATCGGCGCGGCGCACGGTTGCTAATCGATGGGCAATAATAAACACTGTCCGATTTTTCATCAATCGTTCTAGCGCCTCTTGCACCAGCGCTTCCGATTCAGAGTCGAGGGCAGAGGTGGCTTCATCTAAAATTAGGATGCGCGGGTTGAGCAGAATGGCACGGGCGATCGCCAGTCTTTGTTTTTGTCCGCCCGACAAGTTTACGCCCCGTTCGCCCACCCAAGATTGGTAGCCGTTGGGGAATTGGCTGATAAACGAGTGAGCATTTGCCACCTTGGCGGCAGCTTGGACGGCAGTGATATCAAAGTGCTGTTGCCCGAAGGCAATGTTTTGGGCGATCGTGCCAGAAAACAAAATGGTTTCTTGGGGCACAATCCCAATTTGCCGACGCAGGCTAGGCAACGTTACCGTACGAATGTCAATACCATCAATCAACACCTGTCCGGCTTGCGGATCGTAGAAGCGGGGCAGGAGGTTAGCGAGAGTGGTTTTGCCAGAGCCAGAAGACCCAACCAGGGCGATCGCCTCTCCAGGAAATGCTAATAAACTCAGCTTTTGCAACACGGGCTGGTCAGCATTGTAATAAAAGTAAATATCCCGATATTCTACTTTGCCTGTGACAGGGGGCAACGGTTGAGCAGTGGGTGATTCTAGCACAGAGCGAGGAATTGTCAACAGTTCAAAAATTCGGTCTGCCGAGGCTTGCCCTTGCTTAAACTCGTTGTAGTCTTCAGTTAAGTGGTTAATAGGATCAATCAGCATGGCGGCGGCAAGGACATAAATGCCAAACTCTTTGCCCGTCAAATTGCCCGTCGAAATTTGCCAGCCACCCAGCAGCAATAACAACAACACGCTCAAAACTTCTAAAAACCCGACCACTGGATACTGCACCGCCTTCAACCAAGCTGCCTCATACTTCGCTCGCCGATTGCGTTCTGCCGCTTGGCTAAACCGTTCTACCTCATAATCTTCTGCCGCAAACGCACGCACCAATCGAATGCCCGTAAACACTTCGGTGAGCAGCGACGACAGATCCGACACTAAGTTTTGACTACGGCGCGCAAAAACTAGCATTCGTTCGCCAAACCAGCTAATTAGCAAACCCATAAGTGGCGCAACAATCAAACTTGCCAACGTTAATTGCCAGTTGAGATAAATCATGTACCCAAAGACCAGCACAAGTTGCAACACGCAGGGCAAAAAGTCGTGAAAAACTTTGTTGATGACTTCGCCAATCCGGTCAATATCTTCGGTTAGTCGGTAGGACAAGTCTCCGGTTTGTGCCGTTTCAAAGTAGCTGAGGCTTAAGGTTTGCAGATGAGCATAGACGTGCTTCCGTAGATCTAGGGCGATCGCCAGTGCCGCTTTCGCCATCTGCGAATCCTGACCGTATTGGGCGATTTTTTGCACCACAAAAATCCCGACCACAACGCCCGCCGATTTTACCAGCGCTGAGACATTGCCCTTCACTAAAAAGTCTAGAATCTGCCCGCCGACCTGCGCCAACAGCGGCCAGCAGACCGAAAATACTAAGGTACAGACAAATGCTTGAGCGATCGTGCGCCAATGGGGACGCAGGTACGGAATTAACAGCCAATAGCTAGAACGATTTTTCACCCTCGTATTTTACAATGCTCGCTCCCATTACCACCCGATCGCCAAGGTTCGGTATTATAGGTAAGCCCATTTCCCTCGATAATCATGAAACTCGGTCAATGGCTCGGCTTCCTCAGCCTTATCCTCGCTCTGATTATCTTGTGGCAAGTTCGTCAGATGCTGCTGCTGCTATTTGCCGCCGTGGTTTTGGCAACTGCGCTTAATGCCCTGGTTCAGCGATTACGCCGCTCAGGAATGAAGCGTGGTCGGGCTGTAATGTTGACATTAGGGATTTCTGTACTGGCTGGCATTTTATTTGTCGCTCTAATTGTGCCGCCCTTCATTAGTCAGTTCTTACAGCTTCTTGAGCTACTCCCCACAGGCTTTGACCAAGCTGTGAGGTGGGGCGATCGCCAACTCCAACTGCTACCATCCTGGCTAGCCGCGATCGAATTGCCCACCACAGCAAGGCTCACTCAAGATCTCCAGCCAATTCTTCAAAATATTATTCGCAACTTTTTCGCCTTTTTCTCCAACTCTTTAACCGTAGTTGTACAAGGTTTACTGGTTTTCATTCTCACCATTATGCTCTTGGCTGATCCGCCATCATACCGAAAAGCGTTCATTGTTTTATTTCCTTCCTTTTATCGGCAACGAGCCGATTTTATTCTGACCAAATGTGAAATCGCGTTAGATAATTGGTTGGGAGGAGCCTTGTTAAGTTCCACAGCAGTCGCAATCTTTAGTGCGATCGGGCTATCGGTTTTGCAGGTTGATCTAGTGTTAGCCCAAGCTCTATTGGCAGGGCTGCTGAACTTTATTCCCAATATTGGCCCTACGCTTAGTTTAGTCTTTCCATTAACGGTGGCTTTCTTAGATGCACCCTGGAAAGCGATCGCCGTCCTTATCCTTTATCTAGTCATTCAGCAGGTTGAATCTTACTGGATCACGCCAACCGTGATGGCAAAGCAAGTTTCCCTACTACCAGCCCTTACCCTCATTGCGCAACTCTTTTTCGCCAGCTTCTTTGGATTTCTAGGACTGCTCTTAGCGCTTCCCCTCACCGTCGTCGCCAAAACTTGGATTCAGGAAGCCTTAATTAAAGATATTTTGGATCAATGGAAACAACCAGAGTTACAACGAACGCCAGAATATTCTGAAGAACAGATGATTTCAGAGTTTGCGACAGATTCTCCAGGTTATCAGCAATCCAATCCTTCTGACGAAGAGAAGCGATCGGAAAAACTGCCTTAAAAGCCTAAATTAGGGTGTTCCTTCATTGAGGTTCGACCTCAATGAAGCCGGGTTAAACACGTTAGGTCGCTTCTCCACCTTGTTGATTAAAGAGGTAATCCAAAATTCTATGAGATTCGAGTCGAAGTCCTCTAACCTCTGACAAAATTCCTCTAATCTCCTCCACAATCTCAGATTGTTGATTGGCTAGAGTCCCAATCATGCTAACCATGTCAGCCGTAGACGCTCGTAAATCAGCCGTAGAGGCTCGTAAATTAGCCGTAGATTGTTTCAAGATCCCCTATCTCGCCCTCATGCCTGATGCCCTGAGTTTGCTGTTGATGGGCGACTCGAAGTAATGTCTCTGTAGATTGTTTCAAGGCATCTATGTCACTCTCATGTCTAATGCCCCGAGTCTGCTGCTGTTGGGCGACTTGAAGTAATGCTTCTGCCAGTGCTTCAAGTCGGTCTAGTCGGGGTGATTCTTCTGTCGTCATTCGTCTCTTCCTTCTTTAAAGAATGAATATGGCACTCTGGTTAGTCCTGAGAGCAAAGGTGCAGTGATCTCCTCAAGCTGCATATCAAGCGCTCTCTGGTCAGCCTACTACTCTCACGAGTCAGAAGCTCTTTAAAAATCCTCTAAATGAATCTAAACTTTTCTAGCTTAACTCTCGGCGCAATCGATGAATCACGGTATCTTTATCAACCTGCTGAAGAATCTCTTGAATTAGCGTATTCGCTCCTTGCTCTCCCCAAGTGCAGCCTTTTTCTAAATAGATTTGAGCCGCCTTACCAACGCGGTAAGAACCATATCCCGCCAAACTTGCCTGCGCGATCGCCGCACTAGAATACGCTGCAAACCCCGACCCGCTTTCAAATGCAGTCGCGATCGCCGCCATACTCTTTCCCACTCCCAACAGCACGCTACTGCCCACCTCACCCACAATCAAACTACCTGAGCTCCACAAAATCGACTTCAGCAGCTTACCCGCCTCATACCGAGTCATGGGCAACCCATACAGCTTGGCTAGCGATCGAATCATGATCAAGTCGGTGACGGCTCCGCCCATCACATCAAAGACAGCGATCGGGTTGGCAGCAATGGCGATCGCTTTCCACTGCGCAAACTTCCAAATCAAGTCTTCGGCTTCGTTGTGGTAAAGCTTAAGCATGTTATGGGCGATCGTCGTTTCAGCCTGCCGAGCTTGCCGCAATGCATTCAGCGCCAGCAGTGATTTGCCCTCTCGGTTCAAAATCGTCAACAGTTTCTCTTTTAGCTCATTCACCTGAGCCGCTGGGGTTTCCCATTCATGCGTTACCCGCCCATCTGCCCATTCCACGCGCACCTCTAGCGGCGCAGGCTCAGCCGCTACTCGTACAATGTCATCGGGCGACAAAACCGGACGCTTGCCTTCGTTGCGGGCAAACAAGGTTTCCAGCTTACGATAAAGGGTTTGCCGATCCTGCTCAGGATAAAGATCTGTTTTGTTAAATACTAAAATCAATGGTTTATCGGTCGCCTGCAACTCTGCTAAAGCCCGATACTCGGTGCGGGTAATATCTCCTGCCACCACAAACAAAATTAAATCTGCCTGATCTGCCACATCTCGCGCCATCGTTGCCCGCACATCACCGTCTACCTCGTCTAGTCCAGGTGTATCAATTAGCTCGACGCGCAGTTGACCGTTGGCGACCCTTGCGGTATCTGCGGAGCAGCACGCCCAATATACCGATCGAGGATACTGCGTCACGCCGTTAATAGGGCCCGTTTGCAGCACCTTCTGCCCCAACAGTGCATTAACCACAGCAGACTTACCCCGGCTCACCAACCCAAATACCGCAATCCGAATCAAGCAATTGTTGAGTTTATCTAGTGTCGTGGTCAATCCATCCAAGCCACGTTTGAGGGCGGCTCGGACTGCAACATCGGCGTTGCGTTTGCGCGGAGGTAACTGGGAGTAACGATTCAGAGTCTGTTTGAGACTGCTGCGAGCTTGGTTGAATTGAAAATCTTGTAAGCTGGCTTTCAATAGTCCTGTCGAAGGGTTATCCATTGGGTTATGGCGCGTGGATTATGGTTCCATTTTCGCGTTAATTCTTGATTTTTGTTAAGACTGGGTACTCTTAATTCAGGATGTGCCTTTTGTAACATTTTATGGATGTTATACATCAGTAAAATGATTCATCAGTTATCCATGCGTAGATAATTGAGTTGGGCAATGTGTAAGCAAAGCCCAACTTTTTTAGTCTTTTTACACTTCATTTTGTATCTTGTTTTTCATAATTAATTGGGTTAATTGACGTATTTTAGGAACTCAAGTTAATCCGTATTTACCGTACATCCACCGTCATAAATTTATATTGTAGGATGAAAGTCCCATTCTCCTGACCTCGCAGGGAAGGGGAACGGGGTTAGGTTGAGTCGACAACGCAGCGAGATAGAACTCTCCCACCCCCTCTCCTGAAGGAAAGGGACTTTGAATAGATTTACTTTGAATAGATTTATACTACTGATTCAGCAATACCTGTAAGCAGGTTCTGGTAGAGATTTCTTACGGGGATGATTCAACCCTCCGCGATAGAGGCAAGATATAGATCCTCTTTAGCGATCGCAACTTCCTATGGATTCTCCATCGACTCCGACCCTCCCGACCCCGCTCAAACCCATGTCCTTCCAGACCAAAATGGCATACGGTGCTGGAGACTTGGGCCCGGCGATTACCGCCAACATTTTGGCATTTTTTTTACTGTACTTCTTCACCAGCGTCGCGGGAATGAATGCTGCGTTGGCGGGTAGCCTGTTACTGATTAGCAAAATTTGGGATGCTGTGAATGACCCAATTGTAGGTATGTGGAGCGATCGCACCCGGTCGGGCAAGTGGGGGCGGCGGTATCCCTGGATGCTGTGGGGAGCCATTCCCTTTGGCATCACGTTCTTCTTGCAGTGGATTGTGCCTAAGTTTAGCAGCGACCCAGCGACCAATCAAACGAGTTTATTTTGGTATTACATTGCGGTTGCTGTGGTATTTAATACTTTTTATACCATTGTCAACTTACCTTACACGGCGCTTACGCCAGAGCTAACCCAGGATTACAACGAGCGTACCAGCCTCAATAGTTTTCGCTTCACCTTTTCCATTGGCGGTAGCATTCTGTCGTTGATATTGGCGCAGGTAATTTTTGCGAACGTGGCTGATGCAGCACAGCGTTATTTAATCTTGGGTGGGATTTGTGCGGTGCTTTCCACAATTCCACTTTATTGGTGCGTGTTTGGCACCCGTGCCCGTTCTATTGAAGTAGCACAACATCACCTTACCTCCAGCGTCGCAGAACCCGCGCCCTTGCCCTATCTGCAACAAATGCAGATTGTGTTTAGTAATCGTCCGTTTTTGTTTGTGATTGGCATTTACCTTTGCTCCTGGCTCGGCGTTCAGATCACGGCGGCAATTCTGCCCTATTTTGTGGTTAATTGGCTGGGGCAGCCGTCGTCAATTTTCACAGCGGTGGCGTTGGCAGTTCAGGGCACGGCGTTGGTGATGCTGTTTGTGTGGAGTGCTGTGAGCGCTAGGGTAGGCAAGAAAGCGGTCTATTTTATGGGCATGGTGATTTGGATTATTGCTCAGGCTGGCTTGTTTTTCTTGCAGCCTAATCAGTCGGGTTTGATCTTTCCGTTGGCAATCATGGCAGGGGTGGGCGTTTCAACGGCTTACCTGATTCCTTGGTCAATGATGCCGGATGTGATTGAGCTAGACGAACTGAATACTGGACTGCGCCGCGAAGGAGTTTTTTACGGTTTTATGGTGCTGCTGCAAAAAATTGGTTTAGCGATCGGGCTGTTTTTAGTTGGGCAGGCTCTCAACACCGCTGGATTCATTGAAAGTGCGGCTGGAGAACCTACACCCATTCAGCCTGCCTCAGCGCTTTTAGCCATTCGGTTAGCGATCGGACCGATCCCAACGGTCGCCCTAGTCTTGGGCTTGGTGTTGGCATACTTTTATCCCATCACTCGCGAAGTCCACGCTGAAATTTTGTTGAAATTGCAAGAACGTAAACTCCAGGCAAAGGAGTAGAGAGTCCCCTAATCAAGATATGATGACTTATGATCCCCGCCTTGCATGAAGGATAACTTCGCGCTCCACACCTGAGGTTTTATGAGAAGAGTTCTACCGCGTTTGGTTGCATTGGTTCTGGTTTGTGTAATCGGGCTGATGAGTTTGGCAACACCTGCGATCGCGGGTGGCAACTATCGCCAAGATACGTTGGATTTAATTGAAACGCTCAAGTCTGCCGTTGCCTTACCCAAAGAAGCACCTGAAAGAATGGATGCTCAAGCCGCAGCCCGTCAAAAAATCAATGAGTTTTCGGCACGCTATCGTCGGGATGGCGGCTTGGCTAAGCTCAGCTCGTTCACCACAATGCGGACTGCGCTCAATTCTTTGGCGGGGCACTATAGCTCTTACCCCAATCGTCCGGTGCCCCAAAAGCTGAAAGACCGTCTAGACCAGGAGTTTAAGCAAGTAGAGTCAGCATTGAAGAGAGAAGAAGGCTAAAGGTTAGGGCTGCCACCGAGCGCTAAATTGAGTGCTGAACTGGCGATCGCACTCCACTTCCAACACCCTAATTCCCTCTGCTGGCAGAGGATTTAACCGCTGCACGAGTTGATCCCAAGAGCGGATTAGCTCGTGTTTTGCATTATAAGTCTGGCAAAGCAGCGCAAAATTGATGTGTTGGGGTGTGGCAAAAAATTCTTCAAACGGTGGGTTGAATTGGGCGATTGGTAAATGCTCAAAGATGCCGCCGCCATTGTTGTTAATCAACACAATGGTCAGATGCCCGACAAAATAATTGCGAATTAAAAACCCATTAGTGTCATGCAGTAGCGCCAAATCTCCGGTCAACAACACGCTGCTTTGCTGCCGATGCGCCACGCCCAACGCCGTTGACAGAGTGCCATCAATGCCGTTTGCACCCCGGTTACAGAACGGACGGATGGCTCGATTTCCCGGTTTCCAGAACCATTCCAGATAGCGCACGGCTGTGCTATTGGCAATGATTAAAGGCGTGCCTGTGGGCAAATGCTGGGATAAAAGCCATACCGCCTTCCCTTCAAATTTTTCTTCAGACGCTTGGCTAAGGCTTTCGTCAAGCGATCGCCTCACTCGTTCCTCAGCCCCACACCATGCTTCCAAATAAGCCAAGTCTGCCGAAGGTTGAGCCGGGAGGTTTGCTGCAAAGGATGGGAGCGATCGCCGTAAATGAAGCGTTTTACCATGCAGCGGATCAAGGTTGCGATCGCCCTCATCAACCACCCACTGCAACGGCTGAACCTGCTCTAGCCAGTGCCGCAAGGTTTTACTAGTCGGCATCTCGCCCACCCGAACTACAAAATCAGGCGCAAGTTTTTTGGCGAGTTCTACATCTCGTACTATCCAGTCATAGGTGGAGATGAGAGAGGGGTTGAGGTCGGCGTAATTTCGTAACGGTGATAGACCTTCTGCTAGTACCGGAATCTGAAGCGTTTTAGAGATGTGGGCGATCGCCTCACAATACGCTTGTGGATCTGCGGGTTGCGCCACTCCAGCCACCAGAATCGTCCGACCCGGCGGCAGAAAATTTACAGGAGAATGGCGATCGCTGACCGCAAGAGTTTGTAGAAGATCTCGTGGAATCCAGTCAAAAAAGTCTTCAGGAAACCCCCGCCCAAATTCTGCTGCGTCTGCTTTAGCAACCGGAGCCAACGGATCACGAAAGGGCAAATTAAGATGCACGACTCCGGGCACCGGATAAAGCGTCCGTTCCCAAGCCTGAATCAAAGTTTGCCGCAAGTACTGCAATAGCTTTAGGTCTAATCCTGGCACTGCGATTTCGCTATACCAGTTCGGAAAATCGCCAAATAGCTTTTGCTGATCAACGGTTTGACCTGCATTACACTCTCGTAACTCCGGTGGGCGATCGCTGGTCAGCACCAGCAAAGGAACCCGACTTTCCCGCGCCTCAATCATTGCCGCATAAAAGTTTGCCCCCGCCGTCCCTGATGTACAAACTAACGCCACTGCGTTGCCTGTGCGACGTGCCACACCCAACGCAAAGAACGCCGCCGATCGCTCATCAAGAATAGGAATTGCTTCAATTGAGGAATGCCGAGCAAACGCTATTGTTAAAGGTGCAGACCGTGACCCCGGAGAAATTACTACAGTCTCTAGTCCCAAGCAAGAGAGCGTTTCGACCAAAATCGATGCCCAGATTGTATTAGTATTACTGAAGTCGATTAACGTCACGCCTTAGCCTAAATCACGACATACATCACAGATTCGATCCTACAAGCTCTTTGTTCATCACAAAAGAGGCATCTTAACCATTCTAGGTTGATTAATCTTAAATGCAGGCTTGGCAGTGCTTAGAGGCGATCGCCCCACTGCCACTCAACGCCAATAGATTGAAATAATGCCAAGGCTAGTGTAAGCTTAGATTCAGTTTTAAGGGGCTATAGCGCAATTGGTAGCGCACCTCCATGGCATGGAGGGGGTTAGGAGTTCGAGTCTCCTTAGCTCCATATCTTAGAAGTGGCGATCGCGTTGAACCTGTAGTCTAGATTTGAAGCAAGCCATAGAGAGCTATGCCAAAGGGCTAATTCAACTTACAATGTCTTGAGACATAGCCTAAGCCTTTATTATAGATAGGACAACACCGTATGGATTTAGCTTCAGACAACTTGAGCGGTCCTTGGAAGAAAGAAATGTATGCTGATCGTTTACCTGATCAGTCGGCATTCGATGAGGGCTTCATTCAATCAGTCTTAGATATTTGTCAACCAACAACCGTTCTAGATTTAGGCTGTGGTCAAGGTTATTTCGTTAAGTGGCTTAGAGAAAAAAGAGTTGAGGCTTGGGGAGTAGAAGGAGAAGATCTAGGCACATCATTTAAAGCCCCAGGCTACCAAATTCAACAGGATCTCAGTCAACCCTTTGATCTTGAAAAAACCTACGACGTTGTGATGTGTACTGAAGTCGTAGAACATATTCCTGAGGCTTGTGAGGAGACTGTGTTCAATAACATTGCCCGGCATACCCATCGCTATCTTGTTTTTAGTGGTGCAACCCCAGGGCAAGGTGGTACAGGACACATTAACGAGAAGCCTGAAGCGCATTGGTTCTCTTGCTTAGTCAGTCGAGGATTTAAGCTGCTTCATGAAGCATCAGTCCAGGCTCGTCTAGTCAGTACTTTAGACTGGTATGTCAAAAATATATCTATCTGGGAGTTACAAAAGACTCAGGAAAATAGCTTAGAAGATGTGCTGGCGATCGCCATGCAAGACAGCTACCTTATAAGCCATGCAGTATCAGCTCAAAAATTGGTTCGAGAACAACAACAGGTTGTGACCCTTGCTTCTCAACTTCACCAAGCTCAGACAGAACTTCATGACTCTAGAACTCATTTTCATCAAACTCAATTAGAGCTTCATGAAGCCCAGACCCAATCCTACGAAGCGACTGCACAACTTCATCAAACACAGGTAGAACTCTACGAAGCGACGACACAACTTCATCAAACACAGGTAGAACTCTACGAAGCGACGACACAACTTCATCAAACACAGGTAGAACTCTACGAAGCCAATGCTAAGCTGCACCAAACTCAAGTAGAGCGATACCAAATCAAAGAGCAGCTTGGTGAAACTCAATCAGACTTAGAAAATACAAAGAATCAGATTTGGGAGCTTCAAACCAATATAGAAGTTCTTAATCATCGGCTGACTCGAATCAGAGCAAAGCGACAAGAAATCCGAGTAGCACGAGACAACGCGCAAAACGAGATTAATGCAATGCAGACCAGTAAATTCTGGAAGTTCAGAAAAGGCTGGTTCAAGCTCAAACGATTTTTGCGACTGTCTACCCCAGAATAATGCTGTCTTTCATCATTCATTGTCAGCAATTCCTTCAATGATCGTGGGTGGGTTTAGGACATTTCAATGGTAATCTTTGTATTGCACATTGCGGAATTCCTTCTGCGCTTGAGGCAAGGGGCGTTTAGTCTGTATGAGGTAAAGTAGATGCAAACAAAAATTGACGCAGAACAACCAGAAGTTCAGCAACTCCAGAACCAACTTAAACGACTCAAACGAAAGCTTCAGCAAGTCCAAAAAGAACATAACTATGCCACCTCGATTATCACTGCGATGGAAAGCAGCAAGTTTTGGCAATTGCGGAATGCTTGGTTTGAGCTAAAAAAGAGCCTTAGGCTGGGCAAAGATAACTTTCACGAGACGCGATCGCTCCCTCAGCCTCGTCCTGATACGACTGATCTGCTTTCCACGCCCACCGAACTCATCAGCGCGGTTGCAGAAGCTCCCATAAAAGCGCTTCCATTAGAACAGAAGTCAATTATGGAGTTGACCCGCGAACACATCGCAGAACTATATCTTAAAGGGCAAGGTATTGAGATCGGGGCTTTAAACCATCCTCTTGCTGTCCCCGAAGGTGTCAAGGTTCTCTACGTTGATCGTATGTCCGTTGCAGACCTACGGCAGCAGTACCCAGAACTCAACGATATAGACCTCGTCGAAGCCGACATCTTAGCCAACGGCGAAGAACTAGAAACCATCGCAGATGTCACCCAAGACTTTGTCATTGCCAACCATTTCATTGAGCATTGTCAAGATACCATTGGCGCCATTCACAATATGCTCCGAGTGCTCAAACCAGGAGGCATTTTATACACCGCCATCCCCGACAAACGCTTTAGCTTTGATGTCGATCGTCAAGTCACCTCTCTAGAACATATATGGCGCGATCATACTGAGGGTCCCGCGTGGTCAAAACGCCAGCACTTTGAAGGCTGGGTACGTCATGTTGGGAAAAAACAAGACGAAGCCGATATCGCCCGTGAAATTGACCATCTCATTGAGATTGACTACAGCATTCACTATCACGTCTTTACTCAAACCTCGTGGCTAAAACTCTTTGTCGACTTACAGCAAAATCTATCTATCAAATTTGATATTGAGTTGGTCTTCAAAAATGGAGCCTATGAGGTCGTTCTAATTGCGAGAAGGTTACCTTAGGTTTCTCCTATAAAGATGCCTGAAAAGTCACGATTTGACCAGTCCGTTTTTTCTCTAGATTAATGTCTTCTTCCCAGCCTCTTATCCAAGCCGTCAAAATATTTGTCACATCATTAGGCAATCATTTCATGATTGAGATTGCTGAGATTTTTGATGAAGGCTTCAGAAATAGCGGCATTCAGTCAGAAATTAGGATTGATAAGATTCCATCCCTTCAGCCTAAACCGGAATTGATGCAGTTGGTCATTGCTCCCCACGAGTTCTTCAACCTGTTTCTAGAACCGCGGCTTACCCCCACTGAAGTTTTAGAAGTGGTGCGATCGGTCTATATCCTGAGTGCCGAACAACCGCTCACCCATTGGTTTGAGATGGCTTGCGATCGCGCTAGACCCTCTCTTGGCGTTTTAGATATTACCGAGCACACTGCTATCGAATACCGCAAACGCGGCATCTTCACGCTCCATGCTCCCTTGGGTTACGCCACCTGTTTTGAAGCAGGGATCGATCCCAAAAATCTGCCCGATCGCACCTTCGACCTACTTTTTCTCGGCAGCAACTCCCCTAAACGTGAGCGCTTTCTCTCTCAAAATGCTGATCTGTTCAATCGTTACAACAGCAATATCGTCATCACCCGTCTAGAAAAACCTAAATTTCACCACACTGCCGGATTTTTTGCCAACCACGATCGCAATCGACTTTTGCGCTCCTGCAAAATCTTAGTCAACATTCACGCTAACGATAATACTTACTTTGAATGGTTGAGAGTCGTGATGGCGATCGCTAACGGTTGTCTTGTCATTTCCGAAACCAGCGACTACATTGAGCCACTCATTAATAATAAACATTTAATTATCACCGAGATAGACGACATTGCTGCCCAATGTGACTACTATCTAGAACATGAATCAGAACGATTAGCGATCGTTAACAAAGCTTACGAATTTATTACTCAAGAATTTAACTCTGGTATTCTCTGCAAATCAGTATTACAAGAGTTGAGACAGCATTTAGAACAAAAAAATCTGCAAAAGGCATAGACCTCATGGAGAGTATTGAGTCGGCAAAACGCAACATGATGGGCACAAGGCTAGAAATGGCGAAGCTGTGTGCCTTCCTGGGTAAAGAGCCTTGGGTTGTTACCAGTAATGCCGCTTTTGATGGCTGCACCACTCCGAGTGTGACGGTCATCATTACCCTTTACAACTATGCTGACTATATTAAACAATGTTTGGATAGCGTTTGCGCCACTATTACCGACCCGTTACCGGGTGGTTTTGATGTGCTCATTATCGATGATTGCTCCACTGACGAATCAGCTAGTCTAGTTGAAGATTATCTTAAGAACTTCAAAACCCCCATCTGCCTTGTCAAGAAAGCATTCAATACAGGCTTAGCTGATGCCCGTAATACTGGCTTGCACCTAGCTCGGGCTCCGTTCGTTTTCATTTTAGATGCCGACAATTGGATTTATCCTAATTGTTTATCCGTTTTGTATAAAGCCATTCACACCTCTGGATCTGCTGGAGTGTATGGCATCATTAATCGCTTTAATAGTAAAACAGGTAAAGGCGCTGGATTAATTTCTTTTTACGAGTGGGATGTGAGGGAGTTGCTCACTTGCCCCTATATTGACGCTATGGCAATGTTCAAAAAGGACATTTTGCTAAAAGTCGGTGGCTATTCTACCGAACTCATGGTGATTGCTTGGTCAGGCTGGGAAGATTATGACTTGTGGCTAAAGCTAGCGCAAGCGGGCTACGACGCTAGGCTGGTGCCTAACATTTTAAGTGCCTACCGAGTTCACCCTAATTCGATGATTCATACCACTAATGCTTACACCGAGATATTGGTACAGCATTTTAAGAAAAAGTTTTCTAAGTTAATTGAACAGTATGACGATATGACGATCGTGTTTGGTGCGCCGCGACATGGTGAACATCAGACTTCATCTTCAACTCAAGCTCAACTGCAAGAGGCACAAGTCACCTTAAAGCGTGTGCGCCAAAATTTACAAAAGACCAGAGCAGAACTGGCAGAAGCACAGGAGAGAACTGCGGCAATGGAAACTAGCAAGTTTTGGAAGCTTAGAAAAAGTTGGTTGCACATTAAACGCTTTTTCAGGATTAGTAAAGAACAACGATAAAGCTCAGATCGAGCGGTTTTAAACCAGTGCCTAAAGTCAGCGTCATCATCCCCAACTATAATCACGATCGCTTCCTCACCAAGCGCGTCCGAAGCATTCTTGACCAAACCTTCCAAGACTTTGAAATCATTTACCTCGACGATACTTCTACTGATAATAGCGATGTTGTTGTTGCCCCATTTCTATCTCACTTTACTCATGTTATTAAAAACGAAACGAATAGCGGTATTCCTTTCAAACAGTGGAACAAAGGTGCAAGCTTAGCCCAAGGCGAATACCTCTGGATTGCCGAGTCTGATGACTATACCGATAAACACTTTTTGGAGCGATTAGTTGACGTTCTCGATCGCCATCCCAACGTCGGTTTAGCTTACTGTCAATCGTGGGGAGTGGATGAAGGCGATCGCATTTTGCAATCGTGGAAACTCAATACCGATACTCTTGATTTAGAACGCTGGCAACAGGACTTTATTAATAATGGTAAAGATGAATGTCAACGCTATTTAATCTACAAAAATACAGTTCCTAATGCTAGTGCTACCCTCATCCGTCGCAATGTTTATGAACAGGTCGGAAAGGCTGAAGAATCTCTAAAACTCTGTGGTGATTGGCTCACTTGGATTAAAATTCTCATGCAATCAGATATTGCCTTTGTTGCCACGCCGCTCAACTACTTTCGCACCCATGCCCATTCCGTTCGTTCTGGCTCATTAAAATATCTCGTTTACGCCGAAGAAAGCTATCAGGTTTTAAAGTATGCCCTTCAGCATTGCAACATTGCCCCTGAAACGGCAAACAAAGCCTATCAAGTGATGTTAGAACGCTGGTACGAAGCCGCGATCGCTCACCGCAATGAAGCGCCCAATCGAGTCCACATCCGCATCTACAGGTTAGCTAACCGCATTGACCCAATGCTGAAACGTCGCCTTTTACGAAAAGCTTTGGCTGACCCACGCTCTGCCGAGATTGAACAACTCCAGGAAAAATTGCTGAATCGCAAAGTCCGCATAGAACATTTGCGATCGCGTCTTGACAACACTCAGCAAGAGCTAGAGCAAGCGCGATCGCAAATTGCCGCTATGGAAACCAGCAAGTTTTGGGCAATTCGCAAAGGATGGTTTCGCTTTAAGCGAATGCTTCGCTTGCGTAGGCAGGAGTAATATAACTATGAAAATTATTCAGGTGAGCAACAGTGATATTCGGGGTGGAGCGGCACGAGCGGCTTACCGTTTGCACCGAGGACTAATTGCTATTCAGCAAGACTCACAAATGCTGGTTTTGGATCGGCGATCGCCAGATAAAACTGTTCTCAAGCTTGATCATTCTTCCACCAATCCTCATTCCAGTTTCCTTTCCATCATTCAGAAGCGTTACGTTAACCAAAATCGCACGCCTTTATCTAATACTTCGTTCTCACTGCCCTACCCCGGAATTGATTTAACTCCTGTCGATGCGATCGTTACTGCTGACATTATTAATCTTCATTGGGTTGCTTATTATCAATCCCCTGCCAGCCTACATCATCTGTTAATGCACAAGCCTGTGGTTTGGACGCTGCATGATATGTGGGCATTCACGGGCGGCTGTCATTACTCAGCAGGGTGCAATCAATATCAACAAAATTGTGCCGTGTGTCCTCAACTCCAAGCTGATCCATACAGCCTCACCGCAGCAGTGTTGCAAGATCGGCTGGATTTGTTGGGCGATACACCGCTTGTGATTGTTACGCCTAGCCAGTGGTTAGCTAATTGCGCCAAGCAAAGTCGCGTGTTGAAGAATCAACGGATTGAGGTAATTCCTTATTCTTTAGAAACAGATGTTTTTTTCCCCTTAAATCGGGCAGAGGCAAAACGCGAATTAGGACTTGAAGCAGGGGCGATCGCTCTCCTGATTGGTGCAGACAACGGTAACGAAGATCGCAAAGGGTTTGTCGAACTGCTGCAAGCTCTGCACCTCTGCCGCCAAAATCCTCAATTTCAAGCTCTTCTTGCTGCCCAAAAATTCCAGCTTTGGTGTTTCGGCACTCCCAACGAGCACCTCACCGAACTTGGCTTGCCTTTGCATTTCTTTGGCAGAATTGACTCTGACCTACAACTCCGCCAAGTCTATGCCGCTGCCGACCTGTTTGTCCTGCCTTCCCTCGAAGACAACTTTCCTAACACCATGCTAGAAGCCATGAGTTGCGGTACGCCTGTCATTGCGTTTGAGGTAGGCGGCATTCCAGATGTGGTTAAAAATGGTGTGACGGGCTGGACTGTGCCGCTAGGAGACACTGCGGCAATGGCAGCAGCAATCTTAGAGGGCATCTTTGCTGATGATTTACGAGAGCACCGGGCACAAGCCTCTCGGCAAGTCATGGCACAACAGTATGCTTTAACGGTGCAGGCACAGCGATACCTTGAACTATATGAGGACTTGAGACACAATGCTCCAAAGCAGTACAGCAGTGAGAGGGGTTCGGGTGCGATGGGCAAGCGCTTTGAAAAAGTGTTTTATCCGCTGGCATTGAAAGTTACAGAAGAGGAATTGCAGGAATCTCGGCGGCAAGCCCGGCAATCGTTAGAGCGATCGCAAGCAGAAGTACAAATATTGCGCGATCGCCTTACCGCTATAGAAACTAGCAAGTTTTGGAAGCTCCGCAGCGCGTGGTTTAAACTAAAACGGTGGTTGGGATTATCTGTTGAACAAGAGTAAGTCTATGAAAGTTTCTGTCATCACAGTCTGTAAAAACTCAGAAAAAACTATTGAGCGATCGATTCAAAGTCTCGTTACTCAAACCTATCCGCAAATTGAATATATTGTGATTGATGGTGATTCAACTGATAGGACAAAATCGATTATTGAGCAGTATGGCGATCGCATTACCTATTTTATTAGCGAACCTGATAATGGCATCTATGCCGCCATGAATAAAGGCATTCAACTTGCCACTGGAAATATTTTATACTTCCTTAACTCCGATGATTACTTGTATGATCCTAACGTTATTCATGATGTGGTTCACTTTCTAGCAGATCGTCCAGAATATGACTTCCTCTACGGCGATCATGAAGCAAGATTCAACTTCGGTAAGTCTTCTATTCATAAACCTGCCACACCCGATCAAATTCTTAAAGAAATGGTCTGCTTAGGAGAATGCTTCATTCAACCTGCTAGCTTCTTTAAAGCTGCCCTGTTTCAGAAGTTGGGACTATTTAACGAGTCTTATAACATTGCTGGAGACTACGAATGGTTCACTCGATTGCTGCAAAATAATACACTTCAGTTAGGCTATTACCCTCGAACGATTGTATCTTATGCTCATGGAGGCGCATCAAGTCACATTCGCCCTTTATTTGAAGAAGTTTTTGCCATTCAAAATCAAGTTCCTCTTTACCAAGAACCAGATTGGCTCAATCAACGTTTAGTAGAACTTCAAAAATCTTTTATTGACAAGTACGATCGCTTAGAAAAAACTCACTATCTCTCTCAAAAAAGAGAACAGCGTATTATTTATCTAGAATCTCAAGAAGATGCTTTGCAAGTCCAAGTGAGCACCCTGCGGGATGAATTAGAGAAATTGAAGGCAGGGGGATTGGCCAGGCGGATCTGGCGAAAATTCAAGCGGCTGATTTCAAACTAGCGCCTGCAAGAGCGTTTGAAACTTCAGCTTAATTTCTGCTAATTCCCGGTCTGGGTCAGAGCCTTGGACAATGCCTGCGCCTGCATAAAGACGAGCGCAGTGCCCATCTAACAACGCCGATCGAATGCCCACGATAAACTCAGCGTTTCCTTGAGCATCCAACCAGCCCAGCGGCGCAGCATAGAGCGATCGCCCAAAGTTTTCATACTGTCGAATCTGCTGACAAGCAATTTCTCTAGGCAGTCCAGCCACCGCCGGAGTTGGGTGTAGGGATGCCAAAATCTCAAATGGGTGAACGTGATTAGGAATAGCCGCGTGAATGGGCGTATGCAAATGTTGGATATTAGATAATGGCAAGATAGTAGGACTATTTATAAACGTAGGCTGCAACCCTAAATGCACTAATCTTTGCGCAATAAAATCTACAACAACTTGATGCTCTCGTCGCTCTTTATCACTGTTCATCAATCGCTGTGCCAAATCAGCATCTTCAATTGTCGATCGCCCACGCGGGGATGAACCTGCTAATGCATCAGTGACAAGCTGATGATTGTGAATGCTTAAAATCCGCTCTGGACTGGCACCAATAAAACTTTGCCCTTGACCGTTACCTACCGAAAACACTGTGCAGTCAGGATGGCGCTGCCGCAAGTTGTGCAAGGAATGCGCCCACTGAAAAGGCAGTGGCGATCGCACATCAACCGCATGAGCTAAAACCAGCTTATGGATTTGCTGATTCTGGATCGATTCTAGCGCCGCGATCACCGCCGATCGAAACGGCTCAGTTTGCCATTGCTTTCTGTCCCATTGCTCTAAGGGATGCGGCAAAACATTGGTAAAAAATAGGCAATCGTGCTGCAATCGATTCACGGTTTGGATCTGCTGCCAAACTTTAATTGCTAATTGTTCTGAATTGGATTGAAAATCAACTAGAAAATTAGCGACTAAAGCACATTGCTCTTGACGGCGAACGATTTGCCATTGGGGCAAAAAAATTGTGGCAGGTGCAAAGCAAGAAGTAGGCTCTTGATCAAAAAACGTGAAGTTGCCAAAGAACTGAGGCACTGCCCAAGGCGAATGTTCTCCCTCAGTGATGAAATGCTGAAGCCAATTTTGCGTAAACTGTTGGGCATTAGCGAATCGCTGAGTGCCCTCAGATCGATGAATGAGAGTGGTGTTGATGGCAGCGATCGCCATCCCCTCCTCCCGGTTTTCTATGTAAAAATGCAGTTCATCCGGCTGCATCAGATCATGGATCACTTGCAGTGGATCAACGACTGGAATGCCCAAGGTAACGCTAGCAACCTTGGGATGATGATCGATCATGGATTGTTGTTTGCAAAATTCAACAAACCGATATAACTGTTTACAATCTTGAGTGGAGCTAAGGGTGGGAACCGAGGGCTGGCATAGCATTGAGGTTATAAAAATCCATTAAAGTGTGCGGTCACA
Source organism: Timaviella obliquedivisa GSE-PSE-MK23-08B (assembly GCA_019358855.1). Taxonomy (NCBI): domain Bacteria; kingdom Bacillati; phylum Cyanobacteriota; class Cyanophyceae; order Oculatellales; family Oculatellaceae; genus Timaviella; species Timaviella obliquedivisa. The sequence goes on along the minus strand of JAHHII010000001.1, from coordinate 352,482 downwards.
ATATGAATACAACTAACACATTTAAGGGGTCGAAGCGTGATGTAGATTACTCCATGGGATACTAAGAAAACGAGTTGCCTAATTTCGATTCTTGCCATGACCCTCAAACCCATCGATTATTCCAACCCGCCCATCTCAAAAAAGCTCTGGATGGCAGCGATTAAGCCACCCATGTACAGCGTGGCAATTATGCCTATTATTTTAGGAACAGCAGTCGCTTACGCCGATACGCAAGCCATTAACTGGGAAATTTTTAGCCTATTTCTGGTTTCTGCTGTGCTAATTCTGGCGTGGGAAAACCTTAGCAATGATGTGTTTGACTCTGATACCGGAATCGATCGCCACAAAGCCCACTCTTTAGTAAATCTCACAGGTAATCGATCGCTGATTTCAACCATCGGCAACCTCATGCTGGCGCTCGGAATTGGCGGAGTTGGCGCGATCGCTTACCTCCAGCAAGATTTCACCATTCTGGGCATTATTCTCCTGTGCTGCTGCCTGGGCTATCTCTACCAAGGGCCGCCCTTTCGTTTAGGCTACCAGGGGCTGGGCGAAATTCTCTGCTTCTTTAGCTTTGGGCCCCTAGCAGTTGCCGCTGCTTACTACAGTCAAACTAAGGCTTGGTCAAACCCCAGCCTTGTCGCTTCGATTATTCTGGGCATCAGCACTACGCTGGTTTTGTTCTGCTCTCACTTCCACCAAGTCGAGGATGATTTAGCAGCAGGGAAGCGATCGCCCATCGTTCGGCTGGGCACTGCCAAGGGTTCTCAACTGCTAACCCTGGCAACCGCCAGCATTTTCGCGCTCACAGTCATCTTTGTTGCCCTGAGAACTCTGCCCCTAGGGACTCTGCTCATCTTTGCTAGCCTCCCAGTTGCGCTCAAGCTGACTCGCCACGTCCGTACCTATCACAACCAACCCTCCCGCATTAGCAATAGCAAATTTATTGCCGTCGCCCTCCACTTTTGGAGCAGCATCCTGTTAAGTCTGGGCTTCTTGTTTTAAGCTAATCCTTAAGAAAGCTGATCATTAAAAAGGTTGGTCTTTAGCAAGGCTAATTTTTCAAGGCTAATTTTGCAAGAAATTACCTACCATTCCCACTTACTTCCGTCAAGCGTAATTTGCTAACCCATTAGTTCAAATAAAGTTTGGGTGAAAATCCGTACATTAGAACCCATCTGCTCAAGCGATTCGTCAATCGTCTGGTTACACTTGGATTTTTGTGTTGATTTGTAAGTAGGAGACTTGGAGCCAGATGTTGAGGCGATCGCTAAGTTGGCTATGGGTCGGTTTGTTAACGATGTCCCTCATCATTGGATTCTCGTTCTATTCCAAAAACTCTGTGGCAGAACTCCCCCTTGTTCAAACGCCTCTCTCTACTCGGGGTGCTGAAATTGTCGATGCTAAAGGTCATCCAATTCTGCTCCGAGGCGTTAATTGGTTTGGCATTGAAACCGATACCCATGTTCCCCATGGTCTTTGGGCAAGGGACTACAAAGAGATGCTGGCTCAGATGAAAGACCTGGGGTTCAACATGATTCGCCTACCCTACTCGGTGCAATCTTTGCGAGAATCTGCGGTCAAAGGCATTGACTTCACCCTAGGCAGCAACCGGGATTTAGAGGGCAAAACACCTCTAGAAGTCATGGATCGGATTATCGGAGAAGCAGGGCAGTACGGGCTAATGGTGCTGCTCGACAGCCATCGCCTTAACGATAAGGAAATTCCTGAACTATGGTATGGCGATGGCTTCACCGAAGCCGATTGGCTCAATACTTGGACAATGCTGGCAAAGCGCTACCGTCACCAAGCCAATGTGATTGGGGCTGATTTGAAGAACGAACCCCACGGGCGCGCAAGTTGGGGCACCAGTGACACGGCGACCGATTGGCGGATGGCAGCAGAACGCGCTGGAGAAGCCATTCTTGACATTAACCCCAACTGGCTGATTGTCGTGGAAGGGGTGGAAAAGAATGTCCCAGGTCAGGTGTTGGATACTCACTGGTGGGGCGGCAATTTGGAGGGAGTACGAAACTATCCTGTCCGTCTATCTAGGCTTGATAAGTTAGTCTATTCACCCCACGAATATGGCTCAGGCGTGTTTCCCCAAGCCTGGTTCAGCGATCGCACTTTTCCCAACAATCTTTACAGAAGGTGGGAAATTGGCTTTCAATACATTGCTCGTCTCAAGTTGGCTCCCATTTTGGTAGGAGAGTTCGGTGGACACAAAATTGGCTACTGGTCGAAAGAAGGGGTTTGGCAACGGCAATTCATGGATTATTTAGGCGAGAACAACCTCAACTTTGCCTATTGGAGTTGGAACCCCAACAGCGACAATACGGGTGGCATTTTAAAGGATGACTGGCGAGCGGTAGATGGGCGAAAACAACGCTATTTAAGCAAACTCTTAGGAAAAATAGGTTTCGTAGGCACAACAACTGCCCAAATCGACACATCCGCAGATCTCCAAGCTGCTTCTCAAATTTCTCCTCAGATCCCGCGTTCAAGCTACCCGCAAGGAGTCACGCCCAGCCCCTTTCCTGAAGTCGCAGCGGCACCTCCTTCTTCTGCTAAAGACCCAGAAATAAAGCGGATAGAACCTCCAGAAGTTCGAGTAGCAGCACAAGGAGCAGCACAAGGAGCAGCAGTAGAGTCCTTACGCTATACCACCCACATGGACTCCGATTGGCAGACTGGATTTTGCTTCCGGGTGCAAGTCACAAATCAAGGAGCAGCCCGATCGCCCGATTGGCGACTCCGCTTTCAAATGGCAGATGCGGTGATTGACAATAGCTGGGGCGGACGGTTCGATCGCCAGGGTACTGCGTATACGGTGGAACCCTTCGAGTGGGGGCGATCGCTCTACCCCGACCAAACCGTTGATCTGGGCTTTTGTGCCACCAAGCAAGGTTCTGATTATCCACCTCAGCAAGTCACCTTGCAGATTGATTAACGATTATGGCAGAGTGAACCATCAATGAATTCCTGGCGTATATTGGTATCGTTTCTGGGTGCAGAATGAGTCGGATGCAGCAGTTGAGACCGACTACACTAGCTTCTTAACCCTGGCAAATATAGGCGCTCAGGTCATGACCGATATCTCCTCCATCTCTCGTTCAGAACTGGCTGCCCGACGGCAAAAGCTGCGTCGCCAGAGACGTTGGCGCATTTTACAAACGAGTTGGCAAGTCTTTGCTATTAGCGGTCTAGCCTTTGGAGCCGTATGGATAGCGACCCTGCCCGACTGGATTCTGCGCGATTCGGCTCAGGTCGAAATTAAGGGCAACAAAGTCCTCACAACAGACACGATTCGATCGCTGTTAGCCATCCAATATCCCCAGTTCTTGCTGGCACTGGAACCAGATGCGATCGCCAAGCGACTCGAAGACTCTCAAGCCCCCATCGCCGAAGCCCACATTACCCGTCGTCTATTTCCACCTGGCATTACAGTTCATATTCAAGAACGCTACGCTGTCGCCGTTGTCTACATGGTTCCCGCAGTCGCCCCCAATCCTCAGCAAAAAATCCCTCCTCCTGCTGAACCCATCCCCATATCGCTGCTCGACGATCGAGGTTACATTCTTTCTTACGAAAAATATGTTTCTTTAAATAAATCCCGCGACTTACCAACCCTGAAAGTATTTGGAATGCAGGAGCAGTATCGTTCTCAGTGGGCAAGCCTTTACAAATTGATTAGCCAAAGCCCCGTCAAAATTTCAGAAATTAACTGGCGTGAACCAGGCAACTTAATTCTTCACACCGAACTTGGAAAAGTTCACTTAGGTTCTTACAAAGACTCGCGCCTAGCCGAGCAACTTCAGGCGCTTGACCAAATGCGAAAACTGCCTGAACAGGTTGATGCTAGTCAAATAGAATATATTGACCTCAATCAGCCTAAAGCACCCCAAGTCAAAATGTTTGCGCCTCCACCGCCTGTAAATTTGGAGGAAGATTCGCCTCCAGAGCTAGAGCAAGAGCCTCTCCAAGGTCTGTAAAGTCTGAGTAGATTGCCAAGGGTTAAACTGAGCAGTCAAGTGAAATTGCTCTAAGGGCGATCGCCTCCTTCCTTTCATGAAAATTAACTAAAATTGAACTTTCCTTAAGGTCAGCAACTGTTTCAAAGAGCTACGGTAAAGTTTGGTTTTTCAAGCAACTTAACCTATAGTTATCTAGAGCTAAAAAGTCTTTGTACCAGTGGCTTCTAAATCGCAATGACGTTTGATAATAAAGTAGCTAATAACTCCGATGCCCCCGGCGAAAGTCAGGTCAACTTTTCACTCCCAATGAACAACGCAAATCCTTTCTCTAACTCTGGTATACACTTGGGTCAAGTCCATGATCCGAGGGGCTCACTGCGAGAAGAAGACAGGAGTGATGAGATTGTGCCAAGTAGCATTGCTAAGATCAAAGTGATTGGGGTAGGAGGTGGCGGCTGTAATGCCGTCAATCGAATGATTGCGAGTGAGGTCTCTGGTGTAGAGTTTTGGACAATCAACACTGATGCACAAGCCCTTACCCATGCTTCTGCGGTCAATCGCTTGCAAATTGGGCAGAAGCTAACTCGAGGACTAGGAGCAGGAGGAAACCCGGCGATCGGGCAGAAAGCTGCCGAAGAATCCCGCGACGAAATTGCTGCCGCGCTCGACCATTCTGACTTAGTTTTCATCACCGCTGGTATGGGCGGCGGTACAGGCACAGGCGCGGCTCCCATTGTGGCAGAAATTGCCAAGGAAGTTGGGGCGTTGACGGTTGGTGTCATCACTCGTCCCTTTACCTTTGAGGGTCGGCGGCGTACCGGGCAAGCCGACGATGGCGTAGCAGCGCTCCAGTCTCAGGTTGATACCCTCATCATCATCCCTAACGACAAGCTGCTTACAGTCATTTCAGAGCAAACTCCGGTGCAAGAAGCCTTCCGAGTTGCCGATGATATTTTGCGGCAAGGGGTTCAAGGCATCTCTGATATCATTACTATTCCTGGACTCGTTAACGTAGACTTTGCAGATGTTCGAGCCGTCATGGCGGATGCAGGCTCTGCTCTTATGGGTATTGGGGTTGGCTCTGGCAAATCTAGGGCACGGGAAGCAGCGACCGCAGCAATTTCCTCGCCTTTACTAGAGTCGTCAATTGATGGCGCAAAGGGCGTAGTCTTTAATATTACGGGGGGTCACGACCTGACCCTGCATGAAGTTAATGCAGCAGCTGAAATTATTTACGAAGCGGTTGATCCAAACGCCAATATTATCTTTGGTGCAGTGTTAGACGATCGCCTCCAGGGCGAAATTCGTATTACAGTCATTGCTACAGGGTTTACCCCCGAAGCTCTCGTCGCGCCGCCAGTGCAAGCTGCACGCGTTTCGTCAATCCGGCGATCGCTCCCCAGTACGCCACCGCCGCCACCAACCCCTTCTCAACCTTCAGTTCCGCTTACTCCTGGCCCTGAGCCAAAGGTCACTAAGCCAGGACTCGACATTCCTGAGTTCTTGCAGCGGCGACGACCTCCTCGTTAAGTGTGGCGAAGCGCTTTCAAAGTTTTTATCAAAGTTTTTTATCAGAGGGGTTATGAGTTTCAGACTCACGCCCCTCTTGATTAATTCTTCTAGCTAATGCCCATGCCGTTTCTGGTGCCAACTCCAAGCATGGGTCAAAATTTGATGGATATCGGCGTACTGCGATCGCCAGCCCAAAACGCGCTGAGCCTTCTCGCTACTGCCTACCAAAGCTGGAGGGTCGCCAGGGCGGCGATCGCGTTCTACTACCATAATTTTTTGCCCCGTCACCGTCTTAGCCGCTTCAATGACCTCTTTCACCGAGAAACCGCTGCCGTTACCCAGGTTAAAAATATCGCTGTTATTCCCTTGCAGCAAGTACTCTAGACCCAGCACATGAGCCGTCGCTAAATCAGTAACGTGAATATAGTCGCGGATACAGGTGCCATCAGGAGTAGGATAGTCGGTGCCAAAGACGGCGATCGACTCTCGAATGCCTAATGCTGTTTGTAAAACCAGTGGAATTAAGTGAGTTTCTGGGTTGTGGTCTTCGCCCAAAAGCCCGTCTGGATCAGCCCCCGCTGCATTGAAGTATCGAAAGCAGACAGACTTAAACTCGTGCGCTTCATCAAAATCAGCCAGAATTCGCTCCACCATTAGTTTCGTAGCGCCGTAGGGATTAATGGGAGCTTGAGGATGATCTTCAGCAATCGGAACCGCGATCGGGACACCATAGGTAGCGCAGGTCGAAGAGAAAACGAACTTTTTAACGTTAGCTGCCACCATTGCTTCGAGCAAAGTCAGAGTCCCAACGACGTTATTGCGGTAATATTTAGCGGGATCTGAAACCGACTCGCCGACATAAGCGTAAGCTGCAAAATGAATGACAGCGGCAATCTCTCGAGTCGCAAAAAGATTATCGAGCAAGGAGCGATCGTTCGTATCTCCGATCACCAACTCAACCTTCAGGACATCTGCAATGTCTTGGTGTCCGTAGACCAAGTTATCTAGCACAATTACCCCATAGCCTGCCTTCTGAAGAGCAAGTACGGCATGGGAGCCAATATATCCTGCTCCGCCAGTCACTAAAATGGTCGGTTTTTCCTGTGCCACGTTTACACTCCTTTCCCCACAAATAATCGAAGCCACTGCCTTGGAGAATATGTTTAAGCAGCCTCATCCACATCTACCAGTTTTTCCACCTCGTATCAAGATTCTCTGGTTATATTATCCAATTCATCACTCCGGCTCTATCTGCTCTTGATTTTGACTGCTGCTCTTTATATTTGCCTTCTATGCCCTCTGCTTTTTATCTTGCTGTCACTGAGCTTGATGTCAGTCCTGTTGCAGAATTTGTGACCGACTCTATTATTTTGTTGCTAGTGGCGACAGTTGTGGCGTTGCTGTCACGGCGGCTACGAATTCCTTATGTAACAGGATTGGTGTTTGCTGGATTGGCGATCGCCCCTTTCCTGCCAGGTCGTACAGGGCTTAGCTCTGCCCTCATTCTTAACCTCTTTTTGCCCATCTTGCTGTTTGAAGCCGCTATTAATACCGACATCAGCCGTCTCCGCAGTACCCTAAAGCCCATTTCTCTCCTGGCTGGCCCTGGAGTCATTATTTCTGCCGGGGTTACCGCTCTGGGCTTAAAGTTTGGACTTGGACTTGACTGGGTTTCAGCGTTTTTGCTCGGGATCATTTTAGCCATCACCGATACTGTTTCCGTGATTGCCGTTTTCAAAGAAATTTCTGTTCCATCGCGCCTCACAACGATCGTGGAAGGAGAGAGCCTGCTCAACGATGGCGTGGCTTTAGTCCTATACAACCTCGTATTGCTGGCACATACAACGGGAAAATTCTCGGTGGCTGGGGGCATACAGCAACTTTTTATTGTGATTGCTGGCGGAACGCTGCTCGGACTGGTGCTAGGCTATCTCAGCGCCGAGTTATTTACTCGTTCAGAAGATAACTTAAGCAGCATTTTACTGACGGTAGCCGTAGCATTAGGTGCTTACCAGGTGGGTCATCTGATTGGGGTGTCTGGAGTGGTGGCTGTGGTGGTGGCAGGGCTGATGGTGGGAAATGTCGGTTTGTCGCGCCAAGGGTCTGCCTCTAACCGCGTTACGCTTTACAGCTTTTGGGAGTATGCCGGGTTTGGGGTCAATACCTTTATTTTTTTGCTGATTGGGGTGGAGGTCAACCTCACGACGCTTTGGCAAACTTTGCCAGCGGTGCTGCTGGCGATTTTGGCTTATCAGGTTGGACGAATTTTGGCAGTTTATCCTTTGCTGGCGATCGCTCAACGGATCGATCGCCCCATTCCTCTGCGTTGGCAACACGTCCTCTTCTTCGGTAATATCAAAGGCTCGTTATCAATGGCTCTGGCTCTCAGTCTCCCTGCCAGTATCCCTGAACGAGGCGACTTGATTGCAATCGTCTTCGGCACCGTCCTGCTTTCCCTGGTCATGCAGGGTTTGAGCTTACCTTGGTTTGTCAAACGTCTTCGTCTCAAGTCCTTGTCAGCCCCTTCTCAACAGGCTGAGGAATTAAGGGCACAACTGATTACCGCCAAAGCCGCCCAAGATGAACTGGATGGGATGTTGAAAACTGGAGTGTTGCCCAAAGCCGTTTATGAAGAAATGCGATCGCTCTACCAAATTCAAGTTGCCAAAGCCGAAAAAGTTCTCCGCGACCTCTATAATCAAGCCGATCCGTCTCGGCTGGACGCAGTTCGCCGCCGACTCTTACTTGCCGAAAAAGGAGCCTTAAGCGATGCCCTCCGCAAACAAATCATCTCAGAAGATGTTGTGCAAGAGCGTCTGCGGCAAATTGATGAAAAACTCATCAGCCTGGGAGATGACTAGCTGCCCAGCACAAAATCCACCACCTGATGAATTGCCCCCGGCTTGGTCACCATCAAAATAGTTGAGCCTGCTTCCAAGACAGTACTACCATTCGGGATGATCAAATCCTCATGAGGATGGGCTTGATAGCCAATAATTAATGAACCTGTAGGACAGCTAGGATCTTGGGAAATTTTCGCTAAGCTGCGACCCGCGATCGGAGACTCGGTTGGAATCGACAGCTTTAATACCTCAATCTGATCTTGCTCAAAATGCAGCATCGACTCTACCTGAGGATATTCGATCGCATTGACCAGGGTTGAAACCGCCAGGTCGATCGCATTAATGATCGAAGTTGCTCCGGCAATTCGGTACGGCTCTGCAAAATCTCGGTGCCGCATCCGCGCCAAAATTTGCGCCACCCCGTAGTGTTTTGCCAATGCCACCATTGCCAAATTCAAAGCATCGTTACGCAGCACCGCCGCCAAAGCATCAGCTTTACGAATCCCCGCTTCAATCAAAACCTCAGTGCTCACAGCGCTGCCCTCAAATGCCATCACGCCCAGCTGTTCCCGCGCGTAGCGGCAAGCTTTCGGATCAATGTCAATCATGGCGATCGTATGTCCTAGGTCTACCAGCTTCTGAGCAAGGTTCAGCCCAATTAGCCCCGCACCGCCAACCACAACATACATAGCAATTTCTCCCACCCAGGCTAATTTCTAAGACACGATCGCATACTGCACTAACTGCGCTAATCGTAACCGTAAAGTTTCTAAGCCTAAGCGATCGCCTGCTGAAATAAACACCGCCTGCGGAAACTCTTCCTCTGCCAGCATCAAAGTATCTCCATCGACCTCGTCCATCTTATTGAACGCTAGCAACACTGGCCCTGGCGTGATTGGTAGCTGCGACAAAATCGACATGACTGACCGAATTTGGCTTTGCCACGCCCGATGCGATAAGTCCACCACATGTAAAAGGGCATCCGCCTCAGTGACCTCTTCTAGCGTCGCGCGGAACGCATCCATCAATGCGGGCGGTAAGTCCTGAATAAACCCTACCGTATCGGTTAAAACAATCGGTAAAGAATCCTGAGTCATCGGATCAGTCACCGTCAAGCGTCGCGTTGTAGGGTCAAGCGTTGCAAATAGCTGATCCGCTGCGTAAATCTCTGAATTGGTTAGGGCATTGAGCAACGTAGATTTGCCCGCGTTGGTATAGCCCACAATGGCGATCGACGGAACTTCGTGGTGCTGCCGTTGTTGCCGAAGCCGCGATCGATGCGCCTGAAGCTGATCAACCTCTTGTTGTAGTCGCTGAATTCGCCGCTGAATCGCCCGTCGCTCTGTCTCCAGTTTCGTTTCCCCTGGCCCTCGCGTCCCAATACCGCCGCCTAAGCGCGACATCGTTTTTCCGCGTCCACCCAAACGCGGCATCATATATTGAAGCTGCGCTAACTCTACCTGGAGTTTTCCTGCCCTCGACTGCGCACGCTGGGCAAAAATATCTAAAATCACCTCAGTGCGATCGACCACCCGCACCCCGATCAACATCTCCAGGTTTCGCACCTGCGTCGGCGACAAATCGTGGTCAAACACTACTAAATTTGCCCCGCTTGTCTGAGCCGCTAAGGCAATTTCTTGAACCTTCCCTTCTCCCACCACAGTCTGCGGATGAAAGGACGATCGCTTTTGATGCACCACGTGCACCACCTCACCCCCTGCCGTATCGATCAACCGATCCAGTTCATTCAGCCCATCCTGAAATCGCTGTCCCGTCATACGTTGCGTCATCACGCCCACCAAAAGCACCCGATCCTGGTCATCTCCTACCTGCCGAGCTACAAACTCCCGCCGGAATTCTGCTTCTAGCCCCTCAGTCAGGTCGAGAAAATCTTGACTGGTCAGATCCTCTAAACTCATAGGCGGAGAAACAGTCCAAGTCGTTTCTGGGTGCGGCACCAAATGCGCTAAATAAGTCTCTCTGACATAACCTGTTGCGCCGCCTCCCCGCTTCTCAAAACCAGTACCCGTCAGAGATAACAGCACCAACACATCCAACCGTTGCAACGCCATAGAGGTAAGAATGGCTTCACTCGGCACATCTGATTTAAGCTGAGTTGCCACACAGCGAATACCGCTCAACCGCTCTGCACCATAGCGCGGCAACTCCATCGGCGGAATCTGCGTTTGCCGCACACTGCCAATGCCGACCCGAATCACCTGTCCTCGACGGTTAATGTAGGTGCAAATCGGCTGATTAATTTCGGCGCTCACGGCTGCAAGGCGCTGAGCAAACTCAGTAGTTGCCATGCGATCGCCCGGCAACCGCTGATGATAGAGCTTCTGCAACTGCTTAAGCTGGCTAGATTTTAGACCCTGAAGGTTTCCGTAAATCGTTTCGATAAGTATTTCCAGCCATTGCTGGGTCTGAATCCGAATACATTCATTCTACAGATTTGCTCACAAAGTCTGCTCTCCAGTTGCAGAAGAAATCTAGTTAGCAGTCAACGAGCTCCAAATCTCTTTAAAGTTTTGCCACCTGCCTCTAGAAGCTTTTTGACCTCTACCCAAAGCGTTTTCATAGCTGGCATACGCCATCCGGTAGCGCCCTAGCCGCTGAAAGGCAACACCACGGAATAGTAGAGCTTCGGCATCTTTGGGATTGATGGCTAAGGCGCGATCGCAACTTTCTAACGCTTCCAAGTAGCGCTCCAAGTGAATCAACATCACGCTTTGAAACACCCAAAGCCTAGCATCACTCGGTTGCAAGGTCAGAGCTTGATTAAAATTCACAAGCGCCTCTCTGTAATTTCCTGCATCTGCTAATGTGCAACCCCGTTCGTACCAGATTCTACTACTTGCAGGATTAACGGCTAAGGCTTGGTCAATTTTTATAAGGGACATGTCTATACTCAGTTGAAACAATGCAACGCCCGAACTCTCACACCCTATAAAGTTTGAGAGTCAGCAGTTGAATGAGTAGGGTTTAACTGCATTAACTATACTAATCCTCAAAACTTACTTTATAGTTTATGACGTATTTATCAGTTCCTTACAATTGTTTGATTAAGAAACTCAAAGTTCCAGTAGTTGTACTTACTCTCATCGTAAGCGAAGAGAAAATTCAGCAGTATTCCGTATATCCTCTTCAGTAGTTTTCTCGTATTTATAGATCACTAGTAATAATTTCAGTATTTTAGCTGATCGATTTAAATAATTTCTGTTTTCGCCTTATGACAACTTTAGGTTCAAACCCGAATTGCTGTAAGTGTTACCAGTTAGGGGTTGTCACCCCTTTTGCATTTTGTAATAGTTTGGATATCTTCGCTTATAGCAGCTAGAAATAAATCGATGAAAGATATGAATATTTTCGGTAATTTAACGTAGATTTACCTGGCTTGATTCTGAGTTCGTTACCCCTGTTGTGTCCGGTTTAAGTTGATTACTAGCACTCGATTAGATCTTTTTTGAGATCAGAGAACTCTAGCGGTAATTGATACGGTTTGTAGGGGATAGCTTAAATGTCACGCGACGCTTTGATAGTGGGAATTAATACATACCAATATTTGCCGAGTTTGCAGGCTCCTGCAAAAGACGCAGAGGCGATCGCCCAGCAACTACACTCCTACGGTGAGTTTCGGGTTCATCGTTTGCCAGAAATGATTCAGTCTGGAAAATCCCAGATAGGACAGAAAACGCCTGTTACTCTGCAAGAATTAGAAACTGCTCTCATCAATCTCTTCAAACCTAAGGGCAATAATCCACCCCACACTGCCCTATTCTATTTCTCTGGACACGGCATTCAGCGAGATGCAGGCATTCAAGAGGGTTATTTGGCGGTCAGTGATGCTAATCCCGACAAAGGCTTTTGCGGATTATCGCTCTTCTGGTTGCGGCGGCTCCTTCAAGAAAGCCCCGTCCGCCAACGAATCGTCATCCTTGACTGTTGCCATAGTGGAGAACTGCTCAATTTTCTAGAAGCTGATCCTGGTGCCCAAGCTGGAACCGATCGCCTATTTATGGCAGCTTCTAAAGAATACGAAACCGCCTACGAATCCCTCGAAAGCCCCTACAGTGTTTTCACTCAAGCCTTAGTCACTGGGTTAGACCCTAACCGTGTCGAAGCTGGAGTCGTGACTAACCACTCCCTCACCGATTGGGTCAACCACTCTCTTAAAAGCGAAATTCAGCAGCCTTTGTTTGAAAGCTCGGGGAGCGAAATCATCTTGACTCGTGGCAATGGCGGACAGCCTAGCCCCATCAAAACAGTAAAACCCACCCATATTTGTCCTTACCGAGGATTGGAGTTTTTTGACGAAGCTCATGCAGAGTTCTTCTTTGGGCGAGAAGAATTAACGGCTCAGCTGATTGACCAGTTAAAAACAGAACGATTCGCGGCTGTTACAGGGGCTTCAGGCAGTGGCAAGTCTTCGCTCTTGCGGGCAGGAGTAATTTCGCGGCTTCAGCAAGAAAGAACCCCTACTGGCGCAAATGCGTGGAAAATCAAGCTTTTGACTCCTACAGAACATCCACTCAAAAGCTTAGCTGCCGCCTTCATTGATCCAGAACTAAGCGAACTTGAACGCGCAGAACAACTCCGGCGAGCAGAGGCATTTTTGCAAGATGGTGGCATGGGTTTAGCGCAGTTAGTACGGGCAAGTTTAGCGGTAGAAGGTGGTACGACAGGCTTATCTCCGAAAGAACGTCCTCAGCTTTTACTGGTCATTGACCAATTTGAGGAAGTTTTTACGTTACCTCGGGGTATCCATGTTGAGAATGAGCGTCAAAAATTCTTTGATTGCTTAGCAGTAGCACTGGAAATGGTTAGCGATTACTTGAGTCTGGCGATCGTAGTGAGAGCAGATTTTATAGGTAAATGCTCACTTTATGAAGGTCTGGCTCGGAAGATAGAGCAACATCGGATAATGGTTTCTCCACTCAAATATGAGCAAATTAAAGCAACCATTGTCCGCCCAGCACAAAAGGTGGGGCTTGTCTGTGAGCCAAACCTGGTCTACACCATGCTGATGGATATTATCGGTGCCCCTGGCGAACTGCCGTTGCTGCAATACACCTTACTAGAACTCTGGGAGCATCGCCGCACCAGCGCCGAGGGAGGTGTTGTTCGTCTCACCCTCGACACGTATCGGGAACTGGGAGGAGTACGGGGTACTCTACAAAAACAAGCCACAGAAATTTTTTCTAGTCTGACGCTGGAAGAGCAAGCAGTAGCTAAGCGAATTTTTCTAGCGCTAACTCAATTGGGTGAGGGCACAGAAGATACTCGGCGGCGGGTGGTTAAGTCTGAGCTAGTTAGCCCGATTTTTCCGAGCGACTTGATTGAACAGGTGCTAGAAAAATTAGTGGCTGCAAAGTTAGTGATCACGAATCAAGAAATGGGGGGTGAGCAAACTTTGCGCGAAGCAGGGCAATCTCTTCGAGATGTCCCCAAGGGGGCACATTCATCTACCAGTCCACTTTTTCAGGCTCAATCTCAAGTTCAAGAAGTTGTAGATGTCACCCACGAAGCTTTAATTCGCAACTGGTCATTATTAAAAGATTGGATTAATGAAAATCGAGATATGCTGCGGCGACAGCGCCGCATTGAGTCGACTGCTCAAGAATGGGATGCTGCTGGACAATCTGCTCAAGGAGAGTATTTGCTGCAAGGGCTACGCTTACGAGACGCTGAGGATTTTATCCAGCTTTATCCACAAGAGCTTTCTGCATTGGCTCAGCAATATGTAGCAGTCAGTCAATCGGCAATCCGTCGAACCCGAAGAGAATCAAGGCAAGTTCAAATTGCTGTTCCCTCGGTGTTATTGGCAACGTTGGCAATGGTGTTGAGCCAGTACTATGGCACGATGCAAACCCAAGCCAAACAGCATTATCAACTACAAATTGCTACTGCACGAGAGCGAGCGCTGATTGCCCAAACCGTGCTGCAAAATTCTAACAGCGACCCCATGGTGGCATTGCTGATCGGTCGTTTGGCTGCTGAGCATGGTAAAGCAACATACGAAATGCAGGCAAGCATCCGATCTGCATTGAAAAATTTGCGCTTGCAGCTAGAGCTACGAGGGCATGAAGACAGCGTCAATCAAATGGTATTTAGTCCTGAGAACCAGAAGCTTCAAACGCTAGCGACTGCCAGTGCCGATGGTACTATCCGACTGTGGTCGCTCAATCCTCAGACGGTTTATAACACGGTGCTTAAGCCTTTACAAATTTTGACTTGGGCAGAACCCACTCCACAGAGTGATGCGATCGCCAATGTTACTTCGGTTGCTTATAGCCCAGATGGGTTGTATGTGGCGGCGATCGCTGAAAACTCCTCTCAAGTCAAAGTATGGTCAGTTGAATCTGGCAGATTGATTTTGGATAATATAGCTGGCTCAGCCGAAGCAACCGAGGTCATGTTCAGTCCAGATGGCAAGTGGATTGTTGTGGCTTACCGTGACCAATCCATCTCAATTTGGGATGCTGAGACCGGACGGCTCGAAGACAATCTGCCCCAAGCTGGAGACATCAAGAGCTTGCAAATTAGCCCAGATACACAGTTTTTGCTCTCTACAGCGCTTAATGGTAGGGCACAGCTTTGGCGTTTAAAGTCTGACCCTGCAAAATCTGATACGCAAACCTTTAAGCGCTACCTCATTTCTACGCTATCCCATGGTAGTAGTGTGAGTCAGTCTGTTTTCAGTCCCAATGGGGAGTGGGTGGCAACAGCTTCTAGCAATGGTCAGGCTAAGCTATGGAATACGGCTACTGGAAAGCTGCTGCATACTTTTGAGCAAAAAAAACAAATACCCTTGGGGCAACTTCATCATTCTAACCCCTTAGGCAGAGTAAATTTGAACCGACAGAGTTTGACCCAAAAAGGACAGGATACTACTGCTCAGCCTGTGGTGCAGATGAAATTTAGTCCTAATGGGCAAATTCTTGTCACAACCGATCCTTCTCACCGAGTCTGGCTCTGGGATATCGCTTCTGGGACTCTTAAAAATGACGTGACTATTCCCCATACTTCCCAAACTACGACTGTAATTCAAGCAGAAAATAACCTACTGAGCCTTAGCCCAGATGCCCGAATCATGGCAACGGTTGAACCTCAGACGACAAGTTCCGCTGAACCTCAGGCAGCTCAACTATGGGATCTGCAAACGGGTCAGGAGATCGCCACATTGCCAGGGCAGAAAGGCACTATTAACAGACTTCAGTTCAGCCCAGACGGAACTTATGTTGCAACGGCAGCGGGCGGCATAGTACGATTTTGGTCGGCTAAAACCGGGGGAGAACTGCCAACCCTGAAGCTAACTGATGCACCTGTTCATTGGGCAATGTTTCTCCAGGGTGGAGCTAAAGGACGGATAGGGCAAGCTTCTGCTGAACTAGGAATGGGCAATAAGAGCTTGGAAAATCCCAGCTTAAGCTTATGGGGATCTGACCAGCCCGCTCAAGCAGCGGTGAGAAAACCTGCTAATGCCGCTATTAACCAAATGATTTCGATCGCCTCTAATGGTCAACTGCAACGCTGGCAAATTCTGACGGATGCGACCGCTCGCGGGTATCTCGAAGAGCCTGCGCCTCAGATTGGCTCATCTGCATTAAGCGAAGAGACCAAGCTTCAAGATTCCTCTAATTTTTTCCAATGGTTAATGAGCTTTTTGCGAAAGCGAACTCAACGGCTCAATGTCAATACTCAGCTATTAAGCCCCCCTGTTATCCGACCTGTTGATTCTTTAGAGAATAGTTCTCAGTTGGCGATCGGCACAGTTGCCTCTTCTTCAGGAGTTGCATCATCAGAACTTCCTGTTACAAACAAAATTCTGTCGGGGGCAGTGTTAAGCCCCGATGGTCAAATGGTAGCAACGGCTAACACTGAGGGATGGGTTGAACTGTATCAAGTTCGTCCTAATCAGTCAATGAAGTTAGCGCATCGAATTTCAAACTGGCGGGACGATGACCAGCCTATCAACGAATTATCGCCGATTCAGTCTGAAAAACCCAAGACGACTCCAGATCAGGGCACTAAAGCGGCGGCTGTGCGACAGTTGGCTTTTAGTACTGATGGGCAGCAGTTACTAGGAATTGCAGATGATTTGACAGTACGGGTTTGGGATACGCAGTCTGGGCAATTTATTCAGGAGTTCCAAGGACATACAGCAGCGATCCAGCAGGCTCAGTTTAGCCCTGATGGGCAATTTATTGTGACTTCTAGCCTTGACCGGACGGCTCGAATTTGGCGTGTTAGCTCAGGGTTATTGGAGAAAGAGCTAAAGCATACGGGTGAACTTAACAGCGCTCGCTTTAGCCCCGACGGTGAGCAAGTTGTGGCTGCGAGTTGGGATGGTGCCAAAGTTTGGAATGCCCGTACAGGCGAAGAGCGGTTTCTTTTGATGGGGCACCAAAATGCTGTATTGGACGCACACTTTAGCCCCGATGGGCGATCGATTGTGACGGCTAGCGCAGATGGTACGGCTCGGCTATGGGAGACTGAAACTGGAACTGAGTTGGCAGTGTTAAATCCTGGGGTGACAGGAGAGCCAGTGAAGATGCAGCAAGCCTTTTTCAGCCCCGACGGGCAGTATATAGCCACATTGACTGAAGAGGGACAGATTTATCTGTGGGCGGCAACTTGGGATATGTTGCTAAAGCTGGCGCGCGATCGTAGTTTTCGGCAATTAACCCCTCAAGAATGTGTTCAATACTTAAAGGTCACTGCTGAATCCTGTCCTAAACTGCCCGTTACTCCGTAACAATTGAACTAGCGCATGTTACTCAACGTGGCACTCGGCATGGAAAAATAATGAGTAACGCAATTGAGAAGTGGGAAGCAGCTGCAATGTCTAAAACTGAGCCTAAAGTTTGTTCGGTTTGTGGAGTAAAAATTGTCGCCATGATTGGGGGCGATCGCGTCTTGTTTTCGAGCGGCTCACCTGGAAATAGAGACACGCTCTGGACAAAGGTCTGTCAGTACACTCAAAAGCCAGGTTGCATCAATCAGCCAAAAGATCGTAATTTGCCGAAATAGCGATCGCTAAAAAATTAGGTCAACCACAGGTGATTGAGAAAAGATGAAGAATTCGTTGCTTCTTCCAGATCGTGAGTACGCTTAGGTAAGAGTAAATTGCTTGAGAGTGGGAAATACCTATGCAGCAAGTAAATTCGAGCAACGCTTACATTACTTGGTGTCTATGTCTCTTTGGTATCTGTGGCGGGCAGCGGTTTTATACCGGGAACACCGGGATGGGGTTAATTTATCTTTTTACCTTTGGTCTTTTCGGTTTCGGTCAATTGATTGACTTGATTCTCATCCCTGGCATGGTTGAAAAGCGCAACTTTTATCTTCAGGGAAAAGCAGCATCTGATATTAATCATTTAGTCACACTAAATATTGGAGATATTCCCCAACCAAAAGGTTTAGGAGGATTAAAGTCTGGAGAGACTCCTCGTAAGAGTCCCATGCAAAAATTGCTCAAGGCTGCGAAAGAGCAAGGTGGACAGTTATCCATGGCTCAAGCTGCCATGCACACTGAATTGGAAGCTGAAGATATCAAAAAACTGCTTCAAGAAGCTGAAAGGGTTGGATATGCACACATAGGCAACGACCCTACTACAGGTGCTATTCGGTACTTTTTTGATGTTTAGACTCTAAAACCCTGAAGACTCAGAGCCAAATGAACCTGGTGCATCGTTAGGGTTTTAGTCGTTTTTGAACGAAAACGATATTGAAAAAAGGTGAAGAACTTGATTTCGTTCTTGATACTTTTTTTATGCTTTCAAAAGTTTCATGATGCTAGATAATGGAGAGGTTTTCTTAACTGAATCCATATTCCTAGCGATTTTTAGAGCCATGCGAACTCACTACTGCGGTCAACTCCGAGCCGAACATGTTGAAGAGACAGTTACCCTTTTTGGTTGGGTCGATCGGCGGCGTGATCATGGTGGCGTGATTTTTTTGGACTTGCGCGATCGCTCCGGTATTAGTCAAATTGTCTGCGATCCGGTGCGTACCCCTGCCTCTTACGAAGCAGCAGGCGATCTGCGAAACGAGTATGTAGTCAAGATTACGGGACGCGTGACGAAGCGCCCTGAGGATTCTCTCAATCCTCGGATTCCCACAGGTGAGGTAGAGATTTATGCTGATCAGGTTGAACTGCTGAATGCAGTGCGCAAACAGTTACCGTTCCAAGTGTCGATCGCTGAAACAGAATCGGTGCGAGAAGATTTGCGATTGCGGTATCGCTACTTGGATTTGCGTCGAGAGCGCATGTCTAAGAATTTGCAGCTTCGGCACCAAGTCATCAAGGCGATTCGGCGATTTTTAGAGGATGACCAGGGGTTTATGGAAATTGAAACCCCAATATTGACGCGATCGACTCCCGAAGGAGCGCGGGATTATTTAGTGCCCAGTCGGGTGAATCCGGGTGAGTTTTATGCGTTGCCCCAGTCACCGCAGTTGTTTAAGCAATTGCTGATGGTGTCGGGGTTCGATCGCTACTACCAAGTTGCTCGCTGCTTCCGTGATGAGGATTTACGAGCAGATCGGCAGCCAGAGTTTACACAGCTAGACATGGAAATGAGCTTCATGTCACAAGAAGAAATTTTGGCGTTGAATGAGGCTTTGGTTTGCCATATTTTCAAGCAAGTTAAGGGAATTGATCTACCCATGCCCTTTCCGCGCCTGACCTATGCTCAGGCGATGGAGCGCTACGGTTCCGACAAACCAGATACGCGCTATGGGCTGGAGTTGGTGGATGTTTCTGATTTGATGCAGGATTCTGGCTTTAAGGTGTTTTCGGGAGCAGTGGCGAGTGGCGGCATCGTTAAAGTGTTGCCGATTCCTGGGGGCAATGAGGCGATTTCTAATGTACGGATTAAGCCGGGTGGAGATTTGTTTAGAGAGGCGAGTGAGGCTGGTGCAAAAGGGCTGGCGTACATCCGGGTGCGGGAAGATGGCGACATCGATACTATTGGGGCAATTAAAGACAATCTTACAGAAGCACAGAAGCAGGAGCTATTGAGCCGGACGGGAGCACAGCCTGGATATCTGCTGCTGTTTGGTGCTGGGGATGCGCCGACGGTGAATAAGACGCTCGATCGCCTGCGTCAAGTTGTGGCACGGGAGTTAAAGTTAATTGATCCTGAGAAAACTAATTTACTGTGGATTACCGAGTTCCCGATGTTTGAGTGGAATGCTGATGAGAAGCGCCTAGAAGCGTTGCACCATCCTTTTACGGCTCCATTCCCAGAAGATGCCCATGACCTGAAAACGGCGCGGGCACAGGCGTATGACTTAGTGTTTAATGGGTTTGAAGTCGGCGGCGGCAGTTTACGGATTTATCAGCCAGAAATGCAGAAACAGGTATTTGAGGCGATCGGGCTATCGGATGAAGAGGCGCAGAATAAGTTTGGCTTTTTGCTAGAAGCGTTCGAGTTTGGTACGCCGCCCCACGGTGGCATTGCTTACGGGCTAGACCGTTTGGTGATGTTGTTGGCGAGTGAGGAGTCGATTCGAGATGCGATCGCGTTCCCTAAAACTCAACAGGCTCGTTGTTTGTTGACCAATGCGCCTTCGGAGGTAGATACTAAGCAGCTTAAGGAGTTGCATATTTCTACCGTTAGCAAGCCAAAGACCTAAGGAGCAAATGGTCAGAATCAATCAGCATCAAGCTGAGTCTCTGTTCAGACCTAGCCTTTCCCTGAAAATTTTTTCCATTTCCCGGAATTCCTCGTCTGTTTTGGGACAGGGGTACGCTGGAGAATCTGAATCAAATCGATTAATCAGAGCCTCGATCGCGTCATCATCTTCGCGGTTAACCAAAACATATTTTCTCAACTCTTGGCGGCTCATTTGATTGAAGTCAGGCTTCGTCATTCTTAAACCTCCATACCCCATTAGGATGAACGATAACTTCTATACTTTCAGTTACCCCTGCCAGAATATAGACCGTCCTGGTGTTTCGATTGTATCGAAATAAATGAATGGGCTGAAACCCACTGGAAAGCATTTGGCAAACTCTAACGCAGGCGAAGGCTTGTTCAATGGTTGGCATATACCAGTATTTGCACAATAGCGAATCCTAACAATACCCCAAACCCATGACCTACTCACCTTCGACCATTGCCGCGATCGCCACTGCCATTGTTCCGCAACAAGGTAGCGTCGGCATTGTGCGACTGTCGGGATCAGAGTCGGTGGCGATCGCCAAAATCCTTTTCTATAGTCCGGGTCATCAACCTTGGGAAAGCCATCGAATTCTCTATGGCTATGTGCGTCATCCTCAAACTCAGCAGTTGATAGATGAATCGCTTTTGTTATTGATGTTGGCTCCCCGTTCGTATACCCGTGAGGATGTGGTGGAGTTCCATTGCCATGGTGGAATTATAGCGGTGCAGCAAGTTTTGCAGCTTTGTTTAGAGCAGGGGGTAAGACTAGCGGAACCTGGAGAATTCACGCTTCGGGCATTCTTAAACGGACGGCTGGATTTAACTCAAGCCGAGAGCGTTGCGGATTTGGTCGGGGCACAGTCACCCCAAGCAGCACAAACCGCGATCGCCGGGCTCCAGGGCAAGTTGGCACAGCCAATTCGTCAGCTTCGAGCAAATTGCTTAGATATTTTGGCAGAAGTGGAAGCCCGGATTGATTTTGCCGATGATTTGCCCCCCTTGGATGACGTACAGACGAAGCACGATTTAGCAACGGTTTTAGCAGAAGTTGAAAAGATTTTGGCAACGGCAGATCGGGGGCAGCTATTGCGGACAGGGCTCAAGGTGGCGATCGTCGGTCGTCCCAACGTGGGCAAGTCGAGTTTGCTGAATGCGTGGAGTCGGAGCGATCGCGCCATTGTCACAAACTTACCAGGGACGACGCGAGATGTTGTGGAGTCGCAATTGGTGGTAGGTGGAATTCCGGTGCAGGTGCTAGACACGGCTGGAATTCGAGAGGCAGTGGATGCGGTGGAGCAAATTGGAGTAGAGCGATCGCGGGCTGTAGCGCAAGGGGCTGATTTAGTTTTGCTGACTATTGATGCGCAAACGGGTTGGACAGATGATGATCAAGCGATTTACGAGTCGGTCAATCATCGTCCGTTAATTTTGGTCATTAATAAGAATGATTTGGCGGAAGATAGAGACTTTTCAGATCTACCGATTGCTTCCGTGGTCAAGACGATCGCCGCCCAAGGAAAGGGAATCGAAGCATTAGAGCAGGCAATTTTGGCGGCTGTTAAGTCAGGAAACTTACAGGCAGCAAATTTGGATGTGGCAATTAATCAAAGACAAGCAGCAGCATTGATGCAGGCAAAGATAGCTTTAATTGATGTGGGAGGGGCGATCGCCGAGCAACTGCCCCTCGACTTTTGGACGATTGATCTCCGCACAGCCATTCGAGCTTTAGGAGAAATTACAGGCGAGGATCTTACAGAATCGGTTCTAGATCAAATCTTTAGCCGATTCTGTATTGGAAAATAAAAAATAAAATTTATTCACAAAATACAGTTAGGCTGAGCCACAAATTTAATTCTCAACTATGCCATAACCCATTGACTATTTACAGGGAGCAAGTTGGGTTGAACAATTAGAGAACTGAGACGTTTTTGAATTAATGAATAGAAAAAGTCAATTTCCTGCTCAGCGCTCTCCCTCAAACGTTTTGATAAGGTAGGGGCGATCGCATTGTATGTCTCTACAGCGCCCTCCAGCAGATCAAAAATTTCACTGAGAGGAATGTTTTCGTATTGACAAGTTTGAAATATCCAACTCTCTTCGATCTCGTACTCAAAGGGTTGTGCTGCGATCAATTCCAATGCTTTAAAGTCGTTGTCTTTCATATTCTCTAGCTATAAATTAGGTAATTATTCTCCGAATCGCGGTTCTGTTATGGGATAACTATTCCGCAAACGTAGAATACAAGCACACGAACTTGGAGGGGAAGGGCGACAGAAAACTTAGATACGCCAAGAGCTAAGAGTAGATAAATTCAAGTGAACCTTACTCAGCATCTCTACTTCATACTCTTGCAGACTAAGCCTTCTTTGAAAGTTAAATATTGCCAGAGGCAAGAGTTCTTTCTAGGTTGGATAAAGTTTCTAATCAGTAGAACCCCTATGACACCCAATGCTACCTAGTGAACTTATTAAACGGTTCGATAAACACCCTTAGGTTTCTTTCAAAGTGACCTACATCACTTCAGTACTACTGCGGAGTCTGTACACAAAGCCTACATGTCTTTCTAACGCTTCTTGCAGATGACCGAAAACTTGACTCAATCAGCGCTCAATTCCTGACTATGAATGTGTTCTAAGTTTGTAACCCTTATCAAGGAAGGCACGCCATTCGAGAAAAAACTTCCTCAAAGCAGTTGATTCTGAGTGCTATTTAGCAAAATCAGATCTCAAATGTTGAGTCTGGCGCTTTATGACTGACTTTTTAGTATTAAGAAATCTTAAGGATTCTATGAAGATCTTTTACCTACAAAATCTTGGGATTAATAAACTGTTTTTTATTCACAAAATGGCTATGGCGTTAGGTGAATAAAAAACCTCCCGACCCTTGAAGGAACGGAAGGCAGAGCGTAGTAATCACCTGACTTAGCGATCGACCGACCCCATAATGATGTCGATGCTGCCCAAAATAGCGATCATATCTGCGACTTTCATCCCACGCAGCAAATAGGGCAAGATTTGTAGGTTGTTGAAATCTGCTGCCCGGATTTTCCAGCGCCAAGGAAAAACGTTATCATCACCGATGATGTAAATACCGAGTTCGCCTTTACCACTCTCAATTCGGACATAGTGTTCACCTTGAGGAATTTTAAAGGTCGGTGCAATCTTTTTGCCAATGAACTGATAGTCAAAGCTGTTCCACTCTGATTTGGGTCCAGCAGTCATCCGCTTGGCTTCCAAGTTTTCGTAAGGGCCGCCCGGTAAACCTTTGAGGGCTTGATACAAAATCTTCACAGACTCACGCATTTCCTGAATGCGGACAACATAACGGGCAAAGCAGTCGCCCTCGGTTGCCCACTGCACATCCCAGTCAAAATCATCGTAGCACTCGTAGTGATCGACCTTGCGCAAATCCCATTGAACGCCTGATGCCCGTAGCATCGGTCCAGAGAGCCCCCAGTTGATGGCTTGATCGCGGGTAATGGTACCAATGCCTTCAATGCGACGACGGAAGATAGGATTATTAGTAATCAGCTTTTCGTATTCATCCACCTTTGGCAAGAAATAGTCGCAGAAGTCTTCACATTTATCGACCCACCCATAAGGTAGATCTGCGGCAACTCCACCAATGCGGAAGTAGTTGTTGTTGACCATTCGGTAGCCAGTTGCGGCTTCCCATAGGTCGTAAATGAGTTCTCGTTCGCGGAAGATGTAGAAGAAGGGAGTTTGCGCACCTACGTCTGCTAGAAAGGGCCCTAGCCACAGCAGATGGTTAGCAATCCGGTTAAGCTCTAGCATGATCACCCGGATGTAGCTGGCGCGCTTTGGCACAGGGATATCGGCAAGCTTTTCGGGAGCATTGACGGTAACTGCCTCGTTGAACATCCCTGCGGCGTAGTCCCAGCGGCTGACGTAAGGAACATACATGACGTTGGTGCGGCTTTCGGCAATTTTTTCCATGCCTCGGTGCAGGTAGCCAATGACAGGCTCGCAGTCTACTACGTCTTCGCCGTCTAAAGTAACGATAAGCCGCAACACCCCGTGCATAGAAGGGTGGTGAGGACCCATGTTGATAACCATGGGTTCGGTCTTGGTTTCGATCATTGACATAGATGAACTATCTCCCCCGCTAAGGATCTGGGTGTTGCGCCGATTCAACTTCTTATTGATTATAGAGAGTCTGTTGCTAGAAACCTAGTGATAGCTTGATGTGAATTGTCGCTTTAATAGAAGATGCTAGAGGGCGGAAGTTATTGAGGCTTTATGCAGTTAGAGACTGAGTTTGTTCACGTTCCAGTGCTGAGCCAGGAAGTGATGGAGGGGCTGGCGCTACGGGCAGGCGGGCATTATTTGGATGCGACGGTGGGAGGTGGCGGGCATAGCCAGTTGATTTTGGAGGCGCTGTCTGATGTGCAGGTAATGGCGTTAGACCAAGATGAACAGGCGATCGCCGCTGCTCAACTGAAATTGACAGAGTTTGGCGATCGGGTTCAATTCCACGCGACTAACTTTGCTGATTATGATCCTGGCGACCAGTTATTCGATGGCATCCTTGCTGACCTGGGAGTAAGTTCTGCCCAGTTCGATATTCCCGAACGTGGCTTTAGCTTCCGTCATGAAGCAGCCCTAGATATGCGGATGGATCAGCGGCAAGATTTGACAGCGGCGGATTTGATTAACACCTGGGAAGAAGTCAAAATTGCGGACGTGATCTATCGATATGGCGAAGAACGGCTATCGCGCCAAATTGCCCGCCGCATTGTCGAGCGTCGCCCGTTTGAAACTACTACTGCGCTGTCAGACACAATTTTTCATGCGGTGCCTCGCTCCTATCGCTATGGACGCATTCATCCAGCCACCCGGACGTTCCAGGCACTACGAATTGCGGTGAACCAGGAACTGCAAGTGTTAGAGACGTTTTTGGCTAAGGCTCCCCACTGGCTAAAACCCCAGGGAAGGCTAGTAGTTATCAGCTTTCACAGTTTGGAAGATCGGATTGTCAAGCACACGCTGAAGGAATCAGAAGAGCTAAAGGTGCTGACTAAGAAGCCTGTCATTGCGGGGGAAGAAGAGTTGAAAGTGAATGGGCGATCGCGGTCTGCCAAACTGCGAGTAGCGGAGCGAGTTCTAAATTGAGATTACGACTCCCCATACATCTCTGTAATCAATCGCCTCAATTGATCTGCACTGTCTACTGATAGATTGTCTAGTTTTTTCCTCAGCCGACTTTTGCTGATTGTTCGAATTTGATCAACAACAATTTCAGCGGGCTTACCAGCGCAGATAATCTGTAATCGGCTCTGCCATTGGGGATGCAATTTGAAAGTTAAAGGACAGATAACAATCGTTTCCAAGTAGCGATTCATTGCATTTTGGCTGACGATCACAACAGGACGAATTTTGCCAATTCCAGCGTCGACTATAGGATTTAATTCTGCTAGATAAATTTCATATTGCCTAGGTATCAAACTCATCGGGGTCTAGTCCATCTGCAAGAGCATCGTCAAAATCTGCCCAATCTTCTTGCTCCGCGGCGATCGCCTTATACGTCTCTTCCCAGGAGAGTTTGAGATTGTCACGGTTTCTAAGCAAGATTCCATGCTCAGTTTCTTCCAATAGCAAAGCGTCTGCAAACCCATATTTTTGCAAGATCGCCTTCGGCAACCTAACCCCCTTAGAGTTCCCGATTTGAATCAGCCTGACATTTCGACTACGGGACTGTTTTTCCATAAATCAATAATTTGTAGTTACTGTAATTACAGTAATGCAAAAATTGTTAGATGAGTAAATGCTATTTCCCTTTCATCATCACCTGTTCTACAAAATTTGTATAAATGTCGCCCTTGACAAAATCTGGTGATTCTAAAACTTTTTGGTGAAACCCAAGAGTAGTCTTGAGTCCAGTAATGGCGCACTCTCGCAAGGCTCGTTTCATCCGCTCGATCGCCATCGGTCGATCTTGCCCCCACACAATTAGCTTGCCAATCAAAGAGTCGTAGTAGGGCGGAATTTCATACTCGGTGTAGACGTGGGAATCCATCCGTACACCTGGACCGCCAGGGGGCAAGTAGGCGCTGATGCGACCCGGACTGGGGCGGAAGTTGTGGTCAGGGTCTTCGGCATTAATGCGGCACTCGATCGCATGACCGCGAAACTCGACTTGATCTTGGGTGAACTGAAGCTTTTCGCCTTGGGCAATGCGGATTTGTTCAGCAATTAAGTCCAACCCCGTAATCATTTCAGTGACCGGATGTTCGACCTGAATTCGGGTATTCATCTCCATAAAGTAAAAGTTGCCTGATTGATCTAACAAAAACTCGACTGTCCCTGCTCCCACATAGTTAATGCCTTTAGCAACCCGCACTGCCGCTGCGCCCATTTTCTTTCGCAGAGATGGAGTGAGAGCCGGACTAGGCGCTTCTTCCAGCAGCTTTTGGTGCCGACGCTGAATGGAACACTCGCGTTCGCCTAAATGAACGACATGACCGTGACTATCGGCCAAAATTTGGAACTCAATGTGGCGAGGGCGTTCCACAAACTTTTCAATGTAAACGCCAGAGTTACCAAATGCCGCTTCCGCTTCACCTTGGGCAGCTATATAGAACTTGATCAGGTCTTCAGGGTAGCGAACGAGGCGCATTCCTTTGCCACCACCGCCTGCCGTGGCTTTGATCATAACGGGATAGCCAATTTGTTTGGCGATCGCCAGGGCTTCCTGCTCATCACCAATCAGTCCATCACTTCCAGGCACCGTCGGTACGCCGAGCTTCTGCATGGTTTCTTTGGCAGTAGACTTATCGCCCATAGAGCGCATAGAGTCAGGGGAGGGCCCAATGAAAACAATTTGGTGGTCGGCACAGATTTCGGCAAAGCGGGCGTTTTCTGCCAAAAAACCGTAGCCTGGATGAATGGCTGTAGCATTACGGGTCAGGGCTGCGGCAATGATGTTAGGAATGTTGAGATAGCTTTTGCTGCTGGGCGGTTCGCCAATACAAACGGCTTCGTCGGCAAGTTGAACGTGGAGAGCATTGCGATCGGTAGTGGAATGGACTGCAACCGTGGCGATGCCCATTTCCTCACAGGTGCGGAGGATGCGAAGGGCAATTTCTCCTCGGTTGGCAATCAAAATTTTGTCGAAACGCATTGTTGTGGGACTAAAATGAAGGATGGGAAGCGCTACAGCAACGATCGGGCAACCCTGCTGACGAAAAGCCAGCGTGAAGTCGCTAATCTCAGATTCTACCGTGGGATGTCCTTCCTCCAACCATAGGATGTAGCTCAAGAAGAAATGAGTTCAGCGACAGGATTAGATTTCAGTTGGGTCTACTCCTAGCTCTCGCAGCTTTGCTGCCAATTTATCTGCTCGTTGGCGTTCTTGTTCTGCTCGTTGAGATTCTTGTTCCAGCGTGGTGAACGGAGTGCCGTCTGGACGCAGAAGTTGTAACCTTTCGTCCGTTAAATCAAAACAAATATTGAGTCGAGGACTCACCCAACTGGCAATCGGATCAACAACAGAAAGGCGCGCTGCTTCGCAGATACCGCAAGGGTCGCCTTGGCGCAGCCAACCGCTGAGGTCGTTTTTATCCGGGTCATACAAGTAATATTCCTCCACACCGTAGCAATCGTAGAACAATAGCTTTTTGTTCATCTCGGTTTGAGTATTGCTAGGAGAAAGAATCTCAAACACCACCTGAGGGGCAATATCCTCTTCTTTCCATTGTTGGTAGGAACCACGATCTATCTTCGGTCTGCCAAAAACGACCATAGCATCGGGAGCATAGCGGGTTTTGTTATCTCCTTCAACTGGATACCAAAGTAAATCCCCGGCAACAAAGACGTTAGGATCTTGGGCAAACATTGCCGCCAAATTCTGCTGGATCAGGACAATCCAACGAAATTGCTTGGTGTTATCTGACATGGGCTTGCCGTCGCTGTCCGGATAAATGATTTCGGGTTGTAACGGCGTTGAGACTTGTGACATAGCGCCCCCCTTAAGGAATGGATCTAGTGTACTGCGATCGCCCAGAGCCGCAGTACAGCCAAGCCAAAAAATTAGGGCTAGAGCTTTGAATCCTAAATCCTCAGCTTTGGGCTAAAACACCCAACACTCAAGACTCAACATCCAAACCTCTAGCCCTTGCTTTTCTAACCGATGAAACCTACTCAGCGGTAGCCAACTCAGTGCTGCCCCGTGTTTTGCGGCGAGTGAGCGTATTAAAGAGCAACATGCCGATCGCCTTAATCAGATTACCTTCTAGCTCTTGGAACATCGTCATGTTCAAGCCAAAAGCATCATTGGCTTCTTCTACAATTCGGTCTGCATCTGCTTCGTCAAGAGGCATTGCATCCAGCGCCTGGCGATAATTTGCTTTGAACGCCTTTTCATCAAGAATCCCTTCAAACTCGTAAAAGGCTGTGCCTTCTCCTTCAACCAAGTTCATGCCGCGTTGAGCAATGCCCTTGAGAATTTGACCGCCCGACAGGTCACCCATGTAGCGGGTATAGGAGTGGGCGATCAATAGTTCGGGGGCGGTTTTGGCGATTTCTCGAATGCGATCGACATAAGCTTTGCCTGCGGAAGAAAGCACGACTTGATCGCGCCAGTTGCTGCCGTAGTAGTAGAACAGATCTTGCTCTAAGCTGGCTTTGCGGTGCAGTTCAGGAAAGTTAATCTTTGAAATAATTGGGTTTTGGTTGAGGCGTTCCATCTCTTCTTCCATTGCCGAATAGACAAAGTAGAGATTGCCGACAAGCTTACGATACGAGCTTTTTTCTACCACGCCTTTCAGGAAGCATTTAACGAAACCGACGTTTTCTGCGGCTGTGTGGGCTTTCTTGGTGCCTTCTTTCAGCTTGAGTGCTAAATTGACCATGCTAAATTTCCTAATAAAACTACCTAGGGTTGATAAAAGGTGATGTTCATCTGCGGAACAATTGAATGCTGACCAACGGCTCGATTAGCCCCCAACTTGTTAGAGTAATCTGATTCGATGAGCGTTTCTGTTAAAAAATCTTACGAGAAGGTAGCGTTCAGTGAACAAGCGATCGCGGCGATCTAGTCATGATTAGGGGTGGGGACGCGATGGAGAGGACGGCGATCGCGGTGTATGTGCCAAAATTGCGGTCATGAGATCTGCGGGGGTGCCAACATCTAAATAAGAGCCGTTTGGGAAAGGGACAGCTTCGACTTGTAAACCAGACGAGATGCTGGCTTGAATCACATCGCCAATGGGAATCTCCTGGGCTGGGTTGGGAATAGCGGCAAGATAATCCTGCATAAACTGGGTGAAGCGAGAAGTCCAGAGGGCGATCGCCCACATATAGTTCAGTTCACAATTTAACGGCTTTTCAACGATCTGCCGAACTCGCCCGGAATCATCAAAATCGACCATTCCCGCTTTCCAGTAGTTTTCAGTGGGAAACAAGCCTAACACTACATCGGCTTGTCTTTTAGACTGGTGAGCGATGAGATGAGTGTAGGCATCGGCGGGTTCAAATAAAATATCGGGGAAACCGATCGCTACCAAAGAATTTTGCACAAATGGGTACGCCTGATTGAGCGTATAAGGCACGCCATAGGGCACATGCACAGTTAGGTAGCCCAGGTGCATTTTTAGCATTGTGCCATCGCCAAAATACGCTGGAATATCCCACTTTCCAGGGCGCAGAATAAAGAAGACTTTTGTGATGCCCGATCGCTGCATCTTTTCTAATAAATAGTGGGCAACGACTTTGGGTTTTAAGCCGCCCTCTGTGGCACGAAAGCCAATGGGATAAAGCTCTTTGCTGAGGGGTAGCGGCGAAAGGCGGGTGGCTTGTCCGCCTGCGGGTAGAAGGGCAATGATATCAGGCTGAGAATGAATTTCTAGACTGTAGGACATGATGCGATCGTCGTTACTTTTAATGAAGGTAAGGGAAGTCTATAGCTGTAACTCCGCAGGTCAAAATCCAAGTTTCCCGCCGTTGCTGAATTGCGATATGAAAATCATGTTCCCCTGCCCTCGCAGGGAAGGGGCTAGGGGTTAGGTTTCGACAACGCAGCGAGACAGACCTCTCCCTAAATCCCTCTCCTAAGGGAAAGGGACTTTGAAGGATTCATATTTTGATTCAGCAATGCCAGTTTCCCTTGCTCTCTCCTAATCCTAGTGGTGCAAACGGATATCCGCGCAAACTTTTTGCTCTAGAAGTCAGGATTTTTGAAAACCTACAACTTACCTAATCAGACCCCTAGCTGTGCCCGACCGTGGTAAAAACAAAGCCTAAAAGTAAACCGAAAAAAGGCAAAAAGAAGAAAGGTCGGAAAGCGGCTGAATCAGGACTGAGTTTGAAGGAGCAGTTGGCACAAAAACGTCAAGCCGATCGCCTTCGCAAAGAGTTTATTAGTTTTACAGTTTCTGTCCTGGGGTTTGCTCTGTTTATAGGTGGACTGGCGGCGATCGCGGGGGGGCTAAAAGCAGCAGTAGGGGCGATCGTTGCCATCCTTGTGACCGCTCTTTCCTTCAAATATCCTCGTCAAGCTTTGTGGTCATTTCTCATCTATTTACCGCTAGGAGGAACGGTAATTTATGCGCTAGGTAATAGCCCGATTCTGCAATTAGCAAAAGATGGATTTTACATTCCTGCCGTGCTCGGAGTGGTGCAGTACTGTCGGCAGAAAAAACTGCCCATCCTTATTCCTAAGCAATTAACGGTGCCGCTAGGAATTATGTTGACCTGCTGCTTCCTGACGCTGCTGTTTGTCAATGGCTACCAGCAGTTTGTGACTAAACCTGGAGGGGTGCCTCTGGGTTTGGGAATTTTTGGTATCAAAATTTTGTTGGGCTATGCGCCGCTGTTGTTTTGTGCGTATTACTTACTGCGCGATCGCCAGGATTTTTTGTTTTTGATGCGGCTGTCATTGCTGTTGATCATCTTCTGTTGTGGACTCGGGCTGATTCAATACCTCATGCTGTTGACTGGAATTTGCCAGGGAACACGATTAGCCCAAGGCAGCGATTTATTTCGGGCATCTTTAGGGGCGCGATGTTTTGTTGGTGGCTCGTTGCTTTACAGTCCTTCCCAGGGCGTTATTCGTCTGCCTGGAACTTTTGTTGCGCCCTGGCAGTGGGGCTGGTTTCTTATTTCGAGTGCATTTATTGCCTTTCCAACTGCATTTAATGATCCCAAACCAATATGGCGACTTTTAGGGCTAGTTGGCTTGGGTGCAGTTTTTGTCATGGCGGTGGTGTCAGGACAACGAATTGCCTTGGCGCTGGTGCCTGTAGTGGTTGCAGTGCTACTGATTTTTACAGGTCAGATTGCCAACCTAAAGAGGTTTTTGCCGATCGCCGTCGGGTTAGGTTTGGCGTTGGGAGTTGGCGCAGCAAATAATGCCGCGACTATGCAAGAGCGCATTGATAGCTTTATGAGCCGATGGAATGCGTCTCCGCCCTATGACTTTATTTTTCAGCAGTTGCAGTGGTCATTGGCGCGAGGCGGTTTTTTGGGACGGGGGCTAGGACGAGCAACAAATTCGGGGCGGTTTTTAGGAGAGACGGTGCTGGTTGAGACTTATTACCCCAAGCTAATTTATGAGATTGGGATTTTAGGGACGATCGCGTTCTTGATTTTGGTCACTACTTTAACGATCGCCACATTTAAAGCCTATCGTTCAGGGCGCGATCGTACTCTGAGAAGCTATGGTGCAGCGCTTTGGCTATTTATTTTTGCCATGAGCTACAACACTTACTACTATCCCCTTGATGTTGACCCTGTTGCTGTTTACTACTGGTTTTTTGCAGGGGTGACTTTAAAGCTGCCCGAAATTGAAAATCAGGAAAATCGAGAGGCAAAACTGCAAGATGTACCAGAATCTATCGGCAAGAAACAGCGCGTTAAACGGTCTGGATTTGGATGAGATTTTGGGCTAACCCTAAACAAATTGGAACGAGTTAGTAAAGAGATTATTGGTTTCAAGAACATGAGCAAAGATCGATTAGCGTGGATTGATGTTTTAAAGGGAATTGGCATTCTTTCAGTAGTTGCAGGTCATATCTATGGCGGCGTACTAGGAGATATGATTTTTCTGTTCCATATGCCGTTGTTTTTTGTGATTGGTGGAATGTTGTACCGATCGCCCTCTAGCGATCGTGCCTTTCTCAAACAGAAAGCGGTTCATTTACTAATTCCCTATCTTTCTTTTCTGGTATTACTCTCGGCAAAAGATGTTGTGGCAGCGTTGCTGCACATTTTCAAGTCGCCCAGTTTAGCAACGGTTTCTGATCTGTTTCAGATTGTGGGAATTGCAATTTATGGCGGACGGTTGTTGCAAGGATGGACGGGGGTGTTTTGGTTTGTGACTTGTTTCTTCTTAACGCAGCAATTGTTTAATATTTTGTACAAACGCTGTAGTCGAAAAGGTTGGCTGATTTGCCTGGCGATCGCCCTTGGCGTTAGCTACCTCAACGCGCGGTTTTTTCTCCAGGTGAGCTTTCCTTGGAACGTGAATGTAGTTTTTGCAGCGTTGCCGTTTTTTGCGTTTGGGTTTTATTTGAAGCAAACTCATCTGCACAAACTAGCCTATGGAATAGCGGCAGGAATGACGGCGATCGCCCTCTGGCTAATCAGCAATGGCTATGAAATTTCCTACAACATGAAAGGTTCTGGGTATGGTATCCCTTTGATAACGCCCCTCTTTTCAATAGCAGTAATTATTATCTTAATCGGCTTGTCTAAACTAATTGCTCAGTATTTAGGAATGTTGCAAAAGGGATTATCTTATTTAGGTGCAGCATCAATGGTCATTATGTATCTGCATCAGCCGATTCAACTGACACTGAAAAAGCTGGAAACTGCGAGCGAAATCCGGTTCTTGCTAGCATCATTGATTCCAGTCGCAATTTATTTTCTAATTAAAGAACGAACCTTAACAAGGGCATTTCTTCTGGGTTCGCCTCAAGATTTTGAAGGATTTGTGCGTCCTCTGGGATAACTAAGAGGGCGAGTCAACGGAGCCGCCTGTGAGCTTACCTTCTATTTCTGTCATTATTCCAACCTATGGGCGCGAAGATACTTTACGCGAAACCCTTGCCGATGTGGTGCAGCAAGATTATCCTCACTTTGATGTCATTGTGGTGGATCAAAAGCCGCAGCATCAGCCCGAAACGCAGGTTTATTTAGATCAGCTTGCTGCGGCGCAAACAATTCGTTTATTTCAGGTAGATTGGGCAAGTCTGCCAGGCGCGCGAAACTATGCAGTCAGGCGATCGCAAGCCGATATTGTCCTGTTCCTCGACGATGACGTGCAGCTATCTCCGGGGTTTTTAATGGCTCATGCCCAAAACTATTCCCGCGCTGAGGTTGGGGCTGTTGCAGGTCGCGTGTTCGATCGCATGAAATTAGCAGATCATCAGTCAGGATTGGCGATCGAAGATTTGCCGCCGGAAGCGATGAATCCAGGGATAGCCTGGTATCACATTAATTTGGTGCATACGGTTAAGCCGCAGCAGGTCTTGACGGCGCGGGGCTGTAATATGTCTTTTCGGCGCGAGATTTTTGCCAAACACGGTATTTGGTTTGATGAACGGTTTCGGGGCAGCGCGGTACGGGAAGAGTCAGATTTTTGTCTGCATATTCGCAAAACAGGGCTAATGATTTGGTATGACCCAGCGGCGCATTTGGTGCATTTGGGCGAGGAAACAGGCGGTTGTCATGACATTAGTACGCGATCGCTGCAATACCAGGTTACTTTCTACCACAATCACTTTTTAATGGGGTTAAAAAGTCTTACGCCGGGGCAGTGTCTCCAGTTTTTCATTAAGCTGTTTGATTGTCATGTCTTGGGGCACCCTCCTTGCTACAAAAGCGGTTCCCCGCTAAAGGTCATGAGTCGAGGCGTGTTCTACATCCTTGCGTTCATTAAGGCAGTCGGAACGATGGTAAAGTCGCTGTGGAATGACGGGCAAGTTTACAGTCAAAGCGACCGGGTAGATCCTGCTTTGAGGGAATGGGCATCATGAAAATTCTTGTTGCTAGCCATACCTATATTGTGGATCTCAACTGCGAAAAGTTCAAAACCCTCGCATCCTTAGCACCTAATATCGAAGTAACAATTGTGGTGCCTAGGAAATGGCGACCCGGCGGCGTGCAAAATAAACTTATTGAAACCCGCTTCTGGCAAAAGGGTTCTTTTCGAGTCGTGCCCGTGTCGAACTTTAGCCAAAACAATCAGGGAATGCTCTGTTTTGGCGCAGATTTAGTCTCCTTAATGCAGGAGTTTCGCCCCGATATTATTCAAGTAGAGCAAGGGGCAAAGGCGATCGCTTATGCCCAAATGATTACCCTGAATCGTCTCCTCAAACTCAACGCCAAAAACCTTTTCTTTACCTGGTGGAACTTGCCCTATAGGCTCAAGTTCCCCGTTTCGGCACTAGAGGCGTACAATCTGCACCATAGTCACGGCATTGTGTCGGGCAACCAAGATGGCGTGGATGTGTTGCGGCAGCGCGGCTACAAAGGCGAAATGCGAGTTATGCCCCAACTTGGTGTCGATGAGTCTCTCTTTCGTCCTCAAGCACAGCCAAAACTTGCTGCACAGCTAGGGATTCAGCCGCATGAGTTTGTGATTGGGTTTGTCGGGCGATTTGTTGAAGAGAAGGGGCTTTTAACGCTGTGTGATGCAGTGGCAGGTCTGGCAAAAGAAAAGCATTGGAAACTTTTGCTATTAGGTCGGGGCGAATTAAAAGAACAGTTGATGGCGAAAGCTGAAGAAGCAGGAATTGGCGATCGCCTCATCATCATCGAAAGCGTAGCCCACAAAGATGTTCCTCGCTTTATCAACTTGATGAATGTGCTAGTGCTGCCTTCCCAATCCACCCAAAAGTTCAAAACCTTGACCTCGGCAGGCTGGAAAGAGCAGTTTGGACACGTTCTCATTGAAGCAATGGCTTGTCAAGTGCCCGTCATTGGCTCTGATTCTGGCGAGATTCCCCATGTCATTGGCGACACGGGCATGGTCTTTCCTGAAGGCAATGTAGAGGCTCTGCGGGATTGTTTGGCGCGGTTGATGAGTCAGCCGGAACTGGCGATCGATCTCTCCAAACGGGCTTACTCTAGAGCGATGGAATGTTACACCAATCGAGCTTTAGCGCGGCGGCAGTTAGACTTTTATCAGCATTTGCTAGGGAAAAAGAATGAGTAAACCCCTTCACATTCTCCAAATTATTCCTTCTGTTTCGCTGGTTTACGGCGGCCCTAGTCAAATGGTACTGGGACTTTCTAAGGCTTTGGCAGAGAAGGGTGTAGAGGTGACGATTCTGACAACCGATTCTAATGGCGATGTGGGACAACCACCTTTAGATGTGCCATGCGATCGCCCCATTTCACAAGATGGCTATCAAATTCGATACTTCCACTGCTCACCGTTTCGCCGCTACAAGTTTTCCTTGGGGCTGTTGCAATGGCTAGCACAGCACGGACGCGAATTTGACCTTGCCCATATTCATGCTCTGTTCTCGCCTGTCAGCAGCCTAGCTGCAACAGTGGCGCGTCATCAGCAACTTCCCTACATCCTGCGTCCGCTAGGCACCCTCGACCCCGCCGACTTACAGAAAAAACGTCAGCTTAAACAACTTTACGCAGCGGTATTAGAGCGCCCCAACTTAAGAGGAGCCGCAGCCCTTCACTTTACTAGCGACCAAGAGGCAAAAATCTCGGAGCGGTTTGGAACAATGAGCCGGGAATTAGTCTTGCCTTTAGGAGTAAAACCTGTAGAGCAGAATCTACAGGCAAGACAAGTGATGCGCGCTCAGTACGCCATTCCTGGCGATCGCCCTATCATTCTTTTTATGTCCCGCCTCGATCGCAAAAAGGGATTTGATCTGCTACTCCCAGCCTTGCAGCAGCTAGCAGCAGCGGGACAAGACTTTCACTTTGTGCTAGCCGGGTCTAATTCTCAAGATCCAGACTACGAGCAAGAGATCTTCGCCCAGATTCAGCAATCTACTTTGAAGGAACGAACGGCGATCGCGGGATTTGTTACAGGCGAAGATAAAGCTATGCTGCTTCAAGCCGCCGACTTATTCGTGCTGCCTTCTTATTACGAAAACTTTGGGATTGCAGTGGCAGAAGCAATGGTTGCAGGAGTGCCTGTCGTGATTTCAGATCAGGTCTACATCTGGGATCAAATTCAGCAGGCAGAGGCGGGATGGGTTAGCCCTTGTACGGTGTCTGGATTGGTAGAGCAACTCCGGTTGGCTCTAGCCGACAGCGCAGAACGGCAGCGTCGGGGAGAAAATGCAAAAGCTCATGCGTTGAAGAACTATAGCTGGGGGGCGATCGCGCAGCAAATGATTGCAACCTACCACCAGATCCTTCACCCCTGACCTTGATCCGACAGTGGCTTACCTCCCTTCACTGCACATCGATACAATTGGTAGGGAAACCCAATCCGATAAAATTCTTGAGGATCAACTTGGCAAAGGGTGCGTCTTTGCCCTGGCTGGCTGGCTAACCTGAGCCGTTCTGGATAGTCCTTTGCTCGGGTTCCAGGAGAAGTAACAACCCACAGATTGAGCGGCAGGGGCAACAGTTGGGGCGATCGCGCTAAAGTTTTCCACATCTGTTGATAACTTTGTGAACGATCAAAAAATGCAAACCGTACCGACTTTTCCACATCCTTTACCGAGTACAGTTTACGCAACTCCAACGCAAAGCTTAACCCTAAAGCAATGTCTTGGAGCGACGTATAGCTAACGACCACAATCAGGGGTCGATCGGGCTTCAAAACCATATCTTGAGCCACTTCATTAGGACGATAGGACTTTTGAAATACCCACCCATTCACCACAAATCCGCTGCTAATTAAACCGACTAGCAGGATAATGAGTAGCGACCCCTTGTGGGTATCTCGAAGAGATCGCCCTACTCCCCTAATCCAAATGCGCCATGGTAAGGGCTCCTGCCCAGATCCAACACCTCCAAAACACGCTCCCAGCAAGGCACAGATCCCTGGATAGTACACAAAGTTATATCGAGGAACGACTGTAATGTCCTTGTCTAAAACATAAACGATCGCAAAAAACTCTAAAATCACGCACAAGGTAAAGCCCAAAAGCAGCACGATTGCCGGACGTAAAGAAAAAGTTTTCCACAGGCTTCGGGATGCTACTACTACGCGACTAATCAGCCACAACCCAAACACTGTAATAGTTAGGCTCGATGCAACTTTAATAGCAAAAGATTGGTTTTCCACAGGCAATGCAATGATCATCAGCACCCAACCCACAACCGTTTGATAGAGTGGGGCAACCCGATCTAACCAATCGGGTTTATAAGGAATCAGCCAGTCTGTTTCGGGGCGACCTGTATGGCTGATCAGGGTAGGTAGCCAGGGCAAATAACAGAGGACAATCCCGGCGATCGCTCCTCCTAAAAATCCCCAATGGTGAAGGGGTCTACGCTGCCCTATTCCCATCCATCCGCCCAATGCAATAACTTGTGCGACCACTGCCAACGCGAAGAAGTAATGAACGTATAGCCCAATACTATTGAGAACAACCCAACCCAACCATACCCATGGGCGAAATGCTTGCTGGGTCAAGTCTTGCTGCATCTGCACCAATGCTGCTAACGCCAGCGTAATTAGCAGCATTGGCAGCGTGTAATGCCGCGCCTCTTGCGATAAATAAACTGCAAATGGAGAAACTGCCATCAGCGCTGCACTTGCTAATCCTGCCGATTTAGAAAAAGCAACGCGGTTAAGATAATAACTTGCTCCGATCGCTCCCACGCCTAGCAATGCAGGCAGCGATCGAATTGCCCAAACCCAGTTTTCGGCATTGGGCTGTAGCCAGTTCAGCCAACGGTGCATTAAACAGAAAAATAAGGGAGGATGAACCGATTGGGTGGCGATCGTTTGAGCGATTTGAGGACAAGTTATCCCAGGTTGCAGCGTAAATAATTGATCTAGTGCGGTTAATGGGAAAAACTCTTCCCGTGGAATATCTTGATAACTCCGTCCCATTGTAAACAGCGCACTCAGAACTTCATCCAGCCACAAAGGTTTACTATCAAGGTGCCAAAATCGTAGCCCCAAGCCTAAGAGCAGGATGGTGAAAAGTAGAAGGTAATGAGCGATCGGACGAGGAAAAACTTTGAGGGGCACAAAAATTTTAGAGCGATAGATGATTATTCAAGATACAGGAGTCCAGGTAAACATTCGCTGAAGTCCGGACAGAATTGGCTGATATTCCTCAAGGGATAAACTGCCGCGGTATGCCGTTACTCGGCTGATATCTAATGATCTCACTTGATCTAGCAAAGCAATAGAGGGAGAACGCAGCCCACCGACTCCTGCGGAGAATTGAGGATATAAGTTGGAGGAAGCAATCGCCCATTTCTGACCTCTATCTGTAGTGCGTGGCATCACCACAATTAGCGGAAAACGAGGGATGTCAAGGAGGTCAGGAATAGCTACAACAATTGCAGGTCGGTATCCTTGCTGCTCGCGCCCTTTTGGCATCTGCTCTGGGAAGATTGCTGTGACGATGTCTCCAAACTGCAACGATCGCTGGGTCATTTGTCGATCGTTAATCCTTTACCGGGTACATATTTTACAGGTAAGCCCTCTTCTCGCTCACCCGGCTGCCAATCATAGGGTTCATGGTTGCCGAGGCTTGATAAATCTGCTTGCATCCAGGTTTCATCTTCTTCCAACACTTCTTCACCTATTACTTCCCTCATTAAGAGAACTTGTCCCGATGCTTCCAGAATTCCAGTTATTTGTTGAAATTGTTCAATGGGGATTTGTACCGCAATAGGCTGATGGTCTTGGTTTAAGATGTAGCGTGTGTAAACTTCAAACATCGCTTTACCTTCTATTGCTATCCTGACAGTCTATCCTAACGCTAGAGCACGTCTCTACTCATTCAGCAGTTGTGAGGATAGAAGTTCTTCTTCTATCTCTTGCTCAAATTTGACTTTACTGTAGAGATCATTCAAGGAAATCTGAAAGGGAACTGCGGCAAGGGCGATCGCTTCATCTTCGTCGTCATATTCCCGAAACCATCCTTGTTTCTTACCCGTTATGAAAGACTGCCCCACATGAATTCGGGTTTGATCTACTAATAGATATTCTTGAAAACTTGGAATAGTGCGGTAAGCATTAA
The DNA here is from genome assembly GCA_019358855.1 of Timaviella obliquedivisa GSE-PSE-MK23-08B. Lineage (NCBI taxonomy): Bacteria > Bacillati > Cyanobacteriota > Cyanophyceae > Oculatellales > Oculatellaceae > Timaviella > Timaviella obliquedivisa. Next base: position 313,337 of record JAHHII010000001.1, on the reverse strand, counting down.
ACTTTCCCTCGCGATCGTATGCCTGAGTAGATTTTGACAAGACCTCAATAATAACTACAGGATTGGTAATTATATCCGTGCGATTGCTAACATATTCTGGTTCGCCTGCAATAATCATTACGTCTGGATAGGTGAAGATCTGCTTTTCAGGTATCCACAACCGGACATCACCAATGAAAACCTCATAGTCTTGCTGTTTAAATGCAAAATTCAATGCGCTACTAAAATTTAGGGCAATTCGATTATGGTTTGTACTTCCACCTGCCATAGGAATAATTTGTCCATTGATATATTCGCTTTTGTACTCGGAAAATTCCTCTATTGCCAGATATTCTTCGGGTGTGTAGTCACGAGTTTGGGTGGCTTGCATCGTTAGAGTCCTTCGCTGAATGCCTCGTGTCATTATGGTAGCGTCTTCAGATCCACAAGAGATAAGCTCACAACAGACAGAGCGGAATCTAGCCCTACAAGCTCTGCGCGATCGCCTGCGCCCGGGGCAGCAGTGCATGGCAGACTGGCAAGGAGGAGCATTAGCAGTTTCGGCGGTGCCGGGTTCAGGAAAATCTACGGGAATGGCGATCGCCTCTGCTCTGCTCCTTGCCCGCCGCTTCCAGCAAGGAAAAGATGCACAACCCGGACAACTTGCCCTGGTGACTTTCACCCGCTCAGCCGTCGCCAACCTTAAAGGCAAAATTCGTCAGTCTTTGAAGGAGCTATCCTTGCCGTCTCAAGGATTTATGGTGTCTACTCTGCACGGGCTGGCGTTAAACATCGCTACTCAGCATCCAGAACTTTCAGGACTCAACCTCAGCCGCATGACATTGGTTTCTCCTGGTCAAAGCAGTCGCTTGATTCGCGCTTGCGTCGAGCAATGGGTTTCGGCAAATCCTCAAGCCTATCAGCAGCTTTTGGAAGGAAGACAGGCAGATCATGAAGAAACAGAGCGCCTCCGCCGCCAGTCGGTTCTGCGCTCTGAGGTCTTACCAGAACTAGCATTCACTGCGATTCATGAGGCAAAAAGCTCAGGATTACTGCCCCAAGATCTACAAGAAATCAGTAACAACGCAGAGTTTCGCTCTTCTTTAGAGGGTGCAACTTACAACGTTTTAGAAATAGCGGCTGGACTGTACGATCGCTACCAAAGGCTCTTGCAATCTAGAGGCTACATTGACTACGACGAGATGATTCTGGCGGCTCTGCGAGTGCTCGAAAACGAAGCTGCCCGTCACCTCTGGCAATCTCAAATTTACGCTGTTTTTGAAGACGAAGCCCAAGATTCCTCGCCACTGCAAACCCGTCTATTAGAAATCCTGGCAGCCCACCCAAGCGAACCTGCTCTTAATCTGATTCGGGTGGGCGACCCCAATCAAGCCATCAATTCTACCTTCACCCCTGCCGACCCCTCCTTCTTTAACGACTTCTGTCAACGCTGTCAAACCGAAGGTCGCTTAGCTGAGATGGATCAAGCCGGACGCAGTACCCAAATTATTATCGACGCAGCCAACTTTACCCTTGATTGGGTCAACACTCGCTACTCCCTCCCTGAGATTGAGACAATCCATCAGATCGGTTCGACACAACCTTTTCGTCACCAGTACATTCATCCCGTTTCTACCAATGATCCACAAGCCGATGCGAACCCTGTGGCTGAAGGAAAAGGTTTGGAGATTTGCTTTCCTAGCGACATTTATCGCAGCGTTGATTTAATCGCCCAACGGGTTGCCGATCGCCTGACTCATAATCCAGAGGCACGAGCAGCAGTATTAGTCCGAGAAAATCGGCAGGGAAAGTTTCTAGCAGAGGTGTTACGCAATCCGGCTCAGTATGGAATTGAGACAAACCTAGAAGAAATAGGAATTGAAATCTACGACGTGGGCGATCGCGATCGTCATTCCCATGTGCCTGCCGAAATTTTGACCCTGTTGCAATTTCTCGATCGCCCCCATTCGCCCGATTACCTGAAAGCAGCGCTCAGAGTGTTGAGCGATCGTCAACTCATTCCGCCTCAAGACCTCAACCGCTTAGTCAGTTTCCCCGAACAATTCCTCTATCCTGCCCCTCTCGATCCACCCCAACCCGAACCCGTCCTACGCGCTCGTCGCTATTGTGCAGGGTTGCTTCGTGCCCGACTAGAACTGCCCCATTACCAACTCATTTCTTTCCTGGCAATGACCTTGCAATATGACCAAGCCGAGCTAGCAAGCGCCGATAAACTTGCAGAGCGGATCTCTCAACAAACTTCTGCTGACTCATCAATGGTTGCTGTACTTGAAGCCCTGAGCGAACTTGTCCGCTCCGAGCGCTTTGAACCTGTTGAAGCCGACGATTCTGAAGCTCGATATATCCGCCCTCGTCAGCTAACTATTATGACGATGCACAAAGCCAAAGGTCTAGATTGGGACTACGTGTTTCTACCCTTTCTTCACGACTCTTTGATTCCCGGTAGTCTTCGGGTTTTACCTCAAGCCCAATTTCTGGGTAACTTCACGCTCTCTGAAGTGGCTAGGGCACAAATCCGTGCCCATATCCACGGCGAAGGAATTCTGCCCAATATCGAGGCGGCTTGGAATCGCGCGGGTTTGCTTAAGACAGCAGAAGAATTTCGGCTGCTATATGTGGCAATGACCCGCGCCCGTAAACTTTTATGGATGTCAGCCGCGCGCCTGGCTCCCTTCACTTGGAGCAAGCCAGAAAACCTGAGCGATCGAGAGGCTTGTTCAGTGTTACCTGCCCTAGCCCAGCGATTTCCGCAGGCTGTATCCCAGGACAAGAGCGATCGCGGCTGAAATGGAGCAGCCAAAACGAGATCTTGTCAATCTGCTTGTGTTGCTTTGCCTCATCATTCATCCGCGAGTATCAACTCCTGTCAAAAATTAGGATTAAGTGCGCGATCGCCTTAAATAAGTCGGCAAAAATGGTATTTGAGTCGGCAAATACTATTTTGGGGTGCGCGCTCAACTGAAACAAGTGGGCAAATGTTGTTTTAGGGTGGGTGAATATTATTTTGGGATGCGTGATCTACTGAAAGAAGTGGGCGGAAGGACTCTTTGCTCACTCGTTTATTGATTTAGAGAAGATAGAATCAGCGATCGCCTTCCCTCGTCTCCCTACAGATCTATAAGTTGCCGCAGCAAAGAATTATCGGCTAAGCTTGCGGCAGTTGTGCTATCCCCGGCATTAAGGACTGTTATGAAAGAATCCTACGACTTCTCCCAGGGGCAACGCGGCAAGTTCTACCATCCAGATGCCCAATTTGAATTGCCCATCTACTTCGAAAGCGCCCTCATCGCCTTCCTCCAAGACATTGCCGATGCCAAAGGAACCAATATCCAAACGATCGCCAACGACTGGATGCGTAAGAATATTGCCCTCAGCGAAACTGCACAGTAAATCCTGTTAGGCGCGAATGTCGATCGCATCACACGCGCCCCCTGCCTACCTTAAGCCTTAAAACTACCTTAAGCCTTAAAACTACCGATCGCCCTGAAACTCCACATTATCTTGTAAATTTTCACCACTTCTTTCGGCTGTGTCTGGGTAAAGACCACCAAATTCCTTAATGGCTTCTTTGGATTCTTCACCAATTCTTTTTAGCCGTTCGCCAGGTTTACCCTCTACTTCACGGGCTTCTTGTTGCCATTGTCTAGTAGTAGTGGGTCTTTCTGAGTCTCCTCTTTCTAAAACGTTATCAATGCGCCGACCTAAGTCTGGGTTGTTTTTGGTCGTTTCAGCAGGAGCAAGCAAGAGGATGGCTCCTACTAAAGCAACTGCAAAAAACTGTTTAACTTGAAATGATCTGATAAAAGAATTGAGACGAGCGATCGCCTGAGAAAATAAATTAATCATAAAAAAGCTCCATGGGTTTACTTTTTCTAGTACCCATGGAGCTTATCGAATTACAGCTTAACCTCCTTCTACCCAAAGTTGTATCTAGGTTGCGGTTAGCAATTTTTACGATACAGATCCTTCTACTGCTGCTTCTCCTGCCTCAGCGATCGCACGCTCTTTATCTAATCGGCGCTTACGAGCATAAAGCTGAATAATTGCCGCCATCGCCACAACCATGGCGAAAATACCCCAACTGGCAGCGCTAGTGGGAAAGTTATTTTTAAAAATCGCTAATAGGACAATGATCACCAGAAACACAGTAGGTACTTCATTGAGCCATCGAAACTGCTGCCCCGTAAACTTAAACTCCCCAGCCGCAAGCTGCTTCATCCAACGAGCACAAAGATGATGGTAAATAATCAGAACGCCCACTAAAGACATCTTGACCTGAAGCCAGGTTTCTTTAAGAAGCGCGGGAGCCGTTATCAGCATAGCGATCGCCATCCCCACGGTTAGCACCATACCTGGAGTTGTAATCAGCTTATAGAGCCGCTTCTCCATAATTTGATATTGGTTGTGCAAAATGCTTCTTGCAGGTTCAGGCTGTTCAAGGGTTTCGGCATGGTACACAAATAGCCGTACCAAATAAAACAACCCCGCAAACCAAACAACAACGCCCACAATATGAAAAGCCTTAAACCAGAGATAGGGCATGGGTTATAAATCCTCTTCTTATCTAGAACCCTATTCTACCGGGAGTGGGGAATCTGTAGGAGAGGGGAAGGGGGCATGTAGTGAAGGGCGCTGGACGCTTTCCCCCTGTCCTTTCCTCAGATCCCATCCTGTAGACTCAAACTCATACCGCGTGCTTAAACAGCGAATCTAAATAAACCCGTGCTGCCCGACGGTAGCTACGAGAAGAATCAGGCGTGTTGCTACAGCCATTTTGCAGCAAGAACAGCGATAGAGCCGCAGCAAAGACGCGATCGTGATCCCAATCGGGGTGCGTTTCCAGATAATCTTGAAGCGATTCGTGCAAATCTTCAGGAATCTCAGCCAAAATGCTGACGTTTGAATTCATAGAAACCTCTGTATCGGAAGAGTACGAAGAGTACATGGTGAATGAGCCTGTTAAGTAAATCTAAGTGAATAACTGTGATGTATGCAGCCAAAAGTTGAGCTAACTCCAGCTATTGCCGACTCAAACACCTTATATGGAAATGCTATGGGTGATTTGAGTTGAGTCGTTTTGGAGCGCTCTTTAAGGTTGGTCGCATCAATGTACGCTATGGGGGGGTAGGGTTGTCAATGCAGAACACTTGTGCAGTTTTTGCAGGCGACCAAGAAGCCCAACGGCATAATAAGCTTCCTAGAGCTTTTTTGTTACATTCCTTAACGTAATCTCAGGAAGATCAGGGCTGATTCGTTGCCAACTCGTTATTCCCCAAGAAATCCGTGAACCCACGTCACTTCGTATAGAGCTGTGGAAAACCCCCTCAAAACCTGTGGAAAACTCATTCGTCCCTGTGGAAAGCTTGTGGAATACTTGGGGAAAAATACTCTCAATGATAAGAGTTGTAAACTTACGGAAAAAGGGGGCTTTCAGAGTTATTGGAGCAAGATGGGGAATTTTTGTCCTAGCCTGTAGAATCAAGGCGAGAGCGTGGAGGATAGAAATACTGTGAGAATGCCGACCTTAGGGGTAAATATTGACCATGTGGCAACTGTCCGGCAAGCCAGACGAACCGTTGAGCCTGATCCTGTAGCAGCAGCGGTGTTGGCAGAAATAGGGGGCGCAGATGGAATTACGGTACATTTGCGAGAAGATCGACGGCACATGCAGGATCGGGACGTAAAGCTGCTGCGGCAAACGGTACGGACACACCTAAACCTGGAAATGGCGGCGACGGACGAGATGGTGGCGATCGCCCTCGATATCCTGCCAAATTACGTCACCCTTGTTCCTGAAAAGCGCGAAGAAATTACAACCGAAGGTGGCTTAGATATTGCAGGTCAGCTAGACCGGATGAAGCAGGTGGTAGCAGTGCTGCAAGGGGCAGGCATTCCGGTGAGCTTGTTTATTGATGCCGACGATCGCCAGATCGAGGCATCCGCGACCGTACAGGCACAGTTTATTGAGTTGCATACTGGGCAATATGCTGAGGCGAAGGATGAAAAAGGACGGGAGAAAGAGTTGGCAGTGTTGAGGCAAGGGTGTGAAGCGGCGATCGCGGCTGGACTTCGCATCAACGCAGGACATGGGTTGACCTACTGGAACGTTCATCCGATCGCGGCTCTTCCAGGCATGGAGGAGTTAAACATTGGTCACACTATTGTCAGTCGCGCTGTTCTGGTCGGGATGGAGCGAGCAGTACGGGAGATGAAGCAGGCAATTCGGGAGACAATGAACGGTAAAATTAGTTAACGAAATTGATTGAAATCTTAAGACTCAAATTCATGAACACCTACTACTATGTCTTAGCTAGCCGCAAGTATATGTTGGAAGACGAACCCACTGAGGAAGCCCTGAAGGAGCGGATCCGGCATTACCACGAACAGGAAAAAGAAATAGATTTTTGGTTAGTCCATCAGCCCGCTTTTTTAGAAGCTCCAGAAATGGCAAGCCTGAAGGCAAAATGTCCTCAGCCCGCTGTGGCAATTATTTCTACCAATCCTCAATTTATTACCTGGCTTAAGCTGCGGCTTGAATACGTGAGTACGGGCGAGTTTCAGGCTCCCTCTGCTACTATTCCAGAACCCTTAGCATCCTTGGTTCCAGTGAGCTAGAGAATCGGGGGCAAAGGGGCTAAATCTATACTCATCCCCTATTTTCAAAGGAACGTTTTTATGCAATTTCCTCAAGTCATGCCCCAAGTGATCAGATCTAAAATGACAAAATTTTCTGCGGCGTTGGGGTGGGTGGTTTTGACAACGGGACTTTCGATAGGTTCTGGGTTAAACCAAAGCGCGATCGCCCAAACTCGAACGGCCTGTCAATCTCCTAGAGCCAACGAGTATTTGCTGCTAGTGCGCAACCCCAGAACCGATACTCAATCTCAACTACGACAGCTATTGCCTGCTAATGCGTTGTTAACTCCCTGTAATTACCTCAACGAAAGTGTGGTGCGAGTGGAAGGGTTTGCCAGTGCTGATGTGGCTAACGCTTGGGCAAAGTACTTGAGCGACCAAGCAGGGCTACAGGCGATCGTTTCTAGCCCTAACTCTACTTCAGTTTCTACGGCTCCCAATCCTCCTACCACTTCTGGCGCTGGCTCCTTCCCAAGACCCAATACTACACCCACCACACCGACTACGCCCACCACCACTGCAACTAGCGCCAGCTACAATCCCCAACCTTTAGGGTCTGGCTACGCAGTGCTAGTCAGCTATTTCAACCGTCCAGAGATTGCGGCTGATGTCCGTAATGTGACGAATCGCAATGTGGGCTTAGTATCGTTTGAGCAGCGCCCCTATCTGCTGGCAGCTCAGGGAACTAATGCCAGTTCTGCTTCTACGGTGCTGAGTCAGTTGACCCAAGCAGGCTTGACGGCAGTGCTGGTTGATAGCCGGGGCGTGGTGCTGCTAACGGCTGATGTGCGGCGTTAAAACCTCAAGTTCTAGGTGGTGCTATAGATAGGATTGTAAAAATTAGTAGGTAGGAGCCGCAATCCAAGAAACTACTGTCCCTAGGGCAGCCCCCGCGATGACTTGAACTGGGGTATGCCCCAGCAATTCTTTGAGGCGATCTTCTGTAAATTTGGTTTCGCCTTGGGAGAGTTCATCCATGATTTGGTTGAGGATGCGGGCTTGCTTTCCGGCAGCTTGACGGACTCCTGAGGCATCGTACATAACGATGATGGCGAAGATAATGGCGATCGCAAAGGTTCCACTATCCCAGCCTGCGGTTTGCCCAATGCCAGTTGCCAAAGCTGTGACTAGCGCTGAATGGGCGCTGGGCATTCCGCCTGTGCCCACCAAACTACGAAAGTCAAGCTTGCCGTGTTGAACCAGTTCAACCACTACTTTAATCAGCTGAGCTAGCACACAAGCAAACAATGAAACCAGGAGAACGGGGTTATTCAGGATAGCGGGGAAGTCCTGCATGGGGATTTAGGTTAAGGGTGGAGAGAATGAGGATTAGTTTTTGCGAGCCGTGATGTAGTCTCCTAGGGCAAGGAGAGGCTGAGCTTGGGTGCCAAAAGTCTGTAGTTCTGCTTTGGCAGCGGCAATCAGTTGGTCGGCTTGGCGTTTTGACTCGTCAATGCCCCAAAAGCTGGGGTAGGTGGCTTTTTGAGATTGGAGGTCTTTGCCTGCGGTTTTGCCAAGTTCTGCCTGGGTGGCGGTGATGTCTAGCACATCGTCGATGATTTGGAAGGCGAGCCCAATGTTTTGGGCGTAGCGGGAGAGGCGTTCCAAGTCGTCATCAGCGGCACCTGCCAAGATAGCTCCGCACACGACAGAGGATTCGAGCAAAGCTCCAGTTTTGTGACGATGAATATAGTTGAGAGTTTCTAGCGTGACACCCGGTTTTCCTTCAGACTCTAAGTCCACAACTTGTCCGCCCACTAGTCCGGCTGCGCTAACGGCTTTACTAAGATGGGCGATCGCTTTTAAAACGCGATCGGCGGGAGCCTGAGTTTGAGTCGCCATGAACTCAAACGCGTAAGCCAGCAACCCATCTCCTGCCAAAATGGCAATGTCTTCACCATAGACTTTGTGATTGGTCAATTTGCCTCGACGGTAATCGTCGTTATCCATCGCAGGCAAATCGTCGTGGATCAGAGACATGGTGTGGATCATTTCTAGCGAACAAGCGGTTGGCATTGCCAAGTCAGAGGTGCCGCTCATGAGTTCGCAAGTGGCGAGGCAAAGAATGGGTCGAAGCCGTTTGCCGCCTGCCATGAGGGAATAGCGCATGGCTTCATAGATAGTTTCGGGGTAACCAATGGCGATCGCCCCATCCAGCGCCACTTCTACCGCTGCCTGCTGTCTCTTTAAGTAAGCCGCCAAATCAAAGTTTGGCAAAGGCTCTTCTGGTGTCCGCATCCCTTGATTCGTATTTGCTGAAATAACCATCATTTCGCTCCCAACACCTTTATAATCCTAAGCGTTGCCGATAACTCCATACTGTATTGTGCAACAGCATGGTCACAGTCATCGCGCCAACTCCACCCGGAACTGGCGTAATCCAGGAGGCAATATCTTGCAATGCCTCAAACTGCACGTCTCCCACCAGACGGAATTTTCCGGTTGTTTCATCGGTCGTCCGGTTAATGCCCACATCAATCACTACGGCTCCCGGCTTAACCATGGCTGGCGTAACTAGCCCAATGCGTCCAACGGCTGCCACCAAGATGTCGGCAGTGCGGGCGATCGCCGCTAAATCGGGCGTGCGGGAATGGGCGATCGTCACAGTGGCATCTTGCTCTAATAGCATTAGCGCTAAGGGTTTACCTACCAAAATACTGCGCCCTAAAACTACCGCCTGTTTACCTTTGAGACTAATTTGATATTCCTCCAACAGACCCATAACTCCGGCAGGCGTACAGCTTCTTAGCCCAGATTCTCCTCGTAGCAGCCGTCCCAAATTGATAGGATGCAAGCCATCCGCGTCTTTGTCGGGGTCAATTTTGTTCAGCAGGGCGACCGAATTCAGGCGATCGGGCAGAGGCAGTTGGACAAGAATCCCGTCTACCTGCTCATTTTGGTTAAGGGCGTGGATGGTTTGCTCTAGCTCTGCTTGAGTCACATCCTCTGCAAAATGCTTGCCAAAAGAAGTGATGCCTACGCGGGCACAAGCTTTTTCTTTTTGCCCAACGTATGCCGCACTTGCAGGGTTGTTGCCCACCATTAGCACCGCTAGTCCGGGCGGTCTGCCTGCCTGGGCTTGAAGTCCTCTGACCTGCTCTGTGAGTTCGGCTTGCATCTTAGCTGCAAGCGCTTTGCCGTCCAATAAACCAGCCATGTTTGGGGTGTGGAAATCGGGTAGATTAAGGGGCGAAACCGAGACGGAATCTTTCTGTTGCGATCGCAACTTCCTCAGTCTCGCAGATTTAGCACTCAGATTGAGTTTCTGTCATGGCGAATCCTGATTTTCCTCCAACATTTTTTCAAATTAGCTTTATTTCTCTGCTCATTGGTTTAACGGGTTGTAGCAGAGTCACCTTGGTTCAAGACGTGCAGGCGCATCCTCAGCGCCACTGGCTGACCTCGACGGTTTATCTCAAAGGACAGGTGAGTGAGCGCGTCCCCTTGATCAACGCTCAGATCTATCAACTTCAAGACAGCACAGGGAAGATTTGGGTACTCACCACCAAAGCCAAGCCCAAAAAAGGCGATCGCGTTTACATCAAAGGGCAGGTGCGATATGAAAAAATTTCTGTAGATGGACAGGAGTTTAGCGAAGCTTATATTGAAGAGCAGGAACAATTAGACCCCCAATCTTAAAAAGTCAGAGGTTGCTCAATGACCCATACCGTGACCCATGCCGTTGTAACAACGCTGCCTCGTCCTGTGGTGGCGATCGCCATTCTCTATCAAAACGATCGGTTTTTGATGCAGCTTCGAGACAATATTCCCACCATTGCCTATCCAGGACATTGGGCATTTTTTGGAGGACATTTAGATCCAGGTGAAAGTCATGAAGCTGCCATTCACCGAGAACTCCTAGAAGAAATTAGCTACGATCCGCCTAATCTCACCTACTTCCGTTCCTACAATGATCCCCAAGTTGTCCGCCATGTTTACCAGGCTCCGCTGACGGTTGACCTAGCCGATCTTCAGCTTCATGAAGGTTGGGATATGAGATTTTTGACGCTTGAAGAAATTCGGCAAGGCGGCTGTTATTCTGAAAAAGCGGGTTACGTTTGCCCGCTCGGAAAGCCACATCAACAGCTTTTATTAGATTTTTTTCAAGAGCATCTTGAGCGGCTTCATTAGATTTGCCCACCGACGACAAGAACCCAGGCAACCCAGTAAAGTAAGGATATGGCAAAGGCTAAATCCTCTAAACCCCCGTCCTACAACGTTCGAGTTAGCGATCGCGCTAAGCACGTCAGCATCAAGGTTTCTCACCTCAGTGAGGTTGAGATTGTCGTGCCGCGCGGCTTTGATATGCAGCAGATTCCAGAAATTTTGCAGAAGCGACAGGAATGGATTGCCAAGACGACCCAAAGAATTGCAGCAGAGCGGCGATCGCTTACCCACGAATTAGTTCAATCGCCCCAAATCCCTAGCCCTACTTTTCCAGAGCAACTCAGCCTGCGATCGCTCCTAGAAGAATGGACAATCCACTACCAGCCCACCGAGCAACCTCAAATCACCTTCAGCACCCCCGCCCCTCACCAAATCATTATTCAGGGCAAGGTCGAGCAACCCAACTGTTCCCTAGCCCTTCAATACTGGCTAAAGCGCAAAGCCGAAACGCACCTGACCCCCTGGCTTCGCCTCATCAGCCATGAGATCAACTTATCCTGCAACCAAATTTCGGTTCGAGGTCAAAAAACTCTATGGGCAAGCTGTTCTAGTAAAAAGAACATCAGCCTCAATTTCAAGCTTCTGTTTTTGCCGCCCCACTTAGTCCGCTACGTCCTCATTCACGAGCTATGTCACACCATTCACCTTGATCACTCCCAGCACTTCTGGGCGCTGGTTGAAAAAAAAGAGCCCAATTACCGTGCGATCGACTTAGAACTCAACAAGGCTTGGATTTACATTCCAGAGTGGGTTGAACGAACATCTGGCTAGGACAGCTAATATTCTGTCACTTTGAGAAAGGGAACAGATCGGTTAGAAGTAGACTGAAAAAACTGTTCTCTAAATATTTTGGTACTCAATGCCATCTACCCAAACAAGAAACATAAACAAGAAACACAGTTAAGCAATCCCTTAATCCTTAACAATCTCTTACAAAACCTCTCGCTGTAAAACTAGCAATTTATACTGAAGTCTGGGTATGCCTCAGAATATACGCCGAGGCATAATGAGTCTTACTTATTACTTATAAAAATCCATACTTACTACTTCCGTCTCTGGTTTTGTTTGTGCCGGAGTTCACTCAAAATCAGCACTTCTGGGAAAACCCATGAAAACAACCTGGAAACATCTCTACCTCTGGGTTAAAGCAGCCGTATTAAACTTAGATTCTGTTGATTCTTTGCTCCGTCAGATAGTAGAGAAAATCACGGTCAACTATAAGGCGGATTGCTTGCTGTGGACGGGTTTGGAGCTAGGAGTCTCAGACAATATTCGAGTGTATACCACTGCTGAGGTGGCAAGCCAGTCTTTGTTTATTGGCTCGATAGACGCGTCATTTTATTCACGGGATAGTGACCTAAGCAACTTATCCATTCAGCCATTTTGCCTAAATTCTCTGCCCCAGTGGTTCCTCGACCAACAACATTCTCCTCAAACTACTCAGCTTCAAACAGGCGACCTGATTATTCCAGTCACGATTCGCGGCGGATTTTTAGCTCCAACGATTCAGGAACTTATCGCCGTGGCAAACCCCTTACAATTTGTGTTGCAGCTTAAGCGCCCCGATATTCCTGCCGCAGCATCAGCAGAAAGGTGTGAAATTCGGGGCTGGAGTTTAGAGGAGTTGGATTGCCTGGAGGTAACTTGTAGCCAGTTAGGGCTGGCTTACAGCGCCTTGTACTGGCGGCAGCGGCTAGAGCAATCGAGACAACAGGCGGCTTTGATTGGGCGCATTTCGCGGCTGCTTAATTCCACTCTTAATCCGAATGAAATTGTCGGGCGGATTGTGGCAGAGTTGGGTCATGGGTTGAATTGCGATCGCTCTATTCTGGTCGATCTGCGTCAAGAGCGGGTTAATGTGCTTGCCACGTGGGATCATCCTGAGCGATCGCTGCCCCCGCTACGACAAAGCCAAGCCCACCAAAACTGCTGGCAAGACGTAATTGAAATATTTTTACAGGGCGGCGCTTCTTACTTAGAAGTGAGCTTAAATGAACGCAATCCTGACTCGCTTCAATTTTGGCTGAGAGACGTTGGGGCGCATGCTGTGTTGCTGGTGCCCTTGTTCATTCAAGATGATTTTTTTGGCGCTGTAGCACTGTTGTCATATCAACAAGAGCGATCTTACTTACTTGATGAACTCCAAACGGTTCGACATGCAGCAGATCAGGCGGCGATCGCCCTCACTAATGCCCAGCACTATCAAAGCCTCTGGCACAAAAAAGAAATTCTGCGTCTGCAAAACAATTCCCTCCGCATGGAAATCATGCGCGACGAGTTGACCCAGTTACTCAATCGCCGTGCCCTAGAGCAAGAGCTAGAACAACTGAGTAATTCTACAGCTTGGACTATTCAGCAGCCCTTTAGCATCATTGTTTGCGATATTGACCACTTCAAACGAATCAACGATACCTACGGACACTTAGCAGGCGATGAAGTGCTCCAAGCATTAGCACAGCGTTTACAAAATCAACTCCGCCATGAAACCCCGGCATATCGCTATGGCGGCGAAGAATTTGTCATCATTCTCACCGAAACCTATCTTGAGAAAGCGGCAGAAGTCGCAGAACGTCTGCGGCAATTGATTCGGAGCAACCCTGTTCAATCTAAAGCAGGCTTAATTCAATTCACTGCTAGTTTTGGTATGGCACAGCAGGAGCCACAGTTCGATCGCTCTGCCTGGGATGTCTTGCAGCGGGCAGATGCAGCCCTTTACGAAGCAAAACGACGAGGGCGCGATCGCGTTGAATCTCTCGATCTTCCCTGATTCGCTTACCCTTACTCTGAAAAGATGACTCAGCGGGTCGGCTCCCCCCCTATTCCTAGGTAAACTCAAGACAGCTTCAAGGTTGTTCATTCCCCTAAATTTATGGCTCCTTTTTCTCCTGCGTCTCTTGTTACAAAACCCATTACCTTTGGCACCGATGGCTGGCGAGGGGTAATTGCTGCTGACTTCACTGTTGAACGACTGATCAAAGTTGCGCCGCTCGCAGCGCTGGCATTGGAGCAAACCTATGGCAGTCCAGACCGCGATCGCACCGTCATTGTGGGTTACGATCGCCGCTTCCTCTCAGAAGAATTTGCCAGTGCCACCGCTGAGGCAGTCACAACAGCAGGCTATAATGTGATGCTTTCGGAAGGCTACGCGCCTACGCCTGCTTACAGTTGGGCAGCAAAGCAGCAAAATGCCCTGGGGGCGTTGGTCATCACAGCCAGCCATAATCCTGGGATCTACTCTGGGCTTAAGGTGAAAAGCGCTTTTGGTGGGTCGGTAACGCCAGATGTGACGCAGAAGATTGAGGCAATGCTGAAGGAAGGAACGCAACTCCCTGCGGCAGAGGCAGGATCACTCCAAACGTTTAATCCTTGGCAGAGCTACTGTGAGGCGTTGCGCAGCAAGGTCAACATTGAGGAAATTCAAGAAGCGATCGTGCAGGGCAAGCTGATGGTGTTTGCCGATGTCATGCATGGAGCGGCGGCTGGAGGATTAGCGCAGTTATTGGGGGCTTCGATTCAGGAACTCAACAGCGATCGCGATCCGCTGTTTGGTGGAGGCGCGCCCGAGCCTTTACCTCGCTACCTTTCAGGATTATTTCGAGCCATGAAGGAGTATCGTCAGCAGCCAGGTGCAGCGTTGTCAGTCGGTTTAGTGTTCGATGGAGACAGCGATCGCATTGCCGCAGTAGATGGGCAGGGAGGCTTTCTCAGTTCTCAGGTGTTGATCCCGATTTTGATTGAACATTTGTCTGTGCATCGAGGATTTGAGGGCGAAATTGTCAAAACAATCAGTGGTTCTAACCTGATTCCCAAGGTAGCGAAGCTGCACAATCTTTCGGTTCATGAAACGGCGATCGGCTATAAATACATTGCCGATCGCATGTTAGAAGCCAAAGTGCTGTTGGGGGGCGAAGAGTCGGGTGGCATCGGCTACGGCAATCACATCCCTGAGCGAGATGCGTTGCTGTCGGCGCTCTATGTGTTGGAGGCGATGGTGCAATCGGGAATGGATTTGAGCGATCGCTATCGTCAGCTTCAACAGACTACAGGGTATAGCTCGACTTATGACCGCACCGATTTGCCGCTAGCGAATATGGAAGTGCGATCGCGGTTGTTGAACGAACTAGAGACTAACCTGCCAAAAGCGATCGCGGGGCAGGCAGTGACGGAGTGCTTAACCGTGGATGGGTACAAGTTTCAGCTTGCCAATCAAAGCTGGCTATTAATTCGATTTAGTGGAACAGAGCCTGTTTTGCGGCTTTACTCCGAAGCTTTGACGATGGCAGATGTGCGGCAAAATTTGGCTTGGGCAGAAAGTTGGGCGAAGGCGATTTGAGTGGTTGATATTTTAGGGTTAGGAGATTTCTATCAATTAAAATCCCTTTGTGGGGCAGGCATCTTGCCTGCATTGAAAGCAGTATGTAGGCAAGATGCCTGCCCCACGGGTGTATTCTGATTCGGAAATCTCCTTATATCCTTAATTTAAGTCCCTCTTATTTAGCAGGACTAACTTATTTTTGAGAAAAAAGCTAGAGTGCTAATTTTTCTGTCAATTGCTTTGAGTTTTACAGCTAAAGACGACGCATTCAGGCATATTTATGAGAATTTTAGGGTTATTCTTTTTAAATAAAGTAGTTCTGCTCAAAATTGGAATTTAGGGACAGCCCGTCAGAAATCCCGGCTACAAAAAGACGCTGAGTCTAGTAAGGGAGTTGCGTGAAAATAAAACACCAGTGAGATGCATTAATTTTAGCCCCCTAAATCCCCCATTTTGGGGGACTTTGAAAGGTTCGGAGGTCCCCCAAAATGGGGGATTTAGGGAGCGGTTCGGGGCGTTATTTAATTGCAACTTCCTAACCTGTCCGGTTAAATAGCACGATCTTATTCTGTACCAATATTCTAATAGGCTTGGGGAATTTCTCTATGAAGCGTGTTGTTAATCTATCAAGCATTGTTCTTATTCCTCTTCTAGGTGCTTCACCAGATTTTGCTTTGAGTCAAGTCCCCGCTCCTTCGGTCAGTCCAACCTTGTCTGATCGATCGGAGCCTACGCTCCTAGCAGATCTCTTTAGGACTATAGATCGGGTGCTTGACACAGTTAATAGTGAGAGGCAGCGTCAAGAGGAAAGGGCACGAAGAGAACAGGCAGAGCGCGATCGTCAGGAACAGGAGGCAGCTAGGGAACAAGAGCGCCAGGATCGTGAGGCTGCCAGACAACGGCAGGAGGAAGAACAAGATGCCAGGCAAACAGAAACCGAACGGCAGCCTGTTAGGAATGAACAGGCTGATGCCACAGAACGAACAACAATATATAAAGACGAAGATCCTGCCCTCTGTGAGCTTAGTATCAATGACAAAGTTGAAGATACCTGCAAGTCTTTCCAACTTGAGCAGATTGGAGAACTCTACTACTTTACCTACATCTTTGAGGGTGCTCCGATAGCGTTTGTGACTCTCTCTACTCCAACACGTACGCAAGAAAATACACGTACGCAAGAAAATACTAGAGGCTATATCAGTGGACAAGTATACGTCGGAACTGAGGCTGGCAACGTTGAAGGCACTTGTGTTCTGCGTACTCGGAGTAATCAATACAGCACTGTAATATGCCAAACCGCTGCCTATCAGATTGGGTATCAACGTCTTCTCTATTGAGAGCAATTAGGCGCAATCGCTAGGCTAGGCGGCGTTGGCAAAGACCAAACGGCGGTGGGATATGTCTATCATTAGTTTCCGGTTGATTATGGCTGTTTTTAATGATAGCCGCGACGGAGTTGAGGATAGTTAACAGTTTTGCGACCATTAGTCGATCGCTCGACATCATGGAACGGCAACTGGGAGCCGACCATCCCGATATCGCTACCCGCCTCAACAATCTAGTAATGCTCTACAACTCTCAGAGACTCCACAGTGAAGCAGAAGCGTTCTATGAGCGATCGCTCTCTATCTTCGAGAAAGCTTATCCGCCAATCATTCACATTTGGCGATCGTGCAGGAGAACTTGGAAGGGTTGCGATCGCAGTTGGAGTCAGGTGCATGAGTTGACCGCTCAACTAGATAAAGTAGGAACAGGATTGGCTTATTTATTGGTAAGAAAGACTTCTACTTCTAGCTCTCCTCTCTTTGAGGGAAGGTTAGGGGATAAGGGCGGTTCAGAGATGTGCAAAACTGGTACTCTTGGGCAAAAAGTCTGAGAAGCTAAACTCGTAAAAAACCTCTCATGCGTTTGATTGTCGCCACCAGCAACCCTGGCAAACTTAAAGAAATACAAGCCTATCTCACTGATCCTGAATTGGGATGGCAACTACTGCTTAAACCCGCCGAACTGGAAGTGGAGGAGACAGGAGCCACATTTTTAGAGAACGCTTGCCTCAAAGCCTCCGAGGTTGCAAAAGCTTTAGGAGAATGGACGATCGCCGATGATTCTGGGCTGCAAGTTGATGCTCTTAGAGGCGCACCCGGAATTTTTTCGGCAAGGTATGGCACCTCAGACCAGAACCGTATTGAGCGACTGTTAGCAGAACTGGGTAACGAAAAGAGCCGGGCAGCACAGTTTGTCTGTGCTGTGGCTGTGGCTCGTCCTAATGGCGCGATCGCCCTACAAACCGAGGGCATTTGCCCCGGCGAAATTCTTTACGCACCCCAAGGAAAGGACGGCTTTGGGTACGATCCAGTATTCTACGTCCCATCTCAGCAAATGACCTTTGCTGAAATGCCTGCTCAGGTCAAGCATCTGATCAGTCATCGCGGACGAGCCTTTCAAGCACTTTTGCCTCAGCTTAAAAACCTGGCTTAAACAGCGACAAGTCCCTGAATTCTAGAGAATTCAGGGACTTGGATAAGCAGAACTACAATCTCTCTCTAGATTGCTTCCATGTTTTTCTCACCTGTCCGAATGCGGATAATTTGTTCAACTGAGCTAATAAAAATCTTACCGTCCCCAATTTCGCCCGTCCGAGCCGCAGCAATAATTTTGTCAACCACCATATCGAGTTGGTCGTCTTCCACAACGATCTCGACCTTGAGCTTCTGAAGAAACTCAACAGTGTACTCAGAACCCCGGTAGCGTTCTGTTTGACCTTTTTGCCGTCCAAAACCTCGAACTTCTGAAACGGTCATCCCGACGATGCCTGCATTGACGAGGGCAATCTTGACTTCATCGAGCTTGAATGGACGAATAATCGCCTCAACTTTTTTCATGTAAACACTCACTCCCTTGTACGTATCGACGGTCTTATCGATTGCAATGGTTCTATCACTGACAATACTGGAGATTTGTAGCTTTAACTACGGTCGCCAGGATAGGGCACAACACTCAATATTGCCACTAGAGATTGATTATGGATGATTTCCCTTACAATCTCTCAATATCTTATTCAAAATTGGCAGTAGTAGAGGATTAAAGGTTTGTAGAAATAGCTTGCACAGGGCAGGTAGGAATACACTGCTCGCAGACAACACAGCGCGATCGCGTGAAGTTTAACTTAAAGGTCTGGGGATCTAAAGTCAGTGCTTCGGTGGGACAGATGCCCGTACACAAGCCGCAATGAACGCAGACATCATCATCAATCGCAATCTCTCGACTAGCTAAAGAAACGGCTATATCGTGCGATCGCATCCAGTCTAAGGCGGCATCTAACTGGTCAATGTCTCCCGATAGCTCTACGACCAGGGTGCCAATTTGGTTAGGCGTGACCTGCGCCCGAATGATGCTGGCAGCCACATTAAAATCTTTTGCCAGTCGGTAGGTGACGGGTGTGTGCACGTAGCGTTTTGGAAAAGTCAGCGTGACCCTTTTTTTCATAGAGAGAAGGGCGACCCCTTGCGGGTATCTCGAAGAGTGCAGTGGATTCCATTCTTCATCCTAATTGATGTGGGCAGTCATCGTCTCTTTCACCACTAGGTTAGCCACCTTAATCTCTACTCTTTTGTACTCAGAAATATCAATTTCTACGCGCTTATATTGAGAAGCCAACCCCGACTTAATTGGCATGATGAAAGCGAGGATGTAATAATCGCGCTACGGGTTGGTTGAGTTGTAAATGCTGTGCCACAATTTCTGCAACATCTTCGGGCTTAACGCGGCAATACCAAGTGCGATCGGGTGTGATATAAACTGTAGAACCCGATGAACATTGTCCTAGACAACCACTTGCAGTGACCAGTACGCCCAGGGGAACAGCTAGTTGAAACGCTTCTAGAACTTTAGCAGCCCTATTTCGAGCACAGGAATGATACTGGCAAACCAAAACACAATGATGCGGTTCAGAGATGCCCATCTAAACGCCCAACAGCCGATTCACCAAGCCATTGACTGATTTTTTAAGCTGACGAGTTTGCCGCCAGCGCTGGAAGGCAATATCGTAATCTTCGCCGCTCGTTTGAAACGTTTTCCAAGCGTTGAGCGCCATACCCAAACCCCAGAAAAGCAGGATGTAAAGCGACCAACCGATGCCACTTCCAGTTAGCAAATCAAGAGCAATGAAAAACCCGTTGATGATGAGGAATTTAGTCAAACGCTGCTGGAACTTACTTTTACGGAATAAGTTAAAAGACTCTTGCTCTCTTAATATGCCTTTGTTCGCAAACCATTCTTGCTCTGCGGCTTGAATATCGATAGGAGCAATGTTGAGTTCGGCGGCAATTTCAAAAAGCTGGGTACGGGAAAGTTCACCTTCTTCTGCTTGACGAGCGATCGCCAATTGCAGAATTTGCTGAGCATCTTCTTGACGGTAAATTTCTTCAGGCATCGGAGGCATAGGAGAAGGTTAGCTTACTTCTGTTATACAAAATCTTTCAGAGCTTTGATGGCGGGAAACGCTGGAAATAGGGACGGAAAACCGACACTCGACTCTAAATTCAAAGTTAAGCCAGAGAAATTCAAGCCCTATAATCAGCTAATCCTGCACATATTCTGCCCCATTAATCAGCGCAATTTCTGCCCGGACGAACTCTCGCCCCAAGTATGCTGCATGGTCGGGAAAGGCGATCGGGGCGGGCTTGTTTTCTTCAAAGATCTTGATAGCTAGCTCTTTGGCGGTTCTGCCCGTAAATAACTTTGTGGGAGCGCGGTCGGCTTTTGCTTTGGTGGAAATGGGTTCACCCGTAATCGGGTCGCAGGCTAAACCTTTTTCGTTGATGACGTTGGCAAAGTGCTTGGCACAAATCAGATTTGCGTCGCGGTCAAGGTAGATTAAAAAATAGCCATCGGGGTCGAGTTCGATGAAGCGTTTGGATAGTTTGTGGTCGAGGGCGGCAAGTTCCTCTACGGTGGGTTGCATGGCGAATAGGGGAGACAAAGGCATCAGTGAGATTTCAGGTCAGGATTTTTATTTTAGCGCTCAAGCGGTGCGGATTAAGCGCCACAGTCTACCGGGGGCAGAAACCATTTGAAGCCTCCAACCTTTTTGGGCGATCGCTTCTCGGATAGCATTAGACGGGCGAAATAACAGAACCTCGGATTCTTGGGCAATTGCCTCAAAGTTAGAAGGACGGCTCATCAAAAACAGTCGCACATTATCTTTTAATCGAAAGCTCAAAGAAATCAAGTCACCCGTGTTGGTGAAGTCATCGCCAATGTCGCTAATCAGCACCGGATTCTTAGCAGCCTCAGCATTCACCAACCGAGAAACCGTTGCGTTGTCATAGCTCAAATCTTTATTCCACCAGCTTTCCGCCAAAGCGCTAGTGCCACAAGAAATAAAGCTGGCAGTTATGACCACCGCTAAGGCTCCGCGCCAGAACGCTCTGCCAGTGGTTAACCCGATCGCCAGCAAATACACTACTGCCAATTGAATGCCAGGATAGCAGGAGATGAGATAACGACTAACTGCCGATCGCTTGCCGCCTTGAAGTAGATCGGGCAGTGCCAGCAGCAGAAAAGGCACGAACACGGAAGTTAGAATAAATAACCAGACTCGCCGAGGCGTGCGTCGATAAACAAAATAGAATGCGCTCAGAATTAATATTACAAAAGGAACACGCAGTAGAAAGTTCCAAGGATTGTCAAAGCCAAAGTCAAGATCGATGAACAGCGAAGTAAAGCTGAGTGTCCAGAGTTTGGCGAGGTAGGAAAATGGTTGGGGAATGCGCGCCCAATCTGTAGTGGCGGCAGCGCGTTGGGCGTTGCTGTAGAGAACTTGAATCCAGGGGGCATAGAGCAAAAGGGCAAGGGCGATCGCGCCAGTAAATCCTAGCCAGTGATTGATGCCTGGGGCAACAGGGGCAACGCTGCCTTTACGAGATTTAAAGTAGCGACTGTTCAGAAGGATAAATACGCCTTGTCCGATCAAAGTAAGAGCAAAAAACGGATGAGTGTAGAGTCCTAGGGCGACGGCAATACCGTAAACCGTCCAATTTTTCCAACTAGAGTGACGGAGCGACCCTTGCGGTATCTGCGAAGCAGCGCGCAACAAAGATAAGCTGCTGCCTATTATCAAAGTCGTGAGTAAGCCATACTGCCTTGCCGTTTGGGCAAACAAAATATCAAACGGCGAAATGGCTAAAAGCGCGGTTGCCATCCACGCCACCCGCTGAGACTTAAATAATTCCATTGCCAATTTATACATCAGCGGCAAACTGACCAGGCTCAGCAATGCTGGCAGCAGACGAGAGGCAATCAGCGAACCTCCAAAATTCTGCATCCAAAATCGCGCCATTAAAAAATACAGTGGCGGATGCTGCGGATCTTCGACTTTGAGGGAATTAATGGTATCGGCAACGGTGCTGCCGGGTTTAATTTGTTGAAACTTTTGTAGGGTGGAAGCCGGAATAATTTTATTTTGAAACAGTTCCTCATCAATTTCACCACGGGTAAACCCTGCCGCCCGCATAGAAGTGTAAACTTCATCGTGCCAGTAGACTTTGCGATCGAGGTTGATGAATCGAAAGGCGATGCCCAGGATGATTACAATAGTAAGTATGCTTCTCAGCCCTTTTGACGCAGTATGTTTGGCGTGATTTTTCATGCATTCTATCCCCTCAACAGCAACGAGTAATCCTATCATCGATCGCCTAATTATGACGACTAACCTACCTAACCGAATCGATCGCCTTGAAGCTTTAGCGGAAACCACGCTACTAGCCGTTCAACAACAACAAAGTCAAATTAATGACCTGCGAGCCAGCATCACAGATGTGGTGGGGATGGTTGGCACCTTGGCAGCGCAGCAAAACGATATGCAGCAAGAAATCACAGGTTTACGGCTAGAGTCTCGGAGAATCTTAGACTACTTACTAAATCAGCGTGGAGAGGGTGAAAACAACTCGTGAGAGCCAGAATTGACAACGACGTTTTATTTCTGCATAAGGATGATGTGCCGCCTTACAAAAAGACGGGTTCTGTGGTGCGAAACACTTACTTTTGGACATTACGGGCGATCGCCGGACACGCACCTTTTGATCGCGATTGGGAGTACGAGTCTGAGGTGTGGCTTGCCCTGCAACGAGTCCTGATTTCCTACGGCGAATCGGGCTATTTAGGTTTGCGAGAAACAACGCTGGAGTTTGTGCCAGAGCCAGAGTTTTTCATTCCTGAAGTGTTCAGAGCGATCGCCACCTGGGCAGATGAGGAGAGTTAAAGCCGCTCATCCGCCTCGCTTTACCACAGGTTTGACCCAGCACAGTATCTTAAACGCCCAGCTTCTCAATGCAACCTAAAATCATTAAGGCACAACAAAATCTCCCCGCACCCAGCCTATTGCGCCCGATTGAGGAAACCGAATATTATACCAGCGATAATCACCCTCTCCGTTAACGTGGCTAATAATCTCTACCCGATCGCCAGAATACCCCATATGAAGGATTTCAGCCGTAGTGCTTGCCTCTGCACGAATATTGATGGCAGAACCAGAGTCAAGGGTTTTAAGACGCGCCATACCGCTACTGGGAGGAGTCATAACACGAGTTGTAGAACTTGAAGAAGAACGAGCAACAGAACCAGCATCAGAACTTGAAGAGGAACGCCGATCGCCCCTAAGTATTGCCGAATTTGCTAAGGCGATCGTACCCTCCCGCTCACCATTCTTTACCATGACTCGATACATTACACCACCGTATTGCCATTGCACACTCGCCGTACAGTGCGCGCCACAGGTACTAAAGAACGTAGCAGACGTACCATCTGCTAACATTATTTTCTCGGCGTTACCAGGAGCAGACATTGAGTTGCCTTGCTCCGCCATAATTTCACCAAAGTGGCAAGCCGTTAACGATCGACAATCAGGGCGATAGTCGAAACCGACGTAATAGCGATCGCTCTCCGCTTCCACATCTAAAAACACTTCATCCATCGGCACTTGACTGGGCAACAGAATGGGGATTTGGGTCGTCTCTTGAAGCTTGGGCAACACATCGTCCATCGGCACCGCCACATCTGCCCAGCCAGGCAGTGCAAACCCTAGAACAATTAATGGAGAAAGTGCTCCAGCCAGCCAACAAAATCTGTTCATGCCCCGTACCTTAATTTTGCTTTATTCTGCCCTCAAATTTCCTGAGCCAATACGCCCTGTTCGTAGGATTGCACCGTTTATTTAAGCAGTTCAAATGAATATTTTCAAAGCAACAGAAACTAAGGCTTCAGCAATTGGCACAATGTAAAGTGAAACAGTAACGAAACACACAGGATTGATCTCAATACTCTTGTAGATATTAAGGCTGTGCTTGCTGTATTCACAGCCAAACACTGTTCCCTGGAGACTCATATGAAACGCTTCAAATTTTTACTAACTGCTCTTTTCAGCATGTTGCTAACCCTGTCGGTGGTTACCGCTTGCAATTCATCAAGCACTAACAGCAACGCCCTTATCATGGCAACTTCAGCCGATTATCCACCCTATGAATTTATCGATAGTTCTAGCGGCAAGGAAGAAATTATTGGGTTTGATGTTGACATTGCCAAATATATTGCCGAAAAGAATGGAAAAACGTTGCAAATTAACAACATTGATTTCAATGGTCTTATTCCTGCACTGCAAGCCAAGCGGGCTGACTTGGTAATGGCGGGCATGACTCCGACAGAAGAACGGAAAAAGAGCGTCGATTTCTCCGAGATTTACTACGAGGCAAAGAACACGATCGTTGCCAAAAAGGGCGCTGGCTTAGCGACAGCGGACAACCTGAAAGGTAAAAAAGTGGGTGTACAACTCGGTTCTATTCAGCAGGGAATTGCTGAGAAAATGCCAGGTATTACCATGCAGCCCTTGAACAAAATTAATGAGATGGTGCAGGAGATTAAGGCGGGTCGCATTGAGGCGGCAATTATTGAAGATACGGTAGCGAAAGGATATATTGCCGCTAATCCAGATTTAGAGTTCAATGTCCTGCCTAATGAAGAAGCCGCAGGTTCGGCGATCGCTTTCCCCAAAGGCTCTCCGCTCCCGGCTCAGTTTAACCCTGTGCTGCAAGAAATGAAGTCCAGCGGTAAGTTGGAAGAACTGGTGAACAAATGGTTTGGGGAAGATAGTCCAGCCCTGCAAAAGGCAAGTTGAGCATGATTCACCCGATCGTATGGATCATTGCCCAAACCGCACCTGGCGGACTTAGCCTGGATTTTTCAAAGATTGTTCCTTCTATTCCTTTCATTTTGGGAGGAATGGGGCAAACTCTACAGTTCACATTTCTCTCTGCCCTGTTGGGCTTTCTTTGGGGCACTATTCTGTCGCTGTTCAAGATTTCGGGATGGCGACCGCTGCGAATCTTTGCCGACTTTTATACCTCGGTGTTTCGCGGTACGCCCCTATTGCTGCAATTGGCTTTGGTGTACTACGCCACACCCCAACTGACGGGATACAGCATTTCTGCCCTCGAAGCCGGGGTGGCGACCTTTGCCCTGAACTCGGCGGCATACACCTCTGAAACCATTCGGGGCGGAATTTTAGCGGTTGATAAAGGGCAAAGCGAGGCGGCGAAATCGTTAGGGGTTCCCTATAAGCTGATGATGGGAGATGTGATTTTGCCGCAAGCGTTCAAAAATATTATGCCAGCCCTCATCAACGAAAGTATTGCGTTGCTGAAAGATTCTTCGCTGGTTTCGACGGTGGGCGTACTGGACTTGATGCGCCGTGGACAAGTAGTAGCTGCCGAGAAATTCGTTTACTTTGAACCGTTAATATTCATCGGCGTGATTTACTACATCTTGGTGATGGGGCTGGCTTGGGTGGGCAAAACGTTAGAAGTGAGGCTACGACAAAGTGATTAGAACTGAATTTCTCTGTAAATCATTTGGTAAGTTAAATGTGCTCAAGGAAATTTCTACAGAGATTTCTAAGGGGCAAGTGGTAGCAATTATTGGACCTTCGGGTTCGGGTAAATCAACGCTATTGCGATGTATGAATTTGTTAGAGGTGCCGACTAAGGGCAAAGTGTATATCGACAATGTAGACATTACCAATCCTAAAATCGATATTATGAGGGTGCGGCAAAACGTGGGCATGGTGTTCCAGCACTTTAATTTATTCCCTCACATGACTGTGTTAGAAAACGTTACTTATGCGCCGATTAAAGTGAAAAAGTTATCCCACGCAGCGGCGCACGAACTGGGTCTAGATCTACTGGCAAAGGTAGGATTGTCAGAGAAGGCAGAGGTTTACCCGTCTCGGTTGTCGGGTGGACAAAAGCAGCGGGTGGCGATCGCCCGTGCCTTGGCAATGGAACCGGAAGTGATGCTGTTTGACGAACCTACTTCTGCCCTTGATCCAGAAATGGTGAAGGAGGTGTTAGAAGTCATGCAACATCTGGCAACCACTGGAATGACCATGGCGATCGTCACTCACGAGATGGGTTTTGCACGGGAGGTTGCCGATCGCATTTTGTTTTTGGATGAAGGACGTTTGGCAGAAGATGCAACGCCAGAGGTATTCTTTTCAACGCCTAAAAGCGATCGCGCTTGTCAGTTTTTAGAAAAAGTCTTGTAACGTTCAAGCTTTAGCTTTGCGGAACCGATGGTGTAAAACTTGGGCGATCGTCACTGCGATCGCCACACTTAACGCTGCAACGATCCAAAATCTCACCGCGATCGCCCGATCGTGATCCATTGCCCAGCCGCCCACTGCCGGACCAATGAAATAACCCGCCGCCCAACACAAAGAATTGATCGATAAATAAACGCCCCGCAGCGCCGCAGGTGCTAACCCGGTGACAATCGACGAGGCAGCAGGCGTATAGGAAACTGTGGCGATCGCCATTACGCCCAGTCCCAGTGCCGCCCAAGCAATCTGATTTTGGGCAACGGTTCCAGTCAGCCACATGACTCCGAAGCCAACTGCCCATAGCAGCGCCGATATCGTTAGGGCTTGGGGATGGCTCCAGCGCTTTAAGAAACGAGCGATCGGCAGTTGGGTAAAAGCGGCTAACGCTACATATCCTGCAAACAGCGCACTTAAGACCTTAGAACTAAACTCACCCGTTTCGGCATTGCTCACAAAATTAGTAAAGTAAATCGGTAAGGTGCTGCTCACTAATGCTAAATATGTGGTGAACAAAATATTGACCAACACAAAAATTCTGAGGGTGCGATCGCCCAAAGCCTCGCCCCACCCTTGGAATAAACTTCGCTTCTGCAACTCACCCGCCACCACCGGACGCGACTCGCGCAGCGCCACTGCCGCCACAACTAAAAATACTAAAAACGAAATTGCATCCACCCAAAACAACGCCCGATAAGCGCCCGTTGCCGCAATCCAAGCGCCCCCAATCACCACACCCAAACTCAGCCCCAAGCTATCTGCTAACCGATTCAACGCAAAAGCTTCATTGCGATATTCCAAGGGTGCCAAATCCGCCACCATCGACTCAGCAGAGGGCCAGTACAGCCCTACGCCAATACCCGACAGCAAATTACCAGCCAAAAAAGAGGGAAAATTGTGGCTAGTGGCTAGTACAAGATCCGCGATCGCCGAAAACACTACTGCCATCATCAGCGTTTTACGTCGTCCCCATCGTGGCGAATCTGACAAAGAGCCGCCCAGAATTCGACTCATTACCCCCGTAATCGACTCACTGCCAATTCCTAAACCTACTGCCGCCGCAGAAAGCCCAACTTGGTTGACAAAGAAAACGGGTGCAGAAAAAAGCACAAAACCCGTCCCAATATTAGAAAGTAACCGACCAATGATTAAAATCCAAACTTGGCGATCGAGCGGGGGCAACCCCATTGGCAGTTTCTTGACCATAAATCCAGACGGGTAGAGCTTATCGATCCTAACGCTAGGATGCTACAGAAACTTACTGGAATTTGTAGTTTGCGATCGTTTCCCGTCAGGTAGTGTAAACATTATGGGTTAGCGTAGAATGCTGGCATCACTCCACTTGACCCAGATCATGGTTCAAACCCCAGCAAAGTTTTTAACCCTCAAAGAGTTCTTGAAGCTACCGGAAACTAAACCCGCTAGCGAATTTGTTGAGGCTCGAATGATTCAAAAACCTATGCCTCAAGGAAAACACAGCACGGTTCAAGGTGAGATTGTTCCAACCATTAACCTGGCGCTTAGACCAAATCGAATTGCCCGTGCCTATCCTGAATTGCGCTGTACCTTTGGCGATCGCTCGGTTGTTCCTGATGTGACGGTGTTCACCTGGGAGCGCATTCCGTGTGATAAAAAAGGCGAATTTGCTAATGTTTTTGCGATCGCTCCTGACTGGATAATTGAGATTCTCTCTCCTGACCCGCGCCAAACTAAGGTGGTTCGGAATATTCTTTACTGCCTTGCCCATAGCACTCAAATGAGCTGGCTAATTGACCCTGAAGAAAAGCTGGTGTTTATTTATTTCTCAGATCAGCATGTTGCAGTATATGAGGGAATGGGCGATCGCATTCCCGTCCCTCCATTTGCCGAATCCTTCTTACTTACAGTAGGACAACTCTTTGCTTGGTTAACGGAATAGCACAGGATAGCTCATACGGTGGGAACTAAGTAGAATTAGAACAATAATTACATTGACAACGATCAATATGGTTAGGTTCAGATCGCCAAGTTAACTCAAGATGTGGGCAACTCGACTCAAGTTTTTGTGACTTTTCTCGATCCAACTAAACTTGATGCTGTAAAGTTGCGCCAACTGCTCGATCAGTTGGAAACGATCGCTGGTATCCAACAAGGTTTTGATCAAGTCAATGCAGGACAAACGTGACCCATGGGTGATTTCATTTAGTCAATGCAGCAGAAGTATGACATTTCAGGTTGAGATCACCTCGATCGCGGAAATCCACTAGCTCTATTTAAATCTTTACTGATTCTTTTCTCTGTCAGGTGATGGAGGAAAGTGAGAGCTTAAAACGATTAATCTAGTTTGAAATCGTAGTTGACTCTAAAATCATCTACATCAAACTTACAGGAGAAATTATGATTTATCTTTCTCAAAGATCTATTACTCTTGGATTGGTAACAACTACTAGCATCACCGTAGGCGCGATCGCAGCCTTGACGTTACCTATTTCCACTTCAGTTGCTGCTCCCACTACCCTGCGCTTCTCAGATACCCAAGGCTACTGGGCACAGCCCTTTATTCAACCATTAGCCGAACAAAACATCGTTTCAGGCTATCCCGATGGGACTTTTCGCCCTAACCAACCCATGGGTCGCGACGAGTTTGCTGCTATTATTCGAGATGCATTTGACCGAGAAGACGAACAACAACTAGCTGATGGCAGCGTTTATAAAGACGTTCCAGAAGGGTATTGGGCGGCTCCGGCGATCGAAGAAGCATACGAGATGGGCTTTGTTCAAGGTTATCCTGATGGTTCTTTTCGCCCTCAGCAGCCTGTCACAAAAGCCAGCGCAATCTCATCTCTAGCGCAAAACTTAGATTTACAAGCTTCGACCCCGGATGTTCAACCCGTTGCTGCTGTCCTAAGTTCCCCTGATCAAGCTATGCCTAGCCCAGTCAGTAATCAAGCTGCTCGTCCTCAAGCGCCAAAACGAAGAGCATTAATGTATCCCATAGCTATGACTATGCTAATGCAACCGCTTGTCAATCGTCCAGCACAAGCCAGCCCCGCCCCTGACTCATCCCAGGCGATCGCTCAGCCTGTCGAAAATTCTCCTGCCCAAACTCAGCAGCCTACGAAACAGTCTCCTTCTGTAAGTGAGTACTATGTAGACGCTGACCAGATTCCACAGGAGGTTGTAGGTGATATTGCAGCTGCAACGCAAGCTGGCATTGTAGTTAATTACCCAGATCCTAAAGTGCTCAACCCTAATCAACCTGCGACCCGTGGAGAGGTTGCGGCATGGGTTCATCAGGCGCTAGTAACCAAAGGCAGAATAACGCCGCTGGCTAATAATCCAGCGACTGCTTATGTTATTAATCCGCGTTAACTATGGGGTTAAAGTGCAATTGTTAACTGATCGATCGCCAAACGAGCAATCTATAGGCGATCGATCAGTTGTAGCTAATGTGATAGTGTCCCCGTAGAATTGCCTTCCATCTATATTTTATGAAGGCAGCATAGATGAATGAAGCAACCAACATCAATGTAATCGCTATCCTCTTGACCACTCCATTCTTGTAGAGGAAACCGCCTCTAAGCCAATCAAAAGCTGCACTAAAATTAAAACTAATAGGTTTCAGATTTCATGGTTTACTAGCCATAAATCATGCACCTAGAAAAACACCAACCACAGGCAGCAATGGGATTCTTTGATTCTGATATTGTTCAACAAGAAGCCAAAAAATTGTTCGAGGATTATCAATCCCTTACCCAACTCGGTTCTGACTATGGCAAGTTCGATCGCGAAGGGAAAAAGATGTTCATCGAACAAATGGAAGCGATGATGGATCGTTACCGTATTTTCATGAAACGCTTCGAGCTATCTGAAGATTTCATGGCACAGATGACCGTCGAGCAAATGAAAACACAGCTTAATCAATTCGGCATCACGCCCCAGCAAATGTTCGACCAGATGAACTATACGCTAGAGCGAATGAAAGCCGAGCTAGAACGCCAAACCTAGTGCAGTAGCTTTGATCAAGCTTAAGGTCGTGTAAAGTTCGACGAAGGCGCAAAGTCTTCGACAGGCGTATTTTCTAATGCTCTCACCATAAAGTCTCTCCAAGCGGGAGCCATAAATACGCCGCCTGTTGCCCCTTGTCCAATGGGGGCATAGTTATCATTTCCTACCCAAATCGCCACTGAAAGCTGCGGTACATAGCCTGTAAACCAAATATCTCGCTCTGATGATGTGGTTCCAGTTTTACCTGCAGCAGGACGACCAATTTGTGCGCCTCTACCCGTGCCATTTGTGATAACGCTTTCCAGTGTCTCAGTTAGGGCAGCGCTTGCCCACGGGTCAAGGACAAGTTGGGGCTTAGGTGTATTGTCGAGAAGGAGGTTGCCCTTACTGTCGGTGACTTGGGCGATCGTGGTAGTTGGTGACTGCCAGCCGCCACTAGCAAAAGTAGCATACGCCGCAGCCATCTCCATCGGGGTTAGATCGACCGAGCCAAGAGGCAGAGAGATTACAGGCTCCATTGGACTCTTAATGCCTAGCGTTCGACATATTTCAATGACACGATTAAGACCGACATCTTGCCCTAAACGTATGGCAGGAACGTTGCGAGAAAGGGCAAGGGCAGTCCGAATTGAAATGGGCCCTGAAAAGCCACCGTCGTAGTTTCGTGGACTGTAGTAAGCGTCGCCGTCGGGATAGCTGACGGGCGAGTCAGAAATGGTAGAGTCGGGTGCCCACCGACCACTAGCAAAAGCCGTGTAATAAACAAAGGGCTTGAACGCCGAACCGGGCTGCCGTTGGGCTTGGGTCGCCCGGTTGTATTGGCTTTGCTTATAGTCAACGCCGCCAACCATTGCCTTCACAAAATGAGTGCGGGGATCAACGGCAGCCAGTGCCATTTGGTCGGCATAAACGCCACCGGACTGAATGCGATAAAAGCTTTCTCGCACGCTCTCTTCTGCCATGCGCTGAAAGTTGAGATCAACAGTCGTCTGGATTCGCATTCCGCCTTTAATAACGGCATCTTTGCCAAAGCGGTTTTTCAGTTCTTGGACAACGGCATCTGTGAGGTAGGGCGACTGGCTTTGCCGGAAAGAGGTAATTTGTCCTAACTTAATTTCTTGAAGACGGGCGGTTTTTTCCTCAGCAGCAGTAATCCAATTTAGCTCTCGCATTCTGTTTAAAACGATCGCCTGCCGTTTCCTTGCCAACTGATAATCGACAAAAGGGCTAAAGGTTTCGGGGGCAGCAATAATGCCTGCCATCATTGCCGATTCCCCCAAGGTCAGGTCTGCTGCTGACTTATTAAAGTAGCTCCTGGCGGCAGTCTGAGCACCGTAGGTATTATGTCCCCAATACACCTGATTGAGGTACATCTGCAGGATTTGATCCTTCGTAAACACTTGCTCTAACCGCAGGGACAAAACAGCTTCAGCAACCTTTCGCTTGATTGATTGCTCTGGGTTTAAGAACAGATTTTTGACTAACTGCATGGTGACTGTCGAGCCACCTTGGACTGTTCTCCCTGTTTGATAGTTGGCAAGACTGGCTCGTGCAATCCCCATTGGGTTAACGCCCTGATGAGAGAAAAAATAGCTATCTTCGATCGCCAATGTGGCTCGTTTTAAATTCGGCGTAATATCGTTAAGGTCAACCACTTCTCGGTTGGCTTCATCATGCATACTGGTCAACAGGGTGCCGTTGATGTCATAAACGTAGCTAGTTTCTGAAGGAATATAGTTCCGCAGCACCCGCACATCGGGCAAATTGCGAAAGCTAATCGCCAAGCCCACCAAGCCTCCTGCCGCGATCGAGCTTGCCAGCATGGTCAGCCCTAGCAGCGTTCCGGCTGTCACCTGCGCGACCCCTTGGAGGTACTCACGCGTAGGCGAAAGGGGCTTAGTAAGCCTTGCCTTACTAGGAGGTTTCTGAGAAGCGCGGTTAGGTTCAGCAGTATTGGATGACACAGCTATGGTTTTTTCCTTGAATGCTTGTGATTATAGTGTCTAGTTTGGCAAATGCTGTGAAAAGTCTTGAAGGGTTTACCCTGCCCAGATAGTGAGGTTTAATTGTAGTTTTATTTTGATATTGGTCAGCGATCGCGGTTAAATAGTCTTCTATGAATCTATCTCAATCTTTTCCCTGGCTGCATCGGGGCACCCATGAAATCTTTCCCAATCAGCCCACCTCGACTGACCCCGACGAGAACTTGGAGGCAAGGCTAGAGAAAAGCAATCGCCCTCTCCGCATTAAGTTTGGCATTGACCCGACTGGCTCAGATATTCATTTGGGACACAGCATCGTCATTCGTAAACTACGGGCGTTTCAAGATGCCGGACATACTGCCATTTTGCTGATTGGTGACTTTACGGCTCGCATTGGCGACCCCACGGGCAAGTCGGAAGTGCGCAAACAGTTGACTGAGGCAGAAGTTCTTCAGAACGCCCAAACCTATATTGATCAGGTGCGCCCCATCCTAGACTTCGACACGCTCGGACGGCTGGAGATTCGCTATAACTCCGAGTGGCTGTTTAAGCTCGACTTGGGGAAGATCCAAGAGCTTTTAGCAACGATGACCGTAGGGCAAATGCTGGCAAAAGAAGGATTTTCCGAACGCTACAAGAAAGAGAATCCTATTTACCTCCATGAGTTCCTGTACCCGCTGATGCAGGGCTACGATTCAGTAGCGCTAGAGGCAGATGTGGAGTTGGGTGGAACTGATCAAAAGTTTAATTTGGCAGTAGGACGAGACTTGCAGCGCCATTTTGGTCAGCGTCCGCAGTTTGGCTTGTTGATGCCAATTTTAATTGGTACAGACGGGGTGCAGAAAATGTCTAAGTCTCTCGGAAATTTTGTAGGACTACAGGAAGATGCCCTCAGTATGTACTCTAAGCTGGAAAAGACGGCGGATAGCCAAATTACTCAGTATTTTGAGCTATTGACTAACCTGCCACTGGCTGAACTGCCAGAGAATCCGCGCGATCGCCAGAAACTCCTTGCCCTAACGGTAGTCACTCAATATCATGGCGAAGCAGCGGCGTTGGAAGCCCAAAAAGCTGCAATTACCCTGGTTCAAGGCAACGCCAAACAAGCCGATGCGGTGCCAGAGTTTTCCCTGGAAGCAATCCAGTTCCCCGCAAAGCTATTCTATATTCTGAGTGCCAGTGGCTTGTGCAGCGGTAGTTCGGACGCGCGCCGACAAATCCAGGGTGGCGCGGTGCGGCTGGATGGCGATCGCATTGAAGACCTTAACCTCGTCTTTGAAAGTGCGGCAGAGCTACAGGGAAAAGTTCTGCAAGTAGGCAAGAACAAATTTGTGCGACTGGTGCTTTAGAGGAAAACCAGTGCTTGAAGGGAAAAAAGAGCGCAATCTCTTACGCTCTAGATCCTGATTAACTTCCTATGTCAGCCAACTCGTCTGTGTTAGCTTCAATACACCATATCTCCTCTACTTACGTAAGTACAACGAGGAGAGACTGAATTTTATTAAAGCAACATAATTGAAGTGTTCTAGTACGGAATTCATACACCAGCCGTGACCCAACCTGAAGCCATCCGTAACCTACTTGATGCTGTTGCCCAAGGCAGCCTCAGCCCCGATGCCGCTCTCGAAAAGCTCCGCCACTTTGACTTTGAGCCTGTTTCTGACTTCGCCAATATTGACCACCACCGATCGCTCCGCACAGGCTTCCCCGAAGTGATTTGGGGACAAGACAAAACCCCCGATCAAATTATCCAGATCATGGGCGCGCTGCGGCTTCATAACCCGGTCGTCATGGCAACCCGAATTGGGGCAGAAGTCGCCACGCAGCTTCAAAAAAAAATACCCGAGTTGCAATACTTTGCCACTGCCAGAATTGCCGCGATCGCTCCACCGACACTCACCGCCCGTTATCCTGGCACCATTACTCTGCTCTCGGCAGGCACCGCCGACCTACCCGTTGCCGAAGAAGCCGCCATTACAGCCGAACTCTGCGGCTTCCAGGTCAAGCGCCTCTGGGATGTAGGCGTAGCGGGCATTCACCGCCTCTTGCAAAATCGTCACCTGATCTATGATGCCGATGTGTTAATTGTCATCGCCGGAATGGAAGGGGCATTGCCTAGCGTCGTTGCCGGGCTAGCTGGCTGCCCTGTCATTGCCGTGCCTACCAGCATTGGCTATGGAGCTAGCTTTAATGGGCTTTCTGCTCTACTAACTATGCTAAATTCCTGTGCCGTAGGAATTGGGGTCGTCAACATTGACAACGGTTTTGGTGCAGCAATGTTAGCCGGACAAATCTTAAGAACAGCTGGCAAAGTAGGAGAAAGAATGCAGAAGGAGGCATAGAATTAAATTTACGCCTAAGGAGAAAACCTGATGCCCAGCAAGTCCTGCCACATCCTCGTTGAGGGCAATCTTGCCATTATTTACGCCAGTCGCAATGGCTCACCTAACCGAATGCTGCCGATCTTGATGCCCTTCCTGGACAAATTTTGGCAAGAGCGAGAAACCTCTGGCGAGTTTGCCGATACTCCGGAGTGCTTGGTGGCGCAAATTATTGTACGGTTTGGGTTTGAAATTTGTGAAGATGACTATTCCAACCTACGGGTGGGGGTCAACTACTATCGCCCTGATGCCGCCTATTTATACCAAGTTGGTGCAGACCGTAAAGTCAAAATTTGGGTGCCAGATAACCTCTATTTGCAAAACCCAAGCCTTGGCTTGGCAGGCTGTCGTGAATGGGTAGCCAACTAGATTAAACCTGCTAAGTTGACTAGACTCAATTTAAAGAGTCTCCAACTTAGATAATCCCTGTTACTAAAACACAACCTACAGTACTTCGTCCGGAGAGTTTAGAAAAATTTGGGAACATTCCCTTCTAGTTCAGGTCAAGAACAGTAATGGATGTATCAAGGAATGTCTTTAAAATTTCACTCTGGAGGAAATCACCCTATGCTACTTCGCAACCGCTGGAAATCGGGTACTGCTCTGACTTTGGCGATGAGTACTCTTTCAACGATCGCCATCCCTTTAGCTTTTATTAAGCCTGCAACGGCTGCTCCTATGCAAGTGGCGCAGCGCTTCCCCGATAGCTGGAGAAACACGATTCCTTCAGGCACTGAAATTCCTGTCACTTTTGACAAAGAAAGGATCATTGTGACTCCAGGTGAAACCGCACCGATTGAGCTAGAAGTTGCCCAAGACATCACAACTAGCGGCGGCACGGTTTTAATCCCTGAGGGCAGCGTGATTGAGGGCGAACTTGAACCTACTGGCGATGGCACGCAGTTCGTTGCTCAGAGCCTGGTTATTGATGGGCGCAGCAGCAGGACTTCTATTGATGCCACCTCTAACGTAATTACCCGCCGAGAGACTATTAACAAACGCAGCGACCCCAAAATTTTGCAAGGGGCTGCGATCGGGGCAGCGGCAGCGGCTGTTTTGTCAGAAATTTTAGGTAGCATTGATATCCTAGAAGTTTTGGGTGGAGCAGGTTTAGGCGCACTTGCTTCTGTTCTAATTCGCGATCGGGAAGAGGTTGAAGTAATTGTGATCAACCCGCAGGAAGACTTAGATTTGACTCTACAGTCAGACTTTGCCCTACAGAATAGCTCTACTCGTTAGAATGCAATAGGGGCAGAAAGTGCCCCTTGAACTCTCTTCTAATATTATTTCCATGCCAACCTACACTGGGATCTCTAGCGAAGCCTTTCGCCACCCCCTCGACGCTCAAGCAGAACAAGCATTGAGAAGTGTTCCGGGCTTTGATCTGATTGCCCGCAAGTTTGTAGAGTTCACATATGAACGACCTCGACATTTGTTTTTAATGGGGAATAGCATTGAGGTTGGACCTCGGCAGTATTCTTCGGTTTACCATGCGTTTAGAGAATGCGCCCGCGATTTAGATGTGTCGCCAGAACCTGCTATTTTTGTGTCTCAATCTCCATCGGTTAATGCTTATGCGCTGGGGCAAGAGAAGCCTTCTGTGGTGCTAAATACAGCACTGCTAGATTTAATGAGTGAGGCGGAACTGAGGGCGACGATCGCCCATGAGTTAGGACACATTAAATGCGGACACACGACTCTGAATCAAATGGCAACCTGGGCAATTAATCTGGCTGCCGGGCTAACCGATATGACCTTTGGCTTAAGCACCCTGGTTAGCACGGGGTTAATGATGTCCTTTTACGAATGGCTGCGTAAAGCTGAACTCTCTGCCGATCGCGCTGCTCTTTTAGTTTTAGACGACCCCAACCCTGTTCTCTACAGCATGATGCGCCTAGCTGGAGGCAGTTCTCGCTATGCCAACGAAATCAGCCTGCCCGAATTTATTGCCCAAGCCAAGCGCTACGAAGGGCTAAATCAAGACGGCTTTAACCAGGTCTACAAATTTTTGCTGTACAATAACCTGCCCCAAGGCGTTTTTCTGACCCATCCTTTTGCCCTAGAGCGGGTGCAGTATTTGCAAGAATGGTCGGTTTCTGAGGAGTATCAGCAAATTCGCCAGGGCAACTATCGACGGACAGGCGAAGGCGCAGTGGATGTGGCGGTATCGTCTGATGTAGCTGAAGTGGCAAGGCTCCAACGCGAGGTAGAGGAATTACAGCGAGAGATCGATCGCGCCCGCAAAGGCAGTCTCTAGTTTTAGAGGTTGTCTGAGAAGTCTAGGTTGCTATCCAATCCGCCCCCTAAATCCCCCATTTTGGGGGACTTTGAAGAAGGAGTGGCTCGGAAGTCCCCCAAAATGGGGGGTTGGGGGGCGAGTGTAAGAATCCTTGATACTTCTCAGACATCCTCTTAGAGGATCAGCTTTTTAACCGCTCGACTAACCGATCGCCCAACTATTTCTGCTTCAAAATTTCTTCTCCGTAAACCTGCAAGGCAATTCCCCACACTTCATATCCTTGAAGGCTTAAGTGCAACCCGTCTGAACTGAGTTCGCGGCGCAGGTTACCCTGAGAGTCTGCAAAGAGCGGATAAAGATTAAAGAAGTCAACAGATTCAGCCTGAGCGATCGCCTCTATTTCTTCATTGAGCGCCCTGATGCGTCGGTTTGGAATCGCAAGGAGGCGATCGTGCCCTTCCCAAGTTACCTGTTCAACGGCATGGGGCAATATCGATTGCATGACAATCCTTGTATCAGGATGAGCGGCTTTAAGGTTCTCCATCACCCGCTGCTGGTCACTTAAAATCTCATCATCTGACTTGCCTCGCAGTAAGTCATTAATTCCAATCATGACAAAAATTACGTCAGGCTGAGTTTGGTCAAATACATTTAACCGTTTCAATAATCCTGCTGTAGTCTCGCCCGAAATTCCCTGGTTTAACACTCGATATTCTGACAATTTTCCTGATGGAAACCTTAGGCTAAGAGAATCTCCAGCCAAAATTGCTAAATGCTTGGGTTTGAGAACAGTAACAAGCTGAGCATCATCCTTTAGCTGTCCTAACGACTGCTGATAGCTATGTGATGCATCAATCGGCATCGCTACGGCTTCTGCGGGGTTCGACAGACGAGCCGGAGCCGGTAAGCCCATCTGCCGCCACAGAAATATCCCGACGACTAAGACTAACGCTCCATTAGCCGCTAACGACCAAAAGACCCAGGTTGGCAATAAGTGCATTCGCAGAAAGAAGGGCGAAAACTTATAGGCGATCGCCATCTCTCGAAACTGACGGTTAAAAAACCTCTTAATGAGAAATCTGTCTTCTGTGCAGTCTTCTACTCGTCCCCATTGCCTGTTATCTACCACGGCTCAGCCCAAGGAAATAAATCACATACTAAGCTAAGCTACCCCGCTAGAATCAGATCAAAGCCAAAGAAAAAGAAAAAATCTGTTCAAATCCAAAAAACAGAGCCAGTGAATTTCACTAGCTCTGTAGCTTATGTAAATCAGACTAGATAGTGAATAAACCTGGCGATCGCCCCCTAAAGGTTACTGGGCGACTCTTGCGAACCACTAGGATACAACGCAGATCGAGTTCCACTCATACCACTCGTATCCTTAATGAAGCCGCTATAAGCCTCCATGCCATGTTCGCTAATGTCCAGACCCACAGTCTCTTCTTCTTCGCTAACTCGAATCCCCAGCGTTGCTTTCAGAGCTAGCCAGAAAATAGAAGACAACAGCACTGTCACGCCACCCACTGTAATCACGCCCAAAAACTGAACCCACAGTTGAGCAATACCACCGCCCATAAATAAACCTGCCGCAGGGCCAGCGCTATACAATGCGCCTGCAGCATCACTAGGTCCAACAGCAAACAGCCCTACAGCCAAAGTTCCCCAGATGCCATTAATCAAGTGAACCGAAACTGCGCCCACTGGATCGTCAATCTTGATATTGTCGAAGAAAACAACTGCGAAGACAACTAAAACACCACCTACGATGCCAATGATGGCAGCAGGAATGATGCCTACAAAAGCACAAGATGCCGTTACAGCAACCAGACCTGCTAACAGACCATTAATGATCATGGATAAGTCAGGCTTGCCCAGCACCAGCCAAGCAGTAATAGTCGCAGCAACAGCGCCGAAAGCACCCGCCGTATTAGTCGTAATTGCAATGTGGGCAATTAACGAACCGTTGCCGACAGCCATCGTTGAGCCAGGATTAAACCCAAACCAGCCTAGCCAGAGAATTAAAGCACCCAACGTTGCAATGCTCATGTTGTGACCCGGCATTGCAGTCGAGGAACCATCCGAATTGTACCGACCAATCCGAGATCCCAAAAATGCTGCACCCATGAGTGCTGCCCAACCGCCTACTGAGTGAACTACAGTAGAACCTGCAAAGTCGAAAAAGCCTGCGCCCGCCAACCAGCCGCCACCCCAAATCCAGTGTCCCGTAATTGGGTAAGCCACACCCACTAGCAGCACACTGAAAATGAGAAAATCAAAGAACTTGATGCGCTCTGCTACTGCACCTGACACGATGGTTGCAGCCGTTCCGGCAAACACTAGTTGAAAGAAAAACTTTGCCAGTAAAGGTACGCCTGTCCAACTGAGGGAGGAATAGGCACCTTGGTAAGCGTCTCCCATGGCAGGACTATTGTCAGCACCAGAGAGAAGAAATAGTCCTTCACTCCCCATAAACCCATTGCCATTTCCAAACATCAAACCGAAGCCTAATATCCAGAAAGCAATTGTAGAAAGGGCAAATACGATCAGGTTTTTAGAGAGAACGTTGACTGCATTTTTCTGGCGGCAAAAGCCTGTTTCTAACATGCAGAACCCAGCATTCATGAAGAAGACCAGCATCCCTGCCACCATGACCCACATGGTATCGATGCCCACCTTCAGTTCCTGAGTTGCTTGACTCACTTCGGCAAGAGTTGGCGCGGTTTGGGCAGAAACTGAGAAGGCAGATATGCCTACTAGCAGCGCTGCTAGTGGGATACAGGCTTGCCAACTTGGAGAAAGCTTACCCACATCTTTTAAACTATTCAGCAAGTCGTTAAAACCAGCGCTGATAGGCATTCGGGCGATCGTTCGCCAACCTCTAGGCTTCCTTTTTCGATAAGCTAATTTAGACATAATGAATGCAAATTCCTTGGACATGAGTGGTATCGCTCTGAGCTAAAACAAATTTCCTGACTAGCTTGTAGTGACTCAGTTACGAATGTCAAAAACGGTTCCGCGAGAAAATTCAGTAAGAACATTAGTGAAGTTTTCTGAGGAGAACCTTTTTCAGTGTTCCTATTTCATCAATTTCTAGTAAGGCAATTCTGTATTGAAAAATACAGAGTGGAGCATTCAATAGTTGTCTGCATTCTAAAGAGAGTTACAGAGACTTATTGCAGAGTAGAGCAATCATCTCTGATTTAAGTGCTAAAGAACGACCCTGCCGCAAGCGGACGGGCTATCAAACAGCCCTTTTTTAATTAGGCACTTACGCCCCAAGGGGCGGGGAATCTACCCTCTACAAGATTGAACGGAGCTTGAACTCAGTAAATTGTTTCATCTGCCTTTTGCCAAGCAGGGTCAACGATGCAGATAAACACTAGCGGCTCGGCTCCACTGTTCTGAATAAACTGTTTAGCATTGGCGGGAATATAGACTGCGTCACCTGGCTCAACGGTCTGGGTTTCGTCGTTAATGTGCATTTCACCAATGCCGCTCAGAATATAATAGACCTCGGTGGTTGCCAGGGCATGGAGAATGGAGACTTTACCAGGAGGCACGATCGCATGAGCCAAACTGTAGCGTGAGGCGATCGCCTGTTTGTCAGGATGCAGCAATTCTCGTAGCAAAGTGCCATCTCCAGCAACAAACTCTGGGCAATTATTTAACTTTTGAATCAGCATTGTTAATGATTTCCAACTCGATCGCCTGCCTGATAATCTCGACACCCGATCGCCTCTTCCGACAGCGCCATTGATGGATGCACAGGACACTTCAGATAGTAACTATTAGTGAAAAATTGACAATTTGCACAAGGAATTTGATGCAATTGTCTAAGCTGCTTTACTCCATCTCGTAACCCTGCAAGAATGCTCCAACCCGTAATTAAAATAATTCCCCAAGCCACCACAAAACAAAGGGGAGTTAAAAACGGCTGAATGACCTGGATCAAACTAGAAAGCAAGAAAAAGAATAGAGCCATATAGAGATTTCTGCAACGCCTAGGCGGGGATATTAATTACAGTAGTACAGTCTGCACTGCTTAAGATTGCTTGTTTAGATTTTAGAGGAATGCTTAATATCTCGAAATCATTCGTTAGTCTTAGGGTTGATTGGTGTTTTCTACCCCGTTGTCTTGAGGTTATGAATGCGACTGCACCAGAGTTCCGGTCGATGGCGTTTAGGTTTGTCTCTGGCGCTAGTTACAGTAAGCTTATGGGGCGTTCTGCCGATCGCTCTCAAAGTTGTTTTGCAGGCGGTTGATGTTTATACGGTGACGTGGTTTCGGTTCTTGGTTTCGTTTTGGTTGTTGGCAATCTATCTTGGAGTTAAAGGAGAGTTGAGCACAGGACGGCGCAAGTTAGGAAAAACTCGGTTGGATTTACTGGCGATCGCCACTCTCTTTCTGGCTGCCAACTATCTTTTTTATCTCAAAGGACTTCAAGACACTTCTCCTAGCAACGCCCAAGTCATTATTCAACTTGCCCCTGTGATGATGGGCATTGGCGGCTTGATTATCTTCAAAGAACGCTACACCCTCCAACAATGGGGAGCGCTAGGCACTTTGCTTTTAGGAATGCTGCTCTTCTTCAACGAACAGTTACAGCATCTGGCTACTGCGCCCACCCAATTTTTGTGGGGCAGTGTTTACATTGTCATTGCCGCAGCCGTCTGGGCGATCTATGCTCTGGCGCAAAAGCAATTGTTGCAGCAAGTTCCATCGTCAATCATCATGCTAGTTATCTATGGTGGCGGCGCTCTGCTGTTTGCCCCTTTCACTTCGCCTGCAAGTCTTCAAACCCTCACGCCTTTACAATGGGGAATGCTGTTGTTTAGTGCGCTCAATACCTTTGTTGCCTACGGCGCTTTCGCCGAAGCCCTAGATCATTGGGAGGCTTCTAAAGTCAGTGCCGTTCTTTCGACGACCCCGATCGTGACCCTGAGTGCAGTCTTTTTAGTTTCGTGGCTGTTTCCTACCCTGATTCCTTCAGAACCCATTACTTTCTTAGCAGTTACAGGGGCTTTCTTTGTCGTTGTTGGCTCTTTGGGTATTGCGATGGGTCGCAGATCGTCTCAATAGAAGATAAGATCGTTAAGAAACCTCTAAACTCCGCTCGGAATACCGGAGTTAATGAGATGATAGAGCGTTAGACTCGAAAAACATGTAATAGAGCAGGACATTTAGTTATGGCACTAAGACTTGGTGATACCGTTCCCGATTTTGTTCAAGATTCAACTACAGGCTCGATTAGCTTTCACGAGTGGGCGGGTGATAGCTGGGTAATCCTATTCTCTCACCCTAAAGACTTTACCCCTGTTTGCACCACCGAACTGGGAACTGTCGCAAAACTTAAGCCCGAGTTTGATAAGCGCAACGTTAAGGCGATCGCCCTTAGCGTAGACGATGTTGATTCCCATATGGGCTGGGTAGGTGATATTGAAGAAACCCAAG
Organism: Timaviella obliquedivisa GSE-PSE-MK23-08B; assembly: GCA_019358855.1. Taxonomy (NCBI): domain Bacteria; kingdom Bacillati; phylum Cyanobacteriota; class Cyanophyceae; order Oculatellales; family Oculatellaceae; genus Timaviella; species Timaviella obliquedivisa. The sequence goes on along the minus strand of JAHHII010000001.1, from coordinate 271,533 downwards.
GCTCGGCGTTAAACTACCCCATCTTGGCAGACCCCGATCGCAAGGTTTCTGACCTGTACGACATGATTCACCCCAACGCGAATAATACGTTGACGGTGCGATCGGTGTTTATCATCGATCCCAACAAAAAGCTGCGCCTCACCCTAACGTATCCTGCTAGCACCGGACGCAACTTTGACGAAATTCTGCGAGTCGTTGACTCGTTGCAACTCACCGACCATTACAGCGTTGCCACCCCAGCAAACTGGACTGATGGCGGCGACTGCGTCATTGTTCCCTCTATTACTGATCCTGCTGAACTGGCAGAGAAGTTTCCTAAGGGCTACACCCAAGTTAAGCCCTACTTGCGGATGACTCCTCAACCCGACAAATAAGCACTAGGGAATAAGTATTAGAAACATAGGGACAGGGGAATTGAAGATCAGCTAAGCTGCTCTTAGTTCCCCTGTCCCATTTTTTTAGGCTATGACTCCTTCAGAAATCACTACTACGCTGGCTCAGATCTTTGGCGATACTGTCCAGGCGAAAGAACCTGATTCCTGGCAGGTTGAAGCAGACAGTCTGCGGTTGCTGGTGCTGTTGTCTGAAGACCAAAAATGGCTGCGATCGCTCATTACTATTACATCTGCTCAAGAAGCTGAGCCATTTCTGCCCCAGCTGATGGCAGCCAACTTTGATGAAACCCAAGAAACCCGCTACGCCATCTTTCAAGAAATTCTCTGGGGTGTGTTCCAGCACAGCTTAGAAAGCCTAACTAGCACAGATTTTCAGTCTGCGATCGCTCAGCTTGTGGCTCTTCCTCAACGAGGTTTGTCAGAGAGCTTTAGCCAATTGGCAGAAACTCAGGTACGCCAGATCATTAGCGTCGCAAAGCTGCAAGGACAATCGCTAGAAGCTACCCTACAAATGCTCGATCGCCTTTACCAAGAGGGCGTGTTAGGCGGCATGGAACAAGGCTCACAAGAGCGAGGCGAGGTTCTGAAAGCTTGGCGTTATCAACTAGAGCGGCTGTGGCAAGAAGGGTAGTTTTTACTGAATTGAACAATTTATCCGTTAACTCTTCAGACTAAGCTTTGAAGATGGATACCTCTGTGACGCTAAATGTACAGGGAAAAGACTGATAACAAATCGTTACAAAGTCTAGTAATATATGGGCAGCACATTAATAAGTATTAATTCCTACTGCCATGACAGCGGATCAATTTCCTTGGCTTACCGCGATCGTCCTGCTCCCCCTCGTTGCTTCCTTGCTTATCCCCGTGCTGCCTGACAAACAAGGCAAGCTGATTCGGTGGTATGCCATGGGTGTAGGTCTCGCAGATTTTTTCTTGATATGCTACACCTTCTGGAATCATTACGACGCAAGCAGTTCGACGTTTCAGCTTGTGGAAAAGTACGCTTGGATACCCCAAATTGGTCTGAATTGGTCAGTTTCAGTCGATGGTCTGTCTGCCCCTCTGGTGCTGCTAGCCAGTTTGGTGACTACACTGGCAATGTTTGCCGCCTGGCGCGTCGATCGCCGTCCTCGCCTCTTCTACTTCCTCATGCTGATGTTGTACGCCGCCCAAATTGGCGTGTTCATCGCTCAAGATATTCTGCTCTTTTTCATCATGTGGGAAGTCGAGCTAATTCCTGTCTATCTCCTCGTTTGTATTTGGGGTGGACAAAAGCGACGCTATGCAGCCACTAAGTTTTTGCTATACACCGCAGCCTCCTCCATCTTTATTTTGGTCGCGGGCTTAGCACTGGGTCTTTACGGCGGTAATCCTACCTTTGATATCGCCGAGCTAGCGCAGAAACAATACCCGCTGCTCATGGAGCTACTGGTTTACGCTGGGTTGCTGATTGCCTTTGGCGTTAAGTTAGCCATCTTTCCTCTGCACACCTGGCTACCCGATGCCCATGGCGAAGCCTCTGCACCCGTATCTATGATTCTGGCAGGCGTATTGCTGAAGATGGGAGGATACGGCTTAATTCGCCTCAATTTGGAAGTACTGCCCAATGCCCACGTTTACTTCGCGCCCGTCTTAGCTATTCTAGGTGTCATCAACATCATTTACGGAGCGTTTAACTCCTTTGCCCAAACCAACATGAAGCGGCGTTTGGCGTATTCGTCGGTGTCGCACATGGGCTTTGTGCTGCTAGGTATTGCTTCCTTCACAGATGTTGGCATCAGCGGTGCACTGTTGCAAATGATCTCCCACGGCTTAATTGCGGCAGTGCTATTTTTCCTGGCAGGCGTGACCTACGATCGCACTCACACGATGGCAATGGATGAGATGGGCGGCATTGGTCAAGCAATGCCTAAGGTATTCGCGCTCTTTACCATTAGCTCCATGGCATCGTTAGCGTTACCTGGGATGAGCGGTTTTGCCAGTGAAATTGCCGTCTTTGTGGGAATTACCACCAGCGATACCTACAGTTTTGTCTTTCGCATTGTTACAGTCGTCCTCTCTGCTGTTGGCGTGATTCTTACCCCTATTTACTTGCTCTCAATGCTGCGCCAAGTTTTCTATGGGCAGGGCAATATGTGCGACATTGGTGCTGTCATGACCAGTGATGGAGATCAAGAAGCGTCTTGCTTTGGTACCGATTGCGTTCTGCCTGCCGATGCAATCTTCAGTGATGCCAGCCCCAGAGAAGTGTTCATTGCGGCTTGCTTCCTGTCACTGATTATTGGCATCGGGTTTTATCCTAAGCTGATGACTCAGATGTATGATGCAACAACGGTTGCCGTAAATACCCATGTGCGGGAGTCGTACCATCAAGTTTCTCAAGCCAATCCCCAGCTTTATGCTAAAGGGTTTGCTTTCCCAAGAATTAGAGAGCCGGAAGTTATTTTAGGAATAGTTAAATAGATTCTTCTCAGCCCTCTCTAAAAGCCCTCCACTCGGAGGGCTTTTTTGTACTTAGTAATAGCTTTTGTAAAAGAAGCAAGCTAAGATTCGTCAAAATCTAGCAACTTGTGGCAGCAGATGGGGCGATCGCCAATCTTGTGGATATGTTGGCAACAACGTAACGCATGATTTTAGATCAAGTCTTCTTTTTTAATCCACTGTTCAACTTTCTCAGCAGAATATAGATGCATTAAGACATCATTCAGCATATTCAAGAAACCTGCTTTTTTAATCAACTGCTTTGCTCTTTCAGTAGAGTATAGATGCGACAATAAGTCTTTTAGCACAGGCAAGAAATTTACAAGAGCACTAGGAGTTGCGTAGGTCTTGTGATATCTCAAAAATTCATTGAGTTGAGTTTCAAGATCTGGTGAATCATGCTCAAAAACTTCCATAAAGTTGTGGGTGCCGCCAATTAACGCATGATGTTCAACTGATCCCAGAACTCCCCAAGAGCTAGAGGGTGAGCAAATCATGAAGGTTCCATAGTCAAAAACATATCCTTCTCGAAACTCAGCAATGTCCAAGTAGACAGGGGCATACTCTACATAGTCCGATAGCTCCCTGTTATATTTTAAATCTGCAACGTAGCACCCCTCGTCACCAACAGATTCAGCAGCTTCACAAATAGCATTGAGGGTAACTCCCTCAATTACAGCATTGATAGGGTAAATTATTCTTCTGACTGCTATTCGAGGTTGAAATGATGAATACCAAGGATCTTTCTTAAAAAAAACTTGGCTAACACACCCCCCTACTGCTTGGTTAAATTCATCTATTGTTAAAAGTTTCATTGATCGCTTTGCCGTAGAATAGCCAACCATCCTTTAGAGAAACTACCATGAGTACAGCACAGGAACAGTACATTACTGATGCCAACGGTAATAAAACCGCCGTGATCTTAACGATTGAGCAATATGAGAAACTACTAGAAGATCTTCATGATTTAGCGATCGTTGCAGAACGACGACAAGAACAGTCCATTAGCTTAGAAGAGATGAGACAACGGTTGAGTCATCATGGATCTGTATGAGGTCATCTTTCAGCCATCGGTAGAAAAGGACTTACGGAAGTTATCCGCAGAAAATTGCGATCGCATTCTGGTTCGTATAGAAAGCTTAAAAGCTGCACCATCACCACCCCAGGCGCTCAAACTTGTCGGCACCGAAAGACTTTATCGAATCCGTGTTGGGGATTACCGCATTATTTACGAGGTAGACACCCACCTCAAACAAGTTTTGATTCATTATGTCCGTCATCGGCGCGAAGTCTACCGTGATCTATAATCGTATCGAATTAGCCTCTAACTGTAACTCATCAATCCACAGGAAACCAACCTCAAGATTTACACTTGAAGATGTTTAGGTAGCGATCGCCTAGCCACTGAATAGTCATCATAAATAGAAGATAAAGAACAAGTAATGCGATCGCTATTGATCTGGTTGAGTGATGCGTTACGCTGTTGCTAACACTTCCACTGAAGCGCACTCTACGCTGAACGTGACTCTTTCTGAATTTCAGAGCGACATCTAAATGAGTAAAGCAACACTCTATGATCAAGACTTCATGCAATGGACTCAACAACAAGCTGAGTGCTTGCGGAAAGGGCAGTGGGCAAGCTTAGACATTGAAAATTTGGTTGAGGAACTAGAAACATTGGGTCGCAGCGAGCAAAAGGAACTGGGTAGCTACTTGCAGATTCTTATGATGTATTTGCTTAAGTGCCAGTATCAGCCTGAGCGGAGAACCAAAAGTTGGAACGATACCCTTTCTAACTGTCGAGACAAGATCCAGGATTGCTTAGAAGATACTCCTAGCTTGCAGCGTTTTCTTCAAAACCCAGAGTGGGTAGAAAAATATTACCGCCGCGCTCGCCGGGATGCAGCAAAGGAAACGCAAAAGCCCCTAGACATATTTCCAGCCAAATGTCCTTATACGGTTCAGCAACTGCTCCATTTGCCAATCTGAAAGCTCAAAGTGTAAGCCCCCATTAATCTGACTTTACTAACTGCCAAAGCTGGATTTGATAACAGAGATGCTTCTCAAAAATTTTACCTGCTTCTAATCCTTCCACCACCAGCTTTTTTGCCCAACGACGATATGCCCATCGTAAAAGCGTGTGTAAGGGTGGAACGGCGATCGCCACTAAGTCTGCCAAGTAACGAATGGTGCTGAGTCCAAACCGTCGGAACACATCAATATATAACTCAATCGTAGGTGCAGCCTGGGCAGAAATATCTTCACTTTTCACCAACCTAAATCCAGCCTGCTCTAGTGCCGCGTGCAGATCCATCACAACATGACAGTTAGAGAAAATGCCTTCAGTGTAGTGAGCATCGGAGCGCATCATATCGGCAAGGAGCAGGTAGCCGCCGGGATTTAAAGCAGCGGCAGCGCATTGAGCAATATCGATCGCCGCCATGTATTGACTGCTCTCGCTTAATAACACTAGGTCATAGGGATGGGTCGGTGTGAACGTTTCAAATTGGCTGAGATGGAAAATTGCCCGATTCTGTGTGAGCTTGAGAAACCGCTCTTGCTGAAAAGGGTCAGGAGCAAGTCCCTCCACATCAAAGCCGCGCTCTAACAAGTACGCCGCATTTCCGCCAATGCCGCAGCCCACATCCAATACGGTTTTAATGCCTTTGGGCATGAACCCTAAGAGCTTTGCCGAATACGCTGCCTGCGCAACACCGAGTTTGGCGATCGTCAAGTCTTCAGCCGCAGGGATGGGTTCCCAGTATCCGTAGTGCAGGTAAGGCGAATCGGTTAGACCTAAATAGTAAGTCAATGCTGCATTTTGGTAGCGGGTTGCTTTGGAGATCGTGAGTTGTTTTGACCTGGGCATTCGGGAAATCTAAGAAGTTCTAAGCCATCTTAGCGCTTCATAACCCGCCATTGAGTGACGGGTGCCATTGCCTTCCATCCTAAAAATTTGCCGATGGGTTCTGCCCGTTGAATGGCAATGCGGCTTAACTCGCCCCCTAGTTGGCTGTGCCACTGCAAGATCACCATCTCACTCTCTACGGTGACCGCATTAATGACCAAACGCCCGCCCGATCGTAAGGCATTCCAGCAAGTCTCTATCATCTCTGCTGCTGTAACGCCGCCACCAATAAAAATGGCATCGGGTTCTGGTAGATCGTGGAGTGCCGCAGGCGCTTGTCCGCTCACTAGCTTAAGGTTAGGAGTGCCTAGTGCGGTGGCATTATCGGCAATCATTTGTAGCCGATCGCTGTTTTGCTCAATGGCGACCGCTCGGCATCGCCCGTGGCTACGCATCCATTCAATGCCAATGGAGCCACAGCCTGCGCCTACGTCCCATAAAAGTTGTCCCGGCTGGGGTGCAAGGGCGGCAAGGGTGACTGCCCGAACTTCGCGTTTGGTGAGTTGTCCGTCGTGGTGGTAGGCGGTGTCGGGGATGCCTGCTAATCGGGATAAGGAACGAGGAGTGGATTGGATGGGGAGGGCGATCGCTAAAGTATTTAAATCTGCAAAGTTGAGGCTGACTAAATCTTGCTCTGCCCAGGTTGCAGCCCTCCCTGTCGTAACGTGCTCGTCATCACCGCCCATGCGTTGAAGAACAGTAATTTGACTTTCTCCCCAGCCTTGCTCTGTCAATAGTTGGGCGACTGTAGCAGGAGTATGGCTATCTTCGCTGAGAACGAGGAGCCGCGCACCCGGATAAAGGGCTACGTGGAGTAGGGCAGGACTACGACCACAGAGGCTGAGGGATTCCACTTCGGTCAGCGACCAACCGAGACGGGCACAGGCAAGGCTGAATGCCGAGGGCGCAGGGATAATCGTCATTTCCTCGATCGCCACTCGACGCAGCAGAGTGGTACCAATGCCATAATTGAGCGGATCGCCGCTGGCTAACACACAGACCGATCGCCCACGACGGTTCAAGATTTCGTTGATAGAACTTTCGATGGGCGAAGTCCAGTAAATTTTCTCACGTTGATCGCCAGGAGGCAGCATGGCGAGATGGCGATCGCCCCCAACAATGACCTGAGCTTGTTCGACCAAAAACTGGGCGATCGGGGTTAAGCCCAGTAGCCCATCCTCTCCAATTCCTACTACCGCTAACCATTTTTGGGTCATTATTTTTGGATTATACCGAGTATTAAACTTTCCCTAGAACGATAAGCCCTTAGAACGATAAGAAAGATGAGGCATCTCATCATCGACAGCCACGCCCATGATATATTTCTCAGGCTTGGGCTGGGAAAGTTCGGTGCAATTCCGACACTGTGCCGCAACTGTGAAAGAGAAGGGGTGAAGCTAATTCAGCCTGACTCAAAGCCAGAATACCAGCTCCAGGGATGCCTAAATCAGGCATCATTTTTCTCAGTTTCCTGCGTTTCACAGGGAAGGAGTGTTTCGCTTGTCGCCTCAATCGCTTGACTGCAAGACTCAAAGTTCACAGGTTTCAACAGATTTTCAGCCGCCGATCGCCTATGATGCTTGTCCTGGATTGTTCTACCCAACTTTTGCTAAAGATGGGCGGTTAATTCGGATTCGGACTCCGGGAGGAAATCTGAGCAGTCAGCAAGCGCGGGTGTTAGCTGCGGTTAGCGATCTCTTTGAGATACCCGCAAGGGGTCGCCTGGGTAAGCCGCTGCAAGTTACTAATCGCGCCAATCTACAAATTCGCGGACTGCCTGCCGAAATTCCACTAGAGGTTTTGAATCAGCTTCAAGAGGCAGGATTGGCAGCGCGGCTAAGTGCGGTTGATCATCTGCGTAATATTATGGCGAGTCCAACGGCGGGAATTGACGTAGCCCAACTCATTGACACGACTCCATTGGTTAAAGAACTGGACGAGTATCTTTCTAGCCATTTAGAGTTGGCAGACTTATCAGCAAAGTTTAGCATTGGAGTCGATGGTGGTGAGCAGGTAGCGATCGCTCCCCATAACGATATTTTGCTGAGAGCGATCGACCTGAATGGCGTTCACTTTTGCCTTTATTTAGCAGGTATTCCAGTTGGGATCATTAAACCTGAAGAATGTCTGGGGGCGATCGCTTCTTTAGCAAAAGTCTATCTCAAAGCTAGCCAAGATCATGATGGAGTTCGTAAGCTGCGCGTAAAGCAGTTAATTCAAAATATCGGTGTTCAGGAATTGTGCGATCGCGCTCAACTTTCATTACTTCCTCTGCCATCTGAGCTTGTCCCACTTAGGTCTCAATCTCATACTCATATTGGCATTCATGCCCAGCGTCAATCTCATCTTTCTTATGTGGGAATAAGCTTACCATTAGGACGGCTAGAATCTTGGCAGCTAAAGGGATTAGCAGATTTAGTAGATGAATGGGGCGATCATACCTTGCGTCTTACACCTTGGCAAAATCTTTTGCTTCCTAACGTTCCTAATGCTGTTCTTCCTCAAGTTCAACGACAGATGCAACAGCTAGACCTTCATTATTCATCAACGCATATCTACAGTGGGTTGATTTCTTGCGCTGGAAAAATGTGTGCATCATCTGCAACTGATACTCAGTCCGATGCGCTCGCGTTGGCAGAACACTTAAATAAAAAGATTAAACTTGACCTACCGATCACAATTCATTTTAGCGGTTGTCCTAAATCCTGTGCTCATCATGGTGCCAGTGATTTGACGTTAGTTGGAACATGGATTGAACAGCGTCAAGCCTATCAAATTTACGTCGGCGAGAACGGGTCTGAGATACCCATAAGCGATCGCCCTTTTGGTCGACTGTATACGGAGGTATTTCCAGAACACTTGTCATCAAGAATTCTACGAATTCTCCAGATTTATCAACAGCAACGAACTTCTCAGAATCAATCTTTTCGCACGTTTTTCAATCAGTACTCCATCACTCAGTTACGTCAATGGTGCGATGCAGATCAAGAGGAGATTAAATGATTGATTACATTCGAGATGGCAATGAAATTTACCGCAACTCCTTTGCTATTATTCGCGCCGAAGCGCAGTTAGAAGACTTGCCCGAAGACTTGATTTCTGTTGCCGTCCGCCTCATTCATACCTGTGGTATGACCGATATTGTTAAAGATTTGGCGGCTTCTACAAATGCGGGCAGCATTGGACGAGCGGCTTTGCAGTCGGGTTGTCCTATCCTCTGTGATTCTCAAATGGTGGCGGAAGGCGTTACTCGCAAGCGATTACCCGCCGATAATGCAGTCATTTGTACGCTAAACGCAACCGAGGTTCCGTCACTGGCGCAAAAGATCGGAAACACGCGATCGGCGGCGGCAATGGAACTGTGGCGATCGCACTTAGAAGGCGCGGTAGTGGCGATCGGTAATGCCCCAACTGCTCTCTTTCGTCTGCTGGAACTGCTGGACGAAGGCGCACCTAAACCCGCGCTCATTTTAGGATTTCCGGTCGGATTTGTGGGAGCAGCAGAATCAAAGGCGGCTCTGGCTGAAAATAGCCGGGGCGTACCTTTTATTACCTTGCAAGGTCGTCGAGGCGGCAGCGCTATGGCAGCAGCGGCGATTAATGCATTAGCAAAACTGGAGGAATATTAAATGGAACATTCTATGGGTCGGCTTTATGGATTGGGCTTAGGTTCGGGTGACCCAGAGCTATTGACTTTGAAGGCGTATCGGCTGTTGCAAGCTGCGCCTGTGGTGGCTTATCCTGTGTCGGATGGTGGTAAAAGTTTGTCGCGATCGATCGTGGCAGACTATTTACGGAAAGATCAAATTGAAGTTCCTTTATGGTATCCGTTCAAGTTAGAGCAGTCATCCCAGCCTTATTATGATGAGGCGGCATTGAAGCTGGCAGGATATTTGAATGCAGGGCAAGATGTGGTGGTGTTGTGTGAAGGCGATCCGTTCTTCTACGGCACGTTCATGTATTTGTTCAACCGTTTGTCCCATCAGTTTCAAACTGAGGTGGTTCCGGGTGTATCTTCGATCATGGCAAGTGCGTCAATGTTGGAAACTCCGCTGACTTATCGCAATGATGTTTTCGTGGTGTTACCTGGCATTTTACCCGCAGAAATTTTGGCAGAACGATTGGCGATCGCCGATGCCGCAGTCATCATTAAACTTGGAAAAAACTTCTCAAAGGTATACAGCGTCCTGGAGAAAATGGGGCTTCTTGAGAGGGCGCATTACATTGAACGAGCAACGATGCCAAACCAGAAAATTGTGCCGATTCGAGACGTTAATCCGGCAGAAGTGCCTTACTTTGCCTTAATTTCGATTCCTAGTCAATGGCAGCCGGAGTAAATTCTGGTGCCGTTGCACTCGCGATCGCCTCAACAACTTCCGCCAAGTGTGCCGCCACCTGTCCATTTCCTAACGTTGTTCTCGCTTGTTCCAAGCCCGCCTCTAAGGTGGAGCAAACGCCTGCTTGCCACAAGTAAAACCCACCATTCCAAACCGCCGATTCCAACATCTCACCTGTCTTACCCTGCACTGCTGCCTGTAGATCAGCCCATAGTTGCTCTGAAGACGGCAGTGCCAGTTCTGGGGCTGCAAATCCATAGTCGCGGGGATGTAGCAGAAGGCGATCGAATTCGGCTTCTGCGCTAGGCTGTTTAATGCCTACAATGCAAGTGCGATCGCGCGGCAAATCACAGCTTCCCTCTAGCCCTTTCACCGTGATCAAGCGCTGCACTCCTCGCAAGGCAAACGCTGCTCGCGCCATCTCCTCGGTGGGCGGATGGACAAAACCCGAAATCATTAAAGAATCGCCCTCGTAAGGGCACCAAAACAGTTCGGCAGTCGCAAAAGGCGGACGCTTCCCTAATTCCTCTCGATACGTCACCATCTCTTCAGCATAGGGAAAGTGCTGTGGCAAATAAACAAACCCTAAGCGGGTTCTCTCAAAAACCTGTTGCGCCTGTTCTAAGGAGAGATGCGTCCAATCCACGCCCAAGCCTTGCCAAACCTCTACTAAGGGTATGCCCTCCTTTGTAGGCATCCGTCGTCCACCATGCATGACGACAGGACATCCGGCAGCAGTCAAGATTAGCGCAGTGATGGGGCTGATGGGAGCCGTGCGCGATCGCCCATCATAAGGAATGCCCATGACAACTGTTGGGTAAGCCGCTGAAAAGCCTCTAAGCTTAGGGCCCAAATGATCATAGGCATCTAAAATACCTGCTAACTCTTCCCCCGTTGGGCGCTTAATGCGATGGGCAATCATGAATGCACCAATCTGGGCTGGCGTGGCTTCTTGCCGTAGCATCATTTCAGTCGCCGTTGCCGCTTCAGCACGGGTGAGGTTTTCGCTAGTATGGGAACCACTGCCCACTTTGCGGAGAAGTTCTCGGAAGACAACGCTCATGGAATAGGAAAGGGGGTGGGGATTAAGGGAGTTGCCAGTGGACTACTGACAAGCTTTTTGACAAGGGCACGGAAATGCTGAATCGGTGGGATATCGAGACGATCCTGAGTCGTGACAAGAACTACCTGACGGCTTAATACAGGTTTTGCAGTTGGACGAACCACCAAAGTAGGATCATTGCCAATTTCCATGAGGGCAGAACGAGGCAAGAGGGCAACAAGATCGCTTTGGCGTACCATGCCTCTAAACCCGTCAAGGGTATTCAACTCTACCATGGGTTTAAGCTGTAGCCCATTGCGCTGGAACTGCTCTTGCACCATTCGTTGCATTCCATACCCATCTTTAAACACTACTTGAGGATATTCTGCGATCGCTGCCCAGGGCACCTGGTCGTACTGGCTTAAAGGATGACCAGTCGCCATCAGCACCTCCACTGGCTCCTCATACAAAATATCCACCACCATTTCAGGGCTGGCAGTCAAGAAGCGATTATTCATGACGATCGCCACGTCAACCAATCCATCTCGCAGAACTTTAAGAGCGCGATCGCTGCCTAAAGAGGTAACGCGCAACTGAACGGCTGGATAGTCCTGGCAAAACTGCTGTAAAACCGGGGGCAAATGATGGGCAGAAGCCGAATGAATTGCCGCTACACAAAGTTCGGGTTGGTTGCCCGAAACCAACTTTGCTAACTCTGAAGAAGCATTCGCCCATTCCAGGCAAATCCGACGGGCACGAGGCAAAAACATTTCGCCTGCCAAAGTTAACTTTGACTGAGAAGTTCGGTGAAACAGCGGCATTCCTAACTCTGCTTCCAAGCCCTGAATTTGGCGGCTAATGGTAGACTGAGTCACCTTACAGCGCTGGGTTGCCTGCTGAAAGCTGCCTGCTTCCACCACTGCCAAAAAAGCTTGCAATTGTTCCAGACGCATAATCTTAAAAACTGACTAAAGCAATTGGATCAATAGATTACAGGCGCTTTGCTGACCGCTTTCACCTGTATCGCCACGTTAGGGGAATTCATTAAGTTACTTTGTATCGATCGATACGATATTCTGCAATTGAAGCTTCCTAGAGGTTAGGGGCTAGCTCTGTCCTTTGAGGTGTCTCCTGACCTAGATTAATCCTTAAAGCCGGTATACCCTCTGCGGGTAATCCCCAATTCAAAATGCTTTGCCTTAAAAATCCTTGGGCTTGCCAATTGATAATCGCCCCATTCACCCGCTGTCGTAAATCCTCGTACTGCAATCCTCGGGGCATTGCCACTGCCAGTGCTGCGGTCGAAACCAATTGGGGCAACAGATAATACTGTGGAAATTCTTGCACCCAGCCCGTTAGAACCGTAGCGTCTGCCGCGAATGCACTAACCTGGTTGGCTTCTAGAAGCTCTTGGGCTGCTTCATAAGAATCAACGCCCACCAGACGAGCTTGGGGGAAACGCGATCGCACCACCGCGATTGTTTCCGACCCATTCAAGACGGCGATCGATTGTTGTTGCAAATCTTTTAGAGTTAGGGCGCTTCGGGCTATAAACGTTGTGCCATCTAAATAATAGGGAGTGCTGAAATCGACCAGGCGAGCGCGAGAAGGCGTAGCAGTAACTCTGGCAATGACTAGATCAACCTCATCTGCTAAAAGGGCAGGGATGCGGTTTGAATTTGTGAGAGGTTGTAAGGTAATTGCCTCAGCATTACCCAGGATGTCTTGGGCAATTTGTCGCGCCAGATCAATTTCTAAGCCTTCCAGCTGCCCTGCTGCATTCCGAAACCCTAAAGGACGCAAGTTATCCTTCACCCCGACAATAATGTATCCCCGCTCCCGAATCTCTGCTAGATCTGCGGCGGTAGCAACGGGCAGGGTCATCGCTCCTAAAGCCATGAACCCAAGCAAGCCAGTTAAAAACTGCCCACAATTAAAAAGGGCACGATTTCCTCGTGCCCTCCTCTCAGAATACTTAGCTAGTAGATTAGCCAGCGTCATGGTGCAAATTTATCCCTTTTGGGCAAGTTCAACCACTTTTGCAAACCCAGCCGGGTCAAGGATAGCCATTTGAGACAGCATTTTCCGGTTGATTTCAATGTTTGCTTTCTTTAAAGCACCCATCAGCTTGCTGTAGCTGATGCCATGCTGGCGAGCCGCTGCATTGATGCGGGTAATCCAAAGACGGCGAAAGTCACGCTTACGCTTGCGGCGATCGCGGTAGGCATTCCGCAGCGCCTTCATCACCTGTTGGTTAGCCGTCCGGAATAACCGAGAGTGAGAACCCCGGAAGCCCTTAGCTAATTTTAGAATCTTCTTGCGGCGCTTACGAGCCACATTACCGCGTTTTACACGAGTCATAGAACAATTTCCTACGCTTGAAGTATGAGTAGAACAGTGAGCATTGGCAGTTGCTAAAGTACTTGCCAGTGGCAGGCGGTAGGTGGTAGAAACTCGACCTAGCCCTAGCCTGAGTTATGGAACAGTGTCTTTGATTCAAAGATGTTCTCAACCCGGATTTTTAGAGGTAAGGAAGCATCAGTTGTACGTTATCAGCATCGCGCTCATTAACAACTGCTAACCCAGAAAGGGTGCGCTTACGCTTGGTAGATTTGTGCTGCAACAAGTGATTCTTGAACGCTTTGCGGCGCATGAGCTTGCCAGTTCCGCTCTTTTGGAAGCGCTTGGCAGCTGCCTTACGAGTCTTAAGTTTGGGCATGAGTTTGCCTTATGTTCGGATAATTTGCACAGTCTATAATCTTACTGCCTAATTGAAACATCTTGCAACTCTTCTTTCTATTGTTCCATTGTTGTAGTCTCGGCTCTAAATTCTCATTAGGTCGTTAGCTTCTGCCTATCAGAACCCTCTATAAGGCTGATATGCTGAAGAAAATTCAAAAATGTAAAGAAATAATATGTTTAATGGGCTTGTCAACAGCCAGGGATCTTTTCAGAGTCACGTTGTCATGGTGGGGTTGTTGTTGGGGTTTGCGATCGCCCACAGCGGTCTTGCGGCTCTACGACCCAGAGGCGAAAAATTGATCGGCGCAAGGCTCTACCGGGTTCTGTTTGCCTTGGTCAGCGTGCCCTTCGCCACTGTTTTGATCATCTACTTTATTAATCACCGCTACGATGGGCTGCGCCTTTGGAACCTGCAAGGGATTCCTGGCATTCAAACAACAATCTGGATTCTTTCAGCCATTTCCTTTCTATTTCTTTACCCCTCTACTTTCAATCTTCTGGAAGTTGCCGCTATTCAAAAACCACAGTTTCATCTCTATGAAACTGGCATTATTCGGATCACCCGTCATCCCCAAATGGTTGGACAGGTGATTTGGTGCGTTGCCCATGCGCTCTGGTTAGGGACAAGTTTTATGATGGTGACTTCTTTGGGATTGATCCTGCATCATCTGTTTGCGGTTTGGCATGGCGATCGTCGCCTCCAAGCGCGCTATGGCGAATCCTTTGAAACCTTGAGATCCCGAACTTCTATCATTCCTTTTTTGGCGATCGTGCAAGGTCGTCAAACCTTTGCTCTGAAAGAGTTTCTCCGTCCTGCCTATGTCGGGATCATCATTTTTGTCCTTGGATTTTGGTTTGCCCATCCAATTTTGATCTATGCCACAGGGAACGTAGGCTGGTAGCATGATCCCAACGTTTGTTTAAATCTCTTTGTTTGAATTTATCTTTTTAGAAAAAATAGGTAAAGAATCATGATGCTTACGGTTAACCAACTAAGTTTCAAGCAGGAAGTTTTAGCAAGTTCAACCCCTGTTTTAGTTAACTTTTGGGCCCCTTGGTGTGGCGTTTGCAAGTTAGTAAGTCCCATGCTGAGTGAGGTTCAATCAGCATGGGGCAAACAGCTTAAAATTGTGGATATCAATGCTGACGAAAACCTTCGCCTCTCTAGCTCCTACCAATTGACAACCCTACCTACTGTGCTGTTATTTGATCGGGGTTCGCTGCTGTATCGAGTTGATAAATTAAGCAACCGCAACGATTTTCAGAAGGCGGCAAACGAGTTACATCGGACGTTAGAGGTGTTGTCAATCAGCGAATATAGCTACTCTGCTTGAGGGGCTTGGGCACACAGAGGCTCAAAACAGCAGGTCTATCTCTAGATCTCTCAGGTCTGAGGTATAAAGTCTACCCTCGTGACCATTCCAGGTCGCAACTTGGATGTTGTGGGTGCCACAAGACGCGATCGCCGTCATCTCGGTAAAGCCTTGTACCCGTCCTAAAACCTCTCCGTCTTTGGCAAAAAACATAATGGTGCCGAGCGCGTCTGCCAGAATAAATCCCCACGTTGTTGCACTCAAGAACTTGGGCACGATTCCCACTCGCAATCGCAAGATGCGATAAGGCTTGAGGTCAATGAGTAAAATTGACTCTGGGTTATCGATATCTGTTGCTAGCAATTGATAGGGCACGCAGGTTTGAACCGCTTGTCCTATCCGTACAGGCAACTTCAAAACCCCTACTTGGGTTCCTCGCCGAGTTAGCAACTGAACTGACGTGCTACCTTTCCCATGGCGATCGCTTTGCGTCTGCTGATGGGCAGGAGTTCTGGTTAGGACGGCAACATGGCGGGCATCTAGGGCGAATAGGAACGGCAGGAGGATCGGGATCGATTGAAGCGTAATAGTAGAGCAGGTCAGGCGGATAGCGCGCGCTGCTTCGCAGATACCGCAAGGGTCGCTCTCTGCCTGCAAGGAGTCACTTTGTAGCCGCCAAAAGCACAGCTTCGCGGCTCTCGTATTTTCCAAAGTCACAAACCAACGTCCTTTTGGTTCAATAGCCGCCACATAATCATGGGTCAGTCCCAACAGCAAATGCGTTTTTAATGTTTCATTGATTGCTGCAACACAAGGCAGTAAATGAAGCGATCGCTTTGTCAATACAAAGCAGCCCTGTGGTCGGATAAGCAAATTTTGGATAGCGTCCTCCGGAAAAATCCGATGCCATACCTCAAATAATGATGGGATTTTAGGAGAACATTCCTCTTTGGAAAACTGGGTAGCCAGGGCAGTAACAGGTTGTTTCAGGGTTTCCCGTTGGCGAAATACAAAGGGAACAGTCGAGGAAAATCTTGGCACTTCGGGTAAAGGTACAGGAGCCTGCGGATCAAGCCATATCCCCAGACCCTCTTGAGTCGCCACCTCTCGAATTGCTGCCAGCATTGCCTTGGCAGAGCAAAACCGACGAGCTGATAGCTTTTGCAACGCTATCAAAATAATAGAGCGCCAAGCCTCTGGAATCGTCTCAGGAATTTTAACAGGGCAATTGAGGTGAGCCAGCATTAACTCACTAGGCGTACCTGAAAACGGACGATGCCCTAGTAGTAGCTCGAACAGCAGGATGCCAACCGCATACAGATCGGAGTTTAAGGGATGTTGCCCGTAAAAGCGCTCCGGAGCCATGTATGCAGGCGACCCAGTATTGCCCAATCCCCGCTGCCCCACTTCTTGATTAAAATGGGCAATCCCAAAATCAGAAACCCTTGCCGTCCAGCCTATGGGCTGCAAACTCAGTAGAATATTCTCTGGCTTAATATCACAATGAGTAATCCCTCGACTATGGGCATGATCTAGACCCTGAAGAATATCAATAATTAGCTTGAGGCGTTGACGCAGGGTTAAATGCTGTCTGTCTGTCATTAAACTCCGTAACGTACCGCCCTCGCAGTAGTCCATCACCAAATACCGCCCTGTCGCCGTATGCTCTAATGCTTGACAGGTGACAATATTAGGATGCTGGAAGCTGAGCAGAAACCGGAGTTCGCGGAGAAATTTATGGGTGGGAAATCGTTGCTGGTCGAGACTTTTCAGGGCAACAAGCAGACCTGTTTGCCGATTGACTGCACAGTACACATGCCCAAATTGTCCTTGTCCAACCAGTCCAAGGATGCGGTACTTTGAACGCTTTAGTGGGCTCCTGGGTGGGTTTGACAAGGTGAAGTCCTAGTTATGACCCCTGGCAAAGGGTTTGCATAATAGCATCGTGGTCGAGTTTGGTTACCATGGCTTCGGCTGGAGTGACGCGCTTTTCTAGTCCTAGAACGAAATGGTTACAATCTGCGCCCATGGACTCGCAAGTTGTTTGCACACAGTGCAGATCCCGTCCTGTCAGTTGACTTAAGAATGAGGTGAGAATTCCAGCCTCAAGAGAACAAGAAGGATGAGTGGCTTGGAGTGCGTGTTTGGCAAAAGCAGAGTTCCAAATTTTAACTACTAGAAAACCCCGATTTTGATAAGTTTGGTCGAGGTCAATTTTTCCCCAACCGTGAACGACCCAACATTGCTGTAGTGCCTGAAGAAATTGAATCATGGGCATGTCTGCGGGTGCTTGACCATAGTAGCTGGTTAACTGCTCACAGAAGCGAGTGTAAAAGTTTTTGCCCCACCACCGACCACAGTTGAACAGCACTAGCCGAGAAGCTTGTCCTGTTTCTTTGTCTAGCCCTGCGTAAATCGCTTGAATCAAAGTTTCGGGCAGAGCAATGAGGCGATCGCCCTGCCGATTTTCGAGTAACCCCATTTCCAGGTCACCTTGCACATAACCCCCAACGGCAAAGCAGTTACCAGGGATGCGATTATTGGTCAGCAAATCAGAAACAGAAATCATGGCAAAAAAGTGAGGATAAGTGGACGTTTTCTGTAAAGGTAGTGCCTCTGCTCCTAACCTACCAACCGATCGCAATTCCATTCTCTTCAGGGATTGGCTGGGACAAAATAGAAGGCACGTCTTGGGCATAGATCAGCATTGGCATTAGAAGCCCCATCCGCTCGACTCCTAATACTTGGTTAAGCCGACGATTGATCAAGTCGTACAATTTTGTATCGATAAGATGCGAATCATAGACTGTCGTCATGGAACTAGCCCAAACCAAAAAGCGATCGCGGATCAAACCCTGATCATTCACCAACATTGCCATGGCACAACAGCGCAGCATCAGTAGACCATTCTTAATACTGCGCTCCAAATCCTCCACAGGCTCAATGGGCATCTCTGCTTGAAGTTGATCGGCAGCCCATTGCATGATCTCTAACTCGTAATCTCTCAGGCTTTGATAAGTTTCTAGACGGGCGGGAATGGACTGAGTGTACTGACTCAAGAGTCCTAGTTCTTCTGGCTTTAAGTAGCGATTATCGGCATCGTCAAACACCGCTTCAATTTGTGGATTCATGGGGATGACATAGTGATGGAGTGAGAGAATCAGTCAAAAAGACAACCTTAAAATAAGCCTGAGAAGTCATCTAAGGTAAAGCCGTCATCTTCGGGTGGAACATCGATCGCCAATAAATCCTCGGGAAATGTGAGTTCTTGATGGATAGGCGCGGCGATCGAGCGATTACCTTCCCAATTGATCGAGCCGAAAAACTGACTAACAGTTAGCTTTAAGCTGAGAGGGGCTGCGTCATCCGCCTGAGATGCTGCGCGCAACTGTTGAACTTCAGGGGGCTGGTCTTCCCAGTTAAAGCCGTTGAAGAACTGCTGAACCGTTTGTTGGAGCCAAGAACTTGTTTTCACTTGGGGCTTAGAGCCATTGGTAGGGGCTAGTACAGGGCTCATCGGAGTAACTCCCCGTCGCGCAGACGCTTTTCAATATCTTTGGCGTTCGCGCCTTCATTCATCCAAAAAGAAGCGGCATCAATCCGGTCTTGTCCGCCTAACAGAAACTTGCAGTAGGTTTCGCCCATGGAATAGCACTGGATTTCGATGCAGCCCAGTTGCTTGCGAACTAGCTCAGTAAAAAAACCTGAAAACAGTCCAGCGTAAAGATAGCAGACGGGCTTACCGACATCGCCTAAAGTCCGAGCCACGGCAGAGTCGAAAATGTTGATGAACATGAATCCTTGACGGCGATCGCCCATATCGACTTCCCAACGCCCCCAACCCTGCGAGGTGAAAGGCCACCACCAGGTTTCTAGCAAAAATAGTAGATTGGCTTGACGCATACTGCGGTCAAACTCTTTTTCAAACCATTTCTCAAAGAAGAAGGCATCTTTTTGTCCCCACTCGCAGCCAATGGTATACATAATGGCAGCCGCAGAGTCACCGACTTCTTCTTCTAGCCCTTCTACTAGCCCAATAATGAAATCTTCGGTTGTGAGCAGGTTTTGGGCACCATTCCAATCTGTGATTGTGCCTCGATCAGGGTCAAACTGGAAGAACTCACGAAACCCGTAGTGGTTATGTTTCTTAGGATGTTTGAGCTTGACGGGATGCTGGCTATCAGACGCAACGATCACCATAGGATTGTAAGGAGTGAAGAGGATATTAGAAGGAGATGAATGAGAGGGAAAAACGGGAGATCAATGCTGAAGTGTAGAAGCAAAATGTAGGGCTAGGACACAGTTCCTAAGGAACGGCGAGTTAATTCTAAAATAGGACAAACCAAGTTAGCTTGGGGGGCAGGCAAGTTTTGCTTGACAATTTCTTGTAGGACGCTGTATGTGGCGTTGCAAGCTTTTTCTGCGCTAAAGGCTCGCATGATAGTTTGAAACCAGAGAAGAAATCGTTCTCGTAAGGTTTCGGGGTCATCCATTAAAACTGCGATCGCGACATATCGTAGGACTCTGAGGGTGTCTCGTTTCCACTTGCCGCTGACATCTTCGGTGCCATTTTTGAAGAAGTTTGGGTCTTGCGATCGCAGCTTCATATAAGCTTGCTGCACTAGAGCAATCTCTACTTCTTGGAGTTTCTGGTAGGTCTGTACTCTAAGGTTGAAGGATTGAACGTAGTCTGTTAAAAACTGGAGTTCTGCGTCGCTGGCATACCGACCATCCACCTCACCGCTCAGACGTTCTAGCTGACTCAACATAGTTCGTCTCTTTACATTTTTATGAACTTATGGTGATTATTCCCGGTCTGAATTCAGTCTTAACGAACAGTCATAGTTCTCGTTAGCTTTGTTAATACTTTTGGTTTACCAAAATTTTGACGAACTTAGTGAACGGCTGAGACTTTTCCAAAACGTCGATCGCGTGCTTGGTAGGCACAAAGCGCCTGATGGAACTCTGCTCGGTCAAAGTCGGGCCAGAGGGTGTTGGTTACATATAGCTCGGCGTATGCCACTTGCCACAGCAGAAAATTGCTGATGCGCATTTCGCCGCTGGTGCGAATCAGGAGATCTGGGTCACAGGTGCCCGCTGTGTAAAGATGACGTTCAAAGATAGCTTCATCAATTTCGTCGGGTTGGAGGTGCCCTTGTTGCACTTGTAAAGCGATCGCCCGACAAGCCTGGATGATTTCTTGCCGACCGCCATAATTAGTGGCAACCCGAAACTTCGTGCCTGTGTTGTGGCGCGTCTCGTCTACAGATTTGGCAATTTCCTGCTGAAGCGATTCTGGTAAGGCATTCAGGTTACCCACAAACTCAATTTGCACATCCTCTTGCATCATTTCCCGTAGCTCTTGGCGCAGCACCCGCTCGAATAGCATCATCAGAAAATTAACTTCTTCTTGCGGTCGTCCCCAGTTCTCGGTCGAAAAGGCATAGGCGGTTAGCGCCCCAATGCCCCAGTCTTTGCAACAGCGCAACAGTTCTTTGAGGGTATCGACCCCGCGCCGATGACCCATGATGCGAGGTAAGCCCTGTTTTTTAGCCCAACGACCATTGCCATCCATGATGACTGCAACGTGCTGAGGAAGGCGATCGCGGCGCAAATCAGTGGGTAACTCTTGTAGCGTGATAGGCTTAGCTGTCATTTTTTCTCCCGAGAAGCCGATGATGAAGAGCGAAATCGTGAAAGCAATGCTTTTATTTGAGTGCGAAGTTGGCGACCCAGCGTCCGCAACTGCGGTGCAACTGCCTCACGGTCAGCACCTTGAGAGAATCGCTGCAACAGTAATTCTTTCAGTTTACTGCTGGTAAGCGGACGATTTAACGTTCCCCGTTCTGCCAGGGAAATAGACCCTGTTTCTTCAGATACAACGACACAAACACAATTTTCGACTCGCTCAGTAATTCCCATTGCGGCTCGATGGCGAGTTCCCAGTTGGCGCGAGGCGGTGCGCTCGGAAATGGGCAAAATCACCCCGGCAGAAACTACCCTTGAACCTCTAATAAACACGGCACCATCGTGTAGCAAGGTTGTAGTTTGAAAAATTGTTTGCAGTAGCTCTTTAGACACTTCTGCGTTTAACCTCACTCCGGCAACTGTAAAGTCTCGCTCATCAATGGGGCGATCGGTTTCTAGAATCAGCAGTGCTCCTGTGCGATTTTGAGAAAGCTCTTTGACAGCGTCTACAATTTCATCCATTACACTATCAGATCGAGGAATTAACTCGCGCGATGGATGAAAGAGCTGCATCACTTCGCCTCGACCCAATTGCTCCAGCAATCGCCGAAATTCTGCTTGAAGAATCAACGCCATTGCCACCGCTGAGCCAATCACCAGCATCTCTAGGACAAACGTCAGCAGTTCTAGTTTAAATGCTCGACTCAGTGCCAGCGCCAGCATCATGACAATTAAGCCGCGCACCATCCAGAGCGTTCGTCGCTCGCCAATAATGACCAGAATAATATAGGTCAACACCAGCACTAGTCCAATGTCAACTGCACGCAGAAAAACAGAATGAAGGTCAATGGCTTGATACATCCAGGATAAAGCCCATTGAAGTGGTGCCTGCAATTGCTCCCTCAGAGATGACATTTGGTAGACTCTGGATTACTCGTGCTACTGAAAGGCGAAGCGAAGATCGGCGATTCTTCACCCTTTTTCAAGCAGATGATCGGGCAAGCGATCGTGCCGCATTAAATCTTGGTAATTTTCTCGCTGAATGATAACATTTGCCTCACCTGCTTGAACTAAAACGGCTGCCGGACGAGGCAAACGATTGTAGTTAGAAGCCATGCTGTAATTGTATGCTCCGGTCGCTAAGACGACGAGGATATCTCCAGGCTGTGTAGGCGGAAGATTGGCTTCTTTAATGACAATATCGCCTGATTCGCAGTGTTTTCCGGCGATCGCCACTGTCTCTGTTGCCTCTGCCGACATTTGATTTGCCACAACTGCCCGACAAACAGCTTGATACGTAATCGGACGCGGATTATCGGACATACCACCATCAACAGTGACGTAAGTCCGGATGCCAGGAACTACTTTTTGGCTACCGACACGGTACGCCGTAACACAAGATGAGCCGATCAGCGATCGCCCTGGTTCAGCAATAATTTTGGGCAAAGGAACGTTTTGTTCTTGACAAGCTTTGACAATGTTTTCGCAAATTACTTTAGCCCAATCGTCAATGCTGGGTGGATCGTCGGCTTCGGTGTAGCAGATTCCTAGCCCGCCACCAATATCTAGTTCTCGCATAGGCAGCCCGTATTCAGCCGCTTTTTTGAACCATTGCACCATCACACCTGCCAAGTCTTGATGAGGTTGCAACTCAAAGATTTGGGAGCCAATGTGAGCATGAAGTCCAATGCAATTTAAGTAAGGCTGCTGGCTAACAAACGCGAAGACTTGCTCCAGTTGATCGGGGTCAAAGCCGAACTTACTATCTAAATGTCCAGTGCGAATGTATTCGTGGGTGTGGCACTCAATTCCAGGAGTGAGGCGTAGCATGATGCGAACGGGACGCTCTACCAATTCCACTAATGTTTTTAGCTCTAGCCAGTTATCAACTACAATCGTGCAATTTGAGGCGATCGCCAGTTGTAGCTCATCGACTGACTTGTTATTACCGTGCAGGTAAGTTAGCTCAGGCTTAATTCCTGCCTGCAATGCGGTGTGAAGTTCGCCTTCAGAAACCACGTCAATGCCTAAGCCTTCACTCGCAGCGATCGCGCAGACTGCCAAGCAGTTCCAAGCTTTAGAGGCATAGATCACTAAAGATTCACCCGGATAGTAACGCTGGAAAGCTTGCCGATACTGCCGACAAGCGGTTCGCAAAGTATCCTCGTCCAAGATATAGAGAGGGGTGCCGAAGCGTTGAGCCAGTTCGGGCACATCACAGCCACCCACTTCTAAATGGTCTTGGCTATTAACCTGAGCCGTTAGCGGCAGAAGGTGTTGATTCGGGGAAGGGTTGGGCATAGTGGGAGTGGGCAGGTACTGACGACCTGAGTTCACCCACTCTCTTGCAGGAGTCGATACCATTCGCGTTCTTAATCCTTAAAAACTTAGCTTTGCTTTGGCTCTAGAGCATTGCCCAACTGCCAATAAGTTACCAGTGTACAATCTAGGGCTGTGTGCAAACGTCAGATATTTTGAATTGACTTTAGAATTTCATGAAAGTTTTGGAGTTGAAGGCATTAGAGCCAGATCAGTTAGAGGCGGTAGTTGAGCTAGATCGGCGCAGTTTGGGAGGAATGTGGACGATTGAGGGGTATCGGCGGGAAATGGATAGCCCTAACAGTGACCTTTTGATCCTGCGGCAGACGATCTTGCCCCAGACACCTCCTGGGTCAGCGATCTCGCAGCCGATTTTGGGAGTGGGATGCGTCTGGGCAATTCTGGATGAGGCTCATATTACGACATTGGCGATCGATCCCACCTTTCAGCGACAAGGCTGGGGATCGGTAATGCTTCAGGCACTCTTAAGGGCAGCTTGGAGGCGCGGGTTAGAGTGGGCAACTCTGGAAGTACGGGTTTCTAACTTAGGAGCGATCGCTCTGTACAAAAAGTTTGGATTTGAGGCAGTGGGGGAGCGCAAAAAATATTATCAAAACCCTGAAGAAAATGCTCTAATCTTATGGCGAAAAGGAATACAGCGTTCTGAGTTTGAGCAGAAGTTAGAAGAATGGGAACAGGAAACTGGCGATCGTCTCCAAAAAAACGGATGGAGTTTGCAACATAATTAGTATAAAGCTTGACATTTGACCAGTTTTTTACAAAAATCTTTTGTCGGGAGTTAACAGCCCAGCCGGAAGTCTGTGAATGGCTCCGAGTCTCAAACTCAAACTTCTTAGACCCCTCTCAAGCACTCTTAATTCAGTGAATGTAGTTTTTCTAAGGCCTGCTAACAGCGCTTCGGTAATTACTACCCGTTACTAACCGCTTTCTTATAGCTGTTGGGCGATTTGCCTATGCTAAAATCATTGCAACGGCACGCACCAGGTACTTAGAAGGAACGCCATGTTTGAACGCTTCACAGAAAAAGCCATTAAGGTGATTATGCTTGCCCAGGAAGAGGCACGTCGCCTGGGACATAATTTTGTGGGTACAGAGCAGATCCTCCTGGGTCTGATAGGAGAAGGAACAGGCGTCGCCGCCAAAGTCCTCAAATCTATGGGCGTTAATCTCAAAGACGCTCGGATTGAGGTTGAGAAGATCATCGGTCGGGGTTCCGGCTTCGTAGCTGTAGAAATTCCGTTTACTCCTCGCGCAAAACGAGTTCTAGAGCTGTCTCTAGAAGAAGCTCGTCAGCTCGGACACAACTACATTGGTACCGAACATCTCCTCCTTGGCTTAATTAGAGAGGGCGAAGGCGTTGCGGCACGAGTACTGGAAAACTTGGGCGTTGACCTCTCGAAGGTTAGAACTCAAGTAATTCGGATGTTGGGAGAAACAGCCGAGGTCGCTCCTGGCGGTGGCTCTGGTCGCACAAAAACCCCAACATTGGATGAGTTTGGTTCTAACCTGACTCAGATGGCAGCCGACGGCAAACTTGATCCGGTTGTTGGTCGCCAGAAAGAAATTGAGCGGGTGATCCAAATCCTTGGTCGTCGGACTAAAAATAATCCCGTTCTTATTGGAGAACCAGGGGTTGGTAAGACGGCGATCGCTGAAGGTTTGGCACAGCGCATTTGCACCAACGATATCCCCGATATCTTGGAAGACAAGCGCGTAGTCACCCTAGATATTGGTCTTCTAGTCGCGGGCACCAAGTATCGCGGCGAATTTGAGGAACGCCTCAAGAAGATCATGGACGAAATTCGTCAAGCTGGGAACGTCATTCTAGTCATTGACGAAGTACACACGCTCATTGGTGCAGGCGCTGCTGAAGGCGCGATCGATGCGGCTAACATCCTCAAACCTGCGTTGGCACGGGGCGAACTGCAATGTATTGGCGCAACCACTCTAGACGAGTATCGCAAACACATTGAACGAGATGCCGCCCTAGAACGTCGTTTTCAACCCGTCATGGTGGGCGAACCTACCGTACCCGAAACGATCGAGATTTTACATGGCTTGCGCGATCGCTATGAACAGCACCACAAGCTCAAAATTTCCGACGAGGCATTAGAGGCAGCCGCCAAGCTATCTGATCGCTATATTGCCGATCGCTTCTTGCCCGACAAGGCGATCGATTTAATGGATGAGGCAGGTTCGCGCGTTCGTTTACTCAACTCTCAATTGCCCCCAGCAGCCAAAGAGCTAGACAAAGAACTGCGCCAAGTCCTCAAAGACAAAGACGATGCTGTTCGTTCCCAAGACTTCGACCGCGCAGGTGAACTACGCGATCGAGAAATGGAAATTAAGGCAGAAATTCGGGCGATCGCTCAGAACAAAAAAACTGAAGCCGCCGACGGTGAAGATTCTGCTTCTCCCATCGTGGGCGAAGAAGATATTGCTCATATCGTTGCTTCCTGGACAGGAATTCCGGTCAACAAACTTACCGAGTCTGAGTCCGAGAAACTTCTGCACATGGAAGACACGCTGCACACCCGGATGGTGGGTCAGGAAGAAGCTGTTAAGGCAATTTCCCGCGCTATTCGTCGTGCCAGAGTGGGTCTGAAGAGTCCCGATCGCCCGATCGCCAGCTTCATCTTCTCTGGACCAACAGGAGTGGGTAAAACTGAGCTAGCTAAAACCTTAGCCGCTTACTTCTTCGGTGCCGAAGATGCCATGATCCGGCTTGATATGTCGGAATTCATGGAGCGCCACACGGTTTCTAAGCTGATTGGTTCACCTCCAGGCTACGTCGGCTACAACGAAGGCGGTCAGTTGACCGAGGCAGTTCGTCGTCGTCCTTATACCGTCATTCTGTTTGACGAAATTGAAAAGGCGCACCCCGACGTGTTCAATATGCTGTTGCAAATCTTGGAAGATGGTCGCCTGACCGATGCCAAGGGACGCACCGTAGACTTCAAGAACACGATGCTAATCATGACCTCGAACATTGGTTCTAAGGTGATTGAGAAAGGCGGCGGTGGATTGGGCTTCGACTTCTCGACTGATACGGTCGATGAAGCGAACTACAACCGGATTCGTTCTTTGGTTAACGAGGAACTGAAACAGTACTTCCGTCCTGAGTTCTTGAACCGTCTAGATGAGATTATTGTCTTCCGTCAATTGAAGAAGGAAGAGATCAAGCTCATCGCCAATATTCTTCTGAAGGAGATCTTTGGTCGCCTACTGGAGCAGGGCATTACCTTAGAAGTCAGCGATCGCTTTATGGATCGTTTAATTGAAGAAGGATACAACCCCAGCTACGGAGCACGTCCGTTGCGCAGAGCCATTATGCGCCTGTTAGAGGATTCTCTGGCTGAGGAAATGCTGGCAGGTCGCGTCAAGAATGGCACTACTGCGATGGTAGATGTCAATGATGATGGTGTGGTTAACATCATCTCTGAGCAAACGCGAGAGTTGTTGCCACAGGCAGTTGAATAGTTTGTAGATTGATTATGTGAGAGAGGTTGTGGGATAGTCCTACAGCCTCTCTTTTTTGTTTAGTTTTATTGATTTAGATGGGGCGATCGCAAAACGAGGTTGAGAATGGCAGAACAGCCGATCGGTATCTTTTTTTCCTATGCTCATGCTGATGAAGAGTTGCGAAATCAGTTAGCAAAACAATTGAAGATTCTGGAACATCAGCAAATAGCGGTGACTTGGTGCGATCGCCAAATTCCTGCGGGTAGCCAATGGGCAAATGTTATTGACGATCGCCTTAACGCTGCCGACATTATTCTGCTACTGATTAGCCCCAACTTTTTAAGTTCAGACTTTTGCATGAAGGTGGAATATCCTCGCGCAATGGAGCGTCACGAAGCAGGAGAAGCCTGTGTAATTCCTGTTTTACTAGAGCCTTGTTTGTGGAAACAATCGATTTACAATACGCTGCAAGCCTATCCGAAAGACTTGGTTCCTGTGACCTGTTGGAGCAATCAAGCTGAAGCTTTGTATGACATTGCCCAAGGAATTCTAGCAGCAGTTAACTTGCTTTTACCTGCTAACAAATCTCTATCGAGCTTACCCAAACCAAGCCAACCTGAAGGATTATCCGATCAAGAGATTGAGGAGCGATATCTAGACAGCCAACGCTATGCCGTTGAAGATATGCGATCGGAAGGCATCCCTCAGCAAGAAGGCATTTTTACAACTCTGCTTGAAGAGGTGTTTGTGCCCTTAGCGCTATCCACCAGCGCCATGTTTCCCGGATTTACTCCCTCTGATCTGGAACGCTGCCTGTCTAATGGACTCAGTATTTGGGATTTTTTAGCACGAGCAGATACGGTACGGAACTGTCGGCAACTGGTGGTTTTGGCGTGGGGTGGTTATGGTAAAACGACATTGCTCAAGCATATTGCCTACATTTACAGTTCTCGACAGCAGAGTCGCTATGATGTGCCGCCTCGTATTCCGGTGTTTTTGCCGCTGCGAAAACATCGAGAGTTGTTGACGCAACCAGAGCCACCGAGTTTGCCTGAACTGATTGCTACTCATCATGCTGCTAACCTGCCAGATGGCGATGCCTTACCGACTGCTTGGGTACAGGCAAAGCTTAGATCTGGGAAAATGCTCGTGATGTTAGATGGTTTTGATGAGGTGGCAAAGCTGCAACGTCCAGCAGTGTCAGAGTGGATCAATCAGCAAATGCAGCAATACCCAAAATCAGTATTTATTGTCACTTCGCGTCCCAAAGCTTATAAAGAGCAGACGGGGGAACGTTTGGAACTGGACACCTTACTGTGGGTGCAAGAGTTTAATGCCGACCAGCGCAAAGATTTTGTAGAACGCTGGTATTTGTGCCAAGAGCGCTATAACCACGGAGGGCGTGATACCCCCAGTGTGCGCCAACTAGCCCTGCAAGCCACAACTGAATTGTTGGCACAAATTGAAGACCGAAAGGAACTTCAGCTTCGTGATTTGGCAAAAAATCCACTGCTACTGAATATGATGCTGCGGTTTCATCGGCAGTATCCGGGTGCAGACTTACCGAAGCGCTGCGTCAACCTGTATGAGGAAATTTGTCGGTTGCAACTCAAAGATCGTCCTAATGCCCGCAAGCTAGAAACGTTGTTGACTCAATGCGAGGCACAGGTGATTTTACAAATGCTGGCGCTAGAGATGATGAAACAGCGGCAAGAACGGCTAGAGCGCCATGACCTACTGCAACTGTTGGCGCAATATTTGCAAGCTCAAGCAGAAACCGTTGAGGCAACCGAGTTTCTAGAGCAGGTGGAACAGATTAGCGAACTGCTGGTGAAGCGGGAAGAAGAATACGAATTTGCCCACCTGAGTTTTCAAGAATATTTGGCAGCAACACAAATTGCGCAACAAAACCAGGAACAACTACTGTACAAGTACTTTGCCGATGACTGGTGGAGGCAAACAATTTTGCTATATGCGGCGCAAATTAAGAAACCCTCGACGCTGATCAGAAAAGCAATGAGCCTTGGCGCAACAGATCTTGCCTATACTTGTTTGCAGGCGACGAGTAAGCAGGTGGATTCTCAACTGAAGGCAGATGTAGAGCGGGAATTGACAGCGTTGAAACAAACGGTGCAAGACTCACGGTATCAGAAGTTAGAGGTATTGCTGACTGGGCAGCAGTGGAAAGAGGCAGATGAGGAAACCTACAGGTTGATGATTACAACGGTAGGTAAGGAGGTGGGGCAACACTTCACGTCAGAGGAACTTTTGAATTTTCCTTGTGAGGAGTTGAGGGCGATCGATAAGCTATGGGTTGATTTCAGTAAGGGTCACTTTGGGTTTAGTGTGCAGAAGGATATCTATGTGGCTTGTGGTGGTAAGCTAGACGGCGAAGATCCTGAAGACGAAATCTGGGAAGAGTTTGGCGATCGCGTTGGCTGGAGAAGAAACAATGAGTGGCTCAGTTATGAACAAATCAACCCATCTTTTTTGACCTCCCAAGGAATGGTTCCGACTTTGGATGCATTAGGTGCATTATGTAGAGTTTTGTGTTGTTCTCTTCTCTTGCACAAAGACTTGTGAACTGTAGCGCATCACAGTCCTAGCCATTTTTCAAAGCTTGTAAACACTTCTCTTTCACGTTAATTCCCTTCCTTTCAGCGATCCGTTACCTGGCACCGACTCAATCTAGCAGCGAGTAAGGTTTCTGGGCTAATGTATTCGGAGTCTTTGTGGTGCATAATTGAATGAAAAACCCGCCTTTGCCAACTTTAGCCCAAGCGCTAACGTGTTTTCGTATCTGTCAACAATTAACTGGACTGCTTTTACCCATTTATGTAGTGCGCCTGGACGAGCGAACAGGTAACATTTATATATTGGCTGGTGAAGAGACTCAAGCAGAAATACTCCCTAATGGAAATCCTTTATTCCTATGAGCCAACTAAACTTTGAAGCAATGAGCCAAGCTGACTTACGAGCTTACGTAATCTCTCACCCAGAAGATCAAGAAGGGTTTTACGCATTGGTCGATCGCTTTCATGCTGATCCTAGACCCAAGTTAAACTCACTTGAAGATCTCGATAAGTTACCCGAAGTTCAGCGGGCAAAGCAACGGGCTAAATAAAAATGCATCTGAATCTTCTCGCGTATTGCGCTGCAAGGCATAATAAAGATTAAAGTCTTGTAGATTAGGTCGAGGATATGGCGAAGGAAAACATCACCTTTCGGATTGACAGTGAGAAGCGATCGGCACTGGAAGCGATCGCCGCTGGGATGGAGCGCGATAGAAGCTATGTATCTCAATGAAGCATTAATTTTTACCTGGAAATGCATCAGTGGCAGATGGAGGAAATCCGCCAAGGAATCATTGAAGCAGATGCAGAAGACTTTGCAACAGAAGAAGAAGAACAAGCTGTTTTTGCTAAGTTAACGAATTCAAATGAACATGATTTTGACTCAAAAAATACCACCAAATGTAACTGAAAAAATCAGCTTTACACTGGCACTCACCGCCGAAGATCGAGTGCGATCGCGCCATCATTTCGAGTCTGACGGTCAATCTTTTTCCTTACAACTACCCAGAGGAACGGTTCTTCATCACAATGATTTACTTAAAGCAGAATCGGGCGAACTGGTGCAGATTATCGCCAAGCCTGAACCTGTCATCACTGTGACCGCCAAAACGCCCCTAGAATTGCTCAAAGCCGCCTACCATCTTGGCAATCGTCATGTTCCCCTAGAAGTTACTGCAACTCATTTACGACTCTCGCCTGATTCAGTTCTTAAATCTATGCTAGAGCAATTGGGAGCGCAAGTGATAGAAGAGATTTTGCCATTTCAACCAGAGACGGGAGCATATAGTCATGCTCAAAGCCATGACCATTAGTAATTTAGATATGCAAACAAATATAGAAAATGGGCGACCCCTTGCGGGTATCTCGAAGAGCGCGCTCTTAGCACTTTTACAATTTGTCAGTCCAGCTTTACCCGTTGGGGCTTACAGCTACTCGGAAGGCATTGAAACTTTGGTGCAGAACGGTAAGGTTGAAGATTTGGCAACGCTAGAGGATTGGTTGCAACAAGAGCTAAAGTATGGGGCGATTTCAGTTGAAGCGATCGTTTTACTCAGGGCTTATGTCTGTGTGGAGAATGGCGATCGCGATCGGCTAAAGCACTGGAACAACTGGCTTTCGGCGTTTCGAGAAACAGAAGAAATGCGGCGACAAAGTTGGCAAATGGGGCGATCGCTAACTCGTTTATTAATTGATCTTCAGCCCACATTACAACCCACTATTACAGACTGCGGAGAGAACTGTAACTTTACAGTAGCGTTTGCGATCGCGGCTCATCATTGGCAGATTGATCCACAAACAGCCGTCCTCGGTTATTTGTATAGCTGGGCTTCAAATCTGGCGAATGCGGGAGTTCGTTTAGTTCCGCTGGGGCAAACCCAAGGGCAACAGTTGTTACTTAATCTTTACCCAGTTTTAGAACAGACGGCTATAACTGCAATGAACGCTAATGATGATAATCTAAAGAACTGTGGCTGGGGACTGGCGATCGCCAGTATGCAACATGAAACGCTTTATTCCCGGTTGTTTCGCAGCTAATAAAACTTTGGAATAATCTTGGAGGAAGGCATGAGTCCATTTCGAGTTGGGATTGCCGGGCCTGTCGGTTCAGGCAAAACAGCGTTAGTTGAGGCACTTTGCAAAGCGATGCGAGACGAGTTTGACATTGCTGTCGTCACTAATGATATCTATACCCAGGAAGATGCGCAGTTTTTAGTGCGGCATGGAGCGTTGGATGGCGATCGCATTGTTGGAGTGGAAACGGGAGGTTGCCCTCATACGGCAATTCGAGAAGATGCCTCAATTAATTTAGTGGCGATCGAACAATTAGAGCGAAAGTTTACTACTCTCGATCTAGTTTTTGTGGAGAGTGGCGGTGATAACCTTGCCTCTACTTTCAGTCCAGAGTTGGTCGATCTAACGATCTACGTCATTGATGTTGCCGCAGGGGATAAAATTCCTCGTAAAGGCGGCCCCGGCATTACAAAATCGGACTTGCTTATCATTAACAAAATTGACTTGGCACCTCTAGTCGGTGCAGACCTAGGCATCATGAAACATGATTCTCAAAAAATGAGAGGAGATAAGTTATTTATCTTTACTAACCTCAAAACTATGCAGGGGCTCAATCAAATCATTGATTTCATTCGGCTGCACGCTGGTAACCCAAAGACTTGATTACCTTAACTTTCCAGCAAGAACATCAATCTACAGATGTAATGTTTACTAAAATTTAAATTTTTCAACAAACTCAAAGGCATAAATGTATCTTACTATACACTTATGAGTTCATCCTCAGCCCTAACATCACGGTTAGTTTAACTTTTATGTATTAGGCGCTATCCGAGAGGAGTGGTGAATTAAAAATGTCAAGCCCATTAAATCGTCGTAAGTTTTTGATTTATGGTTCTGCAGCCCTAGGCACTAGCTTGCTGTTGAAAAGTTGTGCCCCAGCGCCCAGTGGAGAAACCGTTGCATCTAGCGGCTCAAATGCAGCACCGGCTGCCGCCAGCGGAGACACCATTAAGGTGGGAGTGCTGCATTCTTTAAGCGGCACGATGGCGATTAGCGAAAAGAGCGTGGTGGATTCTACGTTGCTAGCGATCGAAGAAATTAACGCTGCTGGTGGTGTGGGTGGTAAAAAAATTGAGGCGATTCAAGAAGATGGCGCTTCTGACTGGCCTACTTTTGCCGAAAAAGCGAAGAAATTGATTGAGCAAGACCAAGTTGTGGTGATCTTTGGCTGCTGGACTTCGGCTAGCCGTAAAGCAGTTTTGCCCGTGTTTGAAGAAAAGAACCACATGCTTTACTACCCAGTGCAGTATGAAGGACAAGAGTGTTCTAAAAACATCTTTTACACAGGCGCAGCGCCTAACCAACAAATTGAACCTTCTGTAGATTGGTTGCTGGACAATAAAGGCAAGAACTTCTATTTAGTAGGTTCCGACTATGTGTTCCCTCGGACTGCCAACACTATTATCAAAGCGCAGTTAGCAGCGAAGGGAGGCAAAACTGTAGGCGAAGATTATTTGCCTTTGGGAGGTGTCGAGGTAGCGCCGATTATTGCCAAAATTAAGAGCATTCTGCCCAATGGCGGCGTGATTTATAACACGCTCAATGGTGACAGCAACGTAGCGTTCTTTAAGCAAATGCAGGGTGCAGGCTTAGGGCCTGACAAGTATCCGGTGATGTCGGTCAGTATTGCTGAAGAAGAAGTGAAGGCGATCGGCGTTGAGTTTTTGAAAGGGCACTATGCCGCTTGGAACTACTTCATGACTGTAGACAGTCCTGAGAATAAGAAGTACGTGGAGTCGTTCAAGAAAATGTACGGCGACGATCGCGTTACCAACGATCCCATGGAAGCCGGATACATTTCGGTCAACATTTGGAAACAAGCGGTTGAGAAAGCGGGCGGTGCAGGTTCTCCTACCGACTTAGAAAAAGTGCGGGCAGCAGCTTATGGGCAAGCCTTTGATGCGCCTGAAGGTCCTGTAAAGATGAACAATAACCACCACATCTCTAAGACAGTGCGGATTGGGGAAGTAAGAGACGATGGTCAGTTTGAGATTGTCTACTCGACTCCTCAGCCTGTTGATCCAATTCCTTGGAACCAATTTGTCACAGAAACCAAGGGCTTTACTTGCGACTGGACAAAGACCGATGTGAAGAGCGGTGAAACGGCAGGTAAATACAAAATCTAGAACGATTTACTAGGACAGCCTTTGACTTTGAACAGAGTTAGGGCTGTTCTAAGAACAGCTTTAGAATTACGACCGCTACTCTGGGTAGAGCAAATTAAACCGCAATATTTTGGTTCTGTGACACTATTTGAGATACGTTGTGACTTCAGATCGACTAGCCCAAAAGTTTTGAAAAATCTTGAGTCGGATGAATGGGCAAAGAATTGCGTTTTTCCTTTCGTCTGCCAGAGGTTGGAAATGTGAGGAGCCGATCGCTCAGAATGACTTCAGAAGCTTTTTACACAGAATGAGTACCTCGGGATGAACTATGCTTGGATCAGGGCGTTAACCAGGGAGAGACTTTTGTTACCCAGTATTTTAGATGGCATTTTCAGCGGCTTGAGCATTGGCTCGATCCTGCTTTTGTCAGCGTTAGGGCTGGCAATTGTTTTTGGATTAATGGGCGTGATCAACATGGCTCACGGCGAGCTAATGATGCTTGGCGCTTACACAACCTTTGTGGTTCAAAATATTTTTAAGCCCTTCAAACAACTGCCTGGAGTAGGGGAGTATGTTTTTGGCAGCTACATTTTCTTTGCCCTCATTGCGGCGTTTCTGGTCGGAGCGCTGATGGGTTTAATTCTAGAGCGAGGGGTTATTCGCTATTTGTATGGGCGACCTCTAGAAACTTTGTTGGCAACTTGGGGCGTTAGCCTGATTTTGCAACAGTTTGTGCGCAGCGTTAGTTGGGTAATGGTTGCTGGAATGGTTGTGTTTTGCCTGCTGTTTTTGGGTGGCATGGCTTTGCTCAAACAGCGTCGTGACTTCGATCGCATCCGTAAAGGGGCGATTGCGCTTCTGCTTCCCCTCTCAGCCGCCATCTCTCTGGTAGTAGGCTCTATCCTCAGCAGCACCTACAAACTGGCAGTGACTAAGCCATGGTTTGGGGCGCAGAACGTTGATGTTACCGCTCCTGCATGGCTGCGAGGAGGGTTGCCAATGGGTAATTTCCAGTTGCCCTATACCCGCATGTTTATCATGGTGCTGACGGTAATATGCGTGCTAGGCATTTATCAGTTCTTACAGCGATCGCCTTGGGGACTTCGCATTCGATCGGTCACTCAAAACCGAACAATGAGTGCTTGCCTGGGAATTTCTACTGAAAAGGTAGATGCTCTAACGTTTGCCATCGGTTCGGGGTTGGCAGGTGTAGCAGGATGCGCCGTTAGCCTACTGGGATCGGTAGGGCCTAACACAGGGCAGGTTTACATCGTCAACACATTCATGGTGGTCGTCGTGGGTGGCGTTGGTAAACTGGTGGGTGCGATTGTCGGCGCGATGACGATCGGTGTTCTGAACTATGTGATTGGCGCAAAAATTTTGGTGCCGTTGACCAGCCAATTTGCGCCCATTTCTGACTTTTTTACTTTCTTTGGCGATACCAGCATGGCAACCGTTCTGGTGTTTGTCTTGATTGTAGTATTTCTCCAATTCCGTCCGGCTGGACTGTTCCCCCAAAAGGGGCGATCGGTAGATGCTTAAATCCAAACTCGTTATTAAGGAACTATCATCATGTCTGTGCAGCTAGCCGAGGTGCGCCGCAGTATTAGTGAAACGAAGGCGCGATCGCCTTGGGTTGAAGTCGCCATTGTCGCGGCGATCGCCCTATTCTTTATCATTGTTGTGCCGCGAGTATTGCCAGGGTTTTGGCTTAACTCAATGGGACGGTTTTTGGCATTGGCGATCGTAGCGTTGGGCATTGACTTAATTTGGGGCTACACCGGGCTACTCAGCTTAGGGCATGGTGTCCTCTTCACCTTAGGCGGTTACGCTCTAGCCATGCATCTGAAGATGCAGATTCCAGCAAGCGCTGGCAGTCCGCTGCCCGAATTCATGTCTTTGTATGGAGTCGAAAAACTACCTTGGTTTTGGGCACCTTTCGCCTCTTTTCCCTTTACTGCATTAGCCATTTTTCTGGTGCCCGGAATCGTGGCAGGAGTTCTGGGCTACCTAATTTTTCGTAATCGAATTCGAGGCGTTTATTTCTCAATTTTGACTCAGGCGACCACCATTATCTTCTTTAATTTCTTTAATGGTCAGCTTAAGATGTTCAACGGCACCAACGGGTTAACCGACTTTAAAACTTTGCTAGGGTACGACGTTAATAAGTTTGTTCCTCAATACTATTTTTACGTCGCCACCATCGTTTTGTTAGTGTTGGCTTATGGCTTATGTCGTTGGTTGACCAGTGGGCGCTTCGGACGGCTGCTAGTGGCAATCCGCGATGACGAACCTAGGCTAAGGTTCACAGGCTACAATCCTACGGGCTTTAAGGTGCTGGTATTTGCGATTTCTGGAGCACTGGCGGGCATATCCGGCGCACTGTACACCATTCAAACTGGCATCATCTCGCCTGGAACCATGAACATTGCTTTTTCCATTGAAATGGTGATTTGGGTCGCAGTGGGCGGACGAGCAACGCTGGTCGGAGCCATTCTAGGAGCATTAGTGGTTAACTTTGCTAAGAGCCTTTTGAGCATTAAATTTCCCGATATCTGGTTATTCTTTCAGGGCGGGTTGTTCTTGGTCGTGGTGATGTTTCTGCCCAATGGCATTTTAGGCTGGTTCCGAACTGAGGGTGCTAATGCGTTCAAGTTCCTTAAGGGACAGCGTCAAGCAGTTACCTATCCCAGCCTTGAAGAAGATCCCGAAACCCAGTATGAACGCAGTCAATTCAAGGACTAGACCATGAGCCAGAAAATCTTAGAGATTGAAAATTTGACGGTCAGCTTTGATGGATTCAAGGCGCTCAATAATTTGAACTTTAGTTTGGATACAGGGGAACTTAGGGTCATTATTGGCCCTAACGGAGCCGGTAAGACGACTTTTCTAGATATCATTACAGGTAAGACAAAGCCAACTCAGGGTAGAGTGTTATTTAAAGGGCGGAACTTGCGATCGCGCTCTGAACACGAAATTGCCCGGATGGGTGTGGGGCGAAAGTTTCAAACTCCCCGCGTTTATCTTAACTTGACTCCTCGCGAAAATTTGGAGCTTGCCTGCAACCGTAAAAAAGACGTGTTTAGCAGCTTGTTTAAACCCGTTCCCTCTGCCGAGCGTCGTACGGTATCTGGATTATTGCAAACTATTGGTTTAACTCATAAATCTGACCTGTCGGCAAATCTTCTTTCCCATGGCGAAAAGCAATGGTTAGAAATTGGGATGTTGGTGGCTCAATCTCCTGATTTGTTACTCGTAGACGAACCTGTCGCTGGACTCACGGATGAAGAAACCGAAAAGACAGGCGAGCTACTTCTTTCACTTGCCGAAAGTCACTCTGTCATTGTGATTGAACATGATATGGAGTTTGTCCGCCAAATTGCCCAAGGTTCGGTCACGGTTTTGCACCAAGGATCTGTGCTGTGCGAAGGGGCATTCGACAAGGTTCAGGTCGATCCCCGAGTCATTGAGGTGTATTTGGGACAGGAGGCGGGACATGAAGAGGTAATGATTTTAAACTAAGGGAGTTGCGTGAAAATAAAACACCAGTGAAATGCATTGACTTTTCAGCCCCCTAAATCCCCCATTTTGGGGGACTTTGAAAGGTTCGGAAGTCCCCCAAAATGGGGGATTTAGGGGGCGGTTCGGAGCGTTATTTAATTGCAACTCCCTAAGCGTCATTAAAGAGTTCCTCAAAAATGATCCCCTTAAAAATCGTTCTCATCTTCTTTCTACTCCACCATGACCCAACTTAATTCTGTCACCCTGACTTCTCCTGCTGATACTGCCTCTATGCTGCAAGTATCGGGGCTAAATGTTTATTACGGCGAAAGCCATATTCTTCGTAATGTTGATTTAAGCGTACCGAAAGGGAAAATGGTCTGCCTAATTGGGCGAAATGGCGTAGGGAAAACCACTCTGCTCAAAACTATCATGGGTTTGCTGAAACCCCGTAGTGGCAATTTGGTGTTTAATGGGCAAGGAATTCTAGCCAAGCGCCCCGACCAACGGGCTCGCATTGGCATTGGTTATGTTCCTCAGGGTCGTGAGGTGATTCCCCGCTTAACGGTCAAAGAGAATCTGCTGTTGGGCTATGAAGCTAGAGCCGATCGCCCTCACAATACGCAGGTCGTTCCCGACGAAATTTTTGAGCTATTCCCTGTCCTCGAGACGATGTTGTCACGGATGGGCGGCGACTTGAGCGGGGGGCAGCAGCAGCAATTGGCGATCGCTCGTGCCCTGATGGGTAAGCCGCAACTCTTGGTTTTAGATGAGCCGACCGAAGGAATTCAACCTTCTATTATTTTAGATATTGAATCTGCCGTACGAAAAATTGTCGCAACGACTGGCATTTCAGTTCTGTTAGTAGAACAGCACCTGCACTTTGTGCGGCAAGCCGATTGGTATTACGCCATGCAAAAAGGCGGCATTGTGGCTTCGGGGGCAACTCATGAACTCAGCAATGAAGTGATTCAGCGTTTCTTAGCTGTCTAACACCGATCCTTCTTCAGATTCAACAGAAGAGCGGATTTCAAGCCAAACTTTATAGAATTGGTCGGATGCTGTAATCACGGCTTGCTCTTCTTCATGGCTCAGAGCTTGGGCTGTAGTACAGGCTTGAGAGCGATCGCGTCGGCTGAAGGTGTTTACAAGCCTATAAAATTTCCTAAAGCAGCACATGCCTTGGCAAATTTGTCCTTCAAAATAGTAGTTAAACACGCGAACAGTTGCTTCATGGACGACTATAGGGAACATGGAGTCATTCTCGCTCTTCTATGAATTTCCTCTGGGCTACTCCATAATGCCCAGGTCTCCATCTATTTGTATCTATACCTACGTCGTACAAAAATCTACATCATACAAAATCAAAAATCCTCAAGCAAAATCAAAAATCCTAAAGCTAAACCATGATCTTTTCTAGGGCAGCCGCACTGGGAATGCATAGAATATCTTGATTTCTTTGGATTAAACCCTTCTTCTCTAGTTTGCTCAGCACCCGTGTGACGGTTTCCCGCGCCAAGCCACTGAGACTACTTAGTTCGCGGTGGGGCAAGTTAGGAATTTCAATGCCCTGATCCCCATGAATGCCCTGTCCATCTGCCAAAAACAACAGCACATCTGCCACCCGCGACGTACTATCCGACTCGCGCAAGCGCAGCCGCCGATTGACCTGACGCAGCCTTCGTGCCATTAGCTTCGCCAACCGAATGCCTGCCTGTGCCTCAATGCTCAAGAGGTGAACAAAGTCTTGGGCAGGAACGTTGGCAATAATGGTGGGTACCAGAGTCATGACATCGGTAGAGCGAGGGGCTTCATCGAGAGGAGCCATTTCACCAAAAACTTCGCCTTTCCCTAGAATATTAAGCGTGACTTCTTTGCCGTCTAAGTTATAGGTGCGAATTTTCACCCAGCCTTCCAAAATGAAGTAGACCGAGCTACCCCAATCATTCTCCAGCAAGATCACCTGATTTGCAGGATGGCTGCGAATCACCGCATGGGCGGTGGCTTGATCTATGGAGGCATCGTTCAGGTCTGCAAAGAAGGGAGCAGACTTGATAAGCGAAACATCGCGGTTTTCACGAGTGTTGGGGCGATCGGACATGAGTTGCACGAGTTGCAAGACTTTAACTTACGAAGTTATAGCGCAGTTGGGGCGCAAGTTGGGAAATCAATGCCCGTGAGTGAAGATAACAGAAAAGTTGAGGCGCTGTTAGTATTCCAAGCCCTGTTATTGAACTTCTCTTCAAAGAAAGTGGAATATCGAGTGGTCACATTCGCAGGCATGATGTAACAATGGTGAAGAATTTGAAGCAATTGTTGAGAACATTAGGAACTAGGGGCTGCTATGGTATTTAACCCTGACAACTTTGATTTCTTCGGTGAAGATGCTGAAGAAAGTCAGGCAAACCAGTTGTTGAAATACCTTCAGCACCAGTCTCCAGAGGTTCTGGCACGGGTTGCTAAGTCAGTTAGCCCGGAGATTAAGCAAATTATTTCTCAAAACGTACAGGGGTTAGTGGGCGTTCTGCCTTCAGAAGTTTTCAATGTCCAAATTACGACCGATCGCGAGAATTTGGCAGGTTTGCTGGCTTCTGCCATGATGACGGGCTACTTCCTTCGGCGGATGGAGCAACGCATGGAGCTAGAGGCAAGCGTGCGCAGCTCTATCTCTTTAAGCATTGAACCTAACGAGAATTTTGACGAAGGGTAAGGACTAGCGCTGAAAACAGAGGGCTACTTGCTTATCTTGCTTGGTCAGCCGGATAAGCGATCGGCTTAACCTGAATAATCTTTTTATCGTTGCCGCGCTGAACTTCGATCGCCACAGTCTCGCCAATGCGAGTTTTCTCAATTTGGTCTTGAACCTCTGAGGCAGCGTTAATTTCAACGTTATTGACCTTTAAAATTACGTCTCCTGAGCGGATGCCTGCCATCGCAGCAGGTGCATTGGCGATCGCTTGAATGACAAGGACACCGCGATCGGCAGTGACTGAGAACTTGATACTTGGATCTTGCTTCAGCCGATCGCGCGCCTCTGCTGTCAAATCCATCATTTGAACGCCCAGATAGGGATGTTCAGCTTTGCCCGTCTCAAAAAGCTGTTGGGCGATGCGTTGCCCTGTTTCAATGGGAATGGCAAAGCCTAAACCCTGAGCATTGGCACGAATGGCAGTGTTAATCCCAATCACCTCGCCCTGATCATTGAGCAAGGGACCGCCTGAGTTGCCGGGGTTAATGGCTGCATCGGTTTGAATGAAGCGAACCCGACGATCGGCAATGCCGACTTCTGAGCTAGAGCGACCAATGGCACTAATAATGCCAGCCGTGACCGTATTGTCTAAGCCAAGCGGGTTGCCAATGGCGATCGCCCATTCTCCAGGGATCAGGTTTGCCGAGTTCCCCAACACTATGGTTGGTAGGGCGGTGCCATCAATTTTAACCGCCGCCACATCCGTAACTGGGTCAGCCCCCAAAACTCTGCCTTTAAACGTGCGCCCATCTTTCAAGGTCACGGTAACCGTATCCGCTCCCTGCACCACATGGGCATTGGTAATCAATCGACCATCGGCACTAATAATAAATCCTGAGCCCGTGCCTTGTTCAACATTATCTGGGGGTGGCTCAAAGTCTTGCCCAAAGAAACGATCTAAAAGCGGATTTTGGAACGAGTCAGGCAGTTGACTCACAGTACGAGAGGAGTCAATGCGAACCACTGCTGCACCCACTTTTTTGACCGCTGCCGCAATAAAATTGTTGCTAGTAGGAGTAGTAGGGGCGGCAAGCGGTGGCATGGAGGTGGTTTGAACCG
Source organism: Timaviella obliquedivisa GSE-PSE-MK23-08B (assembly GCA_019358855.1). Lineage (NCBI taxonomy): Bacteria > Bacillati > Cyanobacteriota > Cyanophyceae > Oculatellales > Oculatellaceae > Timaviella > Timaviella obliquedivisa. The sequence goes on along the minus strand of JAHHII010000001.1, from coordinate 230,765 downwards.
GACGGTAGCTCGGCGATTCGGCGGGTGTTGATGCAACAGGCGACATTTGAGGCGATCGCATTGATTGGCTACCTGCCCAGCCAACGCCCCCGCCCAATGCCAGAAAGGCTGCGTAAATGCCAGCTTGCTTCAATGAAAAGCCCATAGGTTTTAGTAAGGGAGTGCGATGTTATGAGAGGAAGAAAAATTCTGTCCGCATGTTGATGGGCAGAGATGGCTTTAGTATACGGTTAACGACCCATTTCGCTAAAACGAACGCTGATATTCTTCATTAAAATGGAACTTCTACAGGGAAGTCGTGCGTCAGCTAGAAGAGAATAGATCGGGTTAGAAAAGCTCTACTTCTACTGTAACTAAAACTAAATCCTACTGTTAAATCGCATTTCACATAGCTTTGTGAAACCAGCTTTGTGAAACCAGCTTTGTTAAAAAGGAGCAACCTCCGGCTTGCTCAGAACTTGTTAAACGTTTGTAGAAAAATCGCTATGATGCCTTTTCCTCGCTCCCTTCCCTTAGTTTCGCTAGCTCTGATCATGGGTTGGGCGATCGTGTCTCCGCTGAGGGCGATCGCTCAGCCCAGTTCTGGTGGCACTTCTGCTCAGCCCAGTGCTTCCACTTGCCCTACTGCCGCCTTATCGCGTCTGACTCGTCACAAAATCGCTTCTGGCGAAACCCTAGCCAGCATTGCCCAGCGCTACAACCTCCTGTCAGCCACGCTCATTGGTCTAAACCCTGTTTTGCGCGATGGCAGCCTGCCCATTGGCACCGAGATTTCCATCCCTCCCTACAATGGCATTCGGGTCGAAGTTCCTTCGGGGCAAACTTGGCGAGATGTGGCACGAACCTACAACGTTCGTGCCGACTTGCTGTTTGAGGTCAATGGCTGTCAAGCTTCGCCCAGAGTGGTCTTTATTCCGGGTGTTAATTGGTCGCCTAATCAAAGCGTGGGTAATACTACTGCAAGCAGCCCTTTGAAGGGTTATCCCTTGCCTGCAACCGCTCAAATTTTGATGAACTTTGGCTGGCAGCTTGACTCACCCAACAGTGAGGTGGACTACAGCAACGGCGTGATGCTAGAAGCTGCTGCGGGTACTTCGGTGTTGGCAGTGGGTGACGGAACAGTGGCGTTTGCTGGGGTGCAGAGGGAGTATAACGGCAAACTGGTAGTGGTTAACCATGAGCAGGGCTTCCAAACGCGCTATGCCCTGTTAGGAGAGGTAGTGGTACAGGCGGGGCAAAAGGTGAAGCAAGGCGACAAGCTAGGAACTGTGGCGGCAGCGGCGCAGAACTCTAGTTCTCGCTTGGAATTTGAAGTGAGAACGAACTCAAACTTGGGCTGGGTGGCACAAGATCCAGGAAACTACTTGAGCGAATTGCGACGTGAGAGGCGGCGTTGAAAGAGTGATCATCTGCTCTGAGGGGCTTCTACATAATTTTTAAGGTTTCTTGCCATTCGTCTTAAACCTTGCTGTTCATCTTGGCGCAGAAACGGTAGGAACAGCAGTGTCATTGCACCAGAAAAATGCTCTTGGTGAATATATTTAGTCCGATCGCGGTCAACGTCCTGAAGCTCAAAAATGTGTTCGCTGCGAAAACCAGGCGCGATCGTCACCCAACGCAAGCAAACCTCTGGAATTAGCAACGTTACCTGGGGCTGAAATTCAGTTTCGGTTTCTTCCCGGAGACGGCGTAGAGAAAGCTGGACGGTTTGACCTTGGACAAAAGGCTGGCTAGGGTTGCGATCGTAGAGGAAGGTGTTCCAGTAAAGCCAGGCTTCTTTTTGGATGAGCGATCGCCAGACCGTAGCTTTAGGGGCATTAATTTCAATTTGCGTGTAAAGGCTGGGCATAGCAGAACCTTGAGACAGGCTGATCTGGAGATAGGTTGATATTGTTGTGTAAGCTGCATTTCCGGGAGGCAGTAAGATTGTAGGCTGTCCAAAGTATTTTTTTATCCGAGGGAGCACGGCTGCACAACTATGGTCAATCTGACACCCAATCCTAGCTACAGTTTGACAATTCGGTTTCAACTGCCCCACCAGTCAGGCATGTTGGCGAGTGTCGCCCAAGCGATCGCCACAGCGGGGGGCAACATCGGGCAGATTGATTTGGTGGAGCGCACTCGCAAAATTTTAGTTCGAGATATTACCGTAGATGCCTCCAGTAGCGACCATGCCGATACGATTGTGGCGGCGGTGAAGGCAGTTGAAGAAGTGAAGGTGTTGAGCGTTTACGACCGCACTTTTAGCTTGCACAAAGGTGGCAAAATTCGAGTTGAGGGGAAGCTGGCGCTGAATAATCAGGAAGATTTAGCAATGGCGTATACTCCGGGCGTAGGTAGAATTTGCACCGCGATCGCCGAAAACCCTGAGCGCGTGTATGACCTGACGATTAAGGGCAATATGGTGGCGATCGTCACGGATGGTAGTGCAGTCCTGGGTTTGGGCAATTTGGGCCCCGAAGCGGCGCTCCCCGTCATGGAAGGCAAAGCTATGCTGTTTAAGGCGTTTGCTGGGATTGATGCTTTTCCCATTTGTTTAGCAACGCAGGACACGGATGCCATCGTAGAAGCGGTCAAGAATCTGTCTCCTGTTTTTGGCGGCGTGAATTTAGAAGATATTAGCGCCCCGCGTTGTTTTGAAATTGAGGCGCGGTTACAGAAAGAACTCGATATTCCAATTTTTCATGATGACCAGCATGGAACGGCGATCGTGAGTTTGGCGGCTTTGTTTAATGCCTTGAAGGTGGTCAAGAAGTCGTTGGAGGAGGTGCGAATTGTTATCAATGGTGCGGGGGCAGCAGGAGTAGCGATCGCTCGGCTGCTGCGTAAAGCGGGCGTAACAAAGATTTTAATGTGTGACTCGCGGGGCATTCTATCAACCAGCCGGAAGGATTTGAACCCTCAGAAGCTAGAGTTTGCCGTCGCTCAAAGTGGATCTTTGGCGGGGGCAATGACGGGAGCCGATGTATTTTTGGGCGTGAGTGCGCCGGGCGTAGTCACGGTTGAAATGGTTAAATCAATGGGAAAAGACCCGATTGTGTTTGCGATGGCAAATCCTATTCCCGAAATTCAGCCAGAGTTAATTACCGATATTGTGGCAGTCATGGCAACGGGGCGCAGCGATTATCCTAACCAAATTAATAATGTTCTGGCGTTTCCTGGCATTTTTCGGGGGGCGTTGGACTGTCGGGCAAAAGCCATGACGATGACCATGTATTTAGAAGCGGCGATGGCGATCGCGTCTTTAGTCAGAACCTCTGAACTCGATCCTGAACATATTGTCCCGTCCGTGTTTGATGAGCGGGTCGCATCAGCAGTATCGGCAGCCGTGCAGCACGCAGCCCGTGCCGAAGGGATTGCCGGAAACTAGCCTGTCAACTTAAGCCTTAAGAACGGCGGATGTTTAGGCAACACCAATCCTGCTTCCGCCACAAGGTTGCAACAATCCAGCCGTGCTGCTCTAGGGTATTGGCGATCGGTTTGACTTGATCGAGCAGGATGCCACTGAGAACGCCCCAGGTTGTAGGTTTAGCAATCTTATCCAGATCGGGGATCAAATCTAGAATGACCTCTGCCAAAATGTTGCAAACGAAGCCATCAACCGGGCAGGGCAGAAGCTCAATCATTTTTTGCAGGCTCCCTTCTGCTACCGTAAGGCGATCGTCCGCAATGTGATTCATCTCCCGGTTCTCGCGGGTTGCATTCACTGCCAGTGGGTCAGTATCTACTGCATAGGCGTGCTTTGCGCCCAGCAGCAACGCTCCCACCGAAAGAATGCCAGAACCACAGCCAATGTCAGCAATGATTGCATCGGGCAGGGGTTCGCTGAAGCGCATTTCTAACGACTCTAGGCAAAGTTGGGTGGTGGCATGGGCACCTGTGCCGAATGCCACGCCGGGATCAAGGGTAATGATCAGGCGATCGGTTTGAAGGGGCGCAGGTATCCAGGCAGGGTTGATGAGGAAGCGATCGCCAATTTCTTGAGGATGCCAATGTGCCTTCCAACTACTTGACCAATCTTCTTCGTCAATTAACCGCCATTGCACTACAGGAGCAGTCATCTCAGCACACAACGCATCTTGCCGTAGCCGCAGTGCCAAAGCTGCTAAGTCTAACTGTTGCGCCTTGAACTGAGGCAAATATGCCTGCACGAGACAAGCGTGTCCCTTTTGCTCACAAGACGTACCCTTACACCCAAAATCCTCGAGCCGCCAAAAGAGCAAGTCTTCTGCCGTTGGATCAGCAATAATCTGAATTTCCCACCAGCTACTTACCAAAGTTCTCCTTCACTACTTATTTCTCTCCAGATTCTATGCAGATTCTGATCAAAACACAAAGTTATTAGGCTGCTTCAGGCTGGCGATCGACATATCGCTGATAACCACTAGGGGTGTGAGCCCACCAGATTTTTTACCATTGCGGTCAATATCAATTTGAGTGTCGTTCCCAATTTGTTGAAACTTGACATAACCCTTGGTGATTGCATTACCCCCTGAATATCCACCGCGCACTGTGCGATCGAGTAACCCGGTCAGGACGATTTTGTCTTGTCGGGGTGTGAAATCTAAAATGGTGTCTTGGCGATCGGAGAGGCGATTGTAGATAAATTGGTCGCGTCCTGCTCCACCCAACAACTGATCATTCCCGGCTCCGCCAATCAAGCGATCGCTGCCACCCAAACCGCTGAGAGAATCATTGCCCTTGCCGCCAACCAAGCGATTTCTACGAGCGTTGCCGATCAAACTTTTCCCTGAGTCTAAATTGCCTCCAGGGTTACCGCCGCTAGGACTCCCGCCAGAATTGCCAGTGAAGGAGCGATCGCGCAGATAAATGCCCACACTAAAGGGGGCAAACGCATCGTCTACCAGGTTGGCGCTTTGAGATAAAAAGGCAATGTAGCGTCCGTCATCAGAAATTGTGCCGTCGCCAGATACAGTCGTAGGCATCCCCCCCACTGCCTCCTGCCCACTGGAATTAACGGATATTCGTTCAGTGGTGCCCGTTACCATGTCACGAAGGAATACATCCAGGGCATTGTTTGTGTCATTAGAAACTAAATTATTGGCTAACGATTGAAAGACGACATAGCGCCCATCGCTGGAAATTGCTCCATTTCCACTAAGGCCAATACTGCTGCCTGCATTTGCCAAGCTTCCGTTCAACCCCACCGAAACCAATCCTGTTTCACCCGTTTGTAGATCATGGCGAAAGACATCCACGCGATCGTTGTTATCGCTGGGGATAAGGTTGGTCGCACCCGACTGAAACACCACATAGCGACCATTTGCTGAAATCACTGCATTGCTCGACCAACTCGTCTTTGAGAATCCAATTGAAGTTTCTTTAGAACTTTCTCCAACTGCCACAGATCCTTGAGAATTGACTGAAACTTGCCGAGTTTGAGACGTTTGGCGATCGTGTACGAAGATATCAAAGTTATTGGCTCCAGTATCGCGGCGATCGAGGTTAATGGCGTTTGATTCAAATGCCACAAATCTACCGTCCCCTGAAATCGAAGGAGTCCGAGAGTCGGCTGAAGCTATAACGTTCCAAGGTTTTGATTGTTCGCCGAGAGAATTAACGGAAACGCGAGTCGTTGTTCCTGCCCCCAAATCTCGAACAAAAATATCTTGATCATCATTATTGGTATCATTTGGGACAAGATTATTGGCTTGAGATTGAAACACCACAAACTGCCCGTTCGCAGAAATTGCAGGTCTAAGATTAAAATCCCGTGTATTGGCAGCAAGTTGGCTCCCGTTTGAACTAACCGAAGCCAAAATCGTCGTACCGCTCAGAATATCCCGCACAAAGACATCTGTTTCCCCATTCCCATCATTAGGCACCAAATTATCAGCATCGGAGGCAAAGGCAACATAGCGCCCATCACCGGAAATGCTGAGGGAGTCAAAGAAGGCAAAGCGATTGCCATTAGCCCCTTGAGAAGAGACTGATACCAGTTGGATTTGCTTAGTCACTAAGTCGAGCAAAAATATGTCTGATCCTTCTCCTGCGGGATCGTTGGGGACTAAATTACCCAAACCGTAGGCAAATGCCAAGTACCGACCGTTAGCAGAAAGCACGGGTGCTGTATCGACAGTGTCAGACCTTTCATCGAGCTGAATAATTCTTGTTGTTTGAGTTATTTGAGGCATGGTTAACGCTCTTAAACTATGTGAAAAACCCCTTCAGGTGACTAAGCCATGTAAGCGGGTCAGATCCAACGATTCCGCTCCCGGCAGATGGGGTATGCGAACCGTTTGACTCTCAAGCCAGAGGTTTGGATTGCAATTGTTGGCTTGCAGTTACTGAGGCTTATTTATCTCCAAATTTTTTCCAAGAAAGAGAAACCAGAGTTTAAGGCTCCTTTCCCTGGGAAAAAGGATTTTGGTGAGGTTGTAAAACTGGGATCAGACTTTCTGCAATTCCCAACTATTCCTATTCCGCCAACGTCACCGCGTAGGCTTCCCGAATTCCTGGCACCTTGGTGATCTCAGACAGAATGCCTTCGGGCAGGGGATCGTCAATGCTCAAGACCATCACAGCATCACCTCTAAGGATTTTGCGCCCCACTTGCATACTGGCGATGTTGACATTGAAGCTGCCCAAGAAAGAGCCAATTTTACCAATGATTCCAGGCATATCGCGGTGCAGCGTGAACAGCATATAGCGATTAGGTGGCACATTGACTGGGAAGTCATTGATGCTGGTGATGCGGATTTCTTTGTCGCCCAAAATTGCACCTGAGACAGAATGCTCGCCTAAGGATCCTTTTGCTGATAGGTAAAGGGAGCCCGTGTAATCTTTCACCGAAGCATCCCGTGTTTCTATAACCCGAATGCCGCGATCTTTGGCTTCAATGCTGGCGTTGACATAGTTGACTCGCTCTTGCAAGGCATGGGACAGCAGACCTTTAAGGGCAGCAACGACGACAGGCTGGCTTTCATTGGTGGCAAGTTCGCCTTGTAGCTTCACTGTTAGCGACTCAATGCGACCTCCGGCAAGCTGGCTGACTAAATTACCTAACGTTTCTGCGAGTTGTAGGTAGGGGCGCAGTTTTTCCATCAGGTCGGGGCGCAGACCAGGAATGTTGACTGCCGATCGCGCAGGTAAGCCGAGGATGACATCACGGATTTGTTCGGCAACGTCGATCGCCACATTTGCCTGGGCTTCTTCAGTCGATGCGCCTAAGTGCGGTGTCAGAATCAGATCTTTACCCAGTCCTCGCAGCGCCGATTCTCCTAAAGGCTCTTCTTCGTATACGTCTAATGCGGCACCGCCAATTCTGCCTTGCTGCAAAGCTTCTGCTAACGCTGCTTCATCTATAATGCCGCCACGGGCACAGTTGATGATGCGCACATTGGGCTTCATTTTTTCGAGGGCGATCGCATCAATGAGGTGAAACGTCTCTGGAGTTTTGGGCAAGTGCAAAGTAATATAGTCTGCCTCCCTAAACAGAAAGTCTAGTTCTACCAATTGACAGCCCAACTGCTCAGCACGTTCACTCGAAAGGAAGGGATCATAAGCCAGCAGTCGCATTCCCATCGATCGCGCAATGCCTGCGACGTGCGCCCCAATCTTGCCAAGACCGACAATACCAATGGTTTTCTTATAAACCTCAACGCCCGTAAAACTTTTCCGATCCCACTTGCCGCTTTTAACAGAGTGGTTCGCGTCAGGAATATGGCGAGACAGAGCAAGCATCATGGCGATCGCATGTTCAGCAGCAGCAACCGTGTTGCCTTCAGGCGAATTGACCACCAAAATACCCCGACGGGTCGCAGCCGGGACATCAACGTTATCAACGCCAACGCCCGCCCGTCCAATAATCCGAAGCTGCTTACCTGCATCGATCACCGCCTGGGTGACGCGCGTGCCTGAGCGAATCATCAAGGCATCGTAATCAGGAATGATTTGTAGCAATTGTTCAGGGGAAAGGCTGGTTTTTACATCAACCTGGGCAACTTGGGACAGAATATCAATTCCTACTTGGTCAACGGGATCGGAAACTAAAACCTTTGGCATGATTCGGCAGGGGGTTACATTAATTGCAGGGATAACAACCCCAAAAACGCGACATGGTTATGTCGGCAGGGCGATGTCAAAAAAATTCAATGAAGTTTTTATAGCGCTTCTCACGGGGTTATTTTACTGCAAAGAGGCAGGAGGAACAGGCGATCGGCTAAAAGTTTTTGTCTTTCCCTGTTTAGGCTCTCCAAAGAGCGTATAGGAACAAGAACATGGAAAAGCTCATCTTTAGGGACAACAATCTAACAAACAACAATCTAACAAGGTTCAAAAAGCAAACGCTGCTGAATAACTGAATTTTCTTCAAGATATTTCAAGATATTGGATGCTGACCTGGAGCAATGATTCACACTCGATCGCACGATCTCTCCCTGACAGGGGATAATTGCCAAGTAATCTATCAAACAGTATTCTTCATGAAGACTGTTTCCCTCTATTTTGCGCTTTTCTGGACTGCAAGGGCTAAAGTATGCAACCTTATAATTCTCTGATTGCTCTAAGCGTAAGTGCCATGTTCGCCGTAGGTTTGGTGAAGATCGATCCAGCGCGGGCTGAATCTGCTCCCAGCCTTCAAGGTCGTACCGAGGCTCAAGAAAGCCCAACGCCGTCAGAAGCGAGGCAACAGCGCCTTGCTGAACTTACATTAGTTCAGGCGGCACCTCCAGCGCCCGAGCCATCTTCTCCAGCGTCCCAGCGCCCTGACCAACTGGCGCAACCCGCGACCCCTGCACAACCCTCCACGCCAGAGACTCCCTCTGCGCCCCTGCCAACTCCCGATCAGCCTTCTACAGGGCAGGGATCTAGCCCAAAACCTCCGGCAACTTCTGCTCCGGTGCCTCCGGCAACGACTGATCCAGCCCCTTCGCTTGTAGTTCCTACCGAGCCTCTAACGCCAGTGCCTTCTGCTGCACCCACTGAGTCTGCGCCTTTGCCCTCATCAGGTCAAGAAGACTCAGTGCCTAGCGCTCCTGCTGCGCCAGGGAATCGTCGAAAAAATGCCAATAGGGCACCTGAAAACCTCAACCCTAGCCCTAACCCACTGAATTTTCCCACCACTCCCGAAGAGGTGACAATATCAGAGAGCCAGCCGATCACGTTGCAGCAAGCGATCGAACTAGCGGTTCGCAACAGCCCGACTCTGCAACAGACCCGGCTAGAACTATCACAATCAAGAGATGCCCTGCGCGAAGTTCAGGCAGCTAATTTTCCTACCCTCAGTGCCACCTCAAACCTAACTGGCTCTGCTCAAGAGGGACTGGACTCCGATCGCAATGTTCAAGGTGTGGCGACGGGCAATAGCAGTCGAGACACCACGACCAGTCTAAACTTGCAAACGGGCTTACAAGCGGACTATAACATTTTTACCTCAGGGCAGCGTTCTTCTTCCATCCGCGCCGCTGAGGGAACCGTGCGTTTCCGAGAGTTGGCAGTGGAGGTCGAGACTAAGCAACTGGTTTTAGATGTCTCCACAAGCTACTACGATCTTCAGGAAGCTGATCAGCAGGTGGAAATTTTCCAGGCAGCCCTCAGCGAGGCACTACAAAGTCTTAGAGATGCCCAAGCTTTAGAACGTGCCGGAGTGGGTACCCGGTTTGATGTGCTGCAAGCGGAAGTTGATGCTGCTAATGCTCGGCAAGACCTGACTCAGCAACTTAGCAGCCAGGAAGTAGCTCGACGAACCTTAGCACAGCGTCTGAGTTTGGCACAAGCGACTGATATTACTGCTGCCGATGAAGTGGCAGCCGCAGGCAGTTGGGAACTTAGCTTAGAGCAGAGTGTGGTCACGGCGTTCAAGAACCGTGCAGAGCTAGAGCAACAGCTTGTCCAACGAGATATTGGTGAACAGCGGCGGCGCAATGCGTTGGGTCAGTTGGGCCCTCAGATTGGGGCAACTGCCACCTATGGGGTAGCAAACTTGCTCTCTAGCAGCAATGAAAGCTCTGAGTTTTCTACAGAGGGTAAGGGCTTTTTTAATAATGCCTCTGTAGCGTTGAATGCCAGTATTAATTTGTTTGATGGTGGCGCTGCTCGGGCACAGGCAAGGCAGCAGGAGGCAAATATTGCGATCGCCGAATCTCAATTTGTGACCGCCCGCGACCAGATTCGGTTTCAGGTTGAGCAATCTTACTCTATTTTGCAAGCCAGTTCTGAAAACATCCAGACTACAACCCTAGCTGTTCAAAGCGCTGAAGAGGCACTTCGCCTTGCCCGACTGCGCTTCCAAGCAGGAGTAGGAACTCAGACAGACGTGATTCAACAGCAAACGGCTTTAACGCGATCGCGCGTTAATAACCTGGGGGCAATTTTAGACTACAACCGTTCTCTGGCTCAACTTCAGCGATTTGTCAGCAATTTGCCAGATGGTAATTTGTCTGAAACGCCTTAAAGGATGTCTGAGAAGCATCAAAAATTCTTACACTCGCCCCCTAAATCCCCCATTTTGGGGGACTTTGAAGCAGAATTGGTTCGGAAATCCCCCATTTTGGGGGATTTAGGGCAGATCGGCTAGTAATCTCAACTTTTCAGACATCCTCTTAGGGGTTCTAATTCTGCCTCTTCGCCGATCATCAAGGTGTTAGGCTTAGCTCCAGGCGCTTTTGGGAGGTTTGGAGGGCGGCTTCGGGCGTATTTTTTTGCAACAACACGGCTTCGATCGCCCGTCCTAAATTTTCTGAAATGCGACTGTAGCCAGGGAAAATGGGACGCGATCGCCCAAATTCTGCCTGTTTCAAAAACACGTCTACCGCTGGCTGCTGTTGGGCAAACTCTCGGTAGGCTGCGCTTTTTCGGGCATTCAGGTTAACCGGCAAATAGCCTGTGCCGATCGCCCATTCAGTTTGAAATTCCTCACTGAGCACATACTCTGCAAACACCAGAGACGCTTGTTCTTCGGCGGGCGTAGTTTTGAACACAAATAAGTTTTCGCCGCCAATGCTAGTGGCAGGTCGGGCATCGGCAGGAATCGGCATAACCGCGTAGTCAACATCAGTAGCTTGCAGTTGCCCCAGCGTCCAAGGCCCTGTAAGCTGCATGGCAACTTTGCCAGCCAAAAAATCATCTAGCTCGTAGCCCCGTTCTGGCTGAGAAAGAACGGCAGACCCATCGGTCAGCAAGTCTTGCCAAAGCTGAAGGGCAGCGATCGCCCCAGGATTAGAAATCTGGACAGATCCCTCACTCATCAATTCACCGCCGCCACTCCACATAAACGGCAGCCAGGTAAACACCGTCCATTCGCCTTTGCCCAGCGGGAGGATCATGCCGTGCTGTTGATTGGCGATCGTCAGTTGGCGGGCAACTTGCCGCAATTCTTCCCAGGTCTGGGGTAATTGAGTCACTCCTGCCGCTTTAAATAAACTAGGACGGTAAAAAATCCCAACGTTATTAACCCCAAACGGCACCGACCAAGTTCGCTCTTCCCATTGCATAGTTTCAAACAGAACTGGGTCAATCTGATCTTTAACCTGAGTCGTCGCTAACCATTCTTCTAAGGGTTTAATGGCATCTAGCTCAACCAACTGTCCTGTGATCGTCGGCGCAAACCATAGAAGATTGGGCGGCGCATTGCCTACCACTGCCGCCAAAATTTTGGGCATTTGCTGATCACCCTGCCCCACATACAGCGACTCAACCTGAATATCAGGATGGCGTTGATTAAACTTCTCCACCAGCTTTTGCAGAATATCTCGGTTAGGCGGTGGGTTAACGCCCTGCCACAGAGTGAGGTGAACAATGCCGCTAGTAGACGTGACAGCAGGTTGACAGGCGGTGAGAAAAACTAAGCAGCAGACCCAGCAGATTCCCATCAGCCATTGCTTTAATCCACTGATCATCGGTCTTCCTTCACGAGTTCTGGGGGCAATGCAAATCCTGCTGGATCTGGCTCAAAGTTTATCACCTGAACGACTGCATCCAGGTTTAACGCTCCGTAAAGATGAGGAAACTCTTCGCCATCGACAGTTTCGTAGCGAAGTTGGGCTTGCAAACGGGCGATCGCAATACTCAGCAATACCAAACCCGTCTGCCCTGCATAACACCAATTCGCCACCCGTACCACTTGCTCCAGCTTCGAGCAATGAATAAACCCTTCAGTATCCAGCGTGTCGCCCCGATAACTGCCGATCGCTTGGGCAGACTCCCATTGCGATCGTGGGGTAATGTGGAAAATTAGCGTCATGGCGGTTCTGCATTTGAAAGATCTGCCGTCATTATCGTAGAGATTTTTCAGATTTTCTTTTCTAAACTTTCCCGAAGCTCTCTCCACTCTGCTGCATTAAGAGAGCGGTAGATGCATCCTGATTGCAGCCTCCTGGTAAACCAGGAGGTTTTTTTCTTCGCAGTTAATTTATTACGGGCGCTGATATTAAGGGCGCTGAAGATCCGGCGTTGTTGTCTGTCCCTAAATATCGAGTCTTAAACATTAAGCCTTAAATATACAAAACTAATGGCAGAAGCGATCGCCCGTGCCATCCTAGAATGTGTCCAAGCGAATCTCTAAATCTGCCATGCCCTCCCTCTCTCCCCACGAACTCCAAGTGATTGGTCTGTTGATGCGCCAGTGCGGTCAACAGGCGTTGCAAATGGCGACTGAGAAATTCCAGGTCTACGAAAAAGGGCTAAATGATTACGTGACTAACGTCGATCGCGCTTTAGACATGCAACTGACAACTGGGCTAAACCAGTTATTTTGGCAAGATGGGGTGATTAGCGAAGAAAACGATCAGTCCTGGCAGCAGTTTTGTTTTTCTCAAGAAAACAGCCATGAAAGCAACCGTCGTCTATGGTTTATTGACCCGATCGATGGCACAGATGATTTTATCCATGGCAAGCCCCATTACTCGGTGATGGTCGGTACACTAGAAGCCCATATGCCAACTGCGGGTTGGGTCTATGCGCCAGCATTCGATCAATTAGTTTATGGCGGTCAAGAAATAGGACTATTTCAGCTAGAAGGCGATTCCCCTCCCGTACCCCTGATTCCCACTCGCCCTGACCTCTCCAACACCTGCTGTCCGATGCTGATTGGCTATAAAGATCAATCTCGATATGGTGCCGCTATTAACCAGGTCATCCCAGAAGCGCAGTTTGATAGTATGGGCAGCTTTGGGTTGAAGGTTTTGCAGGTGATTCGAGGACACGCGGGACTGTATGTTTACCTCAACGGGCGAGTCAAGCTTTGGGATACGGTGGGCCCATTAGCCTTGGCGCAGGCAGCGGGCTTGGTTTGCTGTGATTTGGAGGGCAATCCGTTGAAGTTTACCCCCGATAGCATTGACGCTAAAACCCTGGCACATCAGCAGTCTATTGTGGTGGGATGGCCTCACTATGTTGAGAAGTTGCGATCGCGTCTCCAAGAAGCTGTGCTGATAACGTAACGGAGCGCTCTTCAATTCTCGTCCAACGCATCTCCTGATTCATCTAAAACTTCGTCAGATGATTCCATAATCTCAAGCTCCATCTGAGCTTCATCCGGCTGAAGCGACTGAGATTGAGGCGAGTTGCCGACAGGTAGCTTAGAGGGCTGAGGCAGCTTATCTACTTGAAAATATTGGTAAAACTTATCTGATACTTGGAGCCAATACGATCGCCCTTCTGTCTGCCGTTTCTTGCGAACAAACCCTAGCTCGACCAACTCTTTCACGTGATCATAAGCCCCTGATCCCCGTAACTCAATCAAATCAGTTTGGCTCATAGAACCTGTGAGAGCGATCGCCGCCAACGTTCGCAATGCGCCCACTCCCAAATCCACCGGAATCAACGTCTGCACCAAACTATGAAACGACTCCCGAAGCTGTAAACAGTAGCCTTCCGAAGTTTCCACCACTTCCAACGCACTGTCCCGCTCGGCATAACTCGCCATCAGTTCAATCAAACCTGCTTCTACAGCATCTCGATCCGATCGCGCGTACTCAGCGATTTTGGGAATCGGCAGAGGCTGTGCTTTGAGATAAAGAATGGCTTCAATTTGACTAGCAAGCGATGACATTGAGGGTAACTGGAGCGCGTACAACAAGAATGACTAGAGAGTATAGCGAACTTTCTGCCTAATCTAAGTTTCGCCCAGTCAACTCTACAAAAATGTCTTCTAAATTAGAAGGACGAATCATCATGCCCGTTTTGTCAGGTTGCTCTTCTAGATGAGTTTTTGCCTCAAGCAGCGTTGGGAAAAATTGGTACTGCCAGCGATCGCCCTCTTGCTTCATCACCAATCCCTCACCGTGCTTACTGCGGAGTTGATCGAGCGTGCCTATTTCAATAAGAGTACCGTCATCTAAAATACCAATGCGATCGCACAAATACTCCACTTCTTCCATGTAATGCGTCGTTAGTAAAATCGTCATACCCTGCTGGTTTAAGCCGCGAATAATTTCCCACAGGCGGCGACGAGTTTGCGGATCAAGCCCGACTGTTGGTTCATCAAGAAACAAGATTTTAGGACGATGCAGAAGCGCTCTAGCTATTTGGAGACGACGTTTCATGCCGCCAGAAAGAGTTTTGACCAAATCTTTGCGGCGATCGCCTAGTTCTACATAGTCGAGCCAGCGATCGATTTCCTTTTGCCGATAGGGATTAGGCAAATGATGCATTCGCCCGTGGAATTCCATATTTTCCCAAACGGTCAGATCCAGATCAACGCTGGTCTGTTGCAACACGACTCCAATCTGTTGCTTAACTCCATAAGGTTGCCGCACCACGTCATAGCCTGCTACGACAATTTCGCCTTGAGTCGGCTGCGTCAAAGTCGTCAACATCCGAATAGTGGTAGATTTGCCTGCTCCGTTGGGCCCTAACAGACCAAAAACTTCTCCGGGGGCGATCGTCAGCGTCAGATCATTCACAACAACTCTGTCGTTATAGACCTTGTGGACATTTTGGAGAGTAATGGCTGGAGGCATGGAGATGTTGAAGTAAGAGAATCCTTACATTTACGGTACAACGGTTTGTGAAAGGCGATCGCTTGGCTATTCAGTAAAACTCGCTGACTTTGGTTGAAACTGCTTGCCTCACTAAAGATTTCAGTTGTTGATCATCTATGGAATGAAAAGCCGACCGACCCCCATATAATTCTCAAGTTCCAGCACGATTTCAACAAGACGGTCAACACATCGTTCTCGATATTCCGTCTCGTCAAGACGAGTCAGATCTGCAACTGTAATGATGGGAAACGAAGCCGAGCCATTTTCTTCACGCATCACTTGCTCTAAGGAATCCTCGCCCTTCATGTTGCGGTTTGCGGTGAGAATCATCATTTGATTTGCTTGAGCGTAATTCCAGACCGCGCGATCGTCAATATCCATCGGTAGTCCAACGTCTCTAAAAGTAACGAACTGGATGGGAAAAAACTCAAGCCAACCGCGTTGCATCAAGATGCCAAATAAGACAGCAGCGTAACCATCTAGATTGTAGTCAACCAGAAAATTCATGCTTTTATTGAAACACGCCCCGCCTTCTGTTCCTCAAGTTTTGCCCAGAGCGCCTCTTGCTCTGGTTTGTGCGGTTTTGTCATGAGTTGAGCAAAGTGTTCACGGTTTCGTTCTTCCCAATACTGATGAATCTCTTCTCTAGTGCGTAGGGCTTCTTGATATTCAGCTTCTACTTGAGTGCGATTCACCTCAATGTAAGCCAAGGCGGCATTAATCTGGGCATCGGTGAGATTGAAGCGCTCCCGAATGAGCTTGGGTGGATACTGAGCCTTCAGAAAATCCATGACGTTGTAGATACTGATGCGTGTATTTGCGATCGTCAATCCGCGTTCTGTCCGAATGATCTCTAGATTCTGGTTGGGTGTTGCTGCCATAGTAAAGACTCCTGATCAGAAGTTACTTGATCATATCCTAGCTGAAGGCAAGGTAGCCGCAAGAGTCTCGTCAACGACTTCAAAAGCTCTGGTTTCAAGAGCGATCGCCCCAATCCTTCCATGATTATGTGTTTTGAGTGGCGATCGCATGAGCTAACGAGTGAATCCTTGCTTTGTAAGGAACAAGGCGATCGCTCTGCTATTCGGTCAATTCTTCCTGTGTTAGTAGAGGTTCTAAAGCAGTCAGCAGTGTTGGAATGTCTTCCTCTGAGGTTTTCCAAACTTCATCTAGGTCGATGTCATCATATCGATGAATCAAGTTGTCTCGCATTCTGGCAATGAGTGACCAAGGAATCTCTGGATATTGCGATCGCAGTTCCGAGGAAACGCGTTTCACCGCTTCACCAATAATCAAAAGTTGGAACACGATCGCAGACTGGGTTTTGTCATCGCTCAAGAATGTTGCTTTATCCATGCCCGACTTGTATCGCAGGATTTTCTGAGCGGCTCTAGAAATGTCGAGTAAGGAAGCACGATCGCGGCTATTCGACATAGATAGGTTGGGCGGTAGAGAGAATTGCTTGACGACGAATCCAATTGGAACTGCGCTCGATCGCCCGTTTACTGATTAAATCAACGGGTCTGCCTAGCAGGATTTCGAGTTCTTCCTGCATTTGGGCGTGATCAAGCAGACCCCAGTTGGCTGTAGGAGCAAAGGCAACGAGGAAATCGATATCGCTGTCTGCATGAAAGTCGTCCCGCAAGACAGAACCAAAGAGGGAGAGTTCTATAATTTGCCAGTGTTGACAGAATTTCTCAATTTGATCAATTGGTAAGGCGATCGCGGTTTTCATTTAGCCTCCTCACTTCATGACAATCTTTCCATGCTTATCTGTTTTGAGTGGCGATCGCGCCTAAGATTCATAAATCTCATCGCCACGTCGAACCAATTACCTTTTAGAATTTATACCGAATGCCTCAATCTCACCAGACGGACCACTAGTTTCTCCAGGCGGAATAAAGAGTGGTGTTGCCCTGTCGTAAAACGTAACTTTGCCTTGCTTTAATTGGGAAAACCAAGGATCTCTGGAGACGTGATCATACCCAGTAGATAGATATCCTTGTCGATTTGCTTCGTATGAAAAAAGCCATTGATTTCCATAAAGCTCGTCTTCTGTTAAAAACTGTTCCCATTGCCTGGTAACTAACCCTTTTGGGATTCTCCCTCGCTGTTGTGCATCCAACGCTAAAATTGCAACAATAGAATCCTCCATGTCAGAAATTGCTTGACTGGCTTCTTCGTAGATAGACAGTTTGAATACAATTATTGACCATATAGCCCAAGCCACTTCACTGCTATGTCCGAGCGGAGCATGTTGAAGAACTTGCAGATTAAGATTTTTTTCGAGTGAGTCTAGGTCAACTGGGTAATTTTTAATTTGACTATTCTGAAATATTGATAAGGCATCGCGTAAAGTACTTGATTCAATTGTTACTGACTGCAATAGCAAACTTTCGAGCAATGACCAATTATCCTGATGAAGTTCATGAAAATTTTCAATTCTTGCAATCGCATACTTAAGCACTGGCTCTTGAGGAAACTCCTTAGAAATTTGAAAAGCGCGATCAAAATAGCGAATAATATCCTGCATTTGAGCAAGCTTACTATTGCTAAACTTATAATCAGATAATTCTAAAACCCAAGTAGCGTCCAAAGAGCAGGGTAACTCGACAATTCTAGTTTTGTTAGGGTTAAGAGTTAGTTCAAAAGCTGACAAAATCTTCTGAAGATGGCTTAAAGCTGTCTCTGCTTCTGAACGAGTTAGAAAAACAAATTCATAATCGTCGCTGTAGCGAAAACCTCTATATGGATGTAAACATGAGCTTGAAATTCGTCTTTCTAGCTCTAAATCTAAAGTACAAAGTATTAATTCAGCGATAATTAGCGACGTGTCAGGGCTAATAGGAATACCTATCGTCTGACTATCTTGGCTATTACGAACTAATTTATCGAGTTGATTTCCAAGTAAAGAGGGATCATTTCTTTGGCTTTTTGCAATTTCTTTTCCGTGTATAGCCCAAGGAATACTATGCGTATAAATAGACTGATAAAACTGTGAAATATCTGTCTGTAAAGCATATCGACCAATTGCTCTATTCTTAGCTCTTTCCTTAGGAAGATCAGGAAAATCAAGTAAAGGTGAAATTGAGCGATTACGCTTTGGATGTGGTGTGTGGACAGGTTTGCTCTTCGAGAAATTAGATTTTTGAGTTATTAATTTAATGTCATTCCAATTATTATCTATAACTTTGGCTATCTGTACAAAAAAAGCTGGATTTGGAATGCTTAACTTTCTTCTCAAAGAGCCATATCTTACATGGCTATGTATGTAAAGTTTTGAATTAGTTCTAGAAGTTAGTTGTAAGGAAATGTTAGAGACTACAAAGTGAGCAAGTGAGCTGGTTTTAAATGGTGGAGGGAGTTCTCTAGGAAAGTAACCTCTAGCAATCAAATCTCTCCTATCCATCTATTTCCTAGTAATGACGACTCGTTTAGCTCTTAATTATAGCTATGAAACTCAACACCTCATATATCTTACTTCTAAGCGCAGACAAATAACCTTCAAGAACCACCCAATCCGCAAGCCAGAAGCCTCCTAAGAAATTAGATGTTTAATAAGCATAAGCATTCACCAGTAGATCTAACTTCTTCCATTGTGAAGTTGCGTCAGTGCGTGGAGCTCTAATTTCTTTTTGGAATTGACATAGCTCAGTATTCCTCGTCAGCAAATGATTTAAGGCAGAGCTAGACATGGCATCTGCTTCTGTAACCTTCCCTAAACTCTACAAATTCTCGATCGCCACCCTCTCCACTTCATCCGCCAATTCAAACCCAAAGACCTGCGCGTAAAAATAAAGTTCTCCATCTAACGTTCGCTTAATGTTCTCGGCTTTACGAAACCCGTGTTGCTCCCCTTCATACAGCACATACGCCACAGGTAAGCCCTTAGCTTTCAACGCTTCCACCATCATTTCTGCCTGATTGGGCGGCACAATTTTATCTTCATCGCCTTGGAAAAAGATGACGGGGCAAGAGAGTTGATCAACGGCGTAAATGGGCGATCGCGCTCTATATAACTCTGCCTCGGCTGGATAAACTCCAATCAATCCATCCAAATACCGCGACTCAAACTTGTGAGTATCAGTAGCTAATGCAGCGGGGTCACTAATGCCGTAAAAACTGGCTCCTGCCTTGAATACATCCCGGAATGTTAGAGCCGCTAATGTGGTATACCCGCCTGCACTACCACCGTCAATGCAAAGGCGATCGCCATCGACTAATCCTTGTGCAACCAGGTATTTTGCTCCGTTCACACAATCATTCACATCGACGATGCCCCACTGTCCTTTTAGTCGTTCACGATAAGATCTGCCATAGCCTGTACTGCCACCGTAATTAACATCGAGTACGGCAATTCCTCGACTTGTCCAATATTGAATTCCTGGATTGAACGTGGCAGAGGTCGCTGCGGTGGGACCACCGTGACTTTTGACGAGCAGCAGCGGACGTTCATCAGTGGGTGCTATAAAGTCTTGATTTTTAGGTGGGTAGTAAAATCCGTATGACGTTAGACCGTTTTCAGTCGGAAATTCTAGCATTTGAGGAACAGAGAGATAGGCTGGATCGATGGCAATTTCGCTAGAGCGACGGATTTCTTCAAGGCTGCCCGTAGTCAGATTGAGGAGAGCGATCGCCCCTGGTTCGGTTGCCGAGCCGCCTGCAAATGCAGCAAATCCGGGCACAACTTGCAAGCCGCTAATACTGGAGTAAGGGGTTTCAATTTCACTTAGTTCTAACGTTTGAGTATGAAACCGCGCCAAATGCTGAATGCCGTCTTCTACATAAGTGCAAATCAGGCTTTCGGCAGATTCAAACCCGTAGGTTGTCATGGCAAAAACCCATTGAGGTAAACCAAATTCTGCGGCTTTAGGGCAAAGGGGAACGATCGCTCCATTCTTCCAGCGATAAAGATTCCACCAGTCGGTGCGATCGCTAACAAAGTACAAAACCCCATCAGGCGACCATTCGGGCTGAAAGATCGATTCTGTCAGTCCACCGGCTACAAGCTGTGCTTCTGCCAACGAACCATCAGTTTGCACAGGTGCGACCCAAAGTTCTGTGCCATCCCACGGCATGTTCGGGTGATTCCAAGTGATCCAAGCCAACTGAGAACCATCCGGGCTGAGGCGCGGGGAAGCGTAAAAGTCATTGCCGGATACTAGAATCTGGATAGACGAAGAAGCAGAGATTGCCACAATTTTATTAACAGGCTCATCGCCACCCGTATGATCTTCACAGATACAAATGAGGCGCGATCGATGGCTATCTTCAATCACATCGGCATAACGTAACTTGGCTTCTGGCGTAATAGGTTCCGGCTCACCGATCGCCCGATAAAGCCGCTGATCGGCAAAGTTAGAAAAGTAAAGTGTCTCATTAAACACATTGAAAGCGCCGCCGCCATACTCATGCACCCGAGTTCGGGCATTGAATGGGGCGGGCGTTAGATCGGTGATTTGCCCATCGGGAGTTCGTCTCACCACCACGTTCCTGCCGCCTTCTGTGGGTCTACCCTCGCTCCAATAAACGGTTTCGCCCTCCAACCGAATTTCACCCAACCGAATACTTCCTGTCACGATTAAGTCAGACGTGATCGGAGATTTCCAAGAGCCGTAGGGAGCAGAGATAACCATATAGATAATTAATTGTTTGTTAGAGAGTATTTACAAAAGCAGGTATGGCGATCGTAAACGATTGGGAACACTTGGAGTAGGTGACCAATGACTTTGCCTGTAGGTTAAAAGATATGGAGTAAGGGAACTTTTCAAGAAACAGTGCGTCTATGTGCGTCTGCATCAGGATGTGTCGAGAACAGCTACAGCGTGAACACTGTTAAGAAGGGGATTGAAAATGCGGATTGCCAAAGGTTTGTTTGATGATCTTTTTGATGATGGCGATGGCAAAAAAATTAAAGGAAGTAATCGTAGTGAGGCGATTCGGGGAACCAGAGGCGACGATGTGATTGATGCTTTTGGAGGCGACGATCGCATTGATCCGCGAGGTGGCGACGATAGGGTTAATGCGGGTAGGGGCGATGATACGGTGGTGAGCAGCAGTGGCGACGACGACATTTTTGGAGGTGATGGCGACGATGACTTGAGCGGTGGTAGCGATGACGACGATATTCGAGGTGAAGATGGCGATGATGATATTTTCGGGGGTGATGGCAACGATCGCCTTTATGGAGGTAATGACGAAGACCGCATCAGTGGTGAAAGTGGTGACGATCGCATTTTTGGAGAGGGTGATGCGGATCAACTCTTTGGCAGCAGCGGCAACGACCAACTTTACGGCGGCGATGGTGATGATGAACTCTCAGGAGATAGCGATAGCAGCAGCGGCAATGACATCTTGGACGGCGGCAAAGGGCGAGACACGTTGATAGGCAGAGGCGGCAATGACATTTTGGTAGGCGGCACAGACAACGATGAATTGGACGGTGGCGACGGTCAAGATACTCTCTTTGGCAATGCGGGCGACGATTTGCTGATCGGGGGTGCGGGTGCCGACTTTATGAATGGCGGCAGCGGACGAGATATCTTAGTTCTGGCTACGGGGAGCGGTCGGGATCAAATTCGCCAGTTCAAAGATGGACAAGATCGTCTGGGCTTGGGAAATGGCTTGACCTTTCGGAATCTAACCCGTGAGCAACGTGGCGCTAACACCGTTATTTCTGTGGGGAATGACGAACTCGCCATTTTATTTAAGGTGCGCGCTAACACCCTGTCTGCATCAGACTTTACGTTCGCTTAAGCCCAATCTCTAGTTTCTCCAGATCTTGGCACTCCTAGGCTCAAATCTTCACATAAAATGGTAAGGGGGCAGAGGGTTTCCTAGCCTAAGATCTTCGTGAGCCGACTGGAGTTGCCAGGTTTTGAACGAGGTCGGCAACAACGGTTCCGATTGCCGATCGCCTAGCATGTAAATTCGCTCAATGCCATCATCCGGCTCACCTCGTACCCAGCGGTACTGCTGAGCGATCGCCTCAAACAAGTCCTCTAGCTCTTGCTGCTGCTCTAACTGCCATGCTGCTTGAGCCTGATAGATCTGCTTCTTAGCTAAGAAATAATCTTTTCCCTTAACGGTTGACCCAATCTCTGTTTCAGGGAAGGCGATCGGCTTTAGCTTAAGGACATACTCTGCCTTACCTTCTAGCTCTTCTAATTTAGTTAAATATTCTGCACGATTCGCTTGCAAATGCTCTAGCAAGCCTTGACGTGACACAAAACAGGTGCCAAACCGTAGCGGTAGAACTGTTGTTTGTTCAAAAAGTTCTCGAATAACGCGATCGTGAGACAGGACTGACTGCACCAACTGCTGATCGTCTTGCTGCAACGAGTCAGCCGCTAAATCTGGCTCTACCAAAGCCGCTAAATCATGGATAGCAACAATTTGGAGTGAGCTAAAAATTCCCTCAGGTAGGGTAGATGGAATAGTGGAGAGAAAAGCGTAGGTATACACAAGATAAAATTAAATAACGCCCAGCGATCGCCTGTGCTGAAGTAACGCAGAGACGCTGGGCGAAGTGCAAGGAAGACTAGCAAGCCACTAGGGTTTTTGAGATTCTATGGGCTTACGATGGGCAATTTCAGCAAACTTGCCGTTGGTGTGCCCGTTATTGTTGCGAGGCTGGATCACACCGTAGCCCCCATGGTTTCGTTCATAAATGACGTTAATCTCGCCTGTTGCCGCATTGCGGAACATGTAGAAATCATGTCCCACCAGTTCGAGTTGCTCTTGCGCTTCCTCAATGGTCATTGGCGGCATTGAGAAGTACTTGGTGCGAATCGCTGTGCCGGGTAGTTCTGGCTCGCGATCGCTGACCAATGAGGGGCTTACTAATGAGGGAACTTCTTCTTCAATGGTCTCGACCACTTTAATAGAAGTGTGAGTTTGCTCGTGGCGTTTCTCTTTGTACTTGCGCAATTGCCGAGCAATCTTATCGGCAACGAGGTCGATACTGGCATAAAGGTTGTCAGAACCCTCTTCAGCCCGCACGACGGCTCCGTTAGCGTAGATGGTGACTTCAGCAATTTGCTGGGGATTTATCCTGGGGTTCCGGGCAACAGATAAGTGAACATCGACCTCGGTCGTAATTGCTTGAAAATGATTGACAGCCTTCTCAATTTTTTGATGCACATGGTCTCGGATTGCCTCGGTGATCTCGATATTTTTGCCCTGGATAACAAGCTTCATAATGAGCTTCCCTCGCTAAAAATATGGGTGATACCTCTCAACCCTAGCACTTTGTATTCTGTACGACAGGGACATTTAAAATCTTTTGCAGGATGTGATAATTCTTGATTTGAACATACTAGTTCTAACGCAAACTTCGGTTGAATCCCGCTTGTTCTCCTGTTGAAAAACTAGGTATACTTAGCGATCGTGCGTCGTACTTTATTTTGCCTTTTCGTCACTGTCACTTCTACACCCCTGGCGTGGTTCCCTACTCTGTGGCTTGGCAATGGCAGCGATCGCTAGTGGCTGCGCGACGAGAGGACAATAGTCTTGAAGATATTTTGATTCTTCTGGAACATCCTCCTGTTTATACGCTGGGTCAAGGTTCGAGTTTGGAGTTTCTTAAGTTTGACCCAGCGCAAAGTTCTCACTTGCTTTGTCGCACCGAGCGAGGCGGTGAAGTCACTTATCACTGTCCGGGGCAAATTGTGGGCTATCCCATTTTGAACTTGCGCTACTACCAACAGGATTTGCATTGGTATTTGCGGCAGCTTGAAGAAGTCTTGATTCGAGTGATGGCGACTTATAGCCTTAAGGGGGAACGAATTGCTGGGTTAACCGGAGTTTGGGTGGAAGGACGCAAGGTCGCGGCGATCGGCATTAAGGTGAGTCGCTGGATCACGATGCATGGCTTTGCGTTAAATGTCTGTCCTGATTTGTCAGGGTTCCAACAAATTGTGCCCTGTGGCATTGGTGATAGGTCGGTAGGCAGCCTTGTGGAGTTTGTGCCAGGGATTCAGTTGGCAGAGGTGCAACAACAGGTTTTAGGGGCGTTTGCGGAGGTCTTTAAAGTGAAGATGCGTTGGGTAGAAATGAGCGGGATCAGTGCCCCAATTTTGTAAAACTGGCACGAGCGATCGCCTCCTGTACCTGCTCTACCTCACCAGGACTCACCGAAATAGCCGTAATTCCCCAATTCACTAATGCCTCAATCATTTCTGGGTACTGGCTTGCAGCCTGTCCGCAGAGCGTGCAAGGAATGCCTGCCTGCTGTGCGCCCGTAATTAATTGCTGAAACGTGCGCATCATCGCGGGGTGATGTTGGTCAAAGGCGATCGCCATTCCTGAATGCTCTCGATCGACCCCTAACATCAGTTGCGTCAGGTCATTGCTACCAATGGCAATCCCCTGAACGCCTGCTGCTACATAGTCGGGCAGCAGCATCAAAACAGAGGGCACTTCCGCCATAATCCACAGTTGAAAACCAGGATTCTCGGTTAGCCCTACACGCTCCACCATTTGACGGCAGAAGACAAATTCTTCCACAGTTCGCACAAAGGGCAGCAACAACTGAACATTTCCATAGCCCCATTGCTGGACTTGTCGCAATGCTAATAGCTCCACCTCAAATTGAGCGGGGGTGCGTTGATAGCTTAAGGTTCCCCGCAGTCCCAGCATGGGATATTGCTCTAAAGGCTCTTGACCCACTAAAGTCGAAAACTCGTGAGAACGTAAATCGAGGGAGCGATAAAACACAGGACGCGGATTAAAGGCTTCGGCGAAGGATCGAATTTGGTGGGCAATGCGATCGATTAGCTCGTGTTTTCGTCCCTGCTCTAGCCAAAGTTTAGGATGCTGGCGATCGAGCGCTTCCAATAGCATCAGTTCGGAGCGTAGTAAGCCGATGCCATCTACGGGCAAAGCGACGGATTGCGCGATCGCTTCAGGCTGGCTGAGGGTAAGCATAATGTGGGTGGGGCGATCGCGCTGCGTCTTAATTGCCGCCGAGGGTTTTGCTGGACTCGGTAAGGCAGTGCTTATTCGTTTCAGGCTACCTGGTTCAAGGGTCGCCCAATCAACCAGGTGAACTTCCCCCCGATCGCCATCCACCTCGACTGCGTCGCCCGATCGAATGAGCCGCGTTGCGCCTGCTATTCCTAGCACTGCTGGAATGCCCATTTCCCGCGCCACAATAGCAGCATGGCTGGTCATGCCACCCTGTTCTGCAATCACGCCAGCGACCTGCCTCAAGTACAGCAACCAGTCGGGCGAGAGCATTTGAGTCACTAGAACCACGCCTGCGGGCAGATGGGCTGGTAGGAGGGCAGTTGGCTCAATTACCCAAGCGATCGCCGTTACCCGTCCGGGTGCCGCTGCCAATCCGTAGAGAGGCTGCATTTTAGACTTTGCCCCGTGCGCTGGATGGGGCACTTTAAATTGAGGAATGGCCTGGGTAATGTAAAGGATGGGCTGAGTGTCTGATGCTAGCTTAACAAGCGTCCACTCTAGCTCTACAGGCATTTTTAAAACCGCTGCTGCCGTTTGAGTCAGAGTAATGATTTGCTGAATCTGTTCATGATTGAGAGGCGATCGCGTTTGCTGGGCTAGCTCCAGAGGCACCGTTTGAAGGGGTTGCGCTTGTTCATCACTGTCGCTTGCATTTGATCTGGCGCTTAGATCTAAGATGCAGTAGGCAAAGTTTTGCTGACCTGAGTCATAAAGAGGCAGTTCAGTTTGTTCTTGAACCGTATTTTGAACCGTATATGTTGTCGGGCTGACTTCCCCATTGACCAGGGCTTTACCCAAACCCCAAACTGCCCGAATTTCTAAAGATTGCTCAAAAAGACGTACCTCGCCAGAAGCGATCGCTGCCCCCAGCGGCTGCACCAAAACCGCTAAATGCACCTGCTGGATTTGAATGCCTAATCGCTGCCAGTAGAACAAGCTTTTGGCACGAAATAACTCTGACCAAACTCGTTTAATGCTGTTGGCGATCGCTTCTCGATTCGACCAACAGACTTGGGATGCCATTAGCCCTCCTGTCCGGGTGCTGAGAGTCGGGTCAAGCTTTGCCGACAGGGACAAAGAAGGACGCAGAATGAGACTGGCAGACTGCCAACTCTCAGTCGCAGTTTCTACCTCAGTCAGCCAGGATTCAGGAAGGGGTGTGCTTTGAATGGCTTGGCGAATGCGTTGGGCGATCGCCTGCAACTGTTGATAATTCTCAACATCTAGGTATAGCGAAGAGTTGGGAAAATCTGAGAACAGCGGCTCTGTCCACTGAATTTGCTCCAGAAATTTTTGGAGCATTTTGGCAGAGATCACAAACCCTGGAAGAATGGGACAGCCCTGTTGCGCCAATAATCCTAGATAATATGACTTGTCACCTACCCATTTGCGGCAGGCAGGCTGAATCTGGTCAAACCGATAGAAAGCATCCACAGGCATGAGGCATCGGGTTATTGATTATTCTACAGTTATCCAGAATATGTTAAGTATTCTGCCCCACGATCGCCTTTTCCTTTAGTTTCCTAATTTCCATTCACCAATTTCCGACCTGCCAACTCCATAACCAAATTCACCCTAAATGCCCGTTCAAAGCTACTTTTTTGATAACCCAAACTCCAAAGCTCTAGGGCACAATCATCTTCAGGATGGGCAGGCTTGAGATGAAGATTAACCTGTTGCAAAGAGGGTTGAAAATCAATATGAACTTTGGCGATCGCCCCAATTTGTCGGCGATCCATTGCCACGGCTAATCGCAGCAGAGGATGCAGTTGCTCGACCACTTGCCGATACCGCTTACTGCTAATGCTACGGTAAGTATCGTGCTTCTTTTTTGGATCGCTCTTGCGGTGATACCGAGCCAGATTGGCAATGGTTTCTACCTCTACTTCGGTATAGCCCAGCAAATCGCTGTTGCGGATCAGGTAGTAGGAATGCTTGTGGTGAGCAGAGTGGCTGATAAAGTGCCCACAGTTATGCAGAATGGCGCTTGCCCACAGAAGTTCTCGCTCCTCCGTTGCCCACCCGTGAAAACCCCCTTTTGTCTGATCAAACAGGTCAACCGCAAAAGCTGCCACTCTCTCGCTGTGCTCTAAATTAACCCCATACTTTTGGGCAATCCTTAAAACGCTTCTCTGCCGAATAGAACTTTGAAAACGCAGCCGATCCTCGATTAACCCATGGGTTAACATCCAATCGACTACGACCCCTTCGCGGAGTGAGCGTTCGCAAATTGTAATATTCTCTATTCCTAACAGCGTCATAGTCTCCTGCAAAATCACAGCCCCCGCGACAATAATCTCGGAACGGCGCTCTGACATGCCAGGAACGGCAGAACGTTCAGCATAGTTAAGCTTACGCAACCGATTAACAATCTCTCGTAAATCTTTGAGGCTAAACTGGTAGCCATTTAGCGGCGCGGGCACGATTCCCAGCTTTTCGCGGGCATGGATGACTGCCAAAGTTTCAATCGTGCCAGAGGTGCCGATCATACGCGGTTTTTCTCCGGGCTTCAGGTTGGCTTGAATTTCTTCGATCGCCCGCTCCAGCATTCCTTTGACATAGACTTGCAAATAGGTAAACTCGCTATTGCTAATGGGGTCAGTTTTAACCAACTCGGCGCTCAGTCTTACAGCCCCAACTTTGGTACTGCTCAACGATCGCGGCTCTTCTCCATTTCCCAAAATTAGCTCAGTCGAACCACCGCCAATATCAATCATGACGTGGGGCTGGTTTTGTAGTTCCATCCCTGACAGCACGCCTAAGTAAATCCGCCGCGCTTCCTCTTGTCCCGAAATCAGGTTGATCGTCAGACCAAGTTCTGTCTCAATTTGTGCCAAAAACGTGCGTCCATTCGGGGCTTCTCGGACTGCACTAGTCGCGACTGCCACAATGGCTTCAGCGTTCATGCGAGCGGCAATTTCCTGGCAGCGCCGGAGAGTTGCGATCGCCCGAGCCATTGCTTCTAAGGTCAGCAGTCCGGTCTCTGGATCGCGATCGCCCAGGCGCACCGTCGATTTTTCTTTGGCGATGATGGTGAAGGCTGGAATGCTCGGCTGAATTTTCACCACTACCATGTGGATAGAATTTGTCCCCACATCAATGGCAGCTAGGAAGCGATCGGGGGCTAAATTTTGCGAAGTTGGGGCAGACATGGCGGTATACGCAAGCCAGAGGGGTTTTTCGTAGACTAACGACAGTTCAAGAGTCGCATAAATAGTACCGCAGCACAGTCGCTCACAAAGATGAAGACTGTGTAGAACTTATCATTGTTCCGTGAGGGGGCAATTTCTGATAGCTTACTACTCAGGGACGATCGCGGATGCAGGCTTCCTTGCCCCCATCTCCTTGCTGTAACGATTCGCTTGCTGTAATTGGGAGGACAGTCATGTCTATTTTGTTTCAAATCGCCCTCGCGGGCTTAGTGTTCATCTCTTTTGTCATGGTTGTTGCGGTGCCTGTGGCTTATGCCTCTCCCCAAAACTGGGATCAGTCTAAACGGCTACTTTATTTAGGCTCTGGGCTATGGATCGTTTTGGTGCTGCTGGTCGGTGGTCTGAATTACTTTGTGGTTTAGCCTAAGATTGGTCTGAATCTCAGGCAGTTTAACGAAAACGCTCTGCCAGACCATCAAACAAGCGATATCAAATCTGTATAAGATACTAAGGCAGGGACAAAGCTGAGTGTGTTCCTGCCCAATTTTATTGAGTAGTGAGTAAGCAATGGCTGTTTTTGAAGGGACATTCACCCATACCGAGTCTTTGCGGTTTGCCATTGTCATTGGTCGGTTTAACGACCTGGTGACGGGAAAACTGTTAGAAGGCTGCCAAGATTGTTTGAAGCGCCACGGCATTGATCCTGACCCTCATGGGACTCAGGTTGATTATGCGTGGGTGCCTGGATGCTTTGAGATTCCATTGATGGCACGACAGCTTGCTCTGTCGCACCGCTATGATGCTGTGATTTGCTTAGGAGCCGTTATCCGAGGTTCTACGCCGCACTTTGAGTATGTATCGGCTGAGGTGTCTAAGGGCATTGCTGCCGCAGGTTTTCAAACGGGTATTCCAGTCGTGTTTGGCGTGTTGACCACTGATACCATGCAGCAGGCGCTAGAGCGGGCGGGCATTAAGAGCAATTTGGGCTGGGAATATGCCATGAGCGCGATCGAAATGGCAACTTTGATGAGGCAGGTCAATGCTGCTAGCACCGCGCTAAATGGAGGAGGTGGAACGACTCCGCAAACTCTACCGAATTCGCTCAGAAGTGCGTTGCCTACCCCCGACACTGCTGAGAGCTAAGCCAGTTGAGAAGGTGCGATCGCCTACAACTGGCGCACTTCTGAGTGAATCCTCAATAGCAGCATAGATTAAATAAAGGTTGGGAGTTGACAGCGGTTCATAAGTCTGGCAGCATAGGAGATGCGCAAATTCTGCGGGTGTAGCTCAGTGGTAGAGCGCAACCTTGCCAAGGTTGATGTCGTGGGTTCGAATCCCATCACCCGCTTCCACTTTAAAGCCTTTGATTCTCAGGAGTCAGAGGCTTTGACGTTAGGCGTAGAAATGAATTAAGTTCATATATCTGAATGTGTGTTCATGTGTTAGGATGATGGAGACCTCCAAACAGAAACATAATTATGGCTACCGTAACTCAAATGAAATGTGCTTGCGACTCTTGCCTGTGCATCGTTTCCTTAGCTGATGCTGTCATGAAAGATAGTAAGCCCTATTGCTGTGATGCTTGTGCTACTGGTCACACTAATGGTCAAGGCTGCGGTCATACTGGCTGTGGCTGTGATGCTTAAACCGTTCTATTTAAGGGGTAATTAATGACAAGCTCTGCCGTTCCTAAAATAGTTTCTAATGCTGGTAGTACTGGTAGTACTGAGGCGATCGCTCTAGAGATCTGTGATTCGCCTCACGTTATCAATGCTGAGAAAATACAGCAAGTACAGCAGGAACTGTTATCTCCTGAAAAGGCGCAGCGGATGGCAGAGTTTTTTGCGCTAATGGCTGATGCAAACCGTCTGCGATTGCTTTCACTGTTGGCAAGGCAAGAATGGTGTGTGGGTGATTTGGCAGGGGCGATCGGACTGAGCGAATCTGCGGTTTCCCATCAACTTAAAACCCTGCGTTCTCTGCGGCTAGTGCGCTACCGAAAGCAAGGTCGTCACGTCTTTTATCAACTTCAAGATCACCATGTTTTGAGTCTTTACCAAGCAGTCGCAGAACACTTGGATGAAAACGAGGAATGATTACTAAAGCTTGATGATTCCAGGGTCACTTCAGTTGTCCCTTTCCAATTTTCGTCACTAACATCCATCCTTCAGCTTTACCCAGAACTCGACTTTCTTTCAGCTTTAGAGATGCGATCGCCTCTTTGTTCAACAGTAAATAAGGCTGTGCTTCCCTCTTCCAAATTCGCCTCAGCTTTTGTTGAGAAGCAGGAATCACAGGGCGATCGCTGTAGAAACTTAGTGACGGTCGACCATCAGGAAACGATGTGTATACGGATTCGTTCTTAGGAACAAAGCGCTGAACGATTGCGGCAACAGGTTTGACCGAATAATGCTCTGCTAATTCCCAAACCCAATTATTAGAAGCCATCAACAACAATAGCGATAGATAAGTTCCCCACAGCAACACCGCAATAAACTGTGGATTTTGTCTTGCCATTAAAACGGCTGTCACCAGCATCGTGAGCGCAAAAGCTGCCAACACAAGCTGCAAGTCGAGTTCGGTAAACTGCTGTCCGCTGAAATACGCTACTCCTACGATCGCCGCTAGCGCCAACCCCGCAAACCAGCCCACCCAAACTGGAGAGTACGGCTTAGGAGAAAACTGTGGAATGCTAGCGTGCTGTCCGCGTCGCCAAAGGGCAGCAAGTTGAGCGCCAGTAAGCAGTGCCAACGCTGGATAAAGAGGCAAAATGTACCAGGGCAGCTTGGTCACCATGAGCGAGATAGCCACAAAGTAAACTCCAGCCCAAGCGATCGCCAACTTTGCCCAACTCAAATCTCGGTTGACCCAGGCTAGCCGACCACTTAACGGTAGAAATAGAATCCACGGCACTCCAAACTTCAGCATTTCTAAAAGGTAATACCAGGGTGCGCCTCGATTATTTTCTACATCTGCCCAAATGCGCTGAAACGATTGATTGAATAAGTTATTGCCCAAAAGTTGCCCATAATGAACCCACTGCGCCCCATACCAGAGGGTAGCGGGTAAACTGCCCAGCACAATACCAAACCAAAAGTAGGGCAGAGTCAGCAATCGGGGCGTATCCCACAGCAGGAAAGTCATGGCGATCGCCCCCATCACGATCGCCATCATCACCCCTTTTGTCAAGGCAATTAGCGCCAGTCCTAGCCCCATACCCCACGCATAGCGATAATCTCGCCGACTTCGCACAGCGCACAGCATCATCACCATCACAAAGCACAGCACTGCGCCGTCTAACATTGCCAGCCGTCCATTTCGCACCACGGGCAACGAAGTCAGATACACCAATGCAGCAAGTGCTGCTGGTAAACGCTGATAGAAAAGTTCGCGTCCGATGGCGTAAAGCAACGGCACTGAGCAAGCGGTCAACAGGGCACCAGGAAGGCGGGCTGTCCATTCGTTAACGCCGCCCAGAGAATAAGCGATCGCCACTAATCCATGCACCAAGGGCGGCTTGTTCAGATAAGGCTCACCCCAGATGGTGGGATAGAGCCAGGTGAGAGAACCCGCTGGAGCCTGCCAAATTTCGCGGGCAACCTGTGCCACCAGCCCTTCATCCCAGTCGCGGAGAGGAACGTCGCCCAAGTTGATGGTAAAGAGCGCGATCGCCACTACAGTCAAGGCGAGAATGGTTAAGCGATCGGTCGAGGCGCTGGGGTCGGGGGGCTTCATTTTGCCCAAGGGCTGGTCGGTCATAGGGGAAGTGATTGAGATGGGGATATTTTAAGCCGCCATCTGCTCCATTGGGCTATCCGACAAGCCATCAGACATTTCACTAGGTACGCCATCTTGTGTCAACGAAGGGAAATTGCCGCCCTTTTGAAGCAAGCTCCGAACCATCGCCATCATGGCATCGACCTTACGCGATCGCCATTGATCCACTAAATTCATCACAGCCCCAGCAGGCAACCGTCGATGCATCGCCTCCAGCAAATACGCCGCGTGTCCCTTCTCGTCTTCAGCAATGCTCAACATCCCTTTTTTAAGGTTGATGCTTGCTAAATCATCATCAGGCAAGGCGTTTGCCATGCGGACAAAATCCTTACAGGCATCCAGTTCCAGGATATGAGTACTGCCAAAGAATACTAGCCAATCAATTTGATCAGGGGCAAGGCTGGCTTTGTCGTAGCCTTGATAGTAAGCATCAAAGAATGGGCTGCGGCGGCGTTCATCTGGCTTGCTGTCCGCCTTTTTTTCCGCAGTTGCTTTGAAGTCAATCACCTGTTTGTTGAGTTGCTTTAGCCCGTGGGCAAAAATTTGTCCGTGCCGCTGCTCGTCTTGGGCGTGAGTCTTCAGTTGGTCGGCTAGCCATAAATCGCCCTCAGCGATCGCCCGTTGGCTCAGCGCCTCTAAAAAGGGTACAGAACCCGATTCAGCCATTTGCAGCCCTGCTAATAAATCTGGTCGGGTTTGGCGATCGCGCATATTGCGACCCATAACGTAGGCGGTTGCGCCAGAGCCAATCAGGTGGAGTGTATAGGTCAGGAGGTTCATAGAAGGGTTTTTAGGAAGGGTGGTTTTGCAGAAATCAGAATGCTATCTGGATAGGCTTTCATATATGCTAATGAAATTTTTTAGGGAAGCAGTGTCAGTTGCCACGAATTCAACTATGATGCATGGTCATTCCACGGTTTCAAGTCCTGTCCATCATTGATTCCTTTTTGCAAAGCAATGAAATCTAAACCCAACTCCGATTTTGCGCCGAGTCAGCCCAACCTATCTAGCGCTCCTTCTGTGCCCATTTCTGTTTACAAAGAACTGGCGACAGAACTGCAAGCGACCCGTGCCATGATCGAATCTCTCAATAACCGCAATCAACAGATCGTTCACCAGAATCAAATGATTCGCCAAGAGGTTGAACGAGTGGTGCAAGCATCGTTTAATCTGCAACAAATTGTTGATTTTACGACACTGCCTGAAAACGGGTTGAACCAGGCGATCGCCGATCTATCAGCCCAGTCAAAGAGCGATTTATCGCCCCAGAATCATCTGCCGCTAGAAAGCAATTCCTTGCCTAATAAACTCTTCACCGAAGAACCCAGCCGCCCCCAGAGCACTCAAAAACAATGTAAAAACCTGGGCAATATGGGAATTTTTCTGACTGTTTTAATTGTCGTGTTAACAGCATTTGGGTTAGGATTTGTCGCCGTGAAGCACTTGCTGCCCAACCGATAGTCTGAAAAAAACGCTACTGGTCGCCCCCTTGTGGGTCTCTCGAAGAGATCGCTCCTCCACACGAACTCCCCGCCCCGCCAGTACAGCCAAAACAATGCCGCCCCACCTTAATTTGCCGCTGAGCTAATTGCTCCAGGCTAAAGTCTCGAATGTGGGGACGGGCGGGCTGTTGTCCTTCAGGCTGTTGCACCTCCAGATCTAACATTTGGTTAAAGTCACAGTCGAACAACCGTCCATCCCAAGAAACCGATAGCGTGTTCCGACACATGACTCCCTCAATGGTGCCAGGGTTAAATGCATTGACCAGACGTTCCATATAGCCTTGCAAGTTATTCGACTGCTCCAGCCATTCTAAAAACCGAGAGATGGGCATATTATTGAGCGCAATCAGGCGATCGAACGTCACACCGTAATTTTTCTCCAGTCCTGCCTGCCATTCTTGCTGCATCTTGCTTTGGTTCCCGGCAAGAAAAGCCCCCACCGGATTTGACATCAAGGTCAGCCGCTGCTGCGGATTACCCTTGCCATAGCCCGCTGCATTTAGCCGTTTCAGGGCTTCAATCGATTTCTCAAATGTGCCATCGCCCCGCTGAGTGTCGGTGTTCAACTTGCGATAGTGGGGCAACGAACACACGACCTCTACGCCGCGTTCTGCAAACCATTCCGGCAGGTCTTGCATCGTCGGTAATAACAGCACTGTGAGATTACAGCGATCGATTACCTGCTTGCCCCGCGCCACACATTGATCGACCAAGTAGCAGAAATGGGGATTCAGTTCAGGCGCACCGCCCGTGATATCTACCGTGTGAGCAGTCGTCTGATCGAGTGCCCGCAAACAAGCGTCGATGGTGTCTCGATCCATGTTTTCCTTGCGATCGGGTCCAGCATCCACATGGCAATGGCGGCAAGTCATGTTGCAAAGTTTGCCAATGTTAATTTGAAAAATTTCCAACGCGACAGGCTGAAAGCTTTCAAAACCATGATGGGCGATCGCGGTGGCAAAGTCGCCATTGTGAGGCGTGTAAGATAAATCGATCGCATTGAGCGTATCAATCTCGTACTTCGGGGAGGCTAGGGGCGATCGGCGTTGATGTAACGAAGTTGTTGGCTTTGCCCCTGCTGTCACGCTGCTCAAATTTAATGCTTTAGTTACTTTTTCAGCCATTTCTTCCGCCTGTGTTGCTTCAAACATTCCCAAACTTTCTCCGCTCTTTTGTGACCGAACTACATCCCTAACTTTTTAACCTGATCAATCATCTGCATCCCATGCACCAGGGAAGATCCGCCCCGAATCGCCGTTGCTACATGAACCGCCTCAGTCATTTGTTCCAAGTCAGATCCCTGCTGCAAGCACTCCTTGCTGTATGCCTCAATGCAATAAGGGCACTGCACTGTATGAGATACCGCCAGCGCAATCAGCGCCTTCTCTCGCATAGACAGTGCTCCATCGGCAAACACTGCTCCATAGTAAGCAAAAAACTTTTCTGCTAGTTCCGGCTGTCCCTCCGAAATTTTGCTAAAGTGCGCTAAATGTTCTGGCTTGTAATACTCATCCATTTCTGTTGATCCTTGTCTGAGGTTTTTTAAATCAGGCAGCCTTTAAATCAGAAAGCTTCAGCAATCTACCCTTAAACTCGCTCAACTCTCAATTAGTCTAAAGACTTTCTTCAGGCTATTTCTGTTGGCTGAAATATTCCTGAGAAGCTGCTGAGAAGAGGGCGATCGCTTTACAATAGAGGACTAAACTGTAAAGAAATGTATAGGGTCGGCATGGCAGATCATTTAATTCGGGCAATGGCAGCAGACGGCGGCATTCGGGCGGTTGGAGTCATCACTACGCGGCTCACCGAAGAAGCTAGACAGCGACACAACCTCTCTTATGTTGCTACCGCAGCATTAGGGCGAACCATGACTGCGGGGCTGCTGCTCGTCTCTAGTATGAAGCGGGCAGAATCGCGGGTAAACCTTCGCATTCGGGGCGATGGTCCTCTCGGTGGGGTGATGGTCGATGCAGGGCTAGATGGCACTGTGCGAGGCTACGTCGATCACCCAGAAGTTGAACTGCCGCCCAATGCTAAAGGCAAACTGGATGTGGGTGGGGCGATCGGGGAAGGATTCTTGTACGTAGTGCGAGATGTGGGCTTTGAGTTTCCTTATTCCAGCACCGTAGAGCTAGTTTCTGGAGAAATTGGCGAGGATGTAGCGCACTACCTGGTCAGTTCTGAGCAAACGCCCTCAGCCCTGTTAGTTGGCGTATTTGTGGGGGCAGAAGGCGTGACAGCATCGGGTGGCATCCTGCTCCAGGTCTTGCCTAAAGCGGCTAGAGACGAAGCCTTAGTCGAGCTACTAGAATCACGGGTGGCAACCATGGCAGGCTTTACGCCTCTGTTGCAAGCGGGTAAAACCCTTCCCCAAATTTTTGAAGAACTGATGGGCGACATGGGGCTAAACATTCTGCCCGAAACCCAACTTCTTCGCTTTCACTGCGGTTGCGACTTCGATCGCGTCTTGGGTGCTCTCAAAATTTTGGGTGAGGCAGAACTGCAAGACATGATCATCAAAGATAAGGGGGCTGAGGCGATCTGTCATTTCTGCAACGCCGTTTATCAGGCAGACAGTCAGCAGTTAGAGAAGCTAATCGAGGAATTGCGTGGGGAGCAAGTCGAAGCATAGGTTTATATCACTCTTCTAAGTCTCTGAAGGTCTTCAGGTATTTGGCTTAATTAAGAAGGGGTGATCAAGAAACCATACATAAAAAATAATTCTTCAGTCAAAAATAGAGCTTAGATGGCAAGTAACTTATATGTTACTCTTATCTCTAAGAGGATGTCTGAGAAGTTTAGATTGCTTCCGATCCGCCCCCTAAATCCCCCATTCTGGGGGACTTTGAAGGAGCATTGGTTCGGAAGTCCCCCAGAATGGGGGATTTAGGGGCAAGTGTAAGAATCTTTGATACTTCTCAGACATCCTCTAACATGAAGGTTCAAGAATATCTCAGAGATGACGGTTCAAGCCCTTATCAAAAGTGGTTTGATAATCTAGATGCGATCGCCGCCGCGAAGGTAACAGCCGCAACCTCTCGTTTAGAGTTAGGTAATACATTAAATGTTAAATGGCTTGATGAAATTGGCGAATATAGAATTAATTGGGGCCCAGGGTATCGGATTTACCTAGCTCAGGATGGGAAGCAACTCATCGTCTTATTTGGAGGTGGTACCAAAAAAGGACAGCAAGCAGATATTGAGAAAGCCAAAAAACTTTACCAAGAGTACAAAAATCGAAAGAGAGAGGCTGGTAATCAAGAGAAGAAAGAAGTTAGACAAAAGAAAAGGTAAAGAGGCAATGATTATGGCACTAACAAGAGACCTTGAAGAAACAGTTAATGCGCGGATTCAAAGAGATTCTGCATTTGCAATAGCTCTACTGGATGAAGCCATTTCCCTTTTTCTCAACGGTGAGCCAGAAACCGCAAGACTTATTTTAAGAGATCTCATTAATACAACTGTAGGTTTTGAAGAACTCTCAATTGAAACATCTAAACCGAGTAAGAGTCTCCATCGAATGCTGTCTCTGAAGGGTAATCCTACGATGGACAATCTGACTCTTATTCTCACTGTTCTTCGTAAAAGGCTCCAGGTAGATATTAAAGTACATGTAACGGCGCGAACAGCTTGAGGTTCTCGTCCTTCCTTAGCGCGATCGGGTGCTGAACTTGTTGCAGTAACAGTCCTGAGTTGATTGCCTTATTACAATTAGTAATAAAAATCGTGTGTTTCTACGATCAGTAGAAAGAATAGAAATGGGATAAATATGCGATCGCTGTTGGGATAAAAAAGTGGAATGTACTGTGGTCTTGAAGTATCGGTGTGGCTTGTGGCGATCGTAGTGGGTAGTTTCTAGTTCTCGTATCGTTGGCTGGACTGATGGTTCGCTCCTGAGCGCCATTCACCTCTCCACGACATTCAGCTATCTTCGTATTGGCAACAGTCCAACATCAAAGATTATCCAGATTTTGGGAGATAATTCTGACATAGTTATTCAGTTTAGAGATAGAAGGTCGGAAAGCATTTTGGTGTTGGGATAGCTCGAAATGGCAAGTTTTCCAAGAGCCTTCTTAAAGAAAGCTAGCTTACATACGAAGCGATCGATCATCCGGCTATTAAACCTATCGTTGCTCTGTTCAAAGGCTTCATGGACGCAAAATGAAACGGCTTCTGATTCTCGGCGGCACAGGCGATGCAGTCGCTTTAGCAAAACAAGCGGCACAAATTCCCTACCTCGAAACCATCACCTCCCTTGCCGGACGTACCCAGACCGCTTCAGCCCCCGGGAATACCCGCATTGGAGGGTTTGGCGGGGCAGCAGGCTTAGCAGATTACTTGCGCGATCGCCAAATCCATCTTCTCGTTGATGCCACCCACCCTTTCGCGGCACAAATCACCTGGAATGCCTCAATCGCTGCGAAAGAAGTCGGAATTCCTCACCTGATGCTAATTCGTTCTGCTTGGGAAAAGACTGCGGGCGATCGCTGGATTGAGGTAGAAAGTAACGCCATTGCCGCCACCGTTTTACCCGCACAGCGAATATTTTTAACCATTGGTCGCCAGGAACTATCAGCCTTTGCGCAGCGGTTAGACTGTTGGTTTTTAATGCGAATGATTGACCCGCCTACGTCAGATGCAAGGGTACCCAACGGCAAGATTTTATTGGAGAGAGGCCCTTTTGCCGTCGCAGATGAACGAGCTTTGTTGCAGAACTATAACATTGGGGCGATCGTTAGTAAGAACAGCGGTGGAGAGGCAACTTACGCCAAAATCATTGCAGCGAGAGAGATGGAAATTCCTGTGGTTATGGTGCAACGTCCGATAATGCCAATAGGAGAAGTAGCGACGCGGGTAGAGGAAGCATTGAATTGGATATTGAAAGATCAATAAAGAAGAACCTTATTGGATAAAATTCTGTGAGAAAGATTTACTTTCAGGGAATCTTAAATTACTTAGCTTCTCTTAAAGTCTTCGCTCCTACCCCTAATTAATCCTATTTAAAATCATGAAAGTCGCCGTTGGGCACAGCAACGATCCAGATTCTCCTGCCGCTATCACTGAAGTTTTAGAGCAATGTGTCAGCACCTTATCAGGCTTAAAGCCCCAAGCTGGAATCTTGTTTGCTGCGATCGATTTTGACCACTCGCTGATTCTGCATCAAATTGACCAGGCATTGCCAGGAATCGAACTGATCGGCGGCACAACCGACGGCGAACTCTCATCTCTCATGGGCTTTCAGCAAGATTCCCTCACCCTCATGCTCTTCTGTGCCGACGCTCTAGAAATTAGGGCTGGCATTGGACGAGCAGTTTCAAAAAATCCGGGTGTTGCCACCCAACAAGCAGTAGCACAAGCCAGTTCTACCCTTAGCCTTCCTCCCAAATTGTGTCTAACTACCCCTGAAAGCCTGACCACTAGCGCCACATTAATTCTAGACGGGTTAAAGTTGGCGCTTGGCGAAGTGCCCATTTTTGGTGGACTAACCGGAGATCAGTCGCGGCTACGACAAACCTACCAATTTTTTAAAACTGAGGTATTGAGTGACGCAGTGCCCGTTTTGCTGTTTGCAGGAGACTTGCACCTCTCTTGCGGAGTCGCGAGTGGATGGCAGCCTGTGGGGCAGGCGGGGACAGTGACGAAGAGCCATCAAAATGTGGTCGAAGAAATCAATGACAAACCTGCTCTAGATTTCTATTCTCGCTATTTAGGCGGATTGCCGCCCTCTGCTGAATATCCTTTAGCTGTATTCAATAATCATTCGGCAAATTTTTATTTGCGGGCACCTCATGAAGTTCATGATCTAGCACAAGGCAGCATTAAGTTTGCTGGAGATGTTCCGGAGAGGGCGATCGTTCAAATTACCGAAGCTAGTCGCGCCGAAATTCTGACGGCAGCCAAAACCTCAATGCAACAGGCTCTAGGCAGCTATCCTGGCACAGAACCTAGCGCAGCTTTATTCTTTTCCTGTGTGGGTCGGCGGCAACTCTTGGGAATGCAAATTCAGGAAGAATACCAGTTGGTCAACAGTTGTTTATCTTCTCCGTTACCTAGCTGTGGTTTTTATACTTATGGCGAAATCTCTCCGTTTGAGCTAGCAGGCAACACTCAATATCATAATGAAACCTTTATTACTCTAATTTTTGGAACCCGATGAGGGAAAAAGCACATGGTTGGTACTCACGATTTATCAGCACTGGAGAAAGAAAACCGAATTTTGCAAAAGAAATTAGAGCGGGCAGAGGCAACTTGTCGTGAGCTAGATGCAACCAATCAAAGAAAAGAAGCCTTTCTACGTCAAATTATTCAAGAATCACGAGAATCTCAGGATGTTTTAGAACAGCGCACTGCCGAACTTCAGCAAGTGGTGCAACAGTTACAGCAAGCTCTAAGCGATCGCCAAGCCGCAGAATTACAGCTTAAACAGCAAGCACAAAATTTAGAGCAAGCCTTGAATGACCTTCAGCGCACCCAATCGCAACTGATTCAGAGTGAAAAGATGTCTTCCCTAGGGCAATTGGTTGCTGGAATTGCTCATGAGATCAATAATCCTGTCAGTTTTGTCTACGGCAATATCAACCATGTCGAAGCCTATTTCCACAGTCTGCTCAGTTTAATTGGTCATTACCAAACCTATTATCCTAATCCTGAACTCATTATTACTAAAACCATTGCTGCCATTGAGCTAGACTTTCTTCGAGACGACCTGCCAAAATTGCTGGAGTCCATGAGACGGGGAACCGAGCGCATCAAAAAAATTGTTCTGTCTCTGCGAAATTTTGCACGCATGGACGAATCTGAATTTAAAGCAGTAGATCTTCATGAGGGAATTGAGAGTACGCTGATGATTTTAGAAAATCGTCTCAAAGCACAAGCTCATCGTTCAACCATTGAGATCATCCGAGAGTATGAGCATTTACCGTTAGTAGAATGCTATGCAGGACAAATGAATCAAGTCTTTGTTAACATTTTAGTTAATGCTATTGATGCATTCGACGAACAAAGACAGGACGTTGATTTGCTAGAAAATTCACAAAGCGATCGACAAAATTTTATTCGTATCATTACCTCAATGACAGATGCTCAATATGCCACTATTCGGTTCGTTGACAATGGCTTGGGAATCGCAGAA
Organism: Timaviella obliquedivisa GSE-PSE-MK23-08B; assembly: GCA_019358855.1. Taxonomy (NCBI): domain Bacteria; kingdom Bacillati; phylum Cyanobacteriota; class Cyanophyceae; order Oculatellales; family Oculatellaceae; genus Timaviella; species Timaviella obliquedivisa. The sequence continues at coordinate 190,291 of JAHHII010000001.1, read as the reverse complement.
GCTGACCAAAAACGATTGTTTGATCCCTTTTTCACGACAAAGCCAGTTGGGAAGGGCACAGGCATGGGGCTGGCGATCGCCTACCAAACTGTGACCGAACGCCACAGGGGCACTCTCGAATGTCTATCATCTGTGGGGCAAGGAGCGGAGTTTATTATAAGAATTCCTTTGCACCATGAAACTCGCTAAACTTAGAACATTCTCAATTGGAGGTCACTCTGATGGTCGCCACTCCCCCCCTTAAGAAAAGACCCGAATTGGTTATCTCCTGGGAAAAACCCCCAGCCGACTTTCAACTTGATCATTTACCTGTGGACAATACAACCCAACCTTTGATTGCTGGAGCCTTGAGTGAAAGCTTAGAAATCGCACAGCGCGTTCAACCTGAAAACTTAATCGCCACCAATTTTGGATTATGTGCCACAGTCGGTGGTGAACTGGCTGTTAAAGCCCCAGATTGGCTCTATGTCTCCAGCGTTCTTAAACCCCAGAGCGATCGCAAAACCTACACTCCAAAACTAGAAGGAGACATCCCCAGCATTGTGATGGAATTTCTCTCTGCCACAGATGGCGGTGAATATTCTATTCGCCAAATTCCCCCTGTCGGAAAGTGGTTCTTTTATGAACAAGTGTTGCAGGTGCCTACCTATATTGTGTTTGAGCCAGAATCGGGACTGTTGGAAGTCTACCGCTTACAATCTGGTCATTACACTCTAGAGCAGCCTAATGAAAATGGCTTCCACTGGTTTGAAGAGCTACAGCTATTTTTGGGCGCTTGGCGTGGTGAAAAAGAAGGGCGTTTTGGCTACTGGCTGCGCTGGTGGGATGCTGAGGCGAGATTATTGCCTTGGGCATTAGAACAGGTTGAGATAGAACGACAGCGTGCTGAGACAGAGCGGCAGCGTGCTGAGACAGAACGGCAACGCGCCGATCGCTTAGCAGAAGCATTGAGGAAACAGGGCATTGATCCCGATGCGATCGCTTGAGCTTACATCCCAAAAGCTTTGCCTCTTTTCCTAAATCTTGCTGGAATCGATTAAGCGGCGATCGCATTGCTCATGGCTAACGCTAAAATCTGTAGGAGAGACACCGTAGCCCCAGCCGCCATGACATCCCCTGTAGATTTTCAAGACTCCTTTGACATTGTCGTCGTTGGCGCGGGACACGCTGGGTGCGAAGCTGCCCTGGCAGCGGCAAGATTAGGCTGCCGGACACTTTTGCTGACCCTTAACTTGGATAAAATTGCCTGGCAGCCCTGTAACCCAGCCGTAGGAGGTCCTGCCAAAACTCAGCTTACCAACGAAGTCGATGCGCTAGGCGGCGAAATTGGTAAAGTGGCAGACCGTACCTATCTGCAAAAGCGGGTGCTGAATATTTCGCGCGGTCCGGCCGTGTGGGCGCTTCGGGCACAGACCGACAAGCGGGAATACGCGGCAGTCATGAAAACTACTGTCGAGAATCAAGCTAACCTCAGCGTCCGAGAAGGGATGGTGACGGATCTGGTATTGGGTAAAAATGAGGAAATTATTGGCGTTAAAACCTACTTTGGGGTGGCGTTTGAGTGCAAAGCGGTGATCTTAACGACGGGAACATTTCTGGGCGGCGTTATTTGGGTGGGCAATAAGTCCATGCCTGCTGGACGCGCTGGAGAGTTTGCGGCTGTTGAACTGACAGAAACTTTAAACCGTTTGGGTTTTGAAACCGGGCGGCTGAAGACTGGCACCCCGGCGAGAGTAGACAGGCGATCGCTTGATTACACCCATCTCGAACCCCAACCCGGCGATGCCGAAGTGCGCTGGTTTAGCTTCGACCCCGAAGTGTGGGTCGAGCGCGAACAAATGCCCTGTTACCTCACGCGCACCACCCCCGAAACCCATCGGCTCATCCGCGAAAACCTCCACCTATCGCCCATCTATGGCGGCTGGGTCGATTCTAAAGGCCCTCGCTATTGCCCCAGCATTGAAGATAAAATCGTTCGCTTTGCTGACAAAGAATCCCACCAGATTTTTATTGAGCCAGAAGGACGAGATATTCCAGAGCTTTACATTCAAGGCTTCTCGACTGGGTTGCCAGAGCGCTTGCAAGTGCAAATGCTGCGATCGCTCCCCGGCTTAGAAAACTGCACGATGCTGCGTCCTGCCTACGCCGTTGAGTATGATTATCTGCCCGCTACTCAGTGCTATCCCACCCTGATGACAAAGAAGGTAGAAGGGCTGTTTTGTTCAGGGCAAGTCAACGGCACGACAGGCTATGAAGAAGCAGCGGCACAAGGTCTAGTTGCAGGGATCAATGCTGCCCGAATGGTTAAGGGACAAGAAATGATCATCTTCCCCCGTGAATATAGCTACTTGGGTACTTTACTAGATGATCTTTGTACTAAAGACCTGCGAGAGCCTTATCGAATGCTGACTTCTCGGTCGGAATATCGGCTGCTGTTGCGATCGGATAATGCTGACCAACGCTTAACAACCTTGGGGCGTGAGGTCGGCTTAATTGACGATCGCCGTTGGTCACTCTTTACCCACAAACAAGCCAACATTATTGCTGAAAAAGAGCGTCTTCACGAAATGCGCGTCAAGGAACACGATCCCATTGGGCAACAAATTGCGGCGGATACGCAGCAAACGATCAAAGGCTCCGTTACCCTTGCCGATTTACTGCGTCGCCCTGGGTTCCATTACGTTGATCTCGATCGCTATCGTCTTAGCAATCCGTCTCTCACTCAATCCGAGCGCGAAGGCGCAGAAATCGATATCAAATACTCCGGCTACATTCAGCGCCAACAAGCCCAAATAGACCAGGTTGCGCGTCAGGCTAACCGGGCTTTGCCTGCTGATTTAGACTATGCCGCCATCCTCACCCTGTCAAAGGAATCCCGTGAAAAACTGGCGAAGGTCAAGCCTCTCACCATTGGGCAGGCGACTCGAATTGGCGGGGTAAACCCGGCAGATGTGAATGCGCTGTTAGTTCATTTAGAAGTGCGATCGCGGCAGATGGCAGTGCAATAACAACTATTAAATCTGCGCGACCGAAACTGCATTAACATCAGCATGGCGATCGAACAATACACGCGGACGTAACAGCACTCGAAACAGAATCCAGATCGACTGGAACTCCCCAGGCGTATGCCGCCGCTTCCACTGACCTGGACGACAAAATAGTATTTTGACTAATTGTCGCTGTTGTTCTAAATTGGGTTGCTGAAATATGACGCGCACCGTTGGAAACTCGTGACTAAAGTCAGTGCGAATCACCTGTCCTGCGATAGAGAGACCATGTTCTAAAATTTCCAAAGTAAGCGGTAAGCTTTCTGTTGCTAGTTCCGGGAAACCTGGTTGAGTTAGGGCAACTTCCACCCCAATTTCCGAAATCATGGTAGTAACACCCCAGAATGTTGCATTGCCTAAGTTAAGTTGCACCGTCCGCCGCAGATCAAACCATTCATAGGGGCTAGGTCTGGGTACATCTAGCAGAATCAATAGCGCTGTACCAATCATAACCAGGTTGTAGATGCTCCAAATCCAGCCCAAGCCGAGCCCTTTAGAAGAAGTATCGTAGCCCTCTGTCCAGCCGCCTTGAATCATGCAGTTGCCAAAGTTAATCCAAAGGCTAATGGCAGAGGCAACAAAGAGAATGAGCAGCGGTAAAGCCAATCTCCAGTTGTAGGAAAAACGATCGCTTGCCGTCCCTTTAGGCGTTACTTTAAACCCTCGTGAGAACGGATTAAGCATTACCCGTATGACCGTTACTGCCAAGGGAAAACATAGCACCAATGAATAAATATCTGAAAGGAGTGCAGAACGCGATCGATGATTGAGCCAGGAAAACACCGAGAGTTGCACCAGGTAATAGGGTAGAAAAAAGTAAAGAATTTCAGCAGTACTGGCTCGAATGGGAATGACACCAAAAAAAGAATACGCTAACGGTACCAGTAAAAACCCGATCCTAGAAATGCTGGTAAACCAGTGCAGTAAACCTTCTAAATGCGCTAAGCGTTGCACCAGGTTGAGCCCTGGAATGGTAAGAGGATTGGCTTTAATAAAGAAGGCTTGCAGCGTGCCTCTTGCCCAACGAAGGCGTTGGATAGCATGGGCAGTAATATTTTCGGCAGCCAATCCAGCGCTAAGTTTTTCGTCGAGATAAATCAGTCGATAGCCTTGAGCGGCAATGCGAATGCCAGTAAAATAGTCTTCGCTAAGAGAGTCGGTGACAAAGCCTCCAGCGGCGGCTAAGGCGCTGCGACGCATGACAAAAGAGGTGCCTGCGCAAATCACGCTACCAGCCCCATCGCGGATAGGTTGAATTTGGCGATAAAAGACTTCTTCTTCGGGAGTTAGAACATTTTCTAAGCCGAGGTTACGGGCGATCGGGTCTGGGTTATAAAAGCTTTGGGGCGTTTGAACCAGAGCAAGCTGAGCATCTTGAAAAAAGCCAACAGTGCGGGTGAGGAAGTTTGTAGTCGGGACAAAGTCAGCATCGAACACGACGATGAGTTCGCCTGTCGTCTGGGCGATCGCATGGTTCAAATTCCCAGCTTTGGCGTAGTTGTTATCAGGACGAGAAATGTATTCACAGCCCAACTCTGCTGCTAATGCCCTAACTTCAGAACGATGGGTGTCATCTAGCAAATAAACTTTTTTGCAAGGATAATCTAACGCCTGACAGCCCATGATTGTCCGCTGCAAAATGAACATAGGTTCGTCGTAGGTCGGAATCAGAACATCTACCGTAGGCGTGAACGTGCCCGTCATCACATCTAGAGAAACTTGATCAGCTTGACGACGACGATCGGGAACACGTAGCATCAAAAACATAAGAATGCAGTTGCTTAGCAGCATGAATAGCTCTAGGAAAAATAATCCCAGGCTAACGACTCCATCTAGAGGCGTGCTGACATTAAGTGTAGAAGCCGATCGCCACAGTAAATAGCGAATAGTCAGGAACAGCAAAATTGTAACGACTACCACCCGCGACCAATCTTTGGGTCGCGGTGAGGCTTTCATCACCCCTAACACAATTAAGAACAGTGCCACGGTCGGAAAAACAAGAAATTCTCCGGCTACCATGGGCACTTCTAACCACAGGGGCGGGCTTTGCTGAATTTCGTTGAGATGAGCAAAAATTTTGAGAATGTTCCCTTGTCCGGCAAACCAGGCAGCCGCGATCGCCCCTGATACCGCAATTACCGCCAGCATGACTAAAGTAGCAGCTTGTGGACGTAAAAATTTTTTAGGTCGAGACAGCGCTGGGCTGGAGCGATCGCCGGGTGGATCGGTAGGGCGGTCGAGGGGGGTTGTTCTCATTAAATTTGTCCTTAATCAAATTCTCAAGCTCTCAAATCAAGATGAGAACCCGATGAAAATTATCTGAGAAAACGAGCGAAAATTTTCCTTTTATTTCTCAGCTAAAAATCATTCTAGGTTTAACCTGACTGCTTAAAGTTTACTTACGGCTGTAATAGAACCGAGAGATACACGAAGAATTAACTAAAAACTGAACTAGGGAAATTGAATCATGATGACATTAAAGTACCTGACGCTAGGAGCGATCGTCGCTGTTGCTACCCTTACCATAGCTTGCACTCGAAATGAAGCCGCCCTTCAGCCTACAGAGGCAGTCACCCCCTCGTCTGTGATCTCAAACCCAACTCAACCGCAGATATTTGCTGCATCTCCGGTAGCTCAATCCGGTCAATTCGTTGCCTCCGAGCATCCAACTGAGGGCACAGCGAGGATTGTGACAGAAAACGGCAAGCGTTATTTGGTGTTTGATCAAGCGTTTAAGTCGGATGAAGGTCCCGATTTATTTGTGTTGCTGCACCGAGATCAAATGCCCCAAACTTATGATGCGCAGAACTATATTAGTTTGGGCAGATTACAAAGCGTTAAAGGCGAACAGCGCTATGCCATTCCCGATGATGTAGACTTAGCCAACTTTCAATCAGCGGTAATCTGGTGTCGTCAATTTAACGCTACGTTCGGCTACGCACCCTTTACTTCATTGTAAGTGGATCATTATAAGTATTGATTGCGCTATGCTTCCAGCAGGTGCTTTTGTGATTTCGCAAAAGCACCTGCTGGAAGCATGAATGCTGGGAACGAGAACACTTTTGAGACGAAGAGGCTTGATATGGGCGCGAAAGATATTGCAGGGTTAGTTCATCCGGCGATCGCCATCTTTTTTGTATTTCCTATTATTGGCATAGTGGTTAACTACGCTTGGCAAACCCGCCAACGTCGCCTTAAAGCAGCAGACGGCACCAAAGGAAAAATTCCGTCTAACGTCGGTTCTGAACATCTTAAGTTAGGGCAATGGCTTAGCAATTCAGTCGTGGGGCTAGTGTTAATTGGAGTAGCGCATCCTATTTTCTCCAAAATGATCCCCGATCAAACCTGGACAAAAGACGCAACTCGCTTTACCTTCGTGGTCTTGCTTTTCCCCCTGACGATCGCCTCTCTCGTCATTCTCAACCAGGCGCGTCCCAAACTTTGGAGAGGAATCTTTGCCTCATTAACAAGCATGGGGCTGATTTTGCTGGGTTGCCAACCCGAGGTCTTTCGACGGGGCTACGAGTGGTATGTCTCGCACTACTACTACGGCATTGCCGCAGCAATGCTGATGATTTTTTCCCTTGCCATTTTTCCTGACATCTACCAAGATCGGACAAATCGCTGGCGCAATATTCACATCGTACTTAACTGTATTGCGCTGTTGCTGTTTGTGGGGCAAGCCTTCACCGGAACTCGCGACTTGTTAGAAATTCCGCTCAGTTGGCAACAAACTCATCTCTATAAGTGCGATTTTACAAAATTGATTTGTCCGCCATAAATTCTAGTTCTATTAAATCCCCGCCCAAGCCAGCAGTTTTTAGGGTTTACAAACCCATTTCCAAAGAGGATGACTTTTACCTTGTTGGCGAATTCTGAGAACCTGTTTTTCTAGCGATCGCCATTCCTCTGCCGAAATTCCTTGCACAATATTACGGCTTTGCCACAGTAAAACGCTCATTGTCCAAGCCACACAGAGCGCCAGTCCAATCGAGGCAACCCGATTGTAGATGATCGTATAACGGACAGCCGTCCAGGTAAAATAATCGAGCCATAGCTCAATTTCAGAGCGTAAATGCCACAAGCAAAGTGGAGCAATGAACAGCCAAAGCAGGGCGACAAACAACCAGCGGCTATACACTGTAACCTGATGCAGTCTAAGAACTTGCTGTTGAAATTGGGTTTGAGAATCTGGTAGTAATTCTTTGGGTAAGTCTTCGGGGCGAGTCATATACAGCGTGACACGAAGGGAAAGCGGCCCATAACGCTATCAAAATAGACGGAAAATTAATTAGTTCGCAAATTGATGTGTAAAAATTAACTTTTTTACAATGACCTTGTGCAAAAATTAACTGCTAATAGAGCTATCTAAATTTCGCCTGTATATTCTTTATGACCTTTCAAAAAAGAAGTTCCTCTGTATTGACGTTGGCTCTGCTGCTTTCAGTTGCAGGAGTGCCCAAAGCTTTAGCAAATCGTCTGCCTCTGTTGACGAGTCCGCTCTTAGCGCAATCTACCCCTCCTTTCCCACTGCAACCTTCGGTGTCGCCTGAGACAACCGTCAAAATTGAGGGTTCTACTAGCATGACGATCGCCAATACTGCGCTTAAACAAAAGTTTGAGAGTCAGTATGCAGGAACAACGGTTGATGTGAAATACACCGGAACTGATGAAGGCATTCAGGCTTTGTTAGCTGGCAACGTTGACTTAGCGGCGATCGGTCGTCCTTTGACCGATGCTGAAAAGGCTCAGGGGTTGGTAGAAATTCCCGTGAGTCGCAACAAAATTGCGATCTTGGTGGGTGAAGAGAATGCTTTTCAAGGCAGTTTAACGACCTCACAATTTGCCCAAATTTTCCGTGGCGAAATTACAGACTGGTCACAAGTGGGAGGCGCTCCCGGTGCTATTCGAGTGGTCGATCGCCCTGTTTCCAGCGATACTCGCACCGCCTTCAGCCGCTATCCTGTCTTTAAGAACCGCCCGTTTGAGTCGGCAACCAGCGCTGTCAAGCTTACTGATGATACGACAGCAACGGTCTTAAAAGAATTAGGCTCAGATGGAATTGGCTACGCGATCGCCAACCCAAACGCTAGCCCAGAAGATTATCCAGGCGCGCGCATTGTACCGATGCACGATGTTCTGCCCTCTGACCAACGCTATCCTTTTTCCCAACCGCTTGCGTATGTCTATCAGGGCACTGCACCCAGCCCAGCAGCAGCCACGTTCTTGGGTCTGGCAACGGCTGCCATAGGACAAGCCGCCATCGGATCGGCACAGGCTGCTGCGATCGCATCTGACCCCGCAACCAATTCAGGGGCTTCCCCAGCAGCAGGAACTTCCCCAGCAGATCAGCCTCTAGTAGCCTCTGTCACTCCTGATCCCAATGCTGTTGCCACTCCTGACCCAAATACTGACCCAAATACTGTTGTCACCCAGGCACCTGCGCCCGTCGCCACCCTACCTCCCGATTCGGCAGACACACCATCCTGGTTAGGATGGTTGCTATTACCCTTACTGGGCTTGTTGCTGGGATGGTGGCTTAAGCGCCGCCGCACCTCGGTTCAGGCAACGACCTCTCCGTTACCTACAGAGTCAGTCAGTGTGGAACCTCCTCCTAACACAACTGATGGAGCGGGTTTGGCAGAAAGAGCCGGATCGGTTATTTCTGCCGATCGGGTGGCAATTAATGGTGTGAATGGTGGAAATCATCCAGAAACATCGACGACTCAGTCTTCAACAAGTGAGCCTTTGACAAGCGAGCCTTTGACAAGCGAGCCTTTGACAAGCGAGCCTTTGACAAGCGAGCCTTCAGGAGAGGTGCCTGCAAGTGAGGAATCTCAGAGGTTTGGAGTCAGTGGGTTAGCAATGGGTGCAGCGGCTGGAGCCGCTGCGATCGCGGGTCTGTCGGCAATTCCTCGAAGAGATGTCCCTGTTGAAGCGAATCCTTGGGACGACGAAGCACCTCTGCCTGAAGAGTCTACGCCTGAGGCAGTGGTAGTAGAGACTGAAGGATCTGCGCAAGCGCCTTTAGTAGAAGCGTCCGTGGGACAAGAGCCTAAAGTAGAAGAACCTGTATCACCCGTAGTGCAGGAGCCTGTTGTGCAGGAGCCTATAGCTGAGGTTCCCATTGAGATGGAAACGTCAGCAGCAGAAGCTTCTGTTCCAACACCTATTGAAGAATCTGCAAGTGAAGAACCTCTTTGGAATACTGACTTGGCGGATGTAACGGGCGTGGCGGGTGCGGCGATCGCAGGAGCCGCTATTACTTCTCGTTTTACACCGTCCTCTCCATCACCGTCCTCTCCATCACCGTCCTCTCTATCACCGTCCTCTCAATCAGTCCAGCCCCCTTCAGCCACCCTAGACGATGCTCAATCTGCTGTCGAAGCTGCCAGGTTTGACGTGGGGCAAAACGACTTAACCCGCGAAGAACTAGCAGCAGTTGATGTAGGTCTGCCTGACCTGCCCGATGGCTATGGTGAAAGCCAGATTGTTCTGATCCCTCGTGATCCTCATTGGGCTTATGCCTACTGGGATGTGCCTCAGTCGCACCGGGAAGAAGTGCGGCGGCAAGGCGGTACACGGTTGGCGTTACGGCTTTATGATGTGACCGATATTGACCTGACGGTGACCAATTCTCACAGCTTGCAGCAGTTTGAGTGCGAAGAGTTTGCGCGCGATTGGTACTTGCCAGTGCCTGTAAGCGATCGCGATTATCGAGCCGAGATTGGTTATCTGACTGCCGATGGTCAGTGGTTGTTGCTGGCGCGATCGCTCCCCATCCGCATTCCACCTGTCTATCCTTCCGATTGGGTGGATGATCAGGAAATAACCCTGAATTGGGATGACACTCTTAAAGACAAAACCTTCTTAGAACTCTCTCCTCCTAGAAGCAGCCGCACTTTCCAAACCATTCCCACCACCTATCACTTAGCTCAGGCTGCCGAGGCTCAGCGGGTCGCAGGCTCTATCTTTGGCTCTGTGCAACAGGTTCCCTCGGTTAGCTCATTTGTCACACAGTCAGGCGTTGGCATGTCGGGAGTGGGGATGTCTGGGGTTGGAATTGGGATGGGCATGTCGGGAGTAGGGATGTCTGGGGTTGGAATTGGAATGGGCATGTCGGGAGTAGGGATGTCGGGGATTGGAATCGGGATGGGCATGTCAGGAGTGGGGATGTCTGGGGTTGGAATCGGAATGGGCATGTCAGGAGTAGGGATGTCGGGGGTTGGAATCGGAATGGGCATGTCAGGAGTAGGGATGTCGGGGGTTGGAATCGGAATGGGCATGTCGGGAGTAGGGATGTCAGGTATTGGGATGATGTCAGGGCAGAATATGTCGGGGATTGGCATGTCAGGAATTGGCATGATGTCGGGGATTGGCTTTGCCTCTATTCCACCTATTCGTCCTCGCCAGTTCTGGCTGGTAGCCGATGCCGAACTCATCGTTTACGGTGCCACTGAACCAGATGCAAAGTTAACCATTGGCGGTCAGCCGATTCAACTTAACCCAGATGGCACCTTCCGAATTCAACTATCCTTCCAAGATGGCGTTTTAGATTTCCCAATCATGGCGATCGCCGCCGATGGCGAACAGAATCGCTCTGTCCATCTCAACTTCAAACGTGAAACTCCTTCCCGCAATACCAATACGAAGGAAGAAGCACAAGACGAGTGGGGTAACTGGGGAATTTAAGGAACATCTATGGAAAGCAGTGAATCTTCTGGAATTGATCCGATGTAGCGCCCCTCATCGGCTAAAACGACAACTAGACGGAGCGCCCAGTCTGGTTCGACCTGATGCAGATCTGCCCAAGGCAAGGCAATCTCTAGGCAGGTGTTGAAAGCAACCTGGGCGCGAGTGGGGCGTGAGTGCCACTGATAATTCTCGACGGCTTCTTGAAACCAGGTTGATTGAGTTGTGAGATGAACACCCAGATGGTGGTGGAATAGATAGCTGACAGGTAGTTCGTCGGGCAGTTCGGCGATCGGGGCGGGACTATTCTTCATCTGGCGATCGGGATAAAACCAAAGCAGATGAAGCTCAGGCGGAAAATCGGCTCCGGGCTTGGCTCCAGGCTTAAAGTCCAGGCGCAAATACAGGTTGAGGTGATCGACCCCATACCAGAGGCGCTGAACAGTGCTGCTTTGGTGCATCGTGCCCCGAGTACCGCCAATATCAATGCGCCCGGCTTTATCCCAATCTTGCTCATTGCCATTGCCATCCACGATAGGGTGAATGAAGCCGCTAGGGTTGTGAGCACCTTGGGCGGTGTGAACTTCTATAGGGCGACGAATTTCGACAGGGACAGGTTCATTCAGAGATTCGTACAAAGCCGCCAAATGTTCGCGGAATAGCTGGTCGAACATGGCATCTTGGTTAGAGCTATGCCCCACTCCAAACCACCAGAACCAGTCCGAGCCTTCTGCGGCATACAACGCTTCCCAGGCATCAGGATTATTTTCTTCAGTGGCTTCGGGATGGTTGGCTAATACTTGGCGAGCAGTGGTTAGCAGATCCCAGGCGCGATTCTTGGCGGGATCACCAATCCAAGTCGTAAAGTTGCCATCGACCCAAGAGCCGCTGTGGAGGCGATCGCTCGGCAGGGTCACGGTTGCCGGAAATTTCTCAATAAACTCTGAAACCGTCACTAGTTCAACAGTGTCATGGTCGCTCAACTTTTGGTAGAGCGATTCTAAAAACGGCTTACCATCTTGCGCATAATATTCCCAGCAGTTTTCGCCATCCAGGGCGATCGTTACCAGCCAAGGATTTTCTAAAACCGTGCTTTGTTCAAGCTGATGATGTTTCAGAGAACGGGCGATCGATTCTAAATGTCCTACCAAATCTGCTGCTGCCTTCTGCGGCTCCATAGCGCTGTAGGTAAAGCCTACTAGGTCAGACAAGCGGTGGTCGCGGAAGACGATCGACAAATCACCGTTGGGCGTGTTGAGACGATACGGACGGTAAAGCAACTCTGGATCTTCGACAGTCCCCGACCCATCTCGATGGAAGAAATGCTGCGTCGTCCAGCCCAAAACCGCCTCATCAGAACACAGCCATTGGAAACCCTGTTCCGCAACATAGGGCAAAATAATCGGGCTAACCGACTGTTCAGAAGGCCATAGCCCCCTAGGGTTGCAGCCGAATCGCTCTTGGTACATAACCTTGGCTTTGCTCAAATGCCGAGGAATATCCTCCTCCCATTGAAAGCGCTGCTGGGGCAAGGTCATATTGGGTACTGCCACTCGTCCAGCATTAGTATCGGCTAACAGCGGCAGAATGGGGTGAGTATAAGGAGTCGTAGTGACCTCAAGCTGTCCTGTTTCTTGCATCAGGCGATGTTGAGGAATGATGCGGCTGAGGATTTCGCGTTGCTTGGAATAAATGCGCTGGCGATCGCTCAAGTTAAACCCTTTACCCTGCTCTAGCCATTGAGCAATTTCTGGGTCATGCCAAAATAGGGGATCAATCCACGCCAAGTTGTGCCAAGCCAGCAGATCTCCAAAATCCTGCAAAGTCCAATTCTCTAAACACCAATCCTGACCTTTATCTTGCCGCTGATTGTACAGTTCGGCATAGCGCGGATGGGGCGCAATCAACGTCCGATAATTAGCATCAAAAAAATGTTCAACAATAAACCGTCGTTGCTGCCGCTCTAACATCTCTGTCGGCATCAACGCCAATGATAGGTAGGGATCAAACGCTGTTCCTGCTACATAATCTTCAATTTGCATCATCAACGAAGGCACCAAATTTACCGTTTGGTGCAACTTCGGATACCGCTCCAACATCAGCACCAAATCTAAATAATCCTTCGTACCATGCAATCGCACCCAAGGAAGGCGATATTCTCCCGCTAGGCGGCTCTTGTAAAGCGGCTGATGCTGATGCCAAATGAAAGCGACATAAAGAGGATGCGGCATGAGTCAAGATCAAGAAAAACGACAAAAATCTGGTCATAACTTGGCGAAAAGCGATCGCTGCCGAATCACTCAGGCGATCGCTGGGCGATCGCTGGGCGATCGTCATCCGCTATGGAAAATCGCAGGAGCAGCACCCCTATGCGTACCTCAAACTGCCATAATTAGGGAGTTGCAATTAAATAACGCCCTGAACCGCCTTCTAAATCCCCCATTCTGGGGGACTTTGAAAGGTTCGGAAGTCCTGCTCCAGAATGGGGGATTTAGGGGGCTGAAAAGTCAATGCATTTCACTGGTGTTTTATTTTCACGCAACTCCCTTAGCAAAAAATAAGCAGGAAAAACCTTAAGTTCTCCCTGCTCTAAACTCTACAGTTCCAGTATCACCCAGTGACCTAGAACCCAGATATCTTAAGATTCCTTAAAAAACTTGTTCAACCTCAGCAATCTCAGGGATCGTTTCCCGTAGCTTCCGCTCAATCCCCATTCGCAACGTCATTGCCGAACTTGGACAAGAGCCGCAAGCGCCCTGAAGCCGTAGCTTTACGATTGGACCTTCCAACTCCACCAATTCCACGTTGCCACCATCTGAAATCAGGTAGGGGCGCATTTCATCCAAAACCTTTTCCACGTTTTCAGACGTGAGTTCCAATGTTTGCATAGTTCACCTTGCAGAAAATCGCGTTACATCAATTGTAGGTTATATCTAGAACAGCCGTTTATATCTAGAACAGCCGTTTATCTACAGCAGCCGTAATACCCGCCTTAAACGATCGCAGGCTGAAGCAAGCGAACATTGGAGAAGCTGTACTCGTGAGTTACGTCTTCTCCATTTTGAGTTGAGCAAATGAGTCGCTTGGTCAAAATGTAGTAATCTCCTACTTTTTCGTAGGTATCTTCAAAGTCACTTTCGCCCTTAGCTTCGCCTGTTGCCGCATCGTGGTAAGCCGAGTCATAGCGGTGAGAAAGGTAGCCTTCGCCCGTTTTGTGGCTAGTGTAGGTGTTAATGGTCACGACAACATTGCCAATGTGGCGATGAACTAAGCACACTTCGTTATCGCGGACTTTGTAGCGATCGCCCATCGCCTTTCCTTCTACAAATATTTCTACAGCGCCCGTTTTATCAGTTTCGCCTAGCTTGAATACATTTTGTCCGTGGGTTTGCTCAAAGGTGCGCCGCACGCGATGAACCCCAATTTCCCAAGCCTGCTCAGCAATCTCTTTTTTAGCTTGCTCATCAGCTACATTCGTGACCTCTGCCTTCATTCCATCAGCAGGTAGGCGCACTTGCCCGGTATAAACCTCATCTCCTCGCTTCAAGCTCACATCGGCAGTATAGCCTGGAAAGTTATGATCCCAGGTATAGCGGTTTTCGTAAGCCGCCCGAAAAATCTCACGGGCTTGGTCATTTCCCTTTGCTTCTGTCATAGTCTTCCTTAAATTGCATCTGCCTTAATTGCGTCACCTTCTAGTTTAGATATAAAAGCCACGAATCAAAGGCAAAAGTTGGGCGGCTACTACGCCACCTAAAAAACCAAACAGATGTCCTTCCCAGGAAATGCTGCGATCGTCACTTGGCATGATGCCGGGCAGCATCCACCAGTAGAAAATGCCCACTGCCAGTGATAAAACTAGCGCCGTCAAGTCTTGGTCAAAAAAACTGCCAAACAGCAAAAAGCCAAAGTAGCCGAAGATGACCCCGCTGCCGCCGATGTGGTTAGCCGATCGCCCAAATAGCCATACGCCCAGCCCTTCAGCCAATGCCACAATCATCGTAACGATGACAAAATCAGCGGAACCCCGATAGAGAACCATCCACCCCAGCACAAAGAAAACCAGAGAGTTTCCTAACAAATGCACGATACTGCTGTGCAGAAATGGACTAAAGACAATGCCCAGCAATCCAACCAAGGTTCTAGGGCGCAGCCCAAACCAATGGAGCGCATTGCCTAGAAAAACCCAGTTAATCAGGTTCAAGCCCCAAGTTACGATTAAAATATCGTGTAGTACAGTAGTACGATATCCTAAACCACTAAGGTCATTGTTTGGAGAGGTAAGACTGCCGAGCAAAGGATTTGCCAGCGCTGATTGTTCTAACACAATGTCACCCCTAGATAATAAAAGAATTGGTATTTCTACAGTGTAGAGATGCCCAATGAGTGGATAGATGCCTTGTGTAATGCGGGTTCTTCTTGCTCCTGTAGGGTTTACTATCTTTGGCGCGATCGCGCTTGCTCTTTTAGCTTCAGCCACTGAAGATCGTCAGGCTGAATCTGAAGCGCCTTATTAAACGCAATCACTGCCTGTTCATAGCGTTGCAGATTTAGCAAAGCTTTACCCTTTGCTCCCCACGCTTCAGCAGAGTTGCGATAAAGCGCGATCCCTTTGTCTAATGCATTCAGCGCTTCAGCAGAGCGTCCCAGGGCTTGCAAAGTCATACCCAGTCTTACCCAACCAGGGGCAAACTCTGGCTTGCGTTCCGTCACTTCTTCATAGAGCTTGAGCGCCTCAAATTGCCGTTTCTGAAGGAAGAGGGCATTACCCTTGCTCCAAAGAGCTTGAGAGTAGTTGGGCTTGTATGCCAGAGCATCGTTGCAAAAAACGATCGCCTCATCAGGACGGTTGAGATGATTGAGTGCTTCACATCGTCCTGCATTCGCCTCAGGGGAGTCGGCTTTAAGGGCAAGCGACTTGTCGTACAGCTTCAACGAGGCAGCGGACTCGCCTGCCTGCATTTTTAGATTGGCTTGTTTTAAGAATTCGATCGCTTGCTCTTCGGGTGTCAGCGCGTCCTTATCAGTCTGAGCGAGCGCATCAGGCGTTTGGGCGGGGTTCAAAAACTGCTCGCTCCAGTTGGGCACAAACAGTTGGGCTAGGGTGTAAGCAAGACCCAACAGGGCGATCGCTCCAAGCCCAATCCAAGCCTGTTGCCGCCGATGATCGTTATCCTCAGCCATCATAGACGTAGCATCAGATCCAGCGCTAGCGCCCATTGCTCTAGCAACCCTAGTAGAGACAGTGCTAGGGCGCGATCGACCGATCGCGTGGGTGGTTAAATGCGTTAAATCAGAGCGCTCCATGACACCACTCTCTGAACTGGCTGTCAGCCAAATGGCAGTGGCTGGAGATTCGTCGTCTTGTCCCTGTGGCTCTACCGACTTGCCCCTAGAGGCTCTCCCAGTAGAGCCGTTTTTAGATTGAAACTGAGTCAAGTTTTGCAAAACAGTTGCCGAATTCAACCTGCCTGCCGTCTTGGGCACTGCCGATGCTGGCAGCGGCAACGTTTCTAGAGTTTCTAGGACTTCTAAGGCTTCCAGAGCTTCTAGAGCGTCGAGATAACGCGATCGAAAGTCATAGTTGACCATGCGATCGAGCACTGCCCTTAAGGCAGGACTAACCTGAGCCACTCGATGATGCCAGGCAATTTCGCCTTGAGTATCTTCCTCAAAGTGCCGAGGATGTACCCCAGTCAGTGCCTGGATGCCTAGAATGCCTACAGCGTAGATATCACTGCTAAAGCGAGGCTTGCCTGCCAACTGCTCACTGGGCATGTATCCTTTCGTGCCGATCGAAATCGTGACATTCGTGAGCCCGCTTTCTGCATCGATCGCTTCTAGCGTGCCAACCTGCTTAACCGCTCCAAAATCAATCAGTTCGATGCGATCGTCTTTTTTACGGCGAATCAAATTAGACGGCTTGATGTCGCGGTGAATCACTTGCTGTTGATGAACAAAGCTGAGGATATGAAGAATCTCCTTCAGCAGATTGATCACGTAGTCTTCTGACCAAACCTTTCCTTCAGTTAACTCTTCAGTTAAAGAATTGCCTTCGATAAACTCTTGAGCCAAATAAAACTCTTTGTCTTGCTCAAAGTGAGCCAGCAACCGAGGGATTTGCTCGTGGATGCCAAGCTGATAGAGAACTTTTGCCTCAGTGTTGAAGCAGCGTCTCGCCATTTGAAGGGTATTGTCGTTGCTGATCTCGGGCTTAAGCTGCTTCAGCACACAAACAGGATGCCCTGGCAAATGCAGATCTTCTGCCAGAAAAGTCTGACCAAATCCACCTGCACCGAGATGGCTAATAATTTTGTAACGTCCGCCCAGAGGAATTTCTGAACTGCTTTGGGGCAATGAGAGACTCATGTTTACATTGGCTTCATCAAATTTCTTCTATCCATCAAGCCCTGGATGGGTTTAGAGTCTTTGCCTGAGACTGACACGTATGCTTACCAGCATGGATCGTAGATGCACTATGTACTCTATCACCCCTCCAGATTCCTCACCAGCAATGCGATGCTCTGATTAACCAGTATTTACACTTAATCCTAGTTCGACTTTTGTATCTTGGGCTGCCTTGTGATAAAAATCAATGGGGCGATCGCCCCTTAGGTTTCTTAAGACCTTGATTTATGAAAACCTTTTATAGACAGCCCTAATGACCCAAGACCACAGGTGTTTTAAGATGCAACTGTAGAAATTCTTAATTCTCTAGAAAGGAATTAATTTGTGAGTTCTGTATTGACCTCATTTACAGGTCGTCGTCTTAACTCAACAGACTCAGTGCGAGGCAGCAGGTTAAACACTTCCCGAAACGCATCATCAACTTGCTCAAACGGCAGCACACCCTCAGCATCTAGCACCACCTTACCTGATTGGTCGAGCAGAACAGTTTGGGGCAAATAGCCCTTGTAGTAATAGCCTGCTTCAGTGGGCGCATAGCTAGACTTGAGCGGGATCGCATCAACAATCACTGGAATAAAGTTAGCCTCCCGACCGTAGAAGGAGTCCAGGTAGGAGACAACAGAAACATATTTCTTGCAATCGCTACTGTCATCCGCATAAAAAACCAGCAATGCGGGTCTATGCTCCCGCAAAGTTTCAACTAGGCTAACTCTAGGGGGAACTAGAGAGCCATTGCCTGCATATAGGGGGAAAATATTGCCATCGAAGTGATCATCGGTCAGGACTGCCCCGGCAGGAAAGCTGATGAAGAGAAAGCTGAGGAAAAGGGCGACGCTGAGGGCGATCGCGGTTTGCCAAATAGACCTAATTCTTGAAAACACCATCGGACTCGTTAAGGATTTCTGTAAGAGAACTGCTCTTGCCATTATCCCTGACATCTGTGCCCTCGGGTTCTTCGGGTCTTATTCTTCTGTAAGTTTTAGCTCTGGAAGGTTCCACAGCGAGCCGCCCAAAGCAGAGAACTTAACACCCTGCACGCGATCGCGCACTGCCGACAACAAGAGCGGATTGACCAAATAGATGAACGGCACCTGCGCCTGTGCCTGCCGCTGAATTTGGGCATAAATTTCTTTGCGCTTTTCGTCAATTAGCTGCTGCCCACCCTGAATGTAAAGGCGACCAATTTCGGTTTCCCAGTCTGCAACTTGGCGACCTTCAACAGGCGCTTGTCCCGGTGCAGGAATTTGATTAAAAAAGTGCAGCCGCCCATTGGGCGACCAAACGTTTCTACCACCATCTGGCTCAGTTCCGGCTCCACCCAACCCCATGATGATGGCTTCCCAATCGAGAGTATTACTCATCTTATCGACCAGGGTATTGAACGCGATCGGCTGAAAATCAACCTGGATGCCAATTTTTGCCAGGTCAGATTTAATCTGCGACCCTGTGGCTTCTCGCACTTTATTGCCTGCATTGGTTGCCATGGTGAAGCGCACCCGATTGCCTTCAGCATCGACAAGCTGGCTAGCAGCATTGTATTTGAAGCCTGCCCCCAAAAGCAGTTCCTTGGCTTTGCTGGGGTTGTAGTCGTAGGTGGGCAAACCCTTTTCCGGCGGGAAATAGTAGGGGCTTTGAATGTAGATGGGCGAATGCTGGGGCACGCCTAAACCCTGGTAGATGTTGTTAATGAGGCTAGGGCGATCGATAGCGTGGGCGATCGCCTTACGAAAGTCCAGCGTGTTAAACCAACGGGATTTAATCGGCTCAATCAGAGGCTTGCCGTTACGCTTGCCTTGGTTAAGGTTGAACGTCACAAACAAAGAACTCAGCGCCGGGCCCCCATTAGAAATCTTGAATTTTCCTCGTTTCTCCTCCCGCTTCATCAGCGCAAAATACTCAGGGGTAATGGATTCTACATCAGACCCACCTGCCCGAAACTGACTAAGAGAAGCATCAGTAGACTCAATCACCTGCACCACATACTGATCAATGTAGGGCAACTGCTGACCCTGGGGATCTTTTTTCCAATAATAAGGGTTGCGCTCAAACATCAGGCGCTGTCCGGGTTCATAGCTTTTCAACACGTAAGCGCCATTGCCCACTAGTTGTTTCGGATCAGTGTCGGTTCCCCAAACTGAGGCAACCAACGGTACGCCTTCGTCATCCACTTGAGTCACATATTTTTCTAAGGCGTGTTTGGGCAAAACACTGCCGCCTGCAAATCGGAGGAGTGGGGCAAAGGGTTCAGGAGAGATAAATTCTACGCGGCGATCGTCCACTTGACGCACAATTGGGAACAGCCCTTTCTCGCCAATGCGAAATAAATCAACCGAGCTATTAGGAATTTTTTCGTTAAATAGAATTTTGTTGTAGTAAAACACGACATCATCCACGGTCATAGGCACGCCATCCGACCATTTCAGCCCTTCCCGCAGCTTGTAGGTAATGGTGCGCTGATCAGGCGAAATTTCCCAAGATTCTGCTAATCCTGGCTCTAACTTGCCCGTGACTCCATTGGTAGAAAGCAGCCCATCAAACAGCATTCCTGTTACTTCATTCGATTCGGTGATGGGGTTGAAGGATTTGGGATCGCTGAGGGTGCTAACGACTAGCCGAGATGCCTGTGCCGATCGGGTGCGAAAGTTGCTGATGTCGCAGGCAGTGAGGGGCAAGGTGAGAAGACAAAGAAGAATGAGGGCGATCGCCTGTTGCCAACCTAAATATTGCCACCTGAGGCGCAGCCTAAGAAATACAGAACCCATTATGAAAAACCCTCGTCAATGCAGAAGTATCTATTTTAATTTGCCACCTTCAACTCATACAGATTCCAGAAGGCTCCACTAGAGGGAGAGAACTTGATATTTTGAATGCGATCGCGGACTGCATCCAAGCTCAGAGGGTTAACCAGATGGATAAACGGCAGTTGTTCTTGAGCAATTTGTTGATACTTGTTATAGAATACTGTTCGCTTGCTATCGTCTAGCTCTCGGGCACCTGCGGCAAAGAGGCGATCGATCTCCTGCTCCCACTTGCTCGTTTCCCAGCCGCTAATAGGTGGCTCTCCAGGTTCGGGACCCTGGTTAAATTGATGAGCCGAACCATTGACTCTCCAGATGTTAGAACCGCTGTGCGGGTCAGCACCGCCCCCGCCAAAACCCCCAACATAACACTCCCAGTTGCGACTCATCAGCCTTTTAAGAACCGAGTTAAATGCCAAAATTTGCAAGTCAACCTTCATGCCCAGTTGGGTCAGATCTTGCTGAATCTGTGCCGCAGCGCTGACCCGCGATTTTTCCTCAGACTTCACCAGTAGTACAAACTGCACGCGGTTACCCAACTGATCCAACAATTCACCTTTAGCATTCGTCTGAAAGCCAGCGTCCTTTAAAAGTTTTTTAGATAACTCTGGATCGTAATCATAAGCCTTACCCCCCTTTTCTGGAGACAGGTAAAAAGGATTCTTGCTATCAAGGGGAGAGTTTTGTAAGTCACCAATACCCTGATAAATGCTAGTTCTCATCCGTTCCCGATCGATCCCATGAGCAACTGCCTTGCGAAAAGCCAGATTGTTAAACCACTGCGAGTGAATCGGGTCTACAAAGGGTTGTCCTTTAGCATTTTTTGCCTTATTAAGATTGAAGGTAATAAACCGAGAACCAGTTTCGGGCCCTGCATTGTAGATCTGATACTTGCCGCGTTTCTCCTCTTGTTTCATCAATTGGAAAGACTCAGGCTTAACAGAGAACTCATCTAAATCCCCTGAGCGAAAGCTCAATAACTGCCCGTCTTCTGAACCCACGATCTGGGTCACAATTCGCTCAATGTAAGGCTGGGGCTGTCCTGCTGCGTCTTTGCGCCAGTAGTAGGGGTTTCGCCGAAAAATCACCCGCTGCCCCGAGGTGTAGCTCTCCATGACGTAAGGGCCGTTGGCAATAATTTTTCGGGGGTCGGTATCGGTGCCCCACGTAGAAAGGTACTTTAGGTTGCCCTTACTGTCCTGTTGCTGAGTAGACTCTCGCAAAATGTGGGCAGGGAGGATCGGCAGTCCGCCTACATTTCTTAAAAAAGGCGCAAAGGGTTCTGGCACTCTAAACTCAACGCGCTGCTGATCAATTTGCCGAAGAGTGGGTAACGCGCCATTGTCGCCTACTTGCAAAATATCTCTAACCGACGTTGGAATCTTGGGGTTAAGATATACTTCTTGAAAGGAGAACATCACATCGTCTGCCGTCAAAGGCTGTCCATCCGACCATTGCAGCCCATTTTTTAGGGTAAACTCAACTCGCAGCTTATCGTCCGAAATTTTCCAAGATTCTGCCAGAACTGGCTCTAGTTCGCGGGTCAGTCCGTTTTCGCGTAGTAACCCCTCGTAAAGGTAGCCGTAGACAAATAGGCTGAACAATGAGTCATTGAGAGGATAGTTAAAGGTGGAAGGATCACTAGGACTGGCAAAGACCAACTGAGGCATGCGGGCGGCGGCAGTACGAATGCTGAGATTACAGCCTGTCAACGCGATCGCCATCCCTATTACAACTGCTATGATTCCTACACTTAGCTTGCCTTTGAAGCTCCTTAACAAATCAAAGCCCATCTTTTCTTTCCTATCCAGTTCTCCTGAATAATAGAGCAGACGGGCTTTAAGCCTTCAATAATTCTTGATCTGTTCATGATCCATTGATCAATGATCGACTGAGGAGCTAATCAGTTTAGGATCTGCCCGCTTCAACCGGATATCCAACTGCTTTCCAAGCGGGCAAGCCACCTTGTACCTCTGAAACGCTTCTAAATCCCGCAGCCCGTAGCTTTGCGGCTCCTACGGCAATCTCCTCGTCCGTATCACCACAGACATACAGATCACGGGTCAACTCAAAGTTAACTGACGCTCGCTCTACAAGTTCAGCCATTGGCAAATTGACTGCACCCATCACATGGTTGACCGCAAATTCCTGGCGATCGCGCACATCAATAATGGTCAGAGCAGGCTCGCCCCAGTCTAACCGAGCTTTCAGATCATAAACACGAGACTTGGGCTTTAGCGGCGTTGGGGTTGGAATAATGCCAAACAGTAGTTTCATGAGGATGTGGGAGGAGGGATATCCCTGCAATCTAACAACAATCCTTAAGAAATGCAAAATTTTGTTGAGGAAACCTTGACGAAGGTATAAGGTTACCCTTCTCCTTGTAATGCAATACCTCCATCCGCCGTAACACTATCATTCAGGACAGCCGTACCGTTAATAGTATTAGGAGCAACTTCCGGCGCAGTAGAAGGATTAACAGGGTAAGTGCTGCCATCAAACTTCATCTGGGCATAGTGTTTGACTGTGCCACCACCTGCGACTTCCAGCACCAAATCATTCCAACCTGCTGACCTTTCAGAAGAAACAATCACAGGGGCGTTAACTAGGGTCATTTTAGAAACTACTTGATACCGTTGTCCCGACTGTTCTAAAACCAACATCTTGCAACCGCCCGTGCCGCAAGTGTAGAAGCCACTCAAATAAACCAAAGCTTCGGGCTTGCCGTCGCCGTTTAGATCAATGCGATCGTAGTAATAGCGGGTTTGTTGTAAAGCAATGCGATCGCCATCCAGGCTTTCTACAATTGCCTGCTCAATTTCGGCATCGGGCGTAGTTTCCGAGGAACGATATTCGATGTTGCCTAGCTTCGCACCGTTAGCTGAGTCTGTAGCCGGACGGAGGGGTACTTCTGAGGTACTACGAGCTTCAATTTTAGGAGGAGGCGCAATGGGTGTATCAGACGGTAGCTCGGTAGGATGCTGGGATGCGACACCTCTACCCAAGTTCTGACTGCCTGGAGTATTACTTTGTGACGGTTTAACGGGGATACTTGAAACTGGCTTTTGAGCTTCAGTTTTGCCGCCCAATGGCACTTGGGGTTGAACGAGAGGCTGGGAATTATTGGCTTGGGGAGTAGGAGCCTTGGTTTGATCGCCACAAGCAGCGGCAGTAATGGCAATTAAGGTAGCAAGGGCGATCGATTTAAGGTTCATAGAAGTTCTCATATTGTCTGGTAGTAGAGAGATAGACCTCTAAACCATGACGAAAGTTTCTAGTCTAGAGCGGTCTATGAACTATGCTTCACAGAGGCGATCGAGAATTCCTTATTGAGAGAAGGTTCGGTTCTCAGGAGTTTAAAGTTCGGTCAAGTGGAAGTTGTTACAACTAAGTTTTTATCATCTCTTGCCTTTCAAGCGATCGCCATTTTGTTGCCAGTCAGCCCACGGTAACAAGACTTACACTATATTGATTGTTCGGGTAGATTAGTCTATCTAGTAGGGTTTACCAGGTTTTGATCATGTCCCTATTTTTCCAGCGTTTCCTTTTCTAGATTGGCATTACTGAATTGGCTAGGTTTCTCTTCCTCAGTTGGCGCTGGAATTAGCCCTGAGGGTGGCGTGATTTCAATGCGGCGACTGAGCAAATCAACGACAGGAACGATCGCTTCTACAAAGGGAACCAACACTTTTGATCCCCCTAATCTTGTCAGTGCTACCTCCAACAAGTCGTTTCCTGCTGCAAAGACATCGGTGACTGTGCCGACTTTGGCTTGACTGGCTTGATCAAAAACTTCTAACCCAATCAGATCCATCACATGAAACTCGCCTTCCTCCAGCGGAGGGCGATCGCTCTCTTTCACTACGAGGTAGCTATTTCGTAATGCCTCTGCCTGCTCACGGCTATTGACCCCTGCAAAGCTGAGGACATACAACCCCTTACCGGCTAGCGATCGCCCTGAAACAAGCTGAACCTTTTCGGGTTCTGTTGCTCCAGGGCGCAACAGCCAGCGCTCTCCAGGCTGCTCAAACCGTTGAGGAAAGTCAGAGTCAGGATAAACTCGCATTTCACCCTTCAAGCCCTGAGCAGCCACAATTTTTCCAATTTTTAACCAGTCGTCCATAGGGGCTATAAGGCGGCGATCGCCAAACTTCCAGGTTTACTCAGATCTCCAGTCACCGCCACCTCACGATGATTTTCCTGCAAATGGCGAACAATTTTGTAAATTGCCTCTACCTGGTCAGGCGCACCCGCACAGCTTGCCAGTTCGGTTAATGACATGGGCACACTTCCCTCTTTAAGGGCTTTAACAACTCGCTGCTGCAACTCCAACACGGCTGCGGCTGCTTTCTTACCCGCCTCTACTCCCGGCTGATGGTAGGCATTGACGTTAACCATACAGCCATACAGCCCCACCGCCCGCTCATACAGAGCAATCAATGCCCCCACCGTGCGCGGATTCACTTGAGGAATAGTAACAGTGATAGAGTCTCGATGATTTTCGTAGAGCGCCTGCCGGGTGCCCTGCAATAGTCCCGAAAGATAGTCTCCGGAAGTCGCTCCCGTCTCTACCTCAATAGAGGCACCTTGGCGGTCTTCTAGTACCTCAATTAACGTAGCAAAAAAGTTGGGAATCCCTTCTCGCAATTGCTGGACATAGGCGTGTTGGTCGGTGCTGCCCTTGTTGCCGTAAACCGCGATACCCTGGTAAACCTTGTTGCCGTCTAAATCTTCCTCTTTGCCTAAAGACTCCATGACCAACTGTTGTAAATAGCGCGAAAACAGCAGTAGGCTGTCTTTGTAAGGCAACACTACCATATCTTTTTCACCTTTGCCATTGCCAGCAAAGTACCAGCTTATTGCCAACAGCGCTGCCGGGTTCTCCTTGAGACTGGGCACGCGAGTCGCCTCATCCATTGCCTTTGCCCCAGCCAGCATCGCGTTAATATCAATGCCTTGCAGCGCGGCTGGTAACAGCCCCACCGCAGAAAGCTCAGAAGTTCGTCCGCCAATCCAGTCATACATAGGAAAGGTTTCTAACCAGCCTTCGGCTTTAGCGACTTTATCCAAATTGCTACCGTTGCCTGTGATCGCAGCAGCATGTTGAGCAAAGTTTAGCCCCTGCTTTTCATAGAAATGTTTAACCTCAACCATGCCGTTGCGGGGTTCGGGCGTTCCACCCGATTTAGAAATGACCAAAACGAGGGTAGAAGCCAACCGATCCTTAAGCTGAGCTAACACGCGATCGATGCCTGCGGGGTCAGTATTATCAATAAACTGTATGGTTAGGGGTGCATCGACTGGGGAGAGTGCCTCCGCCACAAATTGCGGCCCTAACGCCGAGCCTCCAATCCCAATCGACAAAATATCGGTGAACTTTGCCGCATCGGGCGGGTGGATTTCGCCGCTATGGACTTTACTCACGAAAGTGTGAATTTGCGCCAAGGTCTGGGTAACGTCTTGCTTGATCTCTGGGGTGGGTGCCAGGCTAGGATCGCGCAGCCAGTAATGCCCGACCATGCGATTTTCGTCAGGGTTAGCGATCGCCCCTGCCTCTAGTGCCACCATGGCTTGGAATGCTTTTTCTAACCTGGGCTGGATCTGAGTCACAAAGGCATCATCAAACCGCATTCGGCTCACATCAAGATAAAACCCTAACCCTTCATGGAAATATAGCCAGTCCTGATAACGTTGCCAGAGTGTAGCAGCATCCATAAGCGGTCTTCACCTATCGCGTCCATCTATCACAGTGTACAGACTGAGATGGCATCCAAAATTTGAATTTATTTAAGAATTCCCTGACTCAAGCCTCTAGGTGCTGAAATTGCCGCAAGAATAGAACACTAGACCTACCCTCTTTTGCTACCTATCTTTTTTTGCTGGGGGCGATCGCCCTTATGCTTGCCGAACCTGCCGCTGACCAAAGTACAACGAGAATCGAGAGGGAGCAGCAACGTTGAGATTCCCGTAACGCCCTGATGAAAGGCGATGTTGGAACAGCCACTTTTGGTCTTCAGGAGAATTTTTCAACCAGGATGTAAGCAAATCGCCCCATTTCACGGGAACCTGTAAGTTTTTCCAAGTGGCATGGGTAGCGTAGGAGATTTTTTCGTACAGAGCGGGCTGAGTCAGAATCGTCTCGATTTGCAAGGCACATGCTGTTGCCTCACCATCTGGAAAAATCATGGCGTTTTGTTCGTGGCGCAACTGCCGCACAAACATGGGGTGATTAGAAGCCACGATGGGGGTTCGAGAGCAAAGGGACTCATAAATTGTCATGGGGAATCCTTCTGGGTAGTCATGATGACTAGGCACCGTCACGAGGTCAGCATCCCGCATCAGCCCAATGACATCCGTATTTTTGACCATTCCCAAAAACTCTACGCAGTCCTCAATTTGAAGCTGATGCACCTTGGCTTGAAAGAAATCAATATCGCCCTTACCCGCTATTTTGAGATGGACAGGGAAATGCCGAGCTTTGAGTAAAGCGATCGCTTCTAATACATCTCCTAGGCCCTTTGCCTCGCTAATATGCCCTGCATATAGAATTTTCCAGCAGTCTGAAGGCTGGCGAAGAGTTTTCGGCGAGTAGAGGTCTGGAGTAACGGCGTGGGGCCAATCCCAAGGAATAATCTTTTCAGGGTTAACACCAATTGACTCAAGAGACTGGGAGGCTGTAACACCATGATTGGCAACCCAGCTTATTTGAGGATGGTTAAGAAGATTGGCAAGGAAATAGTGATCTACCCGATCGCGGAGGCTAGGACTGTTGAAGGAATCTGCCAGGGTGACCACGACCTGAACATTATTTTTAATTGCCCATTGCAGCACCGTCCGATTGGGAGTTCTCAGAACAATGTGAGTTGGATTTTGAGCTTTGATGATTTCTAAGATAGTTTGGCTGTCAACTTTGTGGTGAAAGCCTGCCCCGATCGCCCTAACGCCATTCGGTAAAACTTCGTTATAGCGGTCATTACTCAAGAAACTTAAGGTAGCGACTTCATCAACCTGTTCAGCAAGCTTCGATACAGTATCGACAGAATATTGTTGCGCGTAGTAAGTTTCACCTCTACCTTCTGTTAAGTTGTAAAAAGCTTCTCGGTAATCACCAGCATATTGAACGATGAGCAGGCGCATACGACCTCACCACTTTTGATTGATTTCTCTAAATCTATCTAGTGGTAATACTCTATAACCGTAACCTACAGCAACCTACATCGTTTCTTTATAACCATATTAAGGATAAGTAAATAAGTTCCACGGAAAATACGTAGTTATGAAGAAATCGATCGGTATCAATATTTTCAAGAGAGTTTTTCTGGTATAAAAAATCGGGCGTTGCCGAATGAAAGGATGAATCTGCTCAGAGTCCCTTTTCTTCGGGAGACGGGTTGGGGGTTAGGTCGCCTCGCTGAGTTATCGACTCAACCTAACCCCTAGCCTCTTTCCTAACAGGGCAGGAGAACCAGATTTTCAAACTACGATCCAGCAATATCAAAAATCGCCCTCAATGTCATGAGGGCGATCGTCTTTTTTAGAGACTCCATTGTCATCTCTAAATTTTCTAATCCCTAGATTTCTGCGACTGCCCGCTCAATCAGCCGCCGTGCCAAAGTTTGGATACCCGTATGCTCGTAAGACTTCACATACATGTCTAAAAACGCGCCGAGGTAATCCAGTTTGTCCTTAGAGATATCGACAAACTTTCCTAAGTTATCAACTACCTTTTCAGGGGTCAAACCATTAGCAGAGACGAACCCATCCATCCACCCTTTGGTAGATTCAAAGCTTTCTGTAATAAACCCTAGCTTGCCTTCCGGGTTGTTCCCTGGAATTAACTCTTGAATACCTTTAAAAGTTTGGTTCTTTTCCAGGTCAGAGGGCGAGGTTGTTTTGAGAGAGTCTAAGCCTTTGCGGGCAAAGTCGGGCCCTAAAGGAATCAGTCCATCAAAACACACCAGCGCTGCCATCCGCACCAATGACTCACCGCCATAATCCTTCAATGCTGCCAGGAAGTCACCGACGCTATCGCCAGGAATACCGTTGATTTGGCAGAACGCCACGATCTCAGCGACGAGTTTGACACAGAGGTCAATGCTTTGGGCTTTTTCGGGCTTTGGGGTGAGGTTTTTCAAAATCCCCAGGAAGGAGATGTCTTGTCCAATTTTGTTCGCTAATGCTGCCGTCCCGAGGGCACCCGATGCAGAACTGACGGTTTGATAGAGCCAGAGCGCTCGCTGGTATCCCTGAGATTTATCGTTGAAAAGAGTCACAGCGCGATCGCCAATTTGCTGAATCAATTCATCGTCAGTTTCGCCCGTCACGGCTCGAATGGTGTTATCGAACCCGACCAAATTTTGCCATTGACCGGGTAGCGTAAAATCTAGAGACTTTAGCGCCATGACCGTAATGCCACCCGTGGGTAGACTATCGACCAATTCAAAAATCGGTTTGCTCACAGTCTAATCTCCTTAAATAAATACTAAGTAAACGGGGAGCGAGGTTTTACTTCAACTGCTCTAACCCTTTTAGGTCAAACTTTTCCAGCCATGCGGCACGGTTCTCTTTGGTGAAGGATGCGTCCCGAGAAAGGACTTTGACCTGATAGCGATCGCCAATCAAAACGGCTGTAGCGGTTTGCCCTTGCTCAACGGCAGGATAGCCCTTCACCGTGAAGGTGCTGGCTTGAAACTTGTTCGCTGCGGTTGTACCTGTTGTGTCAGTAATAGCTAACATGGCAACGTTTTTGCCGCCTTGGTTGACTTTGTACTCAGCAAAGCCTTTTTTCTCTTGAGCCGGAACGACCTCGAAGCCTTTTTGTCCTTTGGGAAAGAACTTGTTAAAACTGCTGCCTTGTTCAGCCGCCTTAGCAACTGCTGGAGCCGCACCTCTTTCAGTCGTCTCTTTCTGAGTTTGATCATAGCGTGAGGCAGGTGGAGCACTGCAAGCAGTCACCAGCAACACCAAGCTGAGCAAGAGAGAGGCAAATACTCTACGCCAACGAGTACTTATCATAGCTAACTCCATAAACGCCAAGAAAACTCAATTATTCTCTCTGATTACGGCAAATCGCGTAACCGTTTGCAGCAAGACTTAATGTGTCATAAAGCACGTTTTGCCCTAAGAGTTACGATCGATGAATTGAATGAGCGCATTGTACTTAGGCGATCGCTCCTGCCCAACGTACTCCAAAGCACCCCAACTTCCCCACTTACCCGGACGAGCAATATCTGAAAAATTCATGAACACAGTGCCGCCAGCTTGCTTCCAAGCCTCTAATAGCTGAGTGTATAAATCCGTCATTTCAGGGCGGCGGTTGAGGCTAATAAAGAACTCTGAAAGCTTGGGGTTGTTGGAATTGACTAAGTGTTGTCCTCCTTCGTATGCGACCAATTGCAGCCCACGGGAACGAGCGACGTTTTGGTAATAGCGAAACGAGTCAGTTAATCCCTTAATGCTATCGTCGTAGCCTTCGGAGGGGAGGAGGCTGCCTTGATTGAGTTGGGCGATCGCTTTTTTAAAGCCCACTTCACCCTCGTTGCTCCAAGCTTCGACGGTGGCTTGACTGGCTCCTTGCCCCAAGCTGCCGCCAAAGTAACCCGCGATCGCCAAAACATCAATACCATGCTGGTAGCAAGGCTTGTTGCCTTCTGCCACCCAAAGCGGACAGTCAAGGGCAGCATTTTCTAAGCCGCGCCAAGCAGTTTGGGTTCCCATCACCGAGACTACGCGGCTGCGTTGCCGCCCAAACACCTGCTTCCAAATATCAGACATTTGTGCCGTGCGGAAGCCGTACCACTGGGCAAACACATCGCCCTCTACCGACCATCGAGATTTACCTTCTTGCAACGCAAATTGGGCTTGTGGAAACTGCCAGTTCCAGACTTCGTTGGAGTATTCGACGTAAACTTTGCGATTCTCATTAAGGCGATCGCGAACCAATTTAGCAAAATTGGTCATGTATAAATCAGAGGCTTTGTGCGGCATGGTGAACCACGGATCAACCCCCATGCGGTTTGCCAAATCCAGCATTACTTCTAAAGGCACGCCCTTACCTGTGGCGTAGGTCGCATCGGTTACTTTAGCGCGGGTGTCCCAGTTACCCTGTTCAGAACCATTGGTTTGCATCCAATCCATAAACCGAAAGGTTTTAAATTTTTTAACACGCTCCAAAAACACAGGGTTGAATATCTGGGTGCGATAGGTTTGCTCGTATTGCTCAGGAATGACCTGAATATTGCGAATATAGTTACCAGTTTTGCGAGGATCGGTTGCGGTAATAGTGAGTAGAATGCCCGCATCAGAAGGCGTAACGAGGAGAACGTCTCTGCCGCGCTTAGAAGTTGATTCATCTTTGCGGGCATCAAAGCCATATTCGATCGTGCCTTCACCCGCGTAAAGCACAAGATATTTGCCACTAGGATATTGTCCGGCTAAGTCACGGAACAATAGGGTGCTAACGCGGGTGTATTCGGCAGGATCGGCGGGAGCAGGAAGCGACTTAACCCAGCCACTTTGATCGAGGTTAAGCTTACCGAATTCATCAGTAGACCAGTTACCTTTGCAGCCGGGTTCGCCAGTTTGGCACTGGGTAATCCAGCTTCTAGAAGATTTGAAAGCATCGATAAAAGGCTGCTGGGTTGACCAATCGGCAATGCCATTTAGGTTGGTGCCAACTGATGTGGGCAGTGCTGCCAGGGCAGATGACCCTGACGAGAATTGAGCCGAATGAGGTGAACTCAGACAGGCGCTAAGAATTAGCAGGGTCGCAGTCACAAGAGCAGTCAAACTGAACGATCGCTTCGAGATATCGGCAATGGGTCGCCCCTTGCGACGGATGATTTGAACCAGCACATTCCAAAAAAATCTAACCCACTTCATCATGATTTTCCTGCTAATGCACTTATGAAATATGAAAACTATGGGATAAAGGTGTTGATTTGAACCGGGCAAGCCGGTACGACAAGAGCTAGTTTATTTTGACTGATAGCTGAACTAAAGATAAACGTACCTGTGATTTTAGACCATCAGTTCTCCGCGTAGCACTGTGATGGCTTGTCCACCCAAAAACACGCGATCGCCCTCATAACGTACTTTAACAACGCCGCCTCTGGCAGAAGCTTGATAAGCTAAAAACTCCGTCTTTTGGAGGCGATCGTGCCAAAACGTTGCCAAACAACAGTGGGCTGAGCCAGTCACCGGATCTTCGTCAATGCCAAAACTAGGTGCAAAATACCGCGAAACAAAATCGAACTGAAAATCGGCTCGACTAGTCACAATAACGCCTTGGCAAGGAATGGTTTTTAGCAATTCAAAATTAGGTTGGATGTTGCGCACCGTCCTCTCTGAATCTACTTCTATGACCAACCCCACCGAACCTTCATAAACTTGGCGAACAGGTACTCCTAACGCTGTGGACAGATTGGCAGGAACGGGGACAGCAACAGTCGGAATTGCAGGAAAATTAAGTTCAATCCAGTTTTCCCCTGAAGATTGCTCTTGGAAATTGGCAGTTAGCAAACCACTGCGCGTCTGAAATCGGGCTTCAACATCGGGCTTTAAATGTCCTTCCGACCACAAAACATGCGCACTGGCAAGGGTGGCATGACCACATAAATCAACTTCTGTTGTTGGAGTAAACCAACGCAAATCAAACCCATCTGCCTGCTTAACCAAAAACGCTGTTTCCGATAAGTTCATTTCTTGGGCAACATTCTGCATCCACTGCGAGTCTTTAACGGTAGGCAGTATGCAGACTGCGGCAGGGTTGCCTGCAAAAGGTTGGGATGTGAAAGCATCTACTTGAATGATGAGAGGCATAGAATATTTTTAATTGAGTCAGTCTTTACAAAAGGAATGGACAGATGAATGGGCTGAATTTGAATCATTGCATTAAATGATGAAATACGATGTCTCTTGTTTTTGATTGGAATCAGGTTGGTTTTGTGTGGAAGATAGAAAGATTATCTAAAAACCTTCCTTTGACAACCTATTTCTTGTAGCTTAGTGTCAGACAAAGTTAATACCGCTGCAAAGATAGGGTGGCATGGAATAGTGATTGTGATTGACCGCAGGCAACCGCTGAGAGCAACTCCCTTAAATCATCCGTTAGAACCTTACGCACCTTTTATCAAAAGATTGATGCAATTTTTGGGTGAGTGCAGTCTGCCGATCGAATCACCCAGCCAAATTTTAGAAGCCATTCGTTGTGCATTAAATGTAGACTTTGTAGCAGTATTAAGACAAGAGTCGGGTCGGTGGGATCTCATCGAACAAAGCCAATCTAATAACAAAGACAGCAGCCTCAACCCAGAGTGGAAAGAGGCTATTTTTACACAAGTATCGGATCGCGTCTCTTTTCATTCACTAGAGCGTAATACTCATCAAGCCCATGGGATTTTTCAGTCTTATGAAGAGGATGGAATTGCTAAATTTTCTGCCCTTGTGCCGCTCTTGTCTCGTCAAAGCAAGACCTTGATGGTCATTGGAGGAGCGCCGCCGGAGTCTATTATTCTCAGTGATGTTTGTGGTCAAATTTTAATTTCGCTAGACGTTGCTACTTGTGGGTTCAGCACCTTGCAACTGTCCTGTGTGGAAGCTGCAATTTTAGATGATTTGCGGCGTACCTATGGGTTTGCGCCTTCGTCTCTTTACCATCGTCGGTTTGAGTTATTTTGCGATCGCCTTTCCCACATGCATATTCACTTTGAACCTGTGCTGCGCCTCGATCCAGATTATCCTTATATCGATAGTTGGGAAGCGCTTGCCCGTGATCCCATGATTGACTGCGCTCCTATTGATTTGTTTGAAGCAGCAGAACTATGGGGCGATCGCTTCATGGTGCATTTAGATGCATACCTGATGCGCCAATCCGTTGAGCGCTACCGCTATGCCTGTCAGTTTCATTCGGGGCGCAGACAAGAGGATATTCGAGAGCTTTCGGTGAACGTGTATCCGCCTTCTCTCATGCAAGACGAGTATTTTGAGTCGATTCGTCATGTTGTTCAAGATAAGTTAATTCAACCCGAAAAGCTGATTTTAGAAATTTCTGAAAAGCTTCCCTTACCCGAATCGATTCACCGTGTCTCTCCCATGGAAGCGTTCAGAAGGCAACTCGGTCGATATGTGCGCGATTTAAAGGTTGGCTTTTCGATCGATGACTTTGGGGCAGGACATGCCTCGGTTTC
This sequence comes from Timaviella obliquedivisa GSE-PSE-MK23-08B, assembly GCA_019358855.1. Classification (NCBI taxonomy): domain Bacteria; kingdom Bacillati; phylum Cyanobacteriota; class Cyanophyceae; order Oculatellales; family Oculatellaceae; genus Timaviella; species Timaviella obliquedivisa. The sequence goes on along the minus strand of JAHHII010000001.1, from coordinate 157,159 downwards.
CCGGTTGACCAGGCTCAATCCTTCCCATGTTAAGATCGATCGCGAGTTGCTGTATCAAGAGCAAGAGGCTACCGAGATTACCTTGCGCTTTGTCCTAGATCTTGCGAGTAGCACTCGCCTCCGTGCGCCCAAAGTCGTAGTAGAAGGATTTGATGATGGTTGCCCCATCACGCTAGGACAACTCTATCGAGTCGGCATCCGCTATGTACAAGGGCATATTATTGGCAAAGCTAGTCCAGACCTGAATCGCTTAGGAAGAGACCACACGACTTATTTGAGGCAGCTAATTCAAGAGAGTGGAACGCTGCCATGACATAAAATCATGGCACTTGTTAGGAACTGGGTTAGATGGAAATGGATTAGATGGAACTCATCACAATTCTTCTCTCGGGCTTGCTAGGTCTGCTAGCCCCCATCGGCTTCGTCAGCGATCGCCTGGCAACTCGTGCTATCCGCGATCGCCTCAATTCTGCTGAAACATTAGCAGTGCGGATTGATAATGCCCCTAGCTATCAGCTTTTACAAGGCAAAGTGCAGCGCGTGCGTATTGCCGGTCGAGGCATTGTGCCCCAACCCGATCTCAGAATAGCCGTCTTGGAACTGGAAACCGCTGCGATCGCCCTAAATCTCGCTAGCCTTCGCCAAGACAACCCCCAGCTAGAAGAACCGTTGCAAGCAGGCATCCGCATGGAAATTACCGAGACAGACATCAACCGTTTTTTGCAGTCTGCGGCAGTCGGAGAACGCTTGGAGGAGATGAGCCTTAATCTGCCTAGTAGCAGCAGCGAACCAGCTGAGCCCTACAATGTTAAAAAAATTCAAGTCGATTTTTTAGCTAACAATCGGCTGAAGGTTTGGACAACGCTTCAAGGACAGCGATCGGGCACCCAATCGGGGATTACCGCAGAATCTGGATTTACAGTCACTGCTGGGCGACGGCTGCAACTTGTTGACCCCCAAGTCATGTTTGGCGAGACAGCGGTACCTGCCGAGATTATCATGCTGCTCACCGCTGGCTTACTTCAACAATTAGATCTAGGGAGATTAGAAGAGTCAGGGTTGACTTCTAGGGTGCTAAATTTTCAAATTCAAGACGACCAGTTAGATTTAGCAGCGTTTGTACAAGTAGAGCCTAAATTCCTAACTCGTCGTTAGTTCAAAAGATACCTATTCCGAGCAATACCTGACTTCCCTTAAAAACCTTTAGAATAAAAAGTACAAGGAAATTCTGGAAACCCTCTCTATCCTGGTGTAGCTGCAACTCATCCAGCAGCCTTAGTTGGACTCTCCAGATGTAGTCTGGGGCGAATGACTTAGCCGAGGAACTCTATGATGCATGATGACAAGCCTAGCAAAAAGCAACCTATTTCTCCTCAAACCCCCGTCACCGAACTCCGATCGCGACGGACATTTCCTCTCTACTTAGCGGCAGGTTTCTCAGCGATCGCCTTTGCTGTTGGAAGTGGACTTGCTTGGTGGACGAATACGCCCAGCCCTAAGCCTTCGGTCAGTGCCAACTCGCTTCAGCCCATTAAGCCGAATCAGTTTACGGCTCCTGCTCCTACAAAAGCACCGACTGAGAAGTCAGTACAAATTTATTGGCTTAAAGCAGTAGGCAACGAAATTGAGCTAGCTGCTGCTCCGATCGCCTTGAATGAAGCCCAACCCAACGTCGTCCTCAAAGCCGCATTTGAAAAAATGCTACAAGGCTCAACCGATCCAACCCTAACATCAACAATTCCTGCCAATACCAAACTTCAGGAGCTAAAAATCCAGCCAGATGGCGTTCATGTGGATTTGTCGTCCGAATTCATGACAGGCGGCGGCAGCACAGCCATGATGGGCAGAGTGGCTCAGGTCATTTACACTGCCACAACATTAGACCCTGATGCTCCCGTTTGGATTTCAATTGACGATGAGCCATTAGAGGTTTTAGGCGGTGAAGGATTGGTAATTGACCAACCGATGACTCGACAAGAATTTGATCAGAATTTTTCTCTTTAGAGCCTCTTGAAAGTTTGGGTGACTTCCGAACCCGTTCTCCTTCAAAGTCCCTCAGAATGGGGGATTTAGGGGGCGAATCGGGCAGCAATCTAGACTTTTTAGATAACGTCTGAGGCAGCTAATTAAACAGTAAGCATCTGAGGCTTTAGCGTCCGGTGAGGCTAAAAGCGCGGAAGTGTCTAGCTTGTTGCTCAATGCGGGTCGCGAGGCGATCGCAGACTAAATGGCACAAATCATAGGTTAAGTCATCTGCCACACTGTAGTAAGCAGAAGTACCCTCGCTCCGCCGAGTTAATATTCCCGCTTGCAGCATCACTTTAAGGTGCTTGGAGACATTAGCTTGGCTAGTAGAAGTCGATTCCACTAAGTCTTGAACGCATTTTTCTCCATCTTTCAACAAGTTTAGAATTCGTAAGCGCATGGGTTCACCCAAAACGCTGAAATATTCTGAAACTTGCTGGATAACCTCAGAAGGTACAGATTCCGATAATTGCATAAGAAACTTAGCTGAGCGATCCCCAGCATGAGGGTTGATCCCCAATATTGTAGCACTCAACCCTTCTATGCCAATGGAGTAATAGATGGAAAATATCACCATTGAGGGATGAATAGACTTGTCTATAGCATCGTTTTCACTATTCTCAACCCAACTTGATCAAGTCGTTTGTACTGAACTGTCGCCGAGACTTGAAGTTGAGAGAGACTTGGATTAATCTAGCTTAGATTGAATTAATCCAGCTTGAGCGAGTTCACAGGCACTTCATCCCACGAGCCAACGGTGCGAATTCGGGCAATCCAGCCCTCTGCTTTCTGTTGAGCCGTTAGATTAGTGGTGAAAGAATCATGGCATTCTTGTGCCTGAAGTTGATTGACGCAGGCAATACAGGCGCGAATGATGCCTGATTCGTCAATTTGTTCATTAACCCAAATCATGGAAACTCCTTTCAATGAGAACGGTTAACTTCGTTGTACAAGAGAGCTAGAGTGAAAGCAAGATTTGTTTGCGAAACTATTTGTTTGCGAAACTATATGCCAAACGAACTATTTCCTAATTGAGCGATCGCTTCTCCCGTTACTCGACAAATTCGCCATTCAGGTAAAATTGTTGCCCCAATGCGTTGATAAAACGCGATCGCTGGCTCATTCCAATCCAACACGCTCCACTCCAAGCGTCCACAGTTGCGATCTAATGCTAGCCGCGCTAAAGCCGCAAGAAGTGCTTTGCCAATACCCTTGCTTCGGTATTCTGGCATAACAAACAAATCTTCCAAATAAATACCAGGTTTGGTTAGGAAAGTAGAATAGTTTGTGAAAAATAGTGCGAACCCAATAGACTTCCCTTGATGATCTGCCAAAAGTGCCTCAATGCAGGGATGTGCGCCAAACAAATGTTCGTGCAATAGCGCTACTGTGCCTGTAACTTGGTGAGAAAGCTGCGCATAGTCGGCTAAGGCTTGAATCAGTTGAAAGATGGTTTCTACATCTTCAGATTTTGCCGGACGAATCTCAATATCGTTCATAAAAAAGATGGCATTCCATCAAGAATAGATCTTCCAAGAATAGATCTTCGTAAAAGATTCCCGACTTTTTTGGAAAGCCGGGAATACACAGACCCATGGAATAGAATTTAGCGCAGCCAGTTCTTTAGTCTGCCTGCAACTTGAGGGCGACGCAGTTTGCGCATTGCCTTGGTTTGAATTTGGCGGACTCGTTCGCGGGAAAGATTAAACATACCGCCTACTTCTTCTAAGGTGTTGGTTTCGCCAGTGGTCAACCCATAGCGCAGCGCAATGATGTCACGCTCCCGTTCTGTTAGCACTTCGCCTAGCACGGCATAAATTTCTTGGCGCATCATGGTTTCGTTCATTTGCGCTTCGGGCGATTGGGTGCTGTTGTCTTCCAATAGCTCCATTAGCTCGGTGTCTTCGCCTTTGCCAACGCGATGGTTCAACGAAAGCGATCGCCGTCGCACTTGTTGCAGATTACGCAACTGCTCTGGAGTCATATCCAAAGAGGCTGCTAGTTCTACATCGGTAGGGTTACGGTTCAGATCTTTACGCAACTCACGGTGAGCTTTTTTCAGCTTATTCAGTTTTTCAACAATGTGAATGGGTAAACGAATGGTGCGCGCATCGTTGGCGATCGTTCGGGTAATGCCCTGGCGAATCCACCAGTAAGCATAGGTCGAGAATTTATATCCTTTATCTGGATCAAACTTTTCGGTAGCGCGGTTTAGTCCGAGTGCTCCCTCTTGAATTAAATCTAGGAATGGCACACCCCGGTTGAGATAACGCTTGGCGATCGACACCACCAGCCGCAGATTAGAGCGAATCATTTTGCGCTTGGCAACACGGCTCAGGTAAAGACGATGCTCAAGCTGACGCTCAGTAACGTTCATCGACTGACACAAATCTGCCTTGTTTGCCGGACGACCTAACTCTGTTTGCAGCCGTTCCCGCAGTTCTTCCACTTCTCCCAAAAACTTGACCCGACGAGCTAGCTCCACTTCCTCACAAGGTTTGAGCAACGGGTAACGCGCCATTTCCTTAAAAAAGGCTCCAACCGCATCATCCGTCACAGTTTTGCGATAGCCCGATGCCCGATTTTCTAGCAAATCATCAATATCTTCTTCAGAGCCAAATTCAGTATTGAGACCCGACCCGCTCTCCTTGTCCGAGCGATCCTTGAAATCATTCACGGTTCGCAAATCAATTGGTGTTGGGTTTAGAAAATCATCTTCGGCACCTGCCAGAAGCTCTGAAGAATTAGCCGTGTCTAAGGTGGATCTGCTCATCGCCTGTCCTAATTTGTAATTGAATAATGCAGTCATGATCGCTATGCCGATGGATAAGGACGCTAATGGAATGAAATGACGGTTAAAAACCTTGATTCACTCACCTGAAATTGAACTAGAATAGGTGGGATAGGTGCTCTAACGAAAACCCAGATTTACCCCATGAATTCTTTGCGCGTTCTGTTCTACTAAGCGTTTAACCCAGATACCAAGCGGCTTTTGATCAGACTTTTTTAAATACATTGATCTGAAGCAATAAGCTAGCAAACAATGCCATGTTGACCAAAGCGGGAATTGTAGGGAACAACCGAAATAGAACCAACCACAAACGAAAACAGACCGTTAGCGAACAAGCTGAGAGACTCGAGCTTGCATCAACTAGGTTTCTGCCAAATGACGACGATCGCCATGTCCCTGATTACACTTTTAACTTTGCATAACTAATTGGCTTTGATTTTTGATGTTGACGATACTATGAAAGCCAAGAATCAGATCCAGTGAAAATACTGAAATTGCTGAGAGTGTTGAGGGCATTGATGGTTCAGCTACAGGGTAATGGATAACTCTCTAAAATGCAAACTAAAAGTTTGTTGATGCTAGGAAGGATTCCCAAAAATGATTTGCACCCATCAGCCTAGAAAATTATTTCAGTCGATCTTCAACAAGATTTAACAATTTGAAGCGATCGTTCGAGACACCTGCAAGGGGTCGCGCTGAATAATTCGGTCTTACAATAGATTAAGTTTTCATAGATTGCCATAAAGGCAGAACCATGAAGGCAGAAGTTTATCCTCAACCCAAGCCAAACGTCTATCGAACTTAATATAAATTAACGTCAGATGTGATCCAATTAACACCCATTGAGCTAGTAATGTTCTACTCGGGTTTCAGTAGACCTCTCCCCCAACCCCTTTCCTTCAGGATAGGGGCGCTGAGCAGATTCATCCTTTCATTCAGAGATGCCTTTTTTGAGCTAAGTTTTTTAGTGCAAAATTAATGATCTAAATCTGTAAGAAAAGTGGAGTTAGCCTTGCCCCCCAACCCACTGCTAATCCAGCGACAGAAACCAGGGTCAGAACAATCAAGGATTGCCAACGGTTGAGGTGAGCATTCTGCAAATCTAGGCGCGCCAGAATTTCGGCTGAAACCAAAACCAAAACATACCCAAACATCTTGAACCAAACCAGTGCAGCAGTCACTCCCATTGAGCCAAGCATGATGAGCGAAAAATATCCTATATCTGACTTTAACCACTTTCTAAAAAAGAGTTTTAGTCCATCAAATAACGTAGTGAGCAGTAGGGCTTGCAGGAGAGTACAGAACAGAACAATTGCCCAGGCTGTCCAAACTGCTGGCCCTGTGCTGATCCGAGAGATAACCCAATGGGTTAGAAACCAACTGAAGGTAGCATAAGCAGAAAACAAAATGCCAAGAGACAGCCAAGGAACCTTTTTCACTGTTGAAGAACCGATGAAGAACCGACATTCATGAAGTGAGCAGAATGAATCAGGGTTGGGATCTCGTTTGATTCAATCCATGACTATCCGATTTTCGCACACCTTTCACTTTAAGCAATCCACCACTAATTGAGCTAGTTTTTGTGCTGCACCCCGATCGCCTCTCACTTGGCGAAGTTGGGTTTGAATGTAAGTTAACTTTTCAGGGTGATCTAGCCAGTCGATCGCCAGTTCTGCCAAATCTTGCGGAATTAGGTGTCCGACGAGTTCTGGCACAATCATCTTTCCTGCCCAAATGTTGGGCCAAGCCAGTAGCCGAGTTTTACGCAGAAACCAGCGATTAATCAGGCGGGCAAAGAGAGTGCCCACTCCAGGCAGGTTTGCTAAAAGTCCGGGTATACCATCCCAGGAACGCATGGCATCAAGTTGTTGAGTAGGAAGCAAAACAATCATGGGAACTGCTAGTGCGCCAAGCTCGGCAGTATTGGCTCCAACGGTTGTTAAGCAAAAACGACATTTTATTAATAAAGGATAGGCAGGAGATTGGGTGTAAAGTTCGATGCGAACTGGGGTGGGTTGTCCCTCTTTTTTGATCTGTAGAAAAGGCTGTCCTTGATCTTGAATAAGGTCTGCGGAGAAATTACCAAAGTGTTCAATGAGGGGATTTTGTGCCGGGTCAGCAAATTTCGCCAGCGTCGATAAATGAAGGGTAGGAGCGACGGGAATGACGAACCGGGTTTGAGGACGATCGCCATAAATGGAGTGAGCGATCGCCAATCCTAGGGGTAATCCCTGCGCCAGCTTTGCCCCTTTAGAACCAGGCAATATGCCGATGATTTCTTCCTTTGCTTCAGAGGATGTCTGAGAAGTATCAAAGATTCTTGCACTCGCCCCCCAACCCCCCATTCTGGGGGACTTCTGCATCAGCCCTCCTTCAAAGTCCCCCCGAATGGGGGATTTAGGGGGCGGATCAGACAGCAATTTAGACTTCTCGGACATCCTCTCAGAAAGATCCTGAGTTGAGTCGCCTGCCTCAATATCTGCCATTAAATCTCCGACCACACTGAATTTATGCGCGTGTTGGGATTGTACCCGCTCAATCAGTTCAGGCTTCATAACCCCAAACCGATCGATCCACCGATGCCAGCGGGTTTCCCACTCGCCGTAAACCACGGTGCGATATCCTAACCGTTTGCCAATGATGACGGTAAAGATTTGATCGCCCCCTAAAAAAAGCGTCACGCCCTGTTTTCGCCAATCCCAAGGCTCGGCTGTTTGCCCCCACAACAAAAAAGGGAAAAACCGATCGGCGCTTTGAATGCGATCGATTTCGGGATAAGTCTGGGCGATCGCTGCCTCGCTTCCGCTGGCATTGGGACAAGGGGACAAGATGAGAGAAATACGAACCTGTTGCCGATCTTCGCCAAGCTGTTGACGCAGCGCTTTGACAACAGGGCGTACCCAGGTCGTGATCTCACCGGGGCCGTTGGAGAGAATCAGAATGTCTAGGGGGAGATGATCTGATGAGCGATCGATTGATGGACGAGCCATAAATTTAGTTTACGTCTGTATTGTGCTAATTGTTACTTGTTGTTGAAGATGCTAATGCTTTTTACTGAGATTATTGCGTTCGTGGAACAGGATTTTAGCTTTCATAGAACTATTCTTGCCCTTATCTTCAGCTTTGCTCAATGTATTATTTGCAACAGAGTAAAGAGTCTTACTGATGCTTTGCTGACCAGTTTACTGAGGCAGATCGGGAAGCAAATTTTCACTGTTCACTAAAATATTATAGAAGTGCGATCGCTGCGGTTATTTATTGGATGTAGTCATTGTTTCTCAGTAAGCTTCAGTAGAGCGATCGCCGCTCATATCCTTTGCTTCAGCGTGATCCCTTTTTCAGAACCTCTGTTATTCTTTGAGCAGCTTATTCGCTAAGCCTTCGATAAGCCATCCACAGTAGTGCAATTGTGACCTTAAAAACCTATTTTTAAAGTCTAAAATTTGACATACCTATCTAAAGTCTATAAGGGAATGCTGTAGAGATTTGTTTCTTTAATTAGGAAGAATAAATCGTGTTCGCCATTGGTCAAAGTCAAGCAGACAGCAGATGCAGGCTATTTAGCCAGAACGCTATCTCTAAGACTGTCACTAATGGTTACCTCCAGGGGTAGAGTAAAAAGACTCAACCTAAGTTCCTTCAGGAAGCCGGTTTCGACTCTAACGACAAAGTGTAGATAGAAAAGCGATCGCGTTTGGCTTTAGTTAAACAGGATCTTGAGAAGTAGAGGATTTCTAAGCTTTGTATCCTTCCTGTTAAACAAGTTACCCGCGTCATCAAATAATAAATTTGGGGCAATAGCTCAATTCACTTTAAAGCGGGTATTCTGAACAGCATCAATCCCATATTTTCTCGCTTTTGCGGATCTGACACTTCTAAAACTCATGCGTTAACGGACAAAAAACTGTGGTTAGTAGCCTCCGAAGTTTATTCTCAAAAAAGAACAAAGGAGTCGGTGTCGAACTGACCCCCGACCGAGTGAATTTAGCGCGTCTTAAAAAGAAGGGGCAAGGGTTTCAACTCATGACCTTGGCTTCGGCAGAGGTGCCGGAAGGCATTTTTCAAGATGGTCAGATTGCAGATACGGTAGCCATGGCTGAGATCATCCAATCGATTTTGACAGAGAGCAAGTTAAAGGTAAAACATGCTGCTACTGCTATTCCTAGCGGTCGAGACACGGTGACGCGCATCATTCCGGTTCCGGCTGAGTTGGATGACCGCGAACTGCGAGAAATGGTGTTGAACCAAGAAGCAGGTTTGTATCTTCCGTTCCCTCGGGAAGAGGCAGATGTGGATTACCAAAAGCTGGGTTTGTTTGTGGATGAGGATGGCATTGAGAAAGTGCAGGTGTTGCTGGTTGCCACCCGCAAAGATGTCACGAATTCTTATTTAGAAACATTTCGGCAAGCAGGATTGATGGTCGATGTTTTAGAAATTAGTAGCTTTTCATTGATTAGAACCATTCGTCCTCAGTTGCGGCAGTTCTCGCCTCAAGAAGCGGTGGCGCTGGTGGATATTCAGTTTGAAAGTACCGAAATTTCGATCGCTGTAGATGGAGTGCCTCAGTTTTCTCGGACGGTTCCGATTGGCACCTATCAAATTCAAACCTCGCTGAGTCGAGCCATGAACTTACCGCCTTCACGCAATACCGAGTTACTGCAAGGCATGACGGTTCCGGCTTCTAGCCCCATGGATCACTCTATGGATGCGCCTGCTAAAGGCGGCACTAACCCAGCGATAACGGCGATGCTGCGAATTTTGGGCGATTTGGCGGATGAATTACGCCGCTCCATCGACTTTTACCATAATCAGGGTGAAAACACTGAGGTGGCGCAGCTTTTGCTAGCGGGGCCGGGGGCAGCGATCGGGCAGTTAGATGAGTTCTTCTCTCAGCGGTTGAGCTTGCCGACCACGCCGATTGATCCGATCGCCGCGATGTCGTTGGAGGTAGCGCAGGAAATTCCGTTGGCGCAGCGATCGGGGTTGGGTGTAGTTCTGGGTTTGGGATTACGGGAGGCATGGTAAATGTACGCGCTAGATATTAATTTTCTCAATGACCGGACGGAGCGGCAATCTGAAAGCCCTCTTAAGCCAAAAGGCCCTGTTAATCAGACTCCTTTTTATCTTGGGTTAGCAGTGGCGATCGCTCTACCTGCTTTAGCGCTAGGAGCATGGGCGCTGTTGCAGTCACAAAACGGCACGCTAGAGCAACGGCAAGCGGCACTCGATAGCGAACTAGCCATAATTCAAACTCAGCAAGCTGAGGTGGATGCGATTACCCAACGGGTGAAAGACTACGAAGATGACAACACGGCACTGGCAACGGTCTTTGACCGGATTAAGCCTTGGTCGGGCATCCTGCAAGACATCCGCGATCGCGTTCCCAACGGTGTACAAATTAGCCTGATCGAACAATTGCCGCCCGAAGAGATTCCCGTGACGGCTCCGGTTACCGCCAGTCCTAGCCCCAGTCCTGGAGCCAGCCCCTCTCCTGGTGTGCCTGAGGTTCCGGTTGTAGCGGCTTCTCCTCAACCTCAAAGAATTCGGGTGACGGGTCGAGCCAAGTCGTTTAGCGAAGTCAATGATTTCATACTGACGTTGCAGCGATCGCCATTCTTAACCAGTGAAGACACTAAATTAGCAACCTCGAAGCTGATCGAAAATCCTACTAAAATCTCGTTTGAGGCAGAAGAAGGACAAACTGCCTCTAGCGATCAAGTTGAAGTTAAATTTCCACCAGTTGTGGAATATACCATTGATACAACGTTGACCGAGTTACCTGCTTCTGCCCTACTACAGGATTTGGAGCGCACCTTATCGGTAGGGTTAGCCAGCAGAATTCAAGCACTCAGGGATAGAGGAGTTTTAAAGCCATGAGCTACGGTGGAGATTTTGTTCCTTCGGGAGAAACAGCAGACACCCCCGATTTTCCTAAGCTGTTCGGGCTGTCTTTAACCCCAACGGTGAATGGTGTTCTAGTCGCATTGGTGGGGTTGGTAGGAGCCTATCTCTTATTCTCTAACTTGGTGCAGCCTGCCCTGGAACGCAACCAAGAGTTAAGCCAAGATATTGCCGTTAAAGAAGCGCAACGGCAAAACCTAGAGCAATTTAAAAAGCAAATAGAAGATGCCCGCGTGAGGCTGAAAGATGCTGAGCAGTTGCGGGCAGATGTTTTGAGTTTGTTTGCTTCTGAAAAAAGTGTAGATACTTTGCTTTTAGATGTGAATGAGCGGGTTCAGTCGGTTAATGCAGGCATTACTGACCCCGATAAACGGGCAACGCTTTCTAAGTTTGATTTGGATGCCGAAGCTTCAGGCCCAGTAACTGATGGGTCTTTAGGTGCTGAGGTTGATAACCGTTTAGAACGGCGAGTTTACCAGGTAGAAATCAGAGGATCGTATCCTCAAACTCAGTCGATTATTCGCAACATTGAGCGATTACAGCCGCTCTTGGTGATTAGTAACTTTAAGACAGACTTAGATAGTTCGACCCAAGAAGTACTATTCAACGAGCAGGGCAGATTGCTTGGACAACCCGAAACCCGAATCATAACTGGGTTTCAGCTTGCTGCTCTAGTGCCGATCGAGCAAGAGTCTGCTCCTACAGTGAGTGCTCCAGCAGATGTCCCAGCAGCTAATGCCCCAGCAGTTAATGATCCAGCAGGCGCGGCTCCTGCGGCAGTCCCGACGGTAGTCCCCAACCCGTCCCCCAGCCCCTAACTCTAACCCCACAGCAGTCTGATATTTAAGGAGGAGTGTTCCGTGAAACGGCATCTTGGATTTGGTAGTGTAATTGGTGGTGTAGCTTTGGTGATGATGGCATCTCAGGCTGCCCAGGCTGCTTCAACGCAGATTACTGATGTGCAGTTGAAGCAGACAGATGGCGGCGTTCAGGTGGTACTGCAAACCAAGAATGGCGATCGCCCCCAGGTCTTTACCGTCAGCCGAGGCAATGCCTTGATTGCCGACATTATTAACACGGAGCTAAAACTCTCTGCTGGCAATGGCTTTTTGAAGAACGATCCGGCTCCCGGCATTAGTTCGGTGTCGGTAACGCAGTTGGATGGTAACAGTGTGCGGGTGGAAGTCAGCGGAGAGAATGCTGCCCCATCGGGTCAGGTGAGTCAAGATTCGGGTTTGATTACGCTAAATGTGGGTGGCGCAGGCAGTGCCGCTGCATCGCCTAGTCTGCCTCTACCGAACCAGTCTGTTCCGAATCAAATTGCCCAGAGTCAGCCGCCACCAGCATTACCGGGTTCTCCTGGAGTTGCACCGGGGCAAAGTGTACCGCCGACTCAACCGAGGGCGATCGCGCCTCCTTTAGGCGACCAGTCGGTATCAAGCATCGATTCTTCTCCTTCAGAAATTAACTTGGGAACCAATGAAGTTGTTCCTCGTTTGGTGCTGCGCGATGCACCCGTGCGCGATGTCCTGTCTCTCCTTGCCCGTGCCGCTGGCATGAATGTTGCTTACATAGATGAAAGCGTTGCAGCCGATCAATCTGCTGCCGCTGCACCTACTGCGCCTTCCGACGGTTCTACAACTAGCGCGGGGGCTAAAATCTCACTTGATATTGAGAACGAACCTGTCCAGAACGTCTTTAACTATGTTTTGCGGGTTGCAGGATTAGAAGCAAACCGAGCAGGAAGAACTATTTTTGTCAGTCCTCGATTGCCCGATTCTGCACGTAACGTTCTTACTCGGACGATTCGAGTTAATCAAACTACGGCTCTTAGTGCTGCGACTTACCTCGCAACTTTAGGAGCTGAGACAAGACAGTTTTTTGAAGGTGGAGAGCGGATTGTTACAGAACGAGATGAAGAAACCGGGTTGAGCCGCACAATTAGAGAGCCTAACCCTCCCCGTGTTGATACTGTTTCAGTTGAGCAGGGAATAAGTCCCTTAGTGCTTCGAGGTTTGTCAGTCACGGCTGACCCCCGGCTCAACTCTGTGACTTTAGTCGGCAGCCCTAATCAGGTTGCAATGGCTGCCTCAATGCTAGGACAGCTCGACTTACGCCAACGTCAAGTTGCAGTCAACGTTAAAATCGTCGATATTAATTTGCTTGCAACCGATAACTTCAGCACCAGCTTTTCGTTTGGTGCCGGGAATGGCTTCTTTTTAGTTGACCGAGGCGCGGCAGTTTTCAACTACGGTCGGACTAATCCAGCAACAGCAGATCAAGCGCGCAACAGCTTGAATAGCCCGCCAACCATTAATAATCCCTACGCAGGAAATGCGCCATTCTTGGATGCGACTCAACAGTTAGTTGTTCCGGGTGGTGGTGGCGGCGTAGTCGATCAGGGACGCTTTACCAATACCGATGCGACCTTTCTTCAACCCGTTCCCCCCCTAGGTCAGAACGATAACCCATTGCGTCCTGGTGTCACTGATTTTGAGCCTGGAACGCCAACGGTAATTGCCCGTAATGCTCAGACTGGAGAAATTACTTTTACTCAGGGCACTGCGTCTACAGTTCAATCGGCTTTGCCAAGTCTGTTCCAATACCCCTCTCGGTTCTTGGCAGGTTTGCAAGCACAGGTTGTGAGTGGCAATGCCAAAATTCTGACTGATCCAACGTTGGTCATTCAGGAAGGGGAACAGGCACAGGTAGAGCTAGGACAGGAAGTGATCACTAACGTTCTCGAAACACGAACCTCTACCAATAACGAAACCGTTACAAATACAGAGATTGAGAAGGCTAACGCGGGATTAACACTAACGGTTGCAGTCGATCGCATTGATGACAACGGCTTTGTTTCTTTGAACATCAATCCTTCTGTAACATCGCCTTTTGAAACCCGCGAAATTCGGTTGGGTAATGGTGGCTCAAACACGATTACGCTTTTGAATCGGCGAAATTTAGACACTGGGCGGCTACGTCTCCGCGATGGTCAAACCCTGATTGTTTCGGGAATTATCCAAGACAGCGATCGCACCACCATTACCAAGGTGCCAATTTTAGGTGACATTCCCATTCTGGGCGCACTGTTTAGAAGCACCAGCCGAGAAAACAGTCGGCGTGAAGTGATTGTGCTTCTCACCCCCCAGATCTTGAATGATGATGACACTTCTAACTTTGGCTATCGCTATACGCCCATGCCAGAAACTCAGCAGCTTTTACAACGTCAAGGTGTGCAGCCCTAAACAGGCTAACTGGAACAACTGACTCCTTTTTTGGGTGGGCTAACGAGTCCACCTTTTTTATTGGCTGATTTCTGTAACTGATATCCATGCCGTAAGATGAAGAAAAAATACTTGGGAGACTAAAACTATGCTCCTTTTAGATCCTGAAGAACAGGCAGTCCTAGAATCTATAGAAGCCGATGAGTGGAATTCTGTGCCGGATAGATCACAAGAGATGCAACGCTACCAAAGCTATGCTCAAGCCTATGTAGCAGAATTATCAGCAGGGTTAGAGGAAGTCAAGATTGAACTCCCTGCGAGTGATTTGCGATCGCTTCAAGTTTTGGCACAACAGGCAGGTCTTTCCGTGCCAATTTTTGCCGCAAGTGTAATTCATCAATATGTCTTAACGCGATCGCAGCCTTAATTTATACAGAGGAAACCAGCCATGCTAAAAAGCTATGAAGCAATTTACGAAAATGGTCAAGTGAAGTGGCTAGGGGAACAGCCCTCAGTAGAATCAGCACGTCTAATTGTGACAGTTTTGGAGGTGACAGTTCTGGAGGAGAAAACATTACCTGTAAAACGGCGCACTTTTCCGACTGACATGGCAGGGAAAGTGGAAATTTTAGGAGATATTGTCAGTCCGATTGTGGATGAAGAAGATTGGGAATGTCTGAAATAATTGTTCTTGATACTCATATTTGGCTTTGGCTGATCAATGCTAACTTTGATCAATTTCCGTCTCGCTGGCTTGACTCTATTAAGGCTGCGGCTTGTGTCGGGGTTTCCCCAATCTCATGCTATGAAATTGCCCTGGCTCATAAAAAGGGACGTATTAGACTCCCCTCTACTGCGCAAGATTGGTTTCGTGAGGCTTTAACACCTGCGGGAGTTGAGGTGTTGCCAATGACCGAAGCGATCGCGGCTCGTGCTGTTGATTTGTCTCCCACTCACAAAGATCCATTCGATCGCCTCATTATTGCTACGGCTTTAGAATATGGGGCAAAGCTTGCCAGTGTCGATCGCTCGTTTGCTCAATATTCTGAACTAGAGACTTGTTTGCTGAAATGACTCAATTGAGAAACTGGCTCAATTGCAGGTGACACAGCCCGATCGCCAAGCCATCATCGGGTGAAAAGCGATCGCGGAACTCAAACGGCGATCGCCAGTCATTAACTACAATCGCATTCGTAGCATGGGGCAATACACCCCTATTTTGTCACGTCTGCATTTCTCCCTCAAGGATTGTCATTATGAAAACGCGCAATGCCCTCAACGCCCTCAGCAACGCCCAAAACATTGGCAATCTTAACGGCGATGCAGACTATCGCAGCCAAGGCAGCACGAAACAACTCTATCGTTTTAGTCTCGATCGCTCCAGTCGGCTGAATTTTTCTCTCGATCAAGTTAGCGGTAGATCCAGCTTGCAGTTGCTTAAAGCAGATGGCTCGGAACTGAAACGAGCAAAAGACAGCCGCAAGCAATCCTTTGATAGTCGCTTGAAGTCGGGCGATTACTATATACAGGTGGCAACGGAAAGCAACGCTCGCTATAAGCTCAACCTCAAAGGTTCAGGACGGGCGATCGATGCGGGCGATGAGATCAATGATGCGCTAGATGCCGGAACTTTGAGCGGAGTTAAGCGAACGTTCCAGCAGCGAGTCGGCGGTAGAAGCGATCGCCAAGACTTTTACCAAATTGATTTAACAACTGATGGCGCAATTGATTTGTCGCTCCGTGATTTGCGTCGAGATGCTGATTTAATATTGTTGGATAAAAACAGCAATGAACTTGCGCGATCGTCAACTGATGGGCGATCGAATGAGTCGATTCGACAATCGTTAAAAGCAGGGACTTATTTTGTTCAAGTTTCTCCTTTTTCGTCGCGAGTCAAGTATACGCTGGCAATGGCGGCAGATAGTTCAGGTGTGATAACATCCAGTCCGTTGCCAGGTAATCCAACAAGTAATCCCAATGGTAATTCTACGGTTAATTCTGGCAGTATGCAGAGTTCTCCTATCTTTTCACAATCGGGGCAAGTGAGTGCAGCGAAGAGCAGTGATTTCTATCGCTTTAACGTTAATCAATCGGGTGTATTTACCGCCAATTTAACAGGATTGACGGGTGATGCAGATGTGCGATTGGTGCAAGATGCAAATAATAATGGGGCGATCGATCAGGGCGAAGTTTTGGCTTGGCAGTGGGAGCGCGGTACAGCCAGTGAGTCGATTCGTAAGTTTGTAGGAACGGGTAATTATTTGTTGCAGGTCATGAACTACAACAATCAAACTGCTAATTACAGCGTTAATACAAACTTTATCGCGGCGGCAAGTGATGACAAACAGTTTTCAATTCGGCTAAATTTTGGAGCAGGGTTAGGCAGCATTAACAATAGCGTGAGAGGGGCGATCGCTCAAGCCGCAAAGGTTTGGGAAAACGTCATTGCCTACAGCAGTCTCAACGGCACCCACACCCTAGATGTTGATGTAATTGGCGAATCGAATGCCGACAACTGGTACGCCGCCGCCACTAACAAACAAGGCATTCCCGATAAAACTAATAAATGGATGCCCACCACAGGCAGAGTCCGCATTAACACCAGCTACGCCAACACCTTTAACAGCAACCCCGAATATTTAACCGCCATCCTCACCCACGAGTTTGCCCATGTGTTGGGCATTGGCACGCTTTGGGAAAATAGTGGACGCACCTTGATTAATACCAAGAACGATACCTATACTGCCGATAGCTATGCAGGCAGCGCCTACGGTGATTTGGCGGGCACTTTTACCCCCACTGCTGTTCCCCTCTCCAAAGATAAAGATTCTGCTGGCAACTTAATCTACGGGCACTGGAGCGAAGCCGTGTTTGGTAACGAGATGCTCACTCCTGAAGCGGAAGGCGCAGGCATTAAAATTCCCCTCAGCCAACTGACGATCGCCTCTCTGCGCGACATCGGCTGGAACGTTAATTACGGCGCTGCTGAACCCTTCTCCTTTTCCAGAACTGCCAGCCCTGCCAATAACACTATCTCAAGTAATATCATCTCAAGCTTACCTCCCGGCTCCAACGACTTATTTATTCGCTGCGGTTGTGCTTACCACATGGCACAAGCCAGCGGACTAAACACCCTGGGTTCTTCACGTTTGAGTGATGTCATTGGGGTTTAAGGGTTGGACAAATCACCCTTTCTAGGGCGTTGGCGTTGTAGGGTATTAGGGTATAACTGTCATGTCTTGATCAGCCCATTTATTTCACCCTCAACTCATGGCACGCGGCGACCAAATCTATGTAATGCGCCCCTTGGCGGGACTGGATAGTTTGTATCAACACCACGGAATTGACTGTGGTGACGGTACAGTCATTCATTACTACAAGCCTGGGGAAGCCGAGATTAGTAGAACTTCTTATGAAACCTTTGCTCAGGGTAGACCCGTCTATACCAAGCAATACACGACTTCTTATGTACCCGATGTCGTGATTGAGCGGGCAGAGAGTCGGTTGGGCGAACGGCGGTACAGTTTATTAACCAACAACTGCGAACACTTTGCGACTTGGTGCAAGATTGGAGAAGGTGAATGTGTCCAGCTTGCGGGGTTAGATGTAGGTTTATTAAAGCAGTTTGATCGAGGCTTTGTGGAAGAGGCAGCACAGGGCAACCCGGTGGCGGCGATGGAACAGTTTCGGCTGGCGCTGGGGAATTTGGCGATCGCTCACGCTGAGATTCAAGCCCAGCTTACGCAAGCCCAAAAAGAAATGGATACCTGGCAGCGCGCCGCCCAACTTGCCCTCAAGCAAGGCAAAGAGCCGTTAGCACGCGCTGCCCTAGAACGACGTTATCCCTTTAAGCGCAAGGTTCAGGATTTGCAACAACAGATGGATGAACTAGTCGCGTTGCAACAAACTATTGAGCGCGATCGCCAGGCTTTGAAGCAGAGTGCGATTGTCTAGAATGAGAAATATTACCTGTATTTCTCATGACCTATCGTGACATTATCACTATTGAGCCAGATAAACGTGGCGGTAAACCCTGCATTCGACGAATGCGAATCACGGTTTACGATGTATTGGGTTGGTTAGCTGTTGGGATGGCTCACGAAGAGATCTTGGACGATTTTCCAGAACTGACAGAAGCAGACATTAGAGCCTGTTTAGAATTTGCGGCTGACCGTGAGCATCGCTTAGTTGCTTTGGTAGGTATAGATTGAAGCTGTTATTTGACCAAAACTTAAGCCGTAAACTGGTGCAAGGTTGATAGACATTTACCCTGATTCTAGTCATGTTCAGCTTCATCAATTAGCAGAAGAGACTGATACTGAAATTTGGGAGTTTGCCAAGTTGAACGGCTTTTGCATTATGACTCAAGATGCAGATTTTGCTGAAAGAAGCCGTTTGTACGGCTCTCCGTCTAAGGTCGCATGGTTGCGCTGTGGAAATCTTTCAACTTGCCAAGTTGAAAGATTACTTCGCTCTGGCTCTGGATCAATCCAAGAGCTTCTGAAGAACTCCGCTCTACATTGCCTTGAATTGTACTAACTGTTGCAGTAAACTGAACTGCGCGTTGTTTCGCAGAGCGGATAAGGATTGCTTCTTGCTCAGACAAAAGTTTTTTGAGTGGGGCGATCGCTTAAAGTTGAATGTTGCGGTAAGGTGAATGGCGATCGCAGGTAACTAATCCACCATGGAGCGAAGTACTAAGCTCATTTGCTCCCGATCCTTATCATACGATCGCCACAAATCCACCAATCTCTTTAAATTCCACTGATTCATCCCAACAGCGATCGCTATTCGGTAAACGATGGAGAAGACGGTTATAGCCTGGAAGTGTTTAATACAGTAGGTGAAACGATAGTTGTTTTAATTGTTTCTGAGTCTTAGATTGACCGTTAATAAAGAATGAAGTTTTGCGTATCCAAGTATTAGACAAAGCAGTTTAAATCTGATTCTCAATCACACCATCTGCCTCTAGAAACAGTTGCCGCAGTTGTTCCAAAGTATCCTCTGTGACATCCTTCCACATTTCTCGTTGATGCGCCTCTAACAATCGCTCTGACATATCTCGCAGTGCCCAAGGATTATTGTTCTGAACGAATTCTTGCACCGCTGGATCAAACAAATACGCTTCTGCAACGCCTTGATACATAAAGTCTGGAACGCATTGAGTCGTGGCATCGTAACCGAATAAAAAGTCAAGCGTTGCTGCCATTTCAAATGCGCCTTTATAACCATGACGCATCACGCCCTCAATCCATTTGGGGTTGACGACGCGCGATCGATACACCCGCGCAATCTCTTCAGAAAGTGCCCGAACTTTGGGTTGTTCGGGGCGAGAATTATCGCCAAAGTAGGCTTTGGGTTGCGTTCCAGAAACCGATCGCACCGCCGCACTTAAGCCCCCCTGAAACTGATAATAGTCATCGGAATCCAGCAGATCATGTTCGCGGTTATCTTGGTTTTGCAGCACAATTTGCATGTTGCCAAGGCGCTGATTAAAGGCTTCTGGGGCAGATTTGCCTTCGGCTTTGCGGGTGTAGGCGTAGGCGCTCCAGTTGATATATGCCTGGGCTAGATCGGATTCTTCGTTCCAGTTTTGCGATTCAATGAGTCCTTGCAAACCTGCACCGTAGGCGCTAGGTTTAGAGCCAAAAATACGGTAAAGCGATCGCTCTTCCGCCATCTCAAGACTGAGTCCTTGGGCTTGCCAAAACGTTCGCTCTTGCATGACCTGTGCTGATAATGGATTTTGATCATCAGGTTCTTCTAAGTCTGCGATCGCCGTGACCGCACTATCAAACAAATCAATTAAATTAGGAAATGCATCTCGAAAGAATCCTGAAATACGCAGCGTCACGTCCACGCGCGGACGACCTAAAACGGCGATCGGCAGAATCTCAAAATCAATGACTCGTCGAGAAACGCCATCCCAGACGGGCTGAACTCCTAGCAGTGCCAGCGCTTCAGCAATGTCATCTCCTCCGGTGCGCATGGTAGAAGTTCCCCAGACGGAAAGCCCTAGGGTTTTAGGATATTCGCCGTTCTCCTGGGTGTAACGTTCGACCAATGCAGCAGCGGCTCTCCTGCCAATATCCCATGCCGTTTGAGTAGGAATGGCGCGGATATCGACTGAGTAAAAGTTGCGTCCGGTGGGTAATACTTCGGGTCTGCCGCGCGTGGGTGCGCCCGAGGCACCGCTGGGAATATATTCGCCGTTGAGCCCGCGCAGAAGGTTGCGAATTTCCTGATGGGTTTCTTGGAGAGCAGGGAGAAGACGATCGCTAATCCAGGCTAATTCTTGAGTTGTCGCTAATCCAATCGTAGGTAATTCTAAATCTTGCATCAACTGATTTACCAGATCCGCGGCATATTCTTCAATGACTTCAACCACATCGCCTGCAATACGGCAATGAATGAGATGAGGATGATTTGTGGAATCAAAGCGTTCACCCCAATCAGCAGACAATGGATCAACCTCTACCTGCCAATCTTGAGCAATGGCGCGGGTCAGGCCAACGCGATTGGGGGTTGGATTACGAGCGATCGCTACAATCAAATCTCGTAACTGTCGACTCGGGGGGCATTGTCCCAGAATATGTAAACCATCCCGAATTTGAGCCTCTTTTAACTCGCACAAATAACCGTCCGCAGTAGTCAAAAAATTGGTCAGGCTAGTATCGTCTAAGGTTTCACAGGTAATACCTAAATCGTGCTGGAGATTTTCTTGCGTGATGAGTTGAGCAAGGCGATCGCGGATTAAGGGCAACCGCACTGGGTCAAGAGTTTGTGCCTCATAGTACTCATCAATCAGCCCCTCCAACTGATGCAAATTGCCATATAGTTCTGCTCTAGTCATCGGTGGCGTGAGATGGTCAATAATCACGGCTTGTGCGCGTCGCTTTGCCTGCGCGCCTTCACCCGGATCATTGACAATGAACGGGTAGAGGTGAGGCATTGCCCCCAGAACGGCTTCGGGATAGCAGGTTTCAGATAACGCCACGCTTTTGCCAGGGAGCCATTCCAAGTTGCCGTGTTTGCCCACATGAACAATCGCCTGGGATTGAAACTGCGATCGTACCCAATGGTAAAACGCCAGGTAGCTGTGCGGCGGCTCTAACTCGGGGGCGTGATAGTTCAGTGAAGGATCGCGGTCATAACCTCTAGCAGGTTGCACACCCACAAAAATATTACCGAGTTGAATACCTGCGATCGGGATGTCAGTATCGGCATCTCCCCAACGAGATTGAATGCCAGCCTGAACGGCAATAGGCAACTGATTGAAATGAGTTTGGTAATCTTCTAATGACAGTGATTGACGAACGTTGCGCAACGTCCAGCCCTCCGGATCATTGGTCACGCTTGTTGTGAGTAACCGAATCAATTCTTGATCAGTCTCAGGAATATTTTCAACATAATATCCGGCAAGCTGAAGCGCTTTAAGAATCTTGATGCAGCTGGCTGGGGTGTCTAGTCCAACGCCATTGGCTAAGCGTCCATCACGGGTAGGATAGTTGGCGAGGATGAGGGCAATTTTGCGATCGGGCGGTGGTGTTTGGCGCAGCTTGATCCAGTTGGCAGCAAGTTCGGCAACAAAATGAATGCGATCGCCCATCGGCTCATACACCACGACATCAGCCTGTAACTTAGCGTTCTCAGTTTGCACTGATTTAAACGAAACTGCCCGCGTAATAATTCTGCCATCCACCTCAGGTAACGCCACATTCATCGCCATATCCTTAGGCGCTAACCCTTGCACTCCCGTCGCCCATTGCTCTTTGGTGCCACCACTAAAAATAATCTGCAATACGGGCACATTTAGCGTTTCCCAAAGTTCAACTTGGGGAGAATTAGCATCTAAACTCGCTAGGGAAAAACTGGTGGCATTGAGAATAAGTTCAATCCCTTTAAAGTTGAGCAACTCTTTTTGTACGTCCGGCTCCTTGAGTGAGGAAACAAAGATGGGAACTGGCGTTAAATTGCGTTGTTTTAATGCATCACACAGCGCATGGATAACGGCTGTGTTTCCAGCTAAGTAATGAGCACGGTAAAATAGAATTGCAACCCTTGATGCTTGACCTAACTCGAATGTACAAGAGGCACACGTATTTTGAAACTGACAGAGAACGCCGATTCGCGGTATGGATTGCGGTAGCTGAACTTGATAGTTTTGATTAAGAAACTGAGTTGCAACGAATTTTAGAAGATTGCAATAGTTATTCACGCCTCCCTCAATCATGTATTGCCAAACTTGATTGGCTTCCGTTAACGAAACTGTTGAATGACTGAGTAAATTAGGGTCAGGTCGTTCGTCTCCTGGTAAGATGATCAGCTTTGCACCTGTGCGTTGCGCCAATTCTTCAACCACTTCTAGCCCGTAACTCCAATACGATCGCCCGCCAATCACTCGTACGACGATTACCTCTGCCTTGCTCAACACATCATCGGCATAGGTGTCGATCGTCAGTTGCTGTTGAAGCTGCAACAAATTAACGACTCGCAGTTCGGGAAAGTCATCGGGCAACTGATTAGCTGCTGCTGCAAAGGTTTGAATGTCGGTATCCGCAGCAGTAATGATGACGATGGGGGCAGGCTGCTGCTCTACAAAAATAACGCCATCGGCAGTAGGGTTCCAACCGCCGGGAATGGTCGCGAGACGATGCATAGAGGGTTGAGTAAAGGGACGGGGGTTAAAAGAAGACTACAGCATTTTTCTATTCTGGTGTATGGCAAACGGCTTCGATCTTGTAACTATCAGGGTCAAAAACGTAGGCGGCGTAATAACCAGCGTGGGACTGAGGGCGAAGACCCGGAGCGCTGTCGTCTTTGCCGCCTTGAGCGATCGCCTCATGTCGTTGCATAAGCTTGTTCATGAATGCAGATTCAATACTAGGATTTAGTATATCCTCTCGTTCGATGCCTTGCTTATCCTACTCTCAAGTTCGACGACACAAGGGGTATCTCAGGGCAACCCCTTGTGAGTATCTTGAAGAGCACACTGCACCCCCTAAAAGCTAGTGATATGATCAATCACACCCATATTCATCTTGCGAGAAATACTGAATGACATGGCAATCGTGATCGCGGGCGAACGTAGCGGCGTTGGTAAAACTACTGTAACGTTGGCACTACTGGCGGCACTGCGACAGCGCAGTCACAACGTGCAGTCTTTCAAAGTGGGCCCTGATTACATCGACCCGATGTTTCATCGCCACGTTACAGGCAGGGCTTGCCGCAACCTTGATCCGGTTCTAACCTCCGAACTATATGTCCAACAATGCTTTGAAAAAAATACTCAAGACGCAGAATATGCCCTGATTGAAGGCGTAATGGGGCTGTTTGATGGAGCGAGTGGAGCCGATGATTTTGCCAGTACCGCCCATGTTTCTCGATTGTTGCATTTGCCCGTACTGTTGATTTTGAATTGCAGTAGTTTGGCGCGTTCCATTGCCGCGATCGCCCACGGTTATCGCTCGTTCGATCTGCGTGTGCAGGTTGCGGGCGTTGTCTTGAACCGTGTCGGTAGCGATCGCCATCTCGAACTGCTGACAGCCGCCTTAGAACCGCTGAACCTACCGATTTTAGGCGTTCTCCGTCGTCAGGAAGAAATCGTGATTCCCGATCGCCATTTAGGCTTAGTGCCCAGTGGCGAACTACAAAACCTTCAGCCCGTTCTCGATCGCCTTGCTAATTTAGGCGAAACTTGTTTTGATTGGGAGAAGTTAACACCGCTTTTAAAGTGTGATCAATCCGCGTCTGTCGCACCCTCTCAATTTCAGGGGTTAAAATCTAAGATTCGGCTGGCGATCGCTCAAGATTCAGCATTTAATTTCTATTATGCTGACAATTTGGAAATGCTCGAACATCTGGGCGCAGAACTTCTGACCTGGAGTCCTCTGACAGATTCACATCTTCCCAAAGGTACACAGGGCTTGTACTTTGGCGGCGGCTTCCCTGAAGTTTTCGCAGCAGAATTAGTCGAAAATCAATCGGCCCGTTTAGCTGTAAAAGCTGCTATTCAAGCCGGAATGCCGACCTATGCCGAGTGCGGGGGGCTCATGTATTTGTGTGAGCAAATTGTCGATTTCTCAGAACAGTCTTACCCGATGGTCGGCATTTTCCCAGCTACGGCAACGATGGGAAACCGTCTGACTCTGGGCTATCGGCAGGCGACTGTTTTGCAAAATACACCGTTGGTAGAAAGAGGCGATCGCCTTTGGGGGCACGAGTTTCACCGCTCCACGTTAGCCCAAGAGTCGCCCCAACCTGTTTTTAATTTGCAAGGATATCACTCGCAAATTGCCCTTAAATCAGAAGGCTGGCAGCGCTATCAAGTTCATGCTTCTTATACCCATCTTCACTTTGGAGTACGACCTGAATTAATAACGAGGTTCTTAGAACATTGTGAACGATCGAATTCAACGTCTTAAAATCTAGTCTCAAACTCTACTACCGCTCGACTATCTCCTTCAAGATTGGTTGTGCCTCGCAGCAGAATATTATCGTTGAGACGATAGCGGACGCTGAACTGCGTGGGTTCTTGCACAGTGAGGATTTGCAGGAGTGAAACGGAGAGATTGCGAGTCACATCAAAGCCCACTTCTCCAGCAATCTCCAGCGTTGAACTGCGCGCATTGTCAGACAGAACCGTGGTCGGGAAGATGCGGAAATCGCTGAGACCAATGGTGTTGGCAATCAGGTTTTGGAAATCACTTAAAAAGGCAGATCCGGCAACGCTGACGATCGCCAACGGCGCATCTCCCCCTGACCCTAAGCTGTTGATGAAGTTGCCTCCCACCAACGCTACAATTTCTGATTCGGTGCGGCTGGGGCTACTGGTCAGGCGCAGATTTTGGGAAAACTCGCTAGCTGGACCTGTAACGCTGGCTTGCACTCGGACGGTTTGAATTTCGCCAAAGTCGTTGATGGTTGTATCTCGGACTTCTGCGGCGGCGAAGGGAGAATTGTCGGGAACAGGGAACCGAACTACCTCTGGAACCGAAGTCACTAGACGGACATCCAGAATCGGGTCTAGCCCTCGGTTGGGTTCAAAAACGGCTTTGCTCTCATAGCCTTGTGCCAGTCTAAATTGAGTCGTGAAAAGGTTAACTTGTCCGCCGCGCAACAGCACGGTGCCTTGGGCATTGAGGTTATCGAGGAAGCCGTTAATATTGAGCTTGCCTCTGGCATAGAAATTGAGGATGGGGTCTCTGGTCACGCGGAGGCGATCGCCCAAGGTCAATTCCAGGTTATTGAGTCGGGGGGAGCTAATGGTGCCCGTGTCACCAGCCGATACAGTTGCCACTGGAGCCGCGTCGGGAATGAACACTCGCCCACCGCTTAGCCCAACCTCTCCGCCAATAATAGGCGCTAAAGCGGTGCCAGTGACTATCACTTGACCGTCTACGCCACCATCGTATAGATCCTCCATCTGCAAGGCAATATTGCTGAGATCGACCAATAAAGGGGTATTAATTGCTGGATCAGTGGTCTCCAAGGGAGAGAGAATGGGTAGAACACCCTGAGCCGCGATCGTGCCCTCGCTAAAAAGTCCTTGGGCTTGGACTTGAATGCGATCGTTGGCGAATAAAACATCGCCTGTGACATTAGTAATATCTTCTTCAGGCAGGGCAGCCGCTGAAAACCGAGCGTCTCTGAACCTGGCGCTGCCTGTGGCGGTGGGTCTAAAATCGATCGCGCCATTAGCTAAGGTTCGGAGCGTGCCATTGACCTGAAGGTTGACCTGACCCTCGCCGCCTTTCCATGCCACTTGGTCGGTAAATAGGCTCAGTAGGGCAATGCCTTCATTTTCTACATCAACCTTAAGGGCAAACTGATCGCTGCTTGGCTCAACAGTCATGAACGGAAATTTATAGGGAATGTCACCCACCAATGTGAATGGATTCGATCGCTTGCCAAACACGGTAAGACGAGCATCGTTGTAACCAATGAGAACACCAAGATCGGGAACAGGAGAATTATTAACTTTGCCATTCACTAAGGTCAGTTCACCGCTGACCGTCGGGTTGCCGATGGTGCCTAGCAACCCGACGTTAAGATTAAGATTACCTTCGACAGGCACGTTCAAATTTAAAAGATCGCTGACGGCATCAGCAGGAATATTCTCAGCTACAAGCTGCCCGTTATTTTGTTGATCTGCTCCAATTTGCCCCTGAAACGCTACTCTGGAATCGCCCGACTGGATGCGAGAAGGACGCAGTGACAAAACCCCATCTCTGAAACTGCCGCCTGCGGTCACCAGGCTAATGTCGTAATCTTCCCAAGTCCAATCTCTGCCCTCAATGCCAAAGTCCAGGGCAAAACCTTCTTGAGGCGAAAAACCAACGTTGACGTTGCCCGAAAAGCCGCCTTCGAGTTGGGCTAAATCAGGAATGATGGAGGCATCTTGACGAGCCGCAATCATTTGATTGCGCAGTGCCACGACTTCGGAAAAGCGGCGGAGTTGGTTGATGAATCGATCGCCCGGTCTACCCACTTCTGAGGCTTGTACATCGGCGGCGCTGGCATAGGTGGGTGGACTAATACCCCGGTTGAAATCGGACAGGTCAAACCACTGAAAAGCCGTCAAAATATCTTCAATTCTGCCTTGCTCAGTCGTCACTTGCCCCTGAAACTGCGTGGCAGCGGCATTAAAACTGCCCGAAAGCTGATAGCGGCTGTTAGCACGAACCAGTTCGCCCTGGTTAAGAACAGCAATACCATTACTGTAGCGAAAACTGCCCGTCAGTTCGTCAGCGTTAATGTAGCCCAGCGCCGGACGGGCGATCGCCACTTCACCCAACACGGTCGGGTTTTCCAGGTTTGCCAAGTTAATATCAAACCGCCCGTTGAGTTGACCCTCGATCGCCCCCAGTCCATAAGCCGCAGCAGGCGAAAAACTGAGAATTGAAAGAGGAAAATTTTGCAGATCAGCCAGCAAACGATCGCCCTGCCCTCTGCCCGTGGCGATCGTGTCTCCTTGCTGCACATAGAAAGATTTAGGGCGGTTAGTGCCATCTAAATCAAACGCAATGCGATCGGTGTCGCCGCGCACATCAAGCCGTGTAAATTGATTGGCGCGGTACTGAAAAGTCCCGTCTAGCGCCGACTCGAATGCCACCTGATTAACTGCTGCCTGATTCAACCTCAGGTTCCCCGCAACGTTCACGGCATCTAGCGCACCCGTCAATCTTCCAGAAAAATCGGCGTTACCCCTTAAGGCAATTTGTTCAGGCGTGGGAATGGGCAGTGCCGCAACGGGATAGCCCTGAAGCCGCACATTCAGATCAAGATTGGTAATTTCTGGGGTGCCTTCTACTTGCGCAAAGACAAAGCCATTGGCGCTAAAGCCGGGAGCCGTAGCGCTGTTGACTCGCAGGCGATCGCCTAACCAGGTTACCGCGGTATCTAAGGGCTGATCAATTAAGGCAATTCCTTCTGAAAAGCGCAGATTGCCCTCTGCCTTGATTGCCGCCAAACTCGAATCCGCCAAACTGCCTGATAGCCTGCCCGTTCCACTCAGGAAACCGCGTAAATCTGCTGAAAATTGATTCAGCCGAATCCCCGATGCCTGTACCACCGCATTCCATCGCCCCTGGCGCAGTTCACCGTTCCCCCGCACCATGCCGCCTGCAACTAGCACCGCCGTATCTCGAAACTCCACCAAATCTCCCCTCACCCTGACCGTGCCTCGCGCTGGATAAGTCGCTTGAGGAGCCTGCCATTGGGCAACAGTTTGGATATTGTCGTAGGTGCCGGATATTTGAGCGGTGGTGTTAACGTTACCAATGGTAAACGTGGGAGCACTACCGTATGCCCTGGCGATCGCATCTCCTGCCAGGTCTTGACCCCGAAAATTGAACGCGATAGACTGGCGATCGCCAAACCGTACCACGCCTCTGCCTGTCACCAAACCGCCATTGGTCGGCGTTGCCCGGATAGAATCGAAGGCTAGCGCGTCAGCCGTTAAGGTAAAGCGAGTATCGGCGTTAGCAAAGGTCACTTGATCAATCTTTGCAGGTTCGAGGCTGGTGGCTACCCCGGTCAGCTTGGGGGTGGCGATCGCGCCGGATACCTTAACGTTGCCGCCAAACACGCCTGCCACGGCAAAAGGCGAGTTTAGATCAAATGTTCTTAATAACGTCGAAGCGCTGACTTTTGGCACTTGGATCGAAATGTCGTAGCCCTTTTCGGTGTCTAACCCGCCACTGACCCGCGCCGGAATCTCGCCATAGCGCCCCTGCGCATCTTGAAACGTGATCCGCTGATCTTGAAACAGAACAGTGCCATTCAACCGATTGAATGTGTTGGGCACTGCTCCAATTTTCATTGCCCCATCCCGAAACCGCACCCTACCGTTGAGGAGAAGCGGGTCTTCTTCCGTTCCTAAGGTAATATCGAGCTTACCTGACGCTCGCCCTGTCAAAAACGTTACGGGCAAAGGTACCAGCACATTAACGGTGGGTGCCAGCAAGCCCTGTCCTTCCACAGTTAGCTTTCTCGACTCTGTGGTTTGGTTGATATCGCCCCGAAGCCGCATTTCCCCGCCCGTTTGGGGATTTCCGGTGACATTAAATCTAATTCGCTGATTTTTATCTTGTAGCGTTGCCGAGCCATTGACGTTGCGCACTTCTACGTTAGTCAACACAGGCACAGGGCGTTGTTCAATTTCGCCTGTCTCGTCGTTTCTTAGTTGCTTCGCTGCGGCAAGAACCAATCTGCCCTCTTGCACCCGAATTTCGTCAAGCTGGGGTGTAATCCAACTATTCGATTCGTTCGTGGTAATTTTCGTCTTGAACCATTGCCCGTCTTCATCTTGATCAATAAAGGCATCCGGACGTACCAGCGTAATGTCGAAGTGCAGATCCCGGCTCCACAGAAGTTCCAGCAGATTAAACCCAACTTCGATCGCCTCTACTTTGACCTGATCTGCATCATTTTTCAAAGGCGGCAATGCCGAAGCGCCCAGCCGTAAGCCCACCAGCGAAACCCGCTCAACGCCGCCCACGTTAACCGGACGGTTTAAGGTGTCGCTTAAGCTCTCAGCAATTAATGGCGCTAATCTTTCTTGAATAAATTGTCGGACGTATAACGCAGCGGCGATCGCCCCGACCAAAACGACCCCACCCGTCACTAAACCTGCACGAATTAAAAAACGTCGTCTGCGACTCGGTGTTTTCTCAGGCTGATGACCGGAGTTCGGAGAATTCGTCATGTCACACTCACCTTTTCACCCAACAGACCACGGCTCTTACCTTGCAAGCATCTTACCCCAATGCCTTTTTCCTTGGGAGTCAGCATAATCCAATCAATCCGAAGTCAGAAATATGGTGTTCTTCTCAAGATATCTCAGACGCGACCTCTTGCGGGTATCTCAAAGAGCACGCCTGTCGCTGCAACTCCATCACTTCGCCAATTCCCTTTTCTGCCAAATCTAACATTTGGTTCAATTGGACACGGGTATAGCTGCCTTCCTCTGCCGTGCCTTGCAATTCAATTAAATTAAGCTCGTCATTGAGCACTACATTAAAGTCCACATCGGCAGCTACATCTTCCGGATAGTTGAGGTCGAGGTAGGGTATGCCGTCGAGTAACCCCACAGAAATGGCAGCAATTTGATGACGAATCGGCGATCGCTCCAATTCTCCTGATTGCAAAAGTTGGGCGATCGCATCGTTCAACGCTACAAAGCCCCCGGTAATCGAAGTCGTTCGTGTCCCAGCATCTGCCTGCAGCACATCCGCATCCACCAATAGTGTCCGCTCACCCAATACTTTCATATCCAACGCCGCCCGCAAACTCCGCCCTATTAATCGCTGAATCTCCTGCGTTCGCCCCGACAGCTTCATAAATTCTCTAGAGTGCCGGGGATGGGTGGCAGTGGGCAACATCCGGTACTCTGCGGTCAGCCAGCCTTGCCCCTGCCCTTCTAAAAACCGTGGCACTCCCGGCTGAACGCTAACCGTACAAAGTACCTGCGTATCGCCGCAGTGCGCCAAAACCGATCCTGCGGCAAACTTGGTAAAGTTTCGCTCAAACCGCATCGGTCGGAGTTGGTCGGGTTGCCGATTGTCGGGACGCTGCCAAACCATGTTGATATGCCTTAAAGTTTCAACTCAATCAGGATAGCGGGGAACGGGACATGAATGAAGTAGACAAGCCTGAGTACAAATGCACTACTTATCTTTTTTACTATATGCTAGAGGTGTAGCAAACAAAAAACTGCTATAGTTTAAGATCCATTATTGACGTGCGAGTCCTAACATGGTCAGCTGTCTAGACGTGTCTCGTTACTTTATCGTCAAAGCCTATGAGGACGGTAGAGAAGCTCAAATGACCAACATGAAGGTTCAAAAGCTTTTGTACTACTCTCAAAGCCTACACTTAGCTTTGTACGAACAACCTTTATTTAATGAAGAGATTCAGGCGTGGCGATACGGACCTGTTTGTCCTCCAGCCTATAGCTTCTACAGCAATTTTGAAGCCAAGCAACTTCCTATTCCCAGCAAAGAGTTTTTGGCAGAAATCCATGACGACGCAGTAACGCTCTTGGAAGAAGTATGGGAATATTTTGGCGCACACCATGCTTACCTCTTAAGCGATATGACTCATTTAGAGTTTCCTTGGAAGAAAGCTCGTCGGGGTTTACATCCCAATGCAAGCTCGACTGAGGCAATTCTTCCTGAAGATATGAAGGAGCTAGGAAAACAGAAACTCAGAGCTATTGAACGAGAGCACCCAGCCTACGATTTAGTCATGGCTGAAATTTTGAAGGATGTGGATAGTTCCCAGTTATCACCCCGTATTGTCAAGGGAGAAGTGCGTGGCTGGCTTACCTCCCTTCTCGATTGAAAGTACTGATTCATTCCAACGCTCTTTCAAAAAGCTTGAAAAAGTTTATCGAAGAAAGTTCCTTGGAATGGTTGAAGGCATCTTAGAAGGGATGATTGAAGATCCCTATCCCCTCAGTTCTCGTCAAGAACCCCTGCCCAGCAAAATCCAGTTGCCCGATGGCTGGACATTTCACAAGCTGGAGTTCAGGATTTCTAAGGGTGCTTCTGGGCAGCTTAGATTGATGTACTTGGTCAACTCGTCCACTTATGTTATCCGTCTCCTCTGGATTTACAGCCATGAACAGTTCTCAAAACGTCCTCCAGACAAAGACTTGAAGGATGTTATTCGAGAAATTTTGGATTGTTGATAGGCAAACTTGCGCCTCCAATCCGTGCTACGTGTCGTAAGAAGTTAGTACATACAGCCTATTGACGGCTCTGTATATGTAGTGTTTGATGGATAAAAAAATGAGTATCTTACTCTATATGTTCACTTTAGTTAATGCAAGTCTGAGTCTAAACATAGAGTTTTGTACTATCCTTTAGTCATCGCCTGTTCCTGAAGCACCCGGAAGTGAATTCATGGTTTCCCAACTAGAAACGCCGAGCCGTAACCCCAGTTCTTTGCCTTATACGGTAGAGGGATTGGTGCAAGTTTTCACCTGTCCCCACCGCAGCTTTTTCACTAGCGTTATGGCGCAAGCGCTGCGCATTGCGGGTCAAGGTACGCCCGTTCTGATTGTGCAATTTTTGAAAGGCGGCATTGGGCAAGGCATTCACAATCCCGTCAAGCTCGGACAGCATTTAGAGTGGGTGCGCTGCGATTTGCCTCGCTGCTTAGATACGCCCCATTTAGAACAGGCTGAGGCGATCGCGCTGCTAGAGCTTTGGGAGTATACCCAAGAAGTCGTGGCTAGAAACCAGTATTGTTTAGTGGTGTTAGATGAGTTGAGTTTGGCAATTAACTTAGGGCTAATCTCAGAGGCTGAGGTGCTAGACTTCCTAAAAAACCGTCCTGCCCAAGTCGATGTGATTTTGACAGGGCCCGAAATGCCCCAAGCCATCCTCGATATCGCAGACCAAATCACAGAACTTCGCCGGAGCCATCGCCCCTAATGATTAAGAACGATACCTGGATTACTACTATGTCGGCAAGCGGCATGATTAGCCCCTTCGAGCCTCAGTTAGTGCGGCGAGTGGATGGGCTACCTGTTATTTCCTATGGCTTAAGCAGCTATGGCTATGATTTGCGTTTGTCGGCTTCAGAGTTTCGTATCTTCAAACATATTCCCGGCACAGTCGTTGATCCCAAAAACTTCAGCCCCGCCAACTTAGAACCCGCAACGCTGCACACTGATGGGAACGGGCAATACTTTATTCTTCCTGCTCATTCTTACGGTTTAGGTGTGGCATTAGAGCAGCTAAAAGTACCAGATAATGTAACAGTAATTTGCATTGGCAAAAGCACTTACGCTCGCATCGGTTTAATTGCAAATTTAACTCCGGCTGAAGCGGGATGGCGAGGACATTTAACGCTAGAGTTTTCTAATTCTTCCAGTGCAGACTGCCGGATTTATGCCAATGAAGGCATTGTGCAACTGCTGTTTTTGGAAGGTGCGCCTTGTGCCGTGAGCTATGAAGATCGCAATGGTAAGTATCAAGATCAGGTGGAGAAGGTGACGTTGGCGAGGGTTTAGTAAGCGCGATGGAGACTTAGGCTATGAGGGCGATCGGTGCAAAGTGGGGGAATCGTTTAGCTATTCGTATTCCACAGAATTTAGCTAAATAAATCCACTTAGCTGAAGGCACTGAGATAGACCTCACTATAGTAGATGGAATGCTAGTGATAAAGCCTGGAAGCCGAAAGCGTTACTCACTTGATGAACTTATTCAAGGAATCACACCAGAAAATCTTTACACCGAGATTGACAGTGGCATAGCAGTAGGAAATGAAGTTTGGTAGCACGAGAAAATTTGTATCTCCCCAGTCGGGGAGATACCGTTTATCTAAATGATCCTACCAAAGGACGTGAGCAGAGAGGGTATAGACCTGCTTTCGTGCTCTCACATACTGGAAAAAGAAATAGCCTAAAGAGAGAAATAGACATCTAACTTCCGAAAGACGTTTAACTCAAGTCAACGTTTTATCTTAACTGTACGCAGTACGGTCAGCACGGATAAACACAGAAGTGTTTTGTGCAATGCATTCACCTTAATTGATTAAAGTTTAGTTGATCAAAGTGTTTAGTTGATCAAAGTCAGAGAATAGCATTCTCCTGTTCAAAGGCTCTTTCTAAAAGGAGTAACGCACAGGATCTTTGGCTTGCTTAAAGCTGAGACATTTCAAGACAGACAAACAGTTTTTCAATGAAAACGAAGACCCATTCAATAACAGAAAGGTGATGCTGTGAGTCTAACTAAGCAACCAAATCTGCTTGAACGAACCGCAGACATCGGTGTTCCTGCCCCAAAACGCTCATTAGGATTGCTTGATGCGATCGCCCTGATTGTAGGTCTAGTGATTGGTGCTGGAATATTTGAAACTCCAGCATTAGTTGCGGCTAATGTTGAAAGCCAAACTGGTATTTTGCAAGTTTGGCTGGTTGGCGGAATCATTTCGTTTATGGGGGCACTGTGCTATGCAGAATTAGCAACAGCATATCCTCACGTTGGCGGTAGCTACAATTACTTGAAACGGGCGTTTGGTCAACCCATCGCCTTCTTGTTTGCCTGGGCACGAATGACTGTCATTCAAACTGGCTCGATCGCTCTCCTGGCTTTTGTGTTTGGAGATTATGCGTCCCAGTTATTTCGCCTAGGAGCTTTTTCGCCTTCGATTTATGCTGCCCTAGCGATCGTGCTACTCACAGCCCTCAACCTTCTAGGACTGAAGCACAGCAAACGGGTGCAAAACTGGCTGGCGATGGCAACGGTGTTAGGGTTATTGCTGGTCATCGTCATTGGCTTAACCTTAGCAACGCCCCCTGCTTCCTCGCCTACTCCTGCTGCGCCTGCTTCTAATTCTTGGGGATTAGCCATGGTGTTTGTGCTGTTGTCTTACGGCGGTTGGAATGAAGCGGCATACATCTCTGCCGAAATTAAGAACTATCAGCGCAATATTGTCCGATCGCTCCTCTGGGGAATTGGCATTATTACCGTGCTTTACCTCTTAATCAACCTGGCATATTTGAAGGGATTAGGAGTAGCAGGCATGGCACAATCCCAAGCCGTTGCGGCAGATTTGATGCGGCAAGCGTTAGGAGAGCCGGGATCTGTGCTGATTAGCCTCTTGGTTGCAGCCTGCACCCTTGATTCGATCAACGCTACTATTTTCACCGGAGCACGCACCAACTATGCGCTGGGGCAAGATGTTTCGCGCTTTCAGTTTTTGGGGCTTTGGCAAGAGCGTCCTAGCACACCAACCACTGCCTACTTGTTGCAAGGAGCGATTGCCCTGGCACTAGTTCTTCTGGGCACCATTACCCGCAATGGGTTTGAAACAATGGTGGAATATACCGCTCCCATCTTTTGGTTTTTCTTTTTGCTCAGCAGCCTCTCACTGTTAGTGCTCCGAGTTCGAGATCCTGATCAACTGCGACCTTTTCGGGTGCCGCTGTATCCGGTTTTACCCATCCTATTCTGTGTTGCCTGTGGTTACTTGCTATATTCCAGTTTGGTCTACACAGGCGTTGGTGCGATCGTCGGGATAGGGGTTGTTGCCTTAGGGATTCCATTCATTCAATGGCATCGTCAAAAGTATCCTTAATTCCGAGAGTGTAATGCTGAGTGAGGAGTGGAAATTAAAAATAGCGAATCAACAAAGACACAAAAGCGAGGAAACGATCATGAAATTGCAATCTATGTTGCGGCTACTTGTTACCGGATTCGGCATTGTGGGTTTAGGTATTGTGGGATGCACCCAAACACCAGTTGCCGAAGTACGTGGACAAACGAGTCCGGCTCAATCGACGGCTGAAACTGCCCAAAATTCAGCCCCTGCCCAAAATCCAGCCCCTGTTGAAAATACAACTCCTCAAACTCAACCGCCTGAACTTGATGTTCCCTACGTCCCCACTCCTCAAGTCGTTGTTGACGAAATGCTGCGAATTGCCAATGTCAATAAGGATGATGTGCTGTATGACCTTGGCAGCGGAGATGGACGGATCGTGATCACGGCTGCCAGAAAGTTTGGTACTCGTGGCGTGGGTGTAGACCTTAATCCACAGCGGGTGCAGGAGGCAACTCAAAATGCTCAAAGGGCTGGGGTGAGCGATCGCGTTCAGTTCCGTCAGCAAGATTTATTTGATACAGACTTTAGCGAAGCCACAGTTGTCACTCTTTATTTGCTACCGCAAGTGAATTTGGATTTAAGACCCAAACTGCTCAATGAATTGCAGCCTGGTACACGCATTGTCTCTCATGCATTCGATATGGGTGACTGGAAACCGGAGCAGGTTGTAGAGGTGGACGGTAAAACTATCTACTATTGGACAGTGCCAGAAAGAGGTGCTGAAAACTCAGTTCAGTAATTGCTTTCTAGATGAATCAAAGCCTAAAATTCTCGTCTAATAGCAGTTTCAGCGATCGCAACTTTTCTGATCCTTGTTCCTTTTGACAACTCAAGTGGTTTAGGATCAAGAACAGTTCGATCGCCAATCATAACCCCACATTCTCTTTTCTAGGGCGATAAGGGTCGGGGATGGGGCAAGCCCTTCTTGCTTTCATCAACGTCTGAGGGGATATTGTGTAAATGATAACCCCTGACGAGCTTCTACAGATTATCGATCGCGCTGCCAAAGAGGGCGTGACTAAACTGAATCTTTCAGATCGAGGTTTGACGACTCTGCCACCAGAGATGGCTCAACTCTCCCACCTGACTGGGCTTGACCTTAGCTACAATCAACTGACCAGTTTACCGGAGGCGATCGCTTACCTCCCCAATCTCACAGTGCTTTCCTTGGGCAGTAATCGCCTGACGAGTTTGTCTAATGCGATCGGACAGTTGACTCATTTAACCACGCTTGATCTCAGCGGTAATCGGCTGACGAGGTTGCCGGATGCGATCGGACTGCTGACCCAGTTGACCACACTTAATCTGGGTGATGTCTTTGGTAGCAATAAGTTGACGAGTTTGCCAGATGCGATCGGACAACTCACTAACCTGACAATCCTGTCCCTTAGCAGCAACCAATTAACGAGTCTGCCGCACACCATCGCCCAACTCACCCATCTGACGAAGCTTAGGCTTAACAGAAATCACTTGACAAGTTTACCCGAGGCGATCGCGCAACTCACTAACCTCACAGTGCTTGACCTGCGCGAAAATTATTTAACCAGTTTGCCGAATGCGATTGCTCATCTCAGAAATCTGACCGAGCTTTATGTTGGCGGTAATCAACTCACAAGCTTACCGGATGCGATCGCTCAACTCACAAATCTGACAGGGCTTTACGTGGGCAACAATCATCTGACGAGTTTGCCCGATGCGATCGCTCAACTCACAAACCTGACAACGCTTCATCTCCGCAGCAATCAGTTGACGAGCTTGCCCGATGCGATCGCGCAACTCACGAACCTGACAACGCTCTACCTGAGTAGAAATAAACTGACAAGCTTGCCCATGGATATCCGCAATCTCACCAAGCTAGAGAAACTTGATCTAACCGCCAATCCAGAGCTATCTATTCCACCCGAAATTTTAGGTAACTGGGGTAACTTCGGCGATCCGACCACCATTCTCAACTACTACTTCCAACTTCGCACCCAACCTAGCCGCCCTCTCAACGAAGCCAAAGTGCTAATTGTAGGTGAAGGTGATGTTGGTAAAACCTCCCTGCTCCGCCAACTTCTAGGTCATAGCTTCGATCCTTACCAGAACAAAACTCCTGGCATTACCATCCAACCCTGGAATGTTGAAGTCAATCAACAAAGCGTACAGCTTAACCTCTGGGACTTTGGCGGACAGGAAATTATGCACGCTACCCACCAGTTTTTTCTAAGCAAACGTAGCCTTTATCTGCTCGTCATCGACTGCCGCCAAAGTGAAGTTCAAAACCAGCTTGAATATTGGCTGCAAATTATTGCCAGCTTTGGCGGCGACTCGCCTATCATTCTCGTCGGCAACCAATGTGATCATCAACCTCTTGACATTGATCAACGCGGCTTAAGCCAAAAATACCCCAACCTTCACGCCATTCTCGAAACCTCTTGCAAAGCCAACCAAGGTATTACTACCCTCAAAGCCACCTTGATCCAAGAGCTTAGCCAACTCCCCCATCTCCACGAACCTTTGCCCCAAACCTGGTTCACCGTTAAAGAAGAACTCGAAAAACGCACTCAAGACTTTCTTTCACGGCACGATTACGAGCAAGTCTGCCTTCAATCTGATGTTCTCGATAGCCAAAGCCAAACTGATCTGCTGCATCTGCTCCATAACCTGGGCATTGCCCTTAATTTTCAAGACGACATTCGCCTCAGCCCAGAATTCGCCGATACCAATGTCCTCAATCCTGAATGGGTAACTAACGGCGTTTACAAAATCCTTAACAATAGTGAACTCTTCACAGTTCATAATGGAATTCTCAACCAGTCTCATTTGCTGAACATTCTTGATTCTCATCGCTATCCTCGTGACAAACATAGTTTTCTCATTGGCATCATGCGCAAGTTTGATCTCTGCTTTGACCTAGATGGTTTCTCTAATGAGAAATTTTTGATTCCTGGTCTCCTTCCCAAAGAAGAACCCTACACCGGAGAATGGGAAGGCTCTCTGACCTTTCAATATCATTACAACGTGTTGCCACCCAGTATTATTTCTCGTTTTATTGTCCGTATGAATAGTAAAATTAGTCAACGTACCTACTGGCGTAGCGGCGTTGTTCTTAAAGAACGAGATAATCCTGCTCTCATTCGTGCCGATCGCGAAGATAAACTCATCTCTATTCGTGTGAAAGGCAATCCTGCGACCCGTCGCAGCTTTTTAAGCATCATTCGTAGCCAGTTTGATGAAATTCATAGAACTATTCCTCGCTTGGGCATCACCGAATACTTGCTCTACCAGGAAGACCCACCCATCTTACTAAACTGTGAAGATTTAATTAGTGCAGAAGAAGCAGGAGAGCAAACCTATTTCATTGGTAAACTAAAACGCAAAGTTAACTTAAGACAATTGTTAGATGGGGTCGAGCCAATCCAAGAGCGAAGAGAACGCCGTGTTTCAGATCCTCATAATTCTCAAAATCTTTGGGATCTGGGCATTCCCGATCGCCGCCTAACTGAACGAGAAGTTTTTATTTCTTACGCTTGGGACAAGGGGGAAAGTGAGGCGATCGCCCACACTCTCGATCAATATTTTCAGTCTCAAGGGATTACGATTATCCGCGATATCCGCGATCTTAAATTCAAGGCTAGTGCTAAAGAATTTATGGAATGGCTAGGACGTGGAAAATGCATTATTACCGTAATTAGTGACGAGTATTTAAAGAAAAGAAACTGCATGTATGAACTGGTCAATATTGCTGAGAACGCACATGATAATGAAGCCTTGCGCGATCGCATCTTTCCTGTTGTGTTACCCAGCGCCAAAATCTATGACGTGATAGATAGCATGGACTATGTGAGCTACTGGGATCAAAAAATTGAAGCCCTAGACACTAAACTAAAACAATTAAAATCCTCAGCTAACCTGCCTAGAGCACAAACAGAACTCAATCTTTACACCAAAATAAGAGCCATCATAGATACACTCACCGCCACCCTCTATGACATGAAAACTATCAACTTAGACATGACACAAGGCGCAACCTTAGAGGACTGTTTGAGGGAATTATTGCAGGCAGTTGAACAAAAAATTAACGCATAGTCTCCCGATCATATAGAGTCTATCCTTAACCCACAGAACGATGCTACCATCACGTTAAAAGCCCACTTTGACGGTTAGCAAATTCTGCGATAATGAGTCTCGATCGCTTCCTCTGTAGTCTGTTCGCCTACTTTCTTCCCCAGGAGAAGGGTTGGGGCTGAGGGTAAATCGTACTTGCATTCAGCAACGTCTTCAAACTTCAAACTTTCCCATAACTGATAATGACATTCCAGCCAAAGTCTACTAACGCCATGACTAAACCCCTCGTTCTTTATTTCGTTCGTTTTTGATAGGTCGCCTCATCACGACACGAGCAATCGCACTTCCTATTTTGCCTTCTCCTGCGGCGGCAATAGTTGAATCTCTGCTCGCAGTGCTGCAACTTCTGCTTGCAAATCGGCGATTCCTGCGGAAAGCTGTGCTAACGTGTTGCCTCCGGCAACTTCTGCCTCCGGATTCTCCGCGTCTCGACCGATAAAAAATGTTGCCAGTGTGGCGGTGACGTAGCCAAACACGGCAGAGGCGTACACTGCCAAGACGAAGCACAGAACTCGACCTTCCGGTGTTCTGGGAAAGTAGTCCGAACCCATTGTCGTGATCAACATTGCCGTCCACCAGAGGGCAGTGCCATAGTCAGGGATGCCGGAGTCAGGCGCGTCTTGCTCGAAGGCGTACATGCCTGCTGCTCCAGTTAGAATGGCGATCGCGGTCAGTGCCACAACATAACCAAAACCCCGTCGATTCATGCTGGCAGCCAGGACACGCATGCCCCGATTTGTCCGGGTCATCACTCCAAGCAACCGCAGTCCCCTGACCGCACGGACTGTTTGCAATGCTCGAAGCACCCGAATGATTCGGAGAGTTCTCAGCGCAGGCAACATCAGGGACAATACAGTTAACCACTTTTGTCTCAGGTAGCTGAGTTTGCGAGGAGCCAGGAGAAACTTTAGCCCAAAATCAAGGATAAAAATGATCCAGATCGTGACGCTCAACGCGTTTAGTAGGGGAGTTAGTCCCCAGATTAGTTCAATGATAAACAGTGCCAGCCAGATAAAGCTGAAGATCAGCATGGGAATGTCAAGCCAGTCCTCAAGCTGTTGCAAAACTTCATTGCGCTGCTGCTCAAGGACATATTTTTGAGGCAATTCTGGATTACTCATCGATCGCGCCACCTATCTGTTCTACCTAACTCTGTCGGATAGCAGAAGAATTCACTCTCTCGCTTAAGGCATATTTATCCAAAGCAATTTAGGGTTACATTCTCGTGTTAATCCCTTCATTGTGCAACATTAGAAAATTTACCAGCTTTTCCCTAATATGCTAATTCTGCTGCTCTATACAACTGTCAACCAAACTTTCCACTTTGGTCTGCACAC
Organism: Timaviella obliquedivisa GSE-PSE-MK23-08B; assembly: GCA_019358855.1. NCBI lineage: Bacteria > Bacillati > Cyanobacteriota > Cyanophyceae > Oculatellales > Oculatellaceae > Timaviella > Timaviella obliquedivisa. The sequence goes on along the minus strand of JAHHII010000001.1, from coordinate 117,155 downwards.
TTAGATCGGCGGCACGTTTTGATACCGTCGATGCAGTTCAGATGGCACAAGACGAACTAAGGCTTTCTATCGGTAAGTTAAATTCTCGCTCAACACGGGTAACAAGTCGAGGGTGATAGTGTTATTCCCTGCCTATTTCACCAGTTCTTGTTCCAGGACTTGAACAGACCCAATTACGATCTGAATCGGTATCCATCCGAGCAAGCAAATCAGTCCTGCCCAACGAGTGCGAATGTCTAATCCCTGACGAACCGACACAATTACTGCCAGCAGGCTCCAAACCGACAAAATTAGTCCAATGGGTTGTCCTAGTAGGGGAATGAGCGTCAAAAAGTTTAGGACTTGTGGCGCGTAGGCAAACCCGATTGGACTAAGCAAATCTCTATACGTTGGGTCAATTGGCTTCAACCACTGGCCAACCTTAAACACGACAAATGTCCAGAAGTAATAGCCTACGATCACAATTAATCCATTGAACAACAGGGCTGGAAGCAGTATGGAAACCGTTGCCCGGTTAATCAACAAAATGACCGAACTTCCTATCATGTAAGACAAAGCTGCCAAGAACACGATGATTCGAGCAATGCGACGATTCTTAGAAGTATTGCGAACGTCTTCGTAGAAGTTGGCGTTCAATGCTAAAGCATTCCGTAGGGTTGTCCAAAATGTGGTATGAGACGAATGATGGTTCACAGAAATTGATATGGCTAATGAGAGATGCTTGCTAAAATCATGTTGGTTAGAGTATAGGGTACTGGGTTTTGGATTCTTCTTCAAAACAGGTTTATGGGACAAGTGCTTCCTGACCTATCATGCTTCAGGTGACTAAACGAATGTGGACAGGGTTGCGCGGTGGAACTTTCCGGCTATTGCTGCTGGCAGGGTTTATTCTGCTGGTTTGGGGGACGTTAGCACCAGTTGGTACGATTGTTTGGTGGCTAAGGCAGAGTACTGAAAGTCTGGGCTTGAAGAAAGATCAATTAGAGAAACTTTCAGCGATCGATCGGGCAACTTCAACCACTCCATCCTCAACAATTAACTGCTACATTGTCTTCCTACCCGGTGTTGGAGACTTCTCCGCTAACCAGTTGACCCCAGGAGAAGAGCGGTTTTTGAATCGCCTGGTTGAGTGGCATCCAAACTGCGTTGCGGTTCGCGATGTGTTTCCCTACTCTGCTGCTAATCAAGATTTGAATGGAGAACGATTGCTGGCTCCGCTTTGGGAAGCAGCTAAACAGGCAGATGGTTGGCTGGAAAATGCGGATATTCTCATCAAGATTCGCAATCTCTGGCGGTTTGCTATCTCTGCCGACGATCGCTATGGGGCGATTTACAACCGGGGGATTGCTGATGCCATTATTGACCGTATGAATGCGGCTCATTCCATTCCAAGCTCCCACCAACAGCCGCTGAATGTCATCCTGATTGGTACAAGCGGTGGCGTGCAAGTCGCCTTGGGGGCAGTTTCTTACCTAGATCAGTGGCTGAATGCACGCTTAACGGTCGTTTCGATGGGAGGAACGTTTAATGGTGAGAATGGTTTTGATACGGTAGATCAGGTATATCACTTGCATGGCGAGCGAGATTGGGTTGAGGACATCACCCAGATTGTGTTCGCTTCGCGCTGGCATTGGGTGGTGGGTTCTCCCTTCAATCAAGCCCGTCGGCAAGGGCGATATACCACTATGAGCAGTGGTTCTCATACCCATGATGGCGAGGAAGGATATTTTGGGTTGGCGATCGCTAACCCCGCCAACACTCAATATGTCGAGCTTAGCCTTCAAAAAGTTAATCGATTGCCAATCTGGTCAATTCCGTCTTCACCAGTGAATTAATAACAGTGGCAAGGACAAATTGCATCAACCTCAATTTTGAAAGTACGCAACAGTCAGATTTACTTGATGAAATGAATTTGTGGCATTGCTGAATGCAAGTATGAAATCCTGTTCCCCTGCCCTCTTAGGGAAGGGGCTAGGGGTTAGGTCGAGTCGACAACGCAGCTAGGTAGACCTCTCCCTAAATCCCTCTCCTAAAGGAAAGGGACTTTGAATAGGTTCATACTATTGTTCAGCAACGCCGAATTTGTCCCCATGTCGTTTAACTTGACACTGTACATCAACCTTTAAACGATCACGTTAGCGTCTGCGTGTACCGATAATACTGCTGATTAACGCCAATTTTTAATATCAATAATATCGGTGTTGGCTCTAAAACTCCAACCCGACATCACCCATTAATACGGCATGAGTATACCGCGCAGTTCTCCAGCCCGGTTCATCGTCGTGTGCAAATCTACATACAGCTTGCCCTCAGAAAGCGCTTGAACCTGCTCCGCTGTCAGCGCGTATTCTCCCATGGCGCTGCCCTTTCGTCCTGTTTCATCTGTTGTTACATTGAGCGCGTACTGAAAGGGTCCATTCTCAGTGGGTTCGCCTTGATGGATATGAAAGGCAGAGGTAATGTTGGGATTAGGTGGAGTAATGGGGTCAGTGCCATAGTCTCGCATAGCGCTCGATAAGCTGCTAAAGTTGCCGCGCACAACAAAGCGATCGCCCACTAAAACTCCGCCAACTGCTCCCTGGGCATTGGTCATCGGCGAAGTCGGCACGACATTTTGCTTACTTAATACCGCCACATACGACTTCATCTTACTCTCAGTCATTCCTTGTGCCACGAGTGTAGATTTAGCTGACTCTAGACTAATATCCAGCATTTTTCCTACAGACATGGAATCAGTCACCGTTTGGCTCTGCTGCGTTGGCACCTTAGATGTAAACTGACTCAACGCAGGCGTAGATAGAGTGGCTAATAACAGACACGTCAAAGCTCCCATCAGGAAACGACGCATGAGTTTGTTTGCGCTCCGCATCTTCTCGTTATGCATAATTACGTCCTTGATTGTGATTTATTTTGACTCGTCACTCAGCAGTCTGGTGAAGTCTGCTCATCAGAAGTACTCTGTTCGTAATGATTTGGATGCATTCCAATGAATTGCCCTTGTAATTGCCCTTGATGTTCTCTCTCTAAACCGTGAAGTCTTGAGTAGTTCGACTAGGCGGTTAGGTTGAAGGGCATACTCTAGAGACATGCCCCTAAGTTTTAGCCCTAGAGAATGAGCAAGAAAGACCTCAGCGAATCTGATATCTGCGATCGCTACGTTACGCCTGCAATCTATGATGCAGGTTGGAAAAAGAGCCAGGTGCGTCGGGAGTACTATTTCACCGATGGTCAAATGCTGGTTCGAGGTCAGTTAACGGGTCGAGGAAAAAAGAAGTTTGCAGATTATTTGCTGTTCTATCAGCCCAATCAACCGATCGCGGTCATTGAAGCAAAAGACAATTGCCACAGCGTTGGGGCAGGAATTCAACAGGCTTTAGGCTATGCGGCGGCTTTGCAAGTGCCGTTTGTCTTTTCTTCTAATGGAGATGCGTTTGTGTTCCATGACCGAAGCGGCACCTACAGCCCAGTGGAACAGCAGATTAGTTTGGATGCGTTTCCATCGCCGGATGAACTGTGGGAACGGTATAAGCAGTGGCAAGATCTACAAAATGCTAATGAGGATTTGTTGACTTCTTCTTATTTTATTGAGATTGGTGGGAAGGAACCTCGTTATTATCAGCAGCTTGCAGTAAATCGTACCGTTGAGGCGATCGCCCGTGGACAGAAGCGTTGTTTGTTGGTGATGGCGACGGGAGCGGGTAAAACTTTTACAGTGTTCAATATTATCTGGCGGTTGTGGAAGACAAAGGTGGCAAAACGGGTCTTGTTTCTTGCCGATCGCAATTCCTTGGTAGATCAAACGATCATTAATGATTTTCGTCCGTTTGGCGAGGTCATGAGCAAGCTCGATCGCAAACTTGTTGATGAAATGGGACGGATCAATACTTCCTACGAAATCTATCTGGGGCTGTATCAGGCAATCATTGGCAATGACGAGCGAGATAATCTTTACGAAAAGTTCGATCGCGATTTCTTTGATTTGGTCGTGATTGATGAGTGTCACCGGGGCAGTGCGGCAGATGATTCTAATTGGCGGCAGGTGCTGGATTACTTTTCAACGGCGGTGCAGGTCGGTCTGACGGCTACGCCCAAAGAAACGAAATACGTCTCGAATATTGATTACTTTGGTAAGCCAATTTTTCAGTACTCGCTTAAACAAGGAATTGAGGATGGTTTTCTGGCTCCGTTCCGACGAATTCAGGTCGGTTTAGATAAAGATCTAGAGGGCTGGACTCCAGAGGCAGGGGAATCTGATGATCGGGGGCAACGGATTGAGGAACGCGACTACAACCTGCGAGACTACGATCGCAACATTGTGTTCGACCAACGGACTCAGCAGGTGGCGGAGTATGTCAGCCAATTTCTTCATGACGGCGATCCGATGCGGAAAACTATTATTTTCTGCGAGAACATTGACCATGCGGAACGGATGCGGGAAGCTTTGACTCAGGTGGATCTGAATCGAGAGTTAGTGCTAAAAGATCATCGCTATGTAATGCGAATTACCGGAGATGAGAAGGAGGGTAAGGCACAGCTTGATAATTTCATTAATCCTAAAGAAACCTATCCGGTGATTGCGACGACTTCTAAGCTAATGACGACGGGAGTAGATGCTCAGACTTGTCAGGTCATTGTGTTGGATCAGCGCATTCAGTCGATGACGGAGTTTAAGCAAATTATTGGGCGGGGAACTCGGTTGCGCCCCGATTATGGCAAAAACTTTTTTACAATTATTGATTTTCGGGGGGCGACTCTGCTTTTTGATGACCCAGATTGGGATGGAACGCCGCTTCAGGATGAGGATTTTGGCAAAGAGAAGAAGCCTGCTGATCCGGGACGCGAGGGAACTGAAGGCGGAGATGAGGGTGAACCCGGACGTGAGAATGGCACAGGAGTAAGTTTTAAATATCAGGTGAGCCGTCAAGAGTTTGTGGTGGCAAAGGAGCGGGTGAGCTATTACGACAAGGATGGCAAGCTGACGACGGAATCCTTAAAAGACTACACTCGCCGCACGGTCAATGAGGCGTATCAGTCTCTCGATCGCTTCTTACATCAGTGGCAGATTGCCGATCGCAAGCAAGCAATTTTGGATGAGTTGAGAGAGCAGGGCGTAATTTTAGAAGCGCTGGAGGACATGGTGGGCAAGGATTATGACCTTTTTGATTTGATTTGCCATGTGGCGTTCGATCGCCCGCCGCTGACGCGCAGAGAACGGGTTAAACAAGTGCAGAAGCGAGATGTGTTTGCTAAGTATGGTGAAATGGCGCGGGCGGTTTTGGTGGCGCTGCTAGAGAAATATGCCGATCAAGGAGTAGTGGCGATCGAGAATGTCAGGGTATTGCAGCTTGATCCGTTTACAACGCTGGGAACTCCGGTGGAACTGGTCGGAAGTTTTGGAGGTAAGAAGCAGTATCAGGCAGCAATTCGAGAGCTAGAGCAACTGCTTTACGAAGATCCGGGTGCTTGATGCTGGGTCATGATTAAGGTACAACTGTTTCTTAGAGGATGTCTGAGAAGTATCAAAGATTCTTACACTCGCCCCCCAACCCCCCATTCTGGGGCACTTCCGAACCAATGCTCCTTCAAAGTCCCCCAGAATGGGGGATTTAGGGAGCGGATCGGATAGCAATCTAGACTTCTCAGACATCCTCTTGGTCTTACTAAAGAGAACATTTGTATGTCACTGAGCGCCACTATCAAATCTATTCAAGACATCATGCGGAAGGATGTGGGGGTGGATGGCGATGCCCAGCGGATTGGACAGTTGGGCTGGATGCTGTTTTATAAGATTTTTAGCGACCAGGATGCGCAGTTGGAACTGGATGTAGATGAGTATGAGTCGCCAATTCCAGTTGGGTTGCGGTGGAATGATTGGGCAGATAGCACTAAGTTAGGAAAGGATACGCCCACTGGAACGGATCTGCTAGAAGTGATTGATGGGCGATTGTTTCCTCAGCTTAAGGCACTAGATGGGAAGGATTTGGAGGGTGTGGCACAGCAGCGATCGCTCCTGCTGCGCAGTGTGTTTGAGGATGCCTACAACTACATGAAGTCGGGGACGTTGCTGCGTCAGGTGGTAGACAAGATTAATGCAAGCATTGATTTTAACCAGTCGAAAACGCTGCATTTGTTTGGCGATCTGTATGAGCAGATTCTGAAGGATCTCCAAAGTGCAGGCAATGCGGGAGAGTTTTATACGCCCAGGGCGCTGACTCAGTTTGCGATCGATCGGGTGAACCCACAGTTGGGCGAGAAAGTGCTTGATCCGGCGTGTGGAACGGGCGGCTTTTTGACCTATGCCTACGAGCATTTGAAGCAGCAAATCAAATCACCGAAAGATTTGGAGCAGGTGAAGCGGAGCGTTTTGGGGGTGGAGAAAAAGCAGCTACCGCATCTGCTTTGTGTGACCAATATGATGGTGCATGGCATTGAAGTGCCAACGAATGTGCGCCATGATAATACGCTGCGGAAGCCGCTGCGAGACTATGGGCGCGAGGATCAGGTGGATATTGTGGTGACGAATCCGCCGTTTGGGGGCATGGAGGAGGATGGCATTGAGCGGGGTTTTCCGACGGAGTTTCAGACGCGGGAGACGGCGGATTTGTTTTTGGTGCTGGTGATGGAGTTGCTGAAGCCGGGAGGTCGGGCGGCGATCGTGCTGCCAGATGGGACGTTGTTTGGCGAAGGGATTAAGACGCGGATTAAGGAGAAGCTGCTGCGGGACTGTAATTTGCATACGATCGTGCGGCTGCCGAATGGGGTGTTTAGTCCGTACACTATCATTCGGACTAATATTTTGTTTTTTACGAAGGGCACGCCAACGGCTGAGGTTTGGTATTACGAGCATCCTTACCCGCCGGGGGCGAAGTCTTATAACAAGACGAAGCCGATGCGAATTGAGGAGTTTGAGGTGGAGAAAGCCTGGTGGGATCACCGGGAGGAAACTGAGTTTGCTTGGAAAGTGTCGGTTGAAGCGATCGCTGCTAATGGCTACAACCTGGATATTAAAAACCCGAATACGCCGGAGAATGTTCATGAAGACCCGATTGCTCTGTTGAAGCAATATCAGGCGGCGGCGGCGGCGGCAGACGAGGCGCGAATGGCTTTGAAGACTGCCTTACAATTGTGTTTAGAGCAATCTACTACACCGAGAAAGTGATATGAACGCTTTACTCCAGCAGGTTTTGAATAACATCGATCAATTAACGCCTGAAGAACAATGGCAGGTGATGAGTCATGTGATGGATCAGCTTAAGCCTGAAGCAACCCAGCCAGAAAACCATTCGGCACCTCAGACTTTGACTGAAGCAAGAGAGCGAGCGAGGAAGGTATTAATATCTACTCGTGGAAGCTGGGGCAGTCGAACACCGGATGAAATAGATGCTGAACTCGATCGCCAGCGTCGAGAAGATTGGGGTGAATAGGAGTGCCATGCAGTATCTTTTCGATAGCAATATTTTGATTTATCAATTAAATGGGTCTTTAAATGAGAGAGGGAATACGTTTTTGGAAGATGGTCTGGTGGGAGAGGGTGCATATTCTATTGTTTCCAAGATTGAGCTTTTAGGCTTTCAACAGCCCAAATTGGCTGAAGCTCAAGCAAGAGAGTTACTTGCTAGTTTGATAGAGATATCGCTTAGTTTAGAGGTTGCGGAACAGGCGATTAAAATTAGAAAAGCACATAAAATTAAGCTTCCTGATGCAATAGTTGCTGCAACAGCACTTGTCGATGGGTTGAGATTGGTGACGAGAAACATCCGTGACTTTACACAAATTGATGGATTGCTTATGGTGAATCCTTATGAAGTACCTTGATGACTAAAAATTGGTAAACAGGGCAAATAAATCTGAAAGATTTCCTAGAAAACTTCAACCCGATCGCCCTACTTCAGCAATATCAGGAGGCGGCAGCGGCGGCAGACGAGGCGCGAATGGCTTTGAAGACTGCCTTGCAAATCTGCTTAGAAAAAACATAGGATTGATAATAACGATATTTTGATTTAGGGGCTCTCCATGATTGATGCAATCCGACAACAGGTAATTGTTAAACCCGGTGGTGTAATTGAGTGACAGTCTGTTGAACTGCCAGTAGGAGCTAGGGTAGAGGTAATTGTTTTAGTAGAATCTTCTTCCAAGAGCAAGCGACATTTGCAAAATATGATAGGTACGGCTAAGCAAAGTTTTGCCAATGTTAATGAAGTAGATGCATTTATTTGACAGGAACGGGACAATTGGGAATCTTGAAGGTTTTACAAGGTCAAATAAATAAAGTTAAGTAAGTGGGATTCTTTATGAAAGCAGTTGAATTTCAGGCAACGATTAAAGATGGGAAAATTGAGAGGATGTCTGAAAAGTCTAGATTACTATCCGATCCGCCCCCTAAATCCCCCATTCTGGGGGACTTTGAAGAAGGGCTGGTTCGGAAGTCCCCCAGAATGGGGGATTTAGGGGGCAAGTGTAAGAATCTTTGATACTGCTCAGACATCCTCTGAGATCCCTGAGCAGTATAGACAGGATTTTGAACAGCGCAGGAATGTGAAAGTGATTTTGATTAAGCAAGTCGAGGATGCGCAAGCCAGTAACTTTTTACTACATCTACTTAAGAATCCGATTCATATTGAAGAATTTACTCCGCTAAGAAGAGATGATTCTATGAGCGGTAACTCAGTCCTGGCATCTGTGTTTGAAGCATTCAGCGGGAGCTAAACAATGAGGGAAGGTCTTTTACAACGCATTACGCTCAACTCAGAAATTTGTCACGGTAAGCCTTGTGTCCGAAATCTTAGGTATCCGGTTGAGTTTTTGCTGGAATTGCTGAGTTCGGGTATGACTACTGAGGAAATTTTGGCAGACTATGAAGATTTGGAAGCAGATGATATTTTAGCTTCGCTGCTATACGCAGCACGGTTAAGCCAGGTAAAGAGTATTTATAAGATTGCTTCATGAAATTTTTAGTAGATGCCCAGTTACCGTTACGGCTGGCATGGTGTTTGCAGAAAGCGGGGCAGGATGTTGTGCATACAAGGGAATTACCTGATCAGAATTCAACACCTGATGCTGTGATTAACCAGCTTTCAATGGCTGAGGAGCGGATTGTGATTACAAAGGATGCAGATTTTCTGGAATCATTTTTGATTCGGCAACAACCGTATAAGCTGCTGTTGGTAACAAAGGGCAATATCAGGAACTTTGAATTGGAGACATTATTTCTAAACAATCTGATGCAAATTATTGAGCTATTTGAGCAACACAGCTATCTCGAACTAAGCCGCGATACTCTGATTGTTCATCAATAAATCCTAGTCATAAAATTATTTGATGAATCTCAAAACCTTCCTCGAAAACTTCAACCCGATCGCCCAATCGCCTAACGGTATTGCAAAATTGCGATCGCCTTATTCTTCACTCATGAAAAAAAAGGAGATGATTATTATGACAATGCGAGACACTATTATTACAAAATTACATAACCTTCCAGAATCGACTTTACAGCAGGTTAGTGACTTTATTGATTTAATTTCACAAGGATCTAAAGATCAGAACGGTGATGTTAACTATGAGAAAAGAGTTGCTGAGGTTGAGAAGATTTTGAAAGAGACAAAAGGAAGTTGGGGAAATTTGAGCCTGGATGAAATCGATGCTCGGCTTACAGAACAACGCAAGTTTGATTGGGGTGAATAATTTAATTAAGTAATTTTATTATTGGAGGCAATTATGAAACTACAAGTTGTTCTAGAACCAAGTGATGAGGGGGGATACACAATCTATGTGCCCTCGTTACCGGGTTGCATTAGTGAAGGTGAAAGCATAGATGGGGCATTGGCAAATATTCAAGAGGCGATCGCGCTTTATTTAGAGCCTATTGAAGAAAACTTTTCAGAAGGAATAATTGTTAGGGAACTGGTGGTATGAGTAAAGTTCCGAGTCTCTCTTATCGTGAAATTCTTGCAGCATTTACGAGAGATGGATGGGAGGTTGTACGGCAGCGAGGTAGCCACATTCGCCTGGAGAAAAGAATATCCGATGAAACATTGAAGATTACTGTTCCTGCTCATCGACCTGTCAAAAGATCGACACTATCTCAAATTTTGAAACAAGCTCGAATCAGTGTAGATGATTTTCTAAAGCTGCTGTAGCAGAACCTTAATAGATTAATGACTTAATGAATCTCAAAACCTTCCTCGAAAACTTCAACACGATCGCCCAATCGCCCAACGGTATTGCAAAATTGCGATCGCTCATCCTCGATTTGGCAGTCCGAGGAAAATTAGTTCCCCAAAATCCCGAAGATGAACCTGCTGAACTATTAAGAAATCAAATAGTGATTGAGAAGCAAAAGCTTGAGAAATCTAAAAAGCTTGCAAAGCAACGTCCTCTCACTCCAGTTCAAGAAGATGAGCAGCCTTATTCTTTACCTGATAATTGGTGTTGGTGTCGGTGGAATGATATAGCTTTGCACATAGGTGATATTGATCATAAGATGCCTACAGAAGTTTCTGAAGGAATACCCTATGTCTCACCTAGAGACTTTAAAAAGGATAATGTCATTGACTTTGAAAGAGCTAAGAAGATTGCCGTTGAGGATTTTGAGCGATTAAGAAAAAAAGTACAGCCTACTAAGTGGGATATTATTTTTCCGAGATATGGAACCATTGGAGAGAATAGGCTAGTTGAGGTTGATATTGATTTTTTAGCTTCTTACTCTTGCGCTACCATCAAGAATTTTCATGGTTATGTAGAACCAAAATACTCTTATTATTACTCTCTATCCAAACTGGTTAAGTCCGAGATTGACAGATATATTAACAAAACAACCCAACCTAACGTAGGACTTCAATCGATTCAAAACTTTATTTATCCTCTTCCACCTTTAGCTGAACAGAAACGAATTGTTGCAAAAGTAGATGAATTGATGGCGCTATGCGATCGCCTTCACCTCGCCAATCAAACGCAAGAAAACCTACGGCAAAAGCTGAGGAAAAGCGCGATCGCTGCTCTCATGAGTGCCGAAACAGATGAGAAATTGGAGCAAGGATGGGCGATCGTTCGTGATAACTGGTGTGAGCTTAGCCAAGATCCTAAAGATGTGGATGATTTGAGGCGATCGGTTTTGCAGTTGGCGGTGAGAGGTAAACTCCTTCCTCAAGATTTCACTGATGAATCTGTTCTTGATTTACTAGTAAGAGTTACAGACGAGAAGAAAACTTTAATCGAAGCAAAGAAAATTCGAGATGCTTTAACACTTCCTATTGAAGATGGCGATTTGCCCTATGAAATTCCAAACACTTGGGCTTGGAAAAGATTTGGTAATCTAATTCTGGACATTGAAGCAGGAGCAAGTCCTCAATGTGAGAAACGTCCTAAAAATAAATCTGAATGGGGAGTGATAAAAATCAGTGCTGTGTCCTGGAATAGATTTAACCCCAGTGAAAATAAAGCTTTACCTGCCAGTATAGAGCCAAGAAAAGAGTCTGAAATTAAGGCTAATGATTTTATTATGTCACGAGCTAACACAAGCGAGCTTGTAGGGAAAAGTGTAGTTGTCGAACATACACCACCTCAACTTTTGCTAAATGATAAAACTCTTAGAGTTCTGTTTCCTGATTGCTTGGAAAAGAGATTTTTTAATCTTTGCAACAACAGTGATTTAGCACGTCAATACTATGGGGGAGAAGGCACGGGGACTAGTGATTCGATGAAAAATATTACTAGAGAGCAGATTCGTAATTTGCCGATTCCCCTCCCACCTCTTGCTGAACAAAAGCGCATTGTAACTAAAGTAGATGAACTGATGCAGATGTGCGATCGCCTTGAGGAAAGTTTGCGTCAGAGTCAGCAACGAGCAGAAACCTTTGTAAAGTCAGCGATCGCGCATCTCAAAATTTAATTCCGTAGTCATTGGCTACAATCAAAAGTAATCCAACCCTGACTTTCTGTATGCAAGACCTTAGGGAGTTGCGATTAAATAACGCCCCGAACCGCCCCCTAAATCCCCCATTCTGGGGGACTTCCGAACCTGTCAAAGTCCCCCAGAATGGGGGATTTAGGGGGCTAAAAAGCCAATGCATCTCACTAGTGTTTTATTTTCACGCAACTCCCTTAGGGGAGCGAGCTATCTGAGATTAAAGCCAGTGAGACAAAGGTCGTCGTTGGCGCATATCAAGACTGTCTGCAAGGCTAGGTTCGTCCCAATCGAGCGGATGATTTTGTTGGGTAGGCACAACTGTAACTGAAGTCGCGAATGGCGTACTAGATGATTCGTTGGGCTGCGATCGCTCGGCAGCAACAGGGGCATCTTGGCGATCTGCTTCGGCTGATTTTAGAGGCGTAAAGCTTCTAGCCTTAAAAGGTTTACGTTGAACGGGTTGATAGCCAGCCGAACGAAAGCTTTGGGAAAGCATGAGGCAACCTAAAGTGCAGCTTAAAGCGATCGCCCCAAACGACAACCACGGCAATACCTGTTTGGGTTGTTCTACTGTGGCAGGCTGCGTGAGTAGAGAGGTCGAAGGCTCCGTTGCAGAAATCTGGGTTGTTTGGGTTGTTTGGCTATGATTTACGTTCATGAGTGCAGCCGTAGAAAGCCCTGCCAAGAACAATAAAGTCATCCATAAACCAACAACAGAGGCAACAGGGTAGCGGCGCACCAACCCCAGGAAAAGCTTTTTTCTATGAACGTTCTTAGACTGTTTCATATCAAACCCTGGGCACTGGGAGAGAGCAATTTACCGTTCTCTCCAATTTTAGCAGGGATGAAAAGACGATCGCCTCTCAACTTATGGGAGGCGATCGTCTTTAGGTCTATATACCTTTAAAATCAAGGGCAGTGGTTTAAGCAAACGCCAAATAGCCAATCAGCGCCATATTGACAAGCGGCACGAGGAACCGTAGAAGCAACCAAGGAGACTTACCTAACCGCTTTGTCACAGACACCCAGAGAATAATCGACACCACTAGGTTAACCAAAGAGAACCAAGCACAAAATCATCCACCAGGCAGGCTTCCCCGCCGCCAGACAAAGAGTTTTATCAAGTCTTGCCTCGTTCGATCGCCAATTGCACCAGCCGATCGACCAAATCTGAAAAAGGAATTCCACTCGCTGCCCACAGTTGGGGATACATGCTAGTAGCTGTAAAACCAGGCATTGTATTGACTTCGTTAATCAGCACCGCTCCCGTCGCTTCTACGTAAAAGAAATCTACGCGGCTGATGCCTGCGCCATCTAGGGCAGTGAAGGCTTGAATTGCCATTTCTTGAATTTGAGTGGCGATCGCGGCAGGAAGAGGAGCCGGAATAAACCAGTCGGCTTTGCCCGGAGTGTATTTGGTTTCATAGTCGTAAAAGTCGCTCTTAAAGGTAATTTCACCCACCACAGAGGCTTGCGGCTGATCGTTGCCCAAAACCGCACATTCAATCTCGCGGGCAATCACCCCGGCTTCGACAATCAGGCGGCGATCGAGCGTGGCAGCATGATTTAACGCAGCTTCCAGTTCAGGACGGGTGCGAACCTTAGCAATCCCCACAGAAGAACCCAGGTTGGCAGGTTTAACAAAACACGGGTAGCCTAACTCGGCTTCGATGCGATCGCAGATTTTGGCAGATTCCCCTGCATCTCCAACCTGCCGACGAGTCACAGGTAAATACTTAACCTGGGGCAGCCCAGCTTGAGCAAAAATATCTTTCATCGCCAGTTTATCCATGCCCACCGACGATGCTAAAACACCCGAACCAACACAGGGCACCTGCATCAACTTCAGCAAGCCTTGAACCGTACCGTCTTCACCGTTGGGGCCATGAAGAATAGGGAACCAAACATCGATTTCAGCAACTTCGGGCGGAAATGTCCAGCGCTGTTGACGGAAAGAGGGCGGTTGAGAAGAGTCAAAGATTGGCTGAAACGCCTGACCAGAGGCAAGAACTTGTTCTGCAACTTTGCTGCCTTGCCAAACGCCGTCTTTTTGAATGTAGAAAAGAGCCAGGTCGTATCGGGCAGTGTTGAGCGGCGTGGTGAGGGCTTGGGCGATCGCCTTGGCTGATTTAATGGAGACTTCGTGTTCTCCTGAGCAGCCTCCAAACAGTAACCCCACCTTCTGCTTTGCCATAGCCTTTCCTGATGCCCTGCTTTTTCTACAACAATCACTTTTTTCGACAACAATCACCCCTGGCATTTTTTGTCGAGTGACAACGATTTCCAGCGCGATCGCCAGTAGCGTACCACACCCTTGTCACAGGAATTTTCCGAAGTTCCATTAAGTTCCGCTTATGAACAAGTTGAGCTTGTAAATAAATTCAGCCTATAAACAAGTTCAGCTTATAAACCTATGGGTTTTGCCAAAAGACAATGGAGGGATTAAGGTTCTGAAGTTGAGTGCCCGGATAATAGAAGCTAAGAATGCGGCTGCTCGACCAGCCTAAATCGCCTAAGTGGTAAGCCCCAGTCTGGCTCATGCCCACACCATGCCCAAAACCGCCACCGACAAAAGCATAGCCCTTCAAAACTTTGGGAGCCGCTTGGATGGCAGGACGGGATACTTGCTTTTGAGGGGCTGTCCCAATGATTTTAGGTGCTTTCAGCGCTTTCGTAGATACCTCGTAGATTGGATCGAGGTAAAAGAGGGTGCTGCTAGGCGCGTAGAATGCGCGTAGAATCTCGTCTTTCTCAAGTTGAATGACACCTTTATCGGTGGTGACAGACATCTGCTGAACTCGTCCGGCAGGCGATCGCTCTAGTACTTTAATATCCTGAATTTTTGTGAAGTCTTCCAGCGGACTCTGCTTGCTTTGCAGATAACTTCTTAGGTCTTGGGAGAGTTCTGCCAAAGTGCTATTGGTTCGCCAACGGAAATAATCCCAGCTTGCCTCGTTAAAGCCTTTCTTTTCGGCTATAAATGCCCGGAAGTTGGCTTCATCGGTCAGGGGCTTAGCTGAGAGATCCCAAACGTTTTCTGCCGAGTCCACAACGGCTTGAAGGTAGGGACGATCGGCACCGTTCCAGACATTGCTAAAGGGCGCAGTAACGCCGCCCGTAGTCGAGGAGTAGAGGGCATCAACCAATTCATTCTGGTAGGTCAATACTTGCCCAGCCGTAGCCGCGATCGCCCGGTCTGACTCAGGCGCTGAGCCAGAAAGTCCGTAGTAAACCTGACACTGAGTGTCGGCACACATTTGGTAGTTATCAATGGCAAAGCGGCGCAGGTTTCGCAGCGCATAGGTTCGAGCCAAAATTGCCTGTGCCTCAATGGCAGTGGGAGGGGCGCTGGCTCCAATTTCGTTAGGAACAACGCCTCGCAGATAAGTTTCGATCGGGACTTGGTTGACCAGGGTATAGGTGCCGTAAGCGTTGGGCTGAAGCTTGAGGTCGCCGCCGTATACCCGCCGCCCATGGTCTTCGTGGTTGAAGGTCACTTCCACGCGATCGCTCCCCGCATCAATCACCAAATCGTCCCGCTGGTAGCGATTGCCGCCTGTTGTGAAGGTTGCTTTGGGGGCTTGTGTCTCCAACTTCGAGTCAATAAAAGCGATCGTTGCGCCATTAGCGCGCAAGTTCTGCATCAATAATCGACGCAGTAGCGGGGTTTTGTAGGTTTCTCGCTTTGCCCAAACTTGCCACTGTCGGGGTTGAGCTAGCTCTACGTCAATCCCCTTAGACTTCCATTGATTCGCGCTATCTTCGGCACTTTCAAAGCTGCGATGACTGCTTAAAACGACCCGCTCTTTGACCTGCGGTTCAGGCAAAGGCTGCAAAGTAACATTTAACGTGACCTCGTTGGCAGTGACGATCTTTTTAGGAACCCCTTGATCGGCAAATTTTAGGGTGAGGCGATCGCCTTCTACAGGCTTAAGAGTAATCACATCATCGGTAGCAGACCCAAACCGCTGCACCACCCCAACATCAATGATGGCGTTAATAATGGGGTTCTGGATATTCTGCCCTGGGCTAGGGTTTTGGGTAGGGTTCTGTACGTCTTGAGCCGCAGCAGGTTGGATCAATAATCCTGAGCCGCAAATTGCCAGAGTAACGCTAGATAAACCAGACCAAAACCAAAAATTAATCCAAACGGGAGCCAATGGCTTTTTCATGGAGAAGCTTTCCACTATGGACATAACCTACTGCGTTGATTAAGGCGATTCAGGTTTTAAGTATGGTCACTTAGACAAGGTTTGATAGCACCCGTTTCTAAACTGTTATAGCTTTATCAGTTGAGTAATGGCGCAATCACTTTATGGAATGAAACAGTAGATTTATTTGGCTAGATTACAAATGCTACTAGAGAAGACGGCTACGAAAGATAGATGAAAATTCTAGAAGTGTGACTGAATCGGGCGATCGCTCGACTGAGACGACCTATCTTTATAAAGTCCAAACAAGCATTGTATAAAAAGATGCTTTAGTTACACTGACAGTTGATTCACTTGCCTCAGATTAAATTCATACAATCTTCTTAAAAGTGACATTGCGTAAAGAAGTGTAAAGAAATTAAGTTAAAGGAAAACTTTAAATTCAATCCTCGCTTGCTTCTTGTTCGGCGATCGCTTCAGCGATAAACATCCGCGCCAATCGATTGTAATTGCCTGCACCTACGAATTGTGGGAAGGTGTGCGATCGACTATAAACCCAGACCAATTGATCCCCATCAAAAATCCGGATATCTTGCAATAAACTTTTGCATTGAGGAATGAGCGCCTTGCCTGCTTCTAGGGCGTCAGTCCATCGCTCAAATTCTTGAGAAAAACCACGAGTTGCAACTCTGAACATTAATTTTTTACTATAAATTGCCCGATCCGAATCATAAACTTTCTGAAGCCTGAGCGAAATCATTTTTGCTCAATTTGCTGAGTCAGCTAGAGCCGCTCATGATCCCCAGCCTTAATGACAAGGCAAAGTTTCACCCCATCGTAGAAACAGTATAAAATCCCCTTTAGCTAGCCGTCTTAAGCTAGATTTTAAACATCCTTTCTGTCCCCACCAGCAGCCTGGCAAAGTCAACAGAATCTCGCTAGGGTGTAGAAAATAATCGTGCCTCGCTCATTGCCTATCTCATCGTCATGGCTTCGATCGCTACTGAATAAAACCTTATTTATAGATGCCCGTGCAATCTCAAAAAGTTCAGAAGATTGACCTTAAAGCCGAATATCCCTGTCCTTGCCGTCGGCGGGGTCGACTGACTCCGATTGCGTTAACCGATGCGTTTGGATGCGATCGCTGTCAGCAAATTTTTGTGGTTCAGGAAAATGGCTATATTATTGAGCAGCTTTCGACCAATTATCCCTACAAGCGCACTTGGCGTTGGACAGGACATCAGTGGACAGTCGCGCGATCGAGTTTAGGCAGAGATTATTTGCCTCTGATGCTAGTCAGTGTTTTTGTAATAGGGTTCTTAATTTTATTAACCCTATTACAATCGCCGTTGAGCGCCAACATTGCCTTTCGGGTGGCAGCAGCAACATTGGTGCTATGCGTAATGCTAGGCTTAATGCTGTGGTTAGCCTGTAGACGATAAACACCGCCAAAACTGCCTTGAACGCCTCACCTAATTTAACTGTTAATACCTACCGTTCCCATCAGTCCTCCTTAGAACTGGCAGCTAAAAAGGGGACAGACCGAAGTCGTGCCCTGCAACTGATGGCTGAGGCATTGTTGAAGCGACAGGACGACATTTTAGAAGCAAATACCCTCGATTTGGAAGCCAGCCGCGAGATGGCGGTGCCTGATTTGATTTTAGATTGGCTGAGGCTTACCCCTGAGCGGCTTCAAATTGTCGGACGGGCGCTTCATCGTCTCAGCGAAACGTCTGACCCCATTCAGCAGGTGCTGAATATTCCGTCTTATCAGGTCGATCAATGCCAGACCTATTGCCAGCTAATGCCTTTGGGAGTGATTGCACTGATTTATGAGGCGTTACCTGAGTTGGGGGCGATCGCGGCTGGACTTTGCATCCGTACGGGCAATAGCCTAATTTTGCGGGGCAGCCCTGAAGCCAGTCACTCCAACCAAGCGATCGCTAATATTATTCAAGCTGCCCTTGAAGACACAGACTTGCCCATTGATTGCGTGCAGCTTTTGCCCTCAGAACAGGGCGATTTGATTCGAGAACTGGTCACTCAAGACCAACATATTAACCTAGTGATTCCCTACGGTCGCCCTCAGTTAGTGCAGCAGGTGATGCGGCAAGCTACGGCTCCAGTCTTGCAAACGGCGATCGGCAATTGTTATCTGTATTGGTCGCCCACAGGCAGCTTGGATATTGCCCGCTGGATGATTTTAGATAGCTATAAAAGTGAGCCTGAACCCGTCAATGCTATTGAAAAAGTGCTGATTAGTCGTTATCACAGCCCGACTTCTTTAACAATGCTGTGGAACAGTCTGAAAGAACAGGGGTTTGAACTGCGAGGCGATGAGATTCTGGCGGCAGAGTTTCCAGAAATATTGACAGGTACGGTGAGTCAGGCAGACTGGGGACAGCCCCGTTTAAATAGGGCGATCGCCTTCAAAAGTGTAGACGGTTTGGAAACCGCGATCACCTGGATTAATCAATACAGCAGCGGTCATGCCGACTGTCTCGCCACGGAGTCGTACCAAGAAAGCCGCCAGTTTGCCCTAGGAATCAATAGTGCTATGACATATATCAACGCAACGCCAAGGTTTTACCGAAGTCCTAAGCGGGGAAGTGCTGTAGCTTTAGGGATGTCGAACCAGAAGGGGCATCGGCGAGGGTTAATTAGCCTGGAAACCTTGACGACTGTGAGACATATTGTGCAGGGCAATGGGATTGTCTAGGATTGAGAATAGTGATAGCGAAGGTGGAGCAAGTTAAGCCATGATTCCGATTACTTTGAATCTTGAATCGGTTGTAAAACTCACGCCTGAGCAGTTTTGTCGACTCTGTGAGTCCAATCCAGAAACTAAGTTAGAAATGACCTCGGTGGGAGAACTGGTTGTTATGTCGCCAACAGGTGGAATGAGTGGAAATCGCAACATAAAAATTTCTCACAGGGTAGAAAGCTGGGCCGATGCAGATGGCACAGGCGTTGCGTTTGACTCTTCGACAATGTTTAAGCTGCCTAACGGCGCATTTCGATCGCCCGATGCTGCTTGGATTCTTCTAGAGCGCTGGAATCAGCTTTCGTCTGAACAGCAAGAAACCTTTCCACCTATTTGTCCTGATTTTGTGATTGAGTTGCGCTTTAAGACTGATAGCCTGCGATCGCTTCAAGACAAAATGCAAGAGTACATCAATAATGGTGTCCGACTAGGCTTTTTACTCAACCCTTACGGAAAACAAGTTGAGGTTTATCGGCAAGGGTGCGAAAAGGACGTGCTTGACGCTCCAATGCAGTTGTCGGGCGAAACTGTGCTGCCCGGGTTTGTTTTGAAGCTAGCTCAAATCTTGTAATAGAGCTTAGAGCATGATGGTGCAAAAAGAGAGAGGGCAGAGTCAGAATTCTAACTTAGCCCTCTCGTTTGATAACTAGATTTTAAAGAAACAGATTTCTACACAGATGGTTGCGAGTTTTCAACCAATTTCACTTTTTTCGCCAAGCCCACCAGTTGGAGGAGGCGAATCATCATCCAGGTTGCATCAATTTCCCACCATTTCATGCCGTGCCGTGCCGAGTATTGGTAAGTGTGGTGGTTGTTGTGCCAGCCTTCGCCATACGCCAGAAGCGCCACCCACCAACAGTTGGTAGAAGCGTCGTCAGAGTCGTAGGTGCGGTAACCAAACTTGTGAGTAGCACTGTTGACCAGCCAGGTGGTGTGATAAACCAGCACTAGACGGACAAAGACACCCCACAGCAAGAACGTCCAGCCGTTGCCTGATAGCGTGCCAATTCCAAAGAGGAAAGCGGCAAAGACAAGCTGAATAGGGAAGAAATACTTGTCGAGGAACTGGTAGAAGCGATCGTCAGCAATATCTTTTGTAAACCGAGGGATTTCATTCTCTACGGGCACATCGTGGAACATCCACCCCATGTGGCTCCACCAAAAGCCCTTGGTAGAATCATGATGATCAGGGTTTTGGTCAGAGAAAACATGGTGATGGCGGTGTAAACCGACCCACCAGATTGGTCCGCCCTGCACTGACAGAGTTCCACAAAACACTAGAAAGTACTCTAGCCACTTGGGAGCCTGAAAGCTGCGATGGGTTACCAGCCGATGCCAGCCCAATGTCACGCCTAAGCCACCCGTAACCCAGTGCAAAAAAACAGCCAGCCCAATTCCAACCCAGCTAAAATTCGCGGGCAGTAAGGCAAAGAGTGCCACGAAGTGAATGATCGCCATAAAGATGATGACCGCCCAATCGTAGGGAAGTTTTGTTGTAGTCGCAGTTGTCGTCATGCATTAATCTCTAATGTGAATGTGAACCCCGATCCGCGCGACAATAGACCCCGCAGGTGAGACCCATTTTAGATTCTAGAGGGTAGATTTTAGATTTGCTACGTGAAATAGCAGAGTAGGAGGGTAATATCCGTCCAAAGGTCTAAAATTACCGGGTTTCTAAATGCTGTAAACCATCCGGGAGATAGAGAGTCGAGTATGATGAGCAGCTTTGAGCAGCTTCAACAAGCAGAACAGGGACTATCACAGATTTTTTCTGGTATTGACGCGCAGGTCAAGGAAAATCTTCGACGAGTTTTAACAGCCTTTCGGCGGCATCAGGTGGGAGTGCAGCATTTTGCTGGAGTTTCGGGCTATGGGCACGATGATTTGGGGCGCGAGGTTCTCGATCGCATTTTTGCTGAAGTGATGGGATCTGAGGCGGCGGCGGTACGGGTGCAGTTTGTTTCAGGTACCCATGCGATCGCGGCTGCGCTTTATGGTGTGCTGCGTCCTGGCGATGAAATGCTGGCGGTGGCAGGTGCCCCCTACGACACATTAGAAGAAGTGATTGGTTTGCGGGGAACCAATCAAGGTTCTTTAAAGGACTTTGGTATCACTTATCGGCAGTTGGAACTCACGGCAGCTGGGGCGATCGATTGGCAGGCTTTGGCAACAGCGGTGCGCCCAGAAACTCGCCTAGTTTTGATCCAGCGATCGTGTGGGTATGCTTGGCGATCGAGCTTGGCGA
This sequence comes from Timaviella obliquedivisa GSE-PSE-MK23-08B, assembly GCA_019358855.1. NCBI lineage: Bacteria > Bacillati > Cyanobacteriota > Cyanophyceae > Oculatellales > Oculatellaceae > Timaviella > Timaviella obliquedivisa. The sequence goes on along the minus strand of JAHHII010000001.1, from coordinate 96,090 downwards.
TCGCGGATATTGAAAAAATTGTCTACCTGGTCAAGCAACAGAACCCTAACACCGTTTGCTTTGTCGATAACTGCTACGGCGAATTTGTTGAAGACCGAGAACCCCCAGCAGTTGGAGCAGATTTAATTGCCGGATCGCTAATCAAGAATCCGGGAGGCACGATTGTTACGGCGGGTGGCTATGTGGCAGGGCGATCGGATTTAGTTGAGATGGCAGCGTGTCGCCTCACGGCTCCTGGAATTGGCAGCGAGGGGGGAGCGACCTTTGACCAGAATCGTCTGCTGTTCCAGGGGCTTTTTCTGGCTCCTCAGATGGTGGGCGAAGCCATGAAAGGGAATCATCTAGTGGCTCAAGTCTTTCAAACATTGGGCTATCCAGTCAATCCATTGCCCATAGCTCCCCGCCGCGACGTGATTCAAGCCATTAAGCTGGGTTCTCCAGAGAAAGTAATTGCTTTTTGCCATGCAATTCAGCAGTATTCGCCGATCGGCTCGTACCTCAGCCCTGTGCCTGCCAATATGCCGGGATATGAGAGTGAGCTAGTCATGGCGGGAGGCACGTTTATTGATGGCAGTACTTCAGAATTTTCGGCAGATGGACCATTGCGGGAGCCGTACATTGTGTTTTGCCAGGGGGGAACACATTGGACGCATGTGGCGATCGCCCTGGAAGCAGCCATTGAAGCAGTAGGGCGGTGTGAGAGGGCGTAAGGTGAGACAGCCAGAATAAAATCGGGAATACTTGATGTCATAGTCGCATTTATCTCGAAATTCAATCCCAAAATTTATCCCCAACTTTAATATTGGCGATGGTTCAACCGCAAGATCTGCAAACCTGGTTTTCTCAGGGCAATACACTCTTTAGCATCAGGCGCTATGACAGCGCGATCGATCGCTTTGACAAGTTACTTGCCTGTGAGCCTCAGCATTTCCAAGCCTGGTGCTGGCGGGGATGCGCGCAGTATGAGATGGGGTTTCATGAAGAGGCGATCGCCAGTTTTGAACAAGCTTTGAAGCTTCAGCCTAAGTACAGCCTAGCTTGGCTGGGTAAAGGGACAGCCCAAGCAAAACTCGGTGATCCAGAGGGAGCGATCGCCAGTTTTAATAAGGTGCTTAAATTTGACCCCCACGATGCAAAAGCCTGGTACAACAAAGGTCATACGCTCTCTACCCTCTACCGCTACAAGGAAGCTTTACCTTGCTTTGATAAAGCCACGGCACTGAACCCAACCTATTATCGGGGGTGGTTTAGCCGAGCAGTAGCGCTAGCGACTTTGCGGCAGTATGAAGAGGCGCTGGAAAGTTTAGAGCAAGCTCTGAAGAATAAGCCTACCTGCCACTATGCCTGGAACTATCGAGGGGTAGTATTGACAAAGCTGAATCGCCACCCAGAGGCGATCGCCAGTTTTGACACCTCGCTCCAGCACAAAACTGACAATCCGAATGCCTGGTATGGGAAGGCATGTTCCTATGCGCTGCAACAGAATGGCGAGATGGCAGTAAAGAGTATTCACCGCGCGATCGTCCTTAGCCCCCACCTTTGCCGCGTCATGGCACACACCGATGCTAGTTTTGATGGCATTCGAGAAAGTAAAGCATTTCAGGCACTGCTAGGTTAGGAAACTTAAGCCGTTTGGCGATCGGGCAGGAGATTGGGGCACTGGCTCAGGCGCGGGGTTGCGCCAGAAGTTGAACATAGGAGAAATCTGTGCTGAAATCAGCAGTATTCTCATCTACGATAATGTTGGTGGTACTCGCATGGAAGCAACACCTATGTTAGAAACTGCAATCCTTGACAACCTGGAGAAACTACCCGAATCTCTCAAAGAAGATGTTCTGCATTATGTAGAGGCTCTCGTTGCGCAGCATTCAAAGACACTTGCCGCAACAGAAAAACCAGCGAGACGGGGCGCCCTTGGCATTTTGAAGGGTAAGATTAAGATTGCAGATGACTTTGACGAACCATTAGAGGATCTAAAAGACTACATGTAACGATGAATTTACTTTTAGATACTCATGCTGCTCTTTGGTATTTGCAAGATAGCCCAAACCTCAGTCCGGCAGTGGGAGAAATACTTGAAGTAACAGGGAACAATCTGTACTTGAGCATTGCTAGTTTATGGGAAATTGCCATTAAGCATGGACTAGGCAAGTCGGAGCTTGAGTTTCCATTTCACCACTTGCCCAATCTTTTGATGAGTTTTGATATCAAAATTCTGCCGATCGCATTTGCGCCTACAGAGTGTTATCTTGCCTTGCCTCTACATCATCGAGATCCGTTCGACCGAATGCTTGTTGCCCAAGCCATTTACCACTCCTATACGTTAGTGAGTCAAGATGTAGTACTTGATGCCTACCCAATTCAGCGCTTATGGGCATAAGTTTTGACGATTCATAATTATTAGTAAACAACTGATGGACACGGGACAAATGGTTGAGCACTATCGCCGAAATCTGCCGTCTTGTCACCTAATTACCCTAATCAACGTTAGGTCATTTGGGAGTTAAATCCCCAATCTATCAACGTACAGATTGGGGACTCAACGAATAGAGCCTTTATGTAATTACCGTGGGTTGTTCGCGCCCCGTCAATTCTCGCACTTGGGCAATTTCATTGGCGATCGAGATTAATTCTCCTAGCGCCAACTGTGTATCTTGGTTCTGCTTTGCCACATTTGGCTCATAGCTCTCGACGTAAAGCCGCAGGGTTGCGCCCTGGGTGCCTGTTCCCGATAGGCGGTAGACAATTCTAGAGCCGTCGGTAAAGCCGACCCGAATGCCCTGCTTCTGGCTGATGCTGCCATCAATGGGATCGATGTAGCTGAAGTCATCAGCAAATTCGACTTCGTAGCGTCCATATTGCTTGCCCTTCAGATCAAGTTGACGAAGGCGATCGACTAATTGCTGAGCGCGATCGCTGTCCACGCCTTCGTAGTCGTGCCGCGAGTAATAGTTACGTCCGTAGAGTTGCCAGTGGCTCTGGGCAATTTGTTCCACCGACTCTTGACGCACCGCCAAAATGTTGAGCCAGAACAGTACTGCCCACAGTCCGTCTTTTTCGCGGATGTGGTTTGAGCCAGTGCCGAAGCTTTCCTCGCCACAAAGGGTGGCTTTGTCTGCATCTAACAAATTGCCAAAAAACTTCCAGCCCGTTGGCGTTTCGTAGCAGTCGATGCCGAGCCGCTTTGCCACTAAGTCGGCAGCTTGGCTAGTGGGCATGGAACGGGCGATACCTGCTAATCCAGTGCTATAGCCTGGAACCAAGTGAGCATTGGCGGCAAGAATAGCAAGGCTGTCGCTAGGAGTGACGAAGAAATTACGACCCAGAATCATATTGCGATCGCCATCCCCATCGGAAGCTGCCCCAAAATCTGGCGCGTTCTCCCCAAACAGGATCTCTACTAGCTCATGGGCATAGACCAGGTTAGGGTCAGGATGTCCGCCGCCAAAGTCTTCTAGGGGCGTACCGTTCATGACGGTGCCCGCAGGCGCACCCAACCGTCCCTCAAACAACGCAGTCGCATAAGCCCCAGTGACAGCATGCATGGAGTCCATCTTCATCCGAAAATCTCCGGCGAGGAGTTGCCGAATTTTATTGAAGTCGAAGAGCGATTCCATTAGCTCGGCATAGTCCACCACTGAGTCGATCACTTGCACGGTCATTTCGCCCAGTTGAGCAGTGCCGATGAGGTCGAGGTTGATGTCTGGAACTTCTAAAATTTTGTATTGGGCGATCGTTAAAGTTCCGGCATAGATTGCCTCGGTCACCTTTTCAGGCGCGGGGCCGCCATTGCCAATGTTGTACTTAATTCCAAAATCTTCGGTTGGGCCGCCCGGATTGTGGCTTGCCGACAGGACAATGCCACCAAACGCCTGATTTTTGCGAATAATGCAGGAAACGGCTGGAGTCGATAGAATGCCGCCTTGCCCCACGAGTACTCGCCCAAAGCCATTCGCCGCTGCCATTTTGAGGATGATCTGGGTGGCTTGGCGATTGTAGTAGCGTCCATCGCCGCCTACCACTAAAGTTTGACCAGAGTAGCCTTCCAGGTTGTCGAAGAGCGCTTGAACAAAGTTTTCTAAATAATTAGGTTGTTGAAACACTGTTACTTTTTTGCGGAGTCCAGAAGTGCCAGGTTTCTGGTCTGTGTAGGGAGTCGTGTTACGGGTAGTGATGTTCATCAGATATTTTAGAGAAAGGACGGTGGGACGCTCAGTAAAATCTTACTTGGGGAAGGGACTGGGGAGATAGCGTTCTAGGCTACGATGGGCGGCATGATTCGTAAAAAATGGCGCGACTCCCTGCGGGTATCTCGAAGCGCCCCCTTGCGGGTATCTTGGAGAGCACGCCTCCTCTTCACCATCCTTATTGCCCTGCCGTTTCTAGTGCTGAATGGCATTGCTTTCATGCAAGCCCGTTCCATGACCCACTTTGTTAGCGTCCGGCAACGGACGGCAAAACCTGAGCAGCTTGCTCTCATCGATAAAATTCGCGTCATTCTCACAGGTGTGGAAATCCCTCGCCCTAAGAACCAGACTACGCCGCAGGAAATTCAGCTTGGTTACGAAACCCATCGCATCGCCATTGGGCAAGAAGGCAAAGAAAATCTAGAGGCTTGGTATATTCCAACTCAAAAATCTCGTGGTTTAGTATTACTCTTTCCACCTTACGGCAGCAGCAAAGCCGCGCTTTTAGCTCCTACAAAAGTTTTCCATGACTTGGGCTATGATGCGTTGCTGGTCGATTTTCGGGGAGCAGGCGGGTCTACTGGCAACGACACCACTTTGGGAGTGCGGGAGGCAAAAGATGTGGCGATCGCCTTCACTTACAGTCAGAAGCAGTGGGCTGACAAACCGATGATTCTTTATGGCGCTTCCATGGGTGCGGTGGCAGTAATGCGAGCAGTGGCGATCGAAAAGATTGAACCTGCCGCCCTAATTTTAGAGAGTCCGTTCGATCGCCTTCTCAACACCGTTCGCCATCGCTTTGAAGTCATGGGGATTCCGTCCTTTCCTAGTGCTGAACTGATTGTGTTTTGGGGCGGTGTGCAGCAAGGCATTGATGGTTTTAGCCACAATCCTGTAGATTATGCTCGCTCTATTCCCTGTCCCGTGCTGCTGCTGCACGGTGAGCGAGATCAACGGGTTACGGTGGCAGAGGCTGCCCAGATTTTTGAACGCTTGCCTGGGCAAAAACATTGGCAGGTATTTTCCTCTGCCAATGGACACGGCTCCCTAACGGCAGATGATACGGAACAGTGGCAGGATTGGGTGAGTCGTTTCTTGAAAAGCGATCGCCCGACTCATAAACCTGGAGTCATTGTTGAATAAAAATTAAACCTCTTCAAAAAAAGATTGATGGAAAGTCTATCTATCAGCAACACTAACTTCATCATTACAAAGTGATTGATTTGCAGAAGCTAATGTAGTATTTAGAGCTTATAATTCCGCTAGCTAAAATCAAGGCTACCGATCGCGGCTAGAGACTAGGCTCCTACCCTAAAGAAGCGCTATCTTAGTCCTTGTTCAAACTCTCAACTATCTATAGCTTTCCCGTTGTGAATCAACCCCTCTCCAAGCTTCAGCTAACTCAGTTAGCTTCCATTGCCTTCTTACTGCCCGTAGGAGCCGCTGCCCTCCTGGGCATCATTCAGGTTTGGGTGGGCGGAAAAGGGGCAACATCAGGAGCGATCGCCCCAGCCCAGGCTGACACGATCCACATTGCGCCAAAAACTGAACCAAAAGTTGATTATTTGGCAAACAAGCTGAATGGTAGACCCCAGATCTCACCCTTGCCGACTGCCCAAGAAACCTGGGAATGTGAAGTGGCGATCGTCGGTGGAACATTGGGCGGCGTAGCAGCAGCCTCCCAAGCCATGCAGTCTGGGGCAAAAACTTGCCTCATTGAGTTGTCCCCTTGGCTCGGCGGACAAATTAGCTCCCAAGGCGTATCGGCGCTAGATGAGTCAATCACTATGCAGCGACAAGGGAATGCTTCAAGAAGCTGGAAAGACTTTAAGCAACTCATTGAAGATCAAGAAATTAAGCTGCCAGCCTGGACTAACATCTCTGAGCCTTTAAGAGTTTCAGAAATCAATAACTGCTGGGTGGGTGGCCTTTGCTTTCCACCTAAAGCCGGAGCCAAAGCCTCTTCCCAACTTCTGGAAACAGCAGCAGAGACTGCACCGGGCAGCCGCTGGCAAACTTCAACAGCATTTAAGGGCGCAGAATTTGACAAAACAGGCAAGCAAATTACCGCCATTTACGCCGTTCACCGTGCGCCGCTCAACCCCAACTATGTGCCCGAAGGTCGACCATCCGTCGAGCTACCCCGTTGGTACAGTTGGGACTCTGACGAAACCTTCAATAAAGTCCCTATTAAGCTACAAGCCCCTCCTGGCAAAAAAATGATCGTCATTGATGCCACAGATACAGGCGAGCTAGTGGGCTGGGCGGGTATTCCATATCGCCTGGGTTCAGAGGCACGCACCACCACCAGCGAATCCTTTGCTTCTCGGCAAGACAATCCTGACTGTACTCAGGCGTACACCTTCCCTTTTGTGTTGGCAATTAAGGACGACCAGAAGGTTAGCCAAAAGGCACTTTCTAAGATTCAGCCTGACTTTCCTAAAGAAGAGCATCGCCGCGAGTTCAACTTAGGCAGATTTCCAATGTTTGAGGGCGGCAGTTTTTTTCGCTATCGCCAAATTGTTAGCACTCAGCAAAATAACTGGGGCGTTGGCTTGCCGGCTTGGGGCGACATGACGTTGGTTAACTGGAACCAGGGCAACGACTGGATTTGGATGGATCCACCGTTGATTTTGAATGAGCAAAAAATTTCTAAAACGGGGCAGCACCAGAACTGGATGGGTGGACTGTCGATGGAATCGTTACGCCATGCTGAGAACCAGTCCTTCTTGTTTGCCGAATGGCTGATGGAAAAATATTCTCAGCCTAAATTGCCGCTGGCGTACCTCTATGGAGCGGATGAGCCCATGGGAACGATTTCTGGACTCAGCATTATGCCCTACATTCGGGAAGGAAGGCGGATTTTGGGGCGATCGGCATATGGGCAAGACCAATTTATGATGCGTGAGCCTGACCTCCGGAAAGATATGCGGGGCAGCCGCGACTTAAGCCCCACAGCCGTAGCAGTCACTCATTATCCGATCGATATACATGGCTGCCGTTACCGCAACTCTGATTCGTCTTGGGAAGCCAGTAGCGCTCCTGTAGGAGACGACTCGAAAATTAAGCCTATTTTTATTCCAATTGAAAGCTTGGTGCCCCAAGGGGTTGATAATTTGTTGGTGGGTGGTAAGGGCATTGCAGCAAGCCACATTGTTAATGCTGCTACTCGCGTTCACTATGGCGAGTGGGTGATTGGTTCGGCGGCGGGTGCGACTGCGGGTTGGCTCATGACGAAGGAGCCAGGTCTGACGCCTGCTACGATCGCTACCCGCAAGCGCCTACCCGAATTGCAAGACTACATCGAAGCGCAGGGTGGACGGGTGGATTGGTAGCATAGCGCAGGGCTGGAGTTATGGCGCTGGAGTGATAGGGGATGGGGGCATGGGAGCCGGAGTTAAGGGTGGCGCTCCGGGTTCTACTTCTTGCTGAATCTGCGGCGGAGCGGAGCGGAGTTGAGAGATCAGGCTACGGATTTGGGGAAGAGCCAGGAAAGTTCTGGCTTGGGCAATCATTCGATCGCCCCACAAATTTTCTTGCAAATATTCAATATCGCCGTAGCGGTAGTCAATTCTGAGCGCCGACTCGCCAAAGCTTAAAGCCTGGTTTGTGTTGCCTTTGGCGTTGAGGGCAACTGCGATCGCTAATTTAGACTCTGGCTGGGTTTCATCAATGACGATCGCTTCTTTCCACTTTTTCACTGCCTCATCAATTTTGCCTTGTTCAAACAGCACCAAGCCAATGTTATTAATGGCAGGCCAGAACTTAGCATCAATTTTGACAGCCTTTTCGTACTGAGCGATCGCATCGTTGTAGCGAGTTAGCTGGTAGTACGCATTACCTAAGTCAAACAGTGCCCCTGAGGTATCAGGCTTAAGTTTCAAACCTGCCTGAATGTAGCGAATGGCAGTTTCGTAATCTTGTTTGCGAAAGTATGCCGAACCGAGGTTAAACATAATTTCGGCATTGTTTTTCTCTAATGAATCTGCCTTGAGTAAAGCTTGAATGCCTGCATCAACCTGTCTAAGCTGGAGGTAAAGCCCACCCAACAACGCCCAAATCTGGGCATTGCCTGGAACCAGTTGAGACGCTAGTTCAGCCCTAGCCAGTGCCAAATCAAACTGTTGAAATTGTGCCAACTGAAGCGCTTCCTGTGCCAAACCTAAACCCTGTTGCTCTAGCTGATCTTGATCAAGCTGTAAAACGTGCGGGATGAGTGCCTGGGCATGAACGGGTTGAGCGACACTCCACAGACTGGCGATCGCCATGAGAGAAAACAGGGAAAAACGTTTGGACACAGTTTAGGTTTCGCAAAATACAAAGGGCTGACAGCTAGCTTAGATCATTTGCCCTGGATCAGGGTAAAAACTTTACTAACCGTCTGCTCTTGGCATTACTTAACGCAGTACCGCAGCCGACTTAGCCCCAAAAATTCCATCAATGGGCAAGTTATTAGACCTCTGCAAATTTCGAACCGCGGTTTCGGTTCGTTCAGCATAAAACCCAGTTACGGGACCTGTGTAGTATTTCCGGTCAATCAACCTTTGTTGTAAGGCTCTGACATCCTCGCCACTATCGCCAGGTTGCAGCAGCCGAGTGATTGCAGCCGGACGAATGGTTGGGCTACCTGAGGAAGGAGGAGTTGCGGCGGGGGCACTTTCCAAAGCCGCGAGGGTTGTTGATCCTACGAATCCATCGACAGGGAGCCGATTTGCCTGTTGAAAACGCTTGACTGATTCCTGTGTCACCGCGCCGAAGAAGCCCGTCGAGGGCCCTGTCAAATATCCTGCCCGTCGCAGTAAGTCTTGCAATCGCGTTACACGTGTGCCGCTGTCGCCAAAGCCTAGTGTTGCACTGCCTACAAGTCCAGGATTAGAAGGAGTCACAGGAGCAACAGGAGCAACGGACGTAACGAGCGCAACAGGCTCGATAGGAGCAACAGGCGTAACGGGCGCAACGGAAGTTTCTAAGGCTTTGAGGGTATGGTAGCCTGCCACGCCATCAACTGCTAATCCTTTCGATCGCTGGAAGTCATGCACGGCTGCTTCGGTAAACTCGCCGAAGAATCCAGTTGAGGCGCTCGGAAAATACCCAGCATTCCGCAATAGGTCTTGCAGACGAATCACATCAGCCCCGCTGTTCCCTCTAAAGGTTGTTAAAGCCTGAGCGGCTCCAGCAAAGTTGCTGCCTAAAGTTGAGCAGGCAATGCCCAGCAAGGTTATGGCAGCGGAATTGACCCAGTTGAAGTTAATTTCCTTCTCTTCAGGATATTCGTACTCTTGAGCGGCATGAAGGTAAGCAAAAGTTTCCACGGGCAGTCTCCTCACGTTTAATTTAGTCTGGAATCTAGTATTTTCAGAATCGCGCTCAAAGCCGAAATTAGAAATTAATTGCCTAATTATATTGAACTATTACCCTAAACTGCGTCAGGACGATAACAAGGTAAAACGACTGTAAAAGTCGTGCCCTGTTGAGGAATGCTCTCAACCTGAATCTGTCCATGGTGGCTTTCGGCAATGACTTTAGCGATCGCCAGCCCCAACCCCGTTTCCGATCGCCCTTTGCCTCCAGAGCGTGCCGGATCAACTCGATAAAAGCGATCGAATACTTGGGGCAATGCTTCTGCCGGAATGCCAATACCCGTATCTTTGATTTGGATTTGCCACTGCGCGATATTCTGAATCTTCCGCTGAAGCGTCACCTCAACCTTTCCCCCTGTAGATGTATATTGCACGGCGTTACTAATAAGATTGGTCAGCAGGCGTATTAACTGATTGCGATCGCCTTGTACCATTTCTCCCAAAGTATTGGGTAATTGTAGCGAGAGAGTTAAACCTTTCTCAGTGGCGATCAATTTCTGTTCTTCTACTACGTCCTTTAGCAATTCATCTAAGTGGACTCCTTCCAGTTGCAGTGGCGTTATGCCGCTATCTTGTCTTGCTAAAAATAAAAGGTCATCCACCAGTTGCCCTAGTCGTCTTGTCAGCCGTTCAATCACCCGTAGCTGATCTTGTTGCAAATGTGGATCAGGATCGGCGAGTGCGACCTGCACATTGGTTTGAATGACTGCGATCGGGTTCCGCAACTCATGGGATGCATCTGCTGTAAACTGCCGCAGCCGTTGATACGAATCCCGCACCGGAGCCATTGCCAACCCCGACAAAAACCAACCGATCGCCCCCACTACTCCAGTCATTAACCCTAGCCCCAGCCCCAAATCTCGAATTAACTGCCGAGTCGGTTTCGTTACCTCAAACCAAGGATGGCTGACCCGCAAATAGCCTAGAACTTGCCCTGCGCTGACAATTTGCCGCGTTGCCTGTCGTAATAACTGCTCACTCGTAACCGACACCGTTTCTTCAATATTTTCAGGACGCAGCGGAATGCTGGGTGAAATAAAAAAAGTAGACCACTGCAACTCGCCTGCCGCGCTAAACCATTCCAAATCAATGTGATCGTCTTCTACCGCCTCGGCATTACTGCGGAAGCTGGCATCCAAATTAACTTGCAGGGAATCATTGGGAGCAGATTGAATCACCAGCGATCGCTCTACAACTTCCACAACATGGCTTAAGGTGTCATCAATACGTTCAACTAACGTGGTGCGAACGTAGGTATAGAAACCAGTGGCGAACAGCAGCAACAGCACTGCTGTAACAGTGGTGTACCATAGGGCAAGGCGGCGGCGAGTCGTCTGGAACATGCTGCTTTAAACCTTAGGTCTTTTGATTCTGAGATTTGAACCGTCCGGCAATAAAATCTCTCTTAATGGCGTGTTTTGTTTGCCGACCTGTTACCCGCGATCGCCACATTCTAAAACTCGAAGCTCTCATTTCGCGGCGCATTAAGGCAATTACCTGTTTCTCTTGCAGTCCAAACTGTAGTTCGATCGCCTCAAACGTCGTTCGATCTTCCCATGCCATTTCGGCAATGCGATCGAGGGTTTCAGAATCTAAATCGGGGAGTTCCATAAGTTTTCCAAAGTTCTGTCTAAGAACCTGCCTAAAAACCGTCATGCTTTGTCTATGGTAAACCTAAACGACTTGGCTCACAGACTCCAAACGCCCCACAGCGGCTACCACTGGGACGGGAGCAAGCGCCGCTTTTTTGAAGGCTGGTACTACCGCGTGACGCTGCCCGATCGCTGTTCGCCTGGCAACCCGCAAACCTTCGCCTTCATGTACTCCATCGAAGACCCCAGCGGCGGCAGCCCCTACAGCGGTGGTGCCGCCCAAATTTTGGGCGCGAACGATGAATACCTCTGTCGCACCTTTCCTGATGTTGCCCAGTTTTGGGCGTGGCGGCAGGCGCTAGGCTTGGGGCACTGGCGAAAGACAGATCTATCCCAACCCGCTTACCTGGAGCCTGAAGACTTCGATCGCCACATTACAGAAGGCTATCAGGCAACTGCGACTTGGAATCAGGGCAGTCTCTACGATCCGGGTAGTGGACAGACTGCGCGCTGGCAATATGCAATTCAGCCTGTATATGGCTGGGGCGATCGGGTGCAACAATCTACCGCTGGTTGGCTGTCGCAGTTGCAAATTTTTGAACCAGGCTGGCAAATTTTGATGGCGCATGGCTGGGCAACCGGATGGGTTGAGTGGAACGGCAATCGCTACACTTTTACCAATGCTCCAGCCTACAGCGAAAAAAACTGGGGCGGTTCCTTCCCGCAAAAATGGTTTTGGCTTAACTGCAACGCTTTTGACTCAGAGCCCGACTTGGCTCTCACTGCGGGTGGCGGTAAACGCAGCGTTTTGGGGCTAATGGAATCAGTGGCAATGGTGGGGATTCATTACAAAGGCAAGTTTTATGAATTTGTGCCTTGGAATGGCTCAGTTCACTGGGAAATTGACCCTTGGGGATATTGGCAGATGGTGGCGCAAAGCGATCGCTATCAGGTCACCTTATCGGGCAAAACAACTCGTCCGGGTACTCCTTTGCGCGCTCCCACTGCCCAAGGACTGATCTTTTGCTGCCGAGACACGATGAGCGGCGAACTGACTGTGACCTTGCGCGATCGCCAGTCTAAGCAAATTATTTTAGAGGCACACAGCACCCTTTGTGGACTAGAGACAGGCGGCGCTCCTTGGGCAGAAACTTGGGTTCACTAAGTCTGTTGACGAGACAACTGCTATCATGATTTTGTGCCCTGGGGCTGTAGCTCAGCAGGATAGAGCGACCGCCTCCTAAGCGGTAGGTCGCGCGTTCGAATCGCGCCAGTCCCGTACCTCCTGAAACCTTTACCAGCAAAGAATCTAGCATTATCAATGCAATTTCTAGCAATCTCTGCAATCCAAAGAGGAAAGGGTCAGCTAAAAAGTGCTTGACCCTCCAATGTAACGAGACATAACCTTTTGCAGGCAACAAGAGTAATAATTTTAGAGTTGACCCACTTCAACGACTACTCAGCACTCTACTCAGGAGTATTGTTTCGTGCTTCATCTTCGCTATAGGTAGAAGAGGCATTGTAAAGAGCATCCAATCGATCGCGCGCATCTTCAATCGTCATTGAACGCATCACCAAGAACGGCTCATTGACGATGTTACCGTGTCTATCTAGCAACTCGGGATGAGAAACCGAGCGAATGTGTGCGCCCGGACCCACCAAGGAATTTGATGAGTTAGGAGAAAACTGACCTTTGTAACCATAAGTGCGCTGAGAATCTGTGCCCAAAACCATAAGGTTGCGGATCAGATTGCCAACCGCCAGGAAAGCTAAGACTGTGAAAGCTAAAATATAAATTAGGTGCAACATAATTCTTTTTCCTCCAAGCAGATAATCCGCAAGTAGAGCAGATGGACTGTGGCTCTCATGCCCCAAGACTCTGAAACTACAACTTTTTTTATGAAACTATTCTCGTTCTGTTCAGACTTATTCAGACCTGTTGGACGTATTTTCTTAATAAATTGTTTACCTAGACTCTCAGATTACCAAAGAAATCTGAGTTTATCTACATCTTTGAATCTATGCCTTCAAGCTATTACTCTAGACCCGAAGCCTCTGAACGAGACTGCTTTCCTACTTTCCAGCATTCTGCTACAAGTTGATGCCAAGGCATCATGACTGCTGTATCGACTCCGACCTGTCCCTCAGTTGCTAACAGAAGCATTTTGGCGACTGAAACCTCCTGCTGGGCTTGTTTAACCCGACTCAATAAGTCAGCCTGGCATTCGCTGCCTAAAAATTTATGTTCTTGAAGTTCAAGAAGCGATCGCGATTTGTCAAACCAGTATTGGAAGTCATCTAGCAAGGGTTCTAGAAGGTTTTTCAAGAAATCAGAATCGGGCAAGTTGGAGTTAAGCATTGATCTTAAAAGTCTGTCTTTAGAATAGCAACTAGCTTAACGTAGTTTACGTTTCTTAACAAATGTTGATGAGTTACTCAGAATTGAGCGGGCTTAGAAAAGATTGCCGAAGGCATAGTTAAGGCAACTGTTCTTCGGCAAGATACAAAAAATTGTGTATTCGAGGTTCAGTTGGCTGAATACAATAGATAAGGTATGGCAGGGCGTACTCTTCGAGATACCTGCAAGGGGTTGCTTTCAAGTATCTGCAAGCGATCGCCGCCAGCCCCTAATTTCCAAATTATCGACGTATCGCTTAGACCTAATGCCTAACTCAGACGCTGCTTTGCCCCAAACTGAAAAAATCTATTTGCCGAAAACTAGCGAGTCCGAAACCCTCCAAAAGATTCGCCATACTGCGTCGCACGTCATGGCAATGGCGGTGCAGAAGCTGTTTCCCAAGGCGCAGGTAACGATCGGTCCTTCCATTGAAAACGGCTTTTACTACGACTTTGATAGCCCAGAACCCTTTACCGAGAAGGATCTTAAGGCAATTAAGAAGGAGATGACCAAGATCATCAACCGGAAGCTGCCTGTCATTCGTGAGGAAGTGACCCGAGAAGAGGCAAAGCGTCGAATTGAGGCAATTCAAGAACCTTACAAGTTGGAAATTTTGGAGGGATTGGAGGCACCGATTACCCTTTATCATTTGGGTGACCAGTGGTGGGATTTATGCGCAGGGCCTCATGTCGAGAGTACGGCGGAGTTGAACCCCGATGCGATCGCCCTGGAAAGCCTTGCCGGAGCCTATTGGCGCGGCGATGAAACCAAGGCACAGCTTCAGCGCATTTATGGCACCGCCTGGGAAACTCCAGAGCAGCTAGAGGAGTATCGTCGCCGCAAAGAAGAGGCGCTCCGCCGCGATCACCGCAAACTGGGCAAGGAACTAGGCTTATTCATTTTTTCTGATCAAGTTGGCCCTGGGCTGCCTCTGTGGACTCCGAAGGGCACAATTTTGCGATCGACCCTAGAGGATTTCCTCAAACAGGAGCAAATCAAAGGAGGCTATCAACAGGTTGTGACACCGCACATTGGTCGGGTTGATCTGTTTAAGGCATCGGGGCACTGGCAAAAATATAAAGATGACCTGTTCCCCATGATGGGCGAGTCTGAGGATGAAGGCTTTGTGCTGAAGGCGATGAACTGCCCTTTCCACATTCAAATTTACAAATCTAGCCTGCGTTCTTACCGAGAATTGCCGCTGCGTTTGGCAGAATTTGGTACGGTGTACCGCTACGAGCAATCTGGAGAGCTAGGCGGACTAACCCGTGTACGCGGCTTTACTCAAGATGATGCTCACCTATTCGTTACGCCCGAACAGTTGGATAGTGAGTTTCTTAAAGTTGTTGATCTGATTAAGCGAGTATTTGGCGTTCTAAACATGGGGAACTCGTTTAGAGCAAGGCTGAGTTTCCGTGATCCAGATTCGGACAAATACATTGGCTCAGATGAGAACTGGGAAAAATCTCAAAACGCTATTCGTAGAGCCGTCGAAACTTTAGATATGAAGTTTTTTGAGGGCATTGGCGAAGCTGCTTTCTATGGCCCTAAGCTCGACTTCATTTTTACAGATGCCCTAGACCGGGAGTGGCAGTTGGGCACGGTGCAAGTGGACTATAACTTGCCTGAACGGTTTAACCTGGAGTACGTTGCAGAAGATGGAATGCGCAAGCGTCCTATCATGATCCACCGTGCCCCCTTTGGCTCTTTAGAGCGATTAGTCGGGATTTTGATTGAAGAGTATGCGGGCGATTTTCCGCTGTGGCTGTCTCCCATACAAGTGCGGCTGCTGCCTGTGACTGAGGAGGTGTTGCCATTTGTCACCCAAGTTGTAGAGCAAATGCGATCGCTCAATATCCGCGCCGAGGTCGATGGGAGCGGGGAGCGGCTTGGCAAAATGATTCGCAACGCTGAGAAGGAAAAGATTCCAGTTATGGCAGTGGTGGGAGTTAAGGAAATGGAGGCAAGTACTCTGAATATCCGCACTCGCGCTTCTGGTGAACTGGGGGCAATTTCGGTGGCAGAAGTCATGGAGCGGGTGACCGGAGCGATCGCTCAGTACGCTAGCTTTTAAGGCATAGTGGGGCATACGCCCCATTACGTTCGATCGCCCCTAAAAATACTTAACGATCGCCTCTGCGAACTCCGAACACTTCAACGGTTGTACTGGAGGCTCCATCATGCGCGCCAAATCATACGTGACTTCTCCAGCCGCGATCGCCTTTCCTAAGCCCTGCTTAATTAAATCCGCTGCTTCTTGCCAGCCCAGATACTCCAGCATCATCACGCCCGAAAGAATTACTGAACCCGGATTAATCCGGTCTAGTCCTGCGTGCTTAGGCGCGGTGCCGTGGGTGGCTTCAAAAATGGCACAGGCATCACCAATGTTTGCGCCAGGGCCCATGCCCAAGCCTCCGACGATCGCTGCTGCTGCATCCGACAAGTAATCGCCGTTCAGGTTCATGGTTGCCAGAATAGAGTATTCATCGGGGCGAGTTTGAATTTGTTGAAAGATGCTGTCGGCGATGCGATCGTTGACCATAATTTTGTCTTTCCATTGCCCGTTGCCGTGGGTTTTCCCAATAGCCGTCAAAACTGCCTGGACTTCTTGGCAGATCTTTTCCTTCTTTTCAGGAGTCAGGGAATCGTAACCCGGTTCAATTTTGCGGGCATTGTCTTCCACACTTAAATCAGGGTTTTGCGCCTGGTTATCCAAAATCCACGATTCTTGCTCCGTAACACATTCATTGCGAAATTCAGTCGTTGCCAGTTCGTAGCCCCAGTCGCGGAATGCCCCTTCGGTGTACTTCATAATGTTGCCCTTGTGGACTAGAGTCACCATTTGCTTGGCTTTGGGTAACCGCAGAGCATGTTTCATGGCGCGTCGCACTAATCGCTGGGAGCCTGTTTTGCTGATGGGCTTAATGCCAATACCAGAATCGAGGGGAATTTGTTTTTTGCCGTGTTCAGGCGTAGCAGGAATAAAGTCGGTGTTGAGGAGCTTGATCAGGCGATCGCCCAATTCGCTGCCCTGCTTCCACTCAATGCCTAGATAGATATCTTCAGTATTTTCCCGGTAAACAATCACGTCTAGCTTTTCTGGCGTTTTGTGAGGCGAAGGCGTTCCAGCATAATACTTACAAGGGCGAACGCAGGTATAAAGATCGTGGATCTGGCGAAGCGCTACGTTGAGCGATCGAATCCCTCCGCCAATCGGTGTAGTCAAGGGCCCCTTGATCGCCACACCAAATTCTCGGATTGCTGTCAAAGTATCTTCTGGCAAATACTGATAGGTGCCATAGACATCACAGGCTTCATCTCCAGCATAAACCTTAAACCAAACCAGCTTGCGATCGCCCCCATAGGCTTTTTCTACTGCTGCATCAAATACGCGCTGCGAGGCAGGCCAAATATCTACCCCTGTCCCATCGCCTCGAATAAAAGGAATAATGGGATCATCTGGAACAATAGGTTCACCCTCTTTAAAGGTAATGCGAGAGCCGATCGCGGGGGGTGTGATTTTTTCGTACATGGTGGCTAATAGCTCCTATCGTGCAGTAAGTCCTTACGTCAGATTGGTTGTACCACAAACTGAGCAGCGTCCCCGCTCTTGACTGACATTTTTGGCGATCGTCTCGCAGATCATGGGCAGATTGAGCATTGCTAGATGAAAGGATGAATCTGAGGATGAATCTAAATCTCAGCCCCTTTCCTTCAGCTTTGCATCGCTTCATATTTCCATTCAGTAATGTCTAATCTTTTAATACTTTTAATAAATAAGGGTAGCAACATGACATCTTCATCTACCCTTCACCAACTCCGTCAGGAAGTACCCTAACGGGGACTGTATTCTGTTGTGTGACCCTGCGACACTAACCCCTAGATCCTCTATATCAGCCCACCAAAATGGGTCTTTAATCTAGGTTCCTCATTCAAATTAATAAATGACCATCAAAAAAGTATGGGACAAGGAAACTCTGGGCATCCTTTTAGAGTCCTAGATCATTAACCCCTCCTATTGGGAACAATATTTACTAACAGTAGAAACGCCCCTATCATCTGGAGCAGTTGAGACGAACGCTATGACAGCACAAAACAGTTACGCTGATGCAGACTACGAATCACCTAGCGTCGTTCACTTTCAACGACGCGACGACGATGAACTCGAACCTGATGTTGACCAGCTTGAGCAAGATGTGGTCAGTCTCGAACTTGAGTATTCTGACTCGGCAGGTCTGAACAAAAACGCAGGTCGCCGCACCACCGATCTTGTGCGTCTTTATCTTCAAGAAATTGGTCGCGTCCACCTTCTGGGCAGAGACGAAGAAGTTTCTGAAGCACAAAATGTTCAGCGTTACATGGGTCTAGTCGAGCGCCGCAACGTTGCTGCTGAAGGTGATCCGCAAATCAAGCAATATGTTCAGCTTATCGAGGCACACGATCGCCTTGCTTCCACATTAGGTCATCGCCCATCCTGGGAGCGTTGGGCATCTGAAGGGGGCGTTTCGGTAACTGAACTTAAGCCCATTTTGGCAGCAGGCAAACGCCGCTGGGCAGAAATTGTCGAGGTCGCAGTTGAAGAGCTAGACCGCATTAAAGCAGAAGGCACTCGCGCCAAAGATCACATGATCAAAGCTAACCTGCGTCTGGTCGTCTCTGTTGCCAAAAAATATCAGAACCGAGGTTTAGAGCTCCTTGACCTGATTCAAGAAGGAACTTTGGGCTTAGAGCGAGCAGTTGAAAAGTTTGATCCTACTAAAGGCTATCGGTTCAGCACCTATGCTTACTGGTGGATTCGTCAGGGCATTACCCGGGCGATCGCCACGCAAAGTCGCACCATCCGCCTTCCCGTTCACATTACTGAAAAGTTAAACAAAATTAAAAAGGCACAGCGCAAAATTTCTCAAGAAAAGGGAAGAGTGCCCACCCTAGAAGATATTGCAGTTGAGCTAGACATGACTGCTACCCAAGTCCGCGAGGTGCTACTACGCGTTCCTCGTGCAGTTTCCCTAGAAACGAAAGTCGGCAAAGATCGCGACACCGAGCTAGGCGACCTATTAGAAACTGATGGGATTTCCCCTGAAGACATGTTGATGCGGGAAGCACTCCACCGAGACTTACAGCAGCTTCTAACCGACCTGACCAGCCGGGAGCAAGATGTAATTAAAATGCGATTTGGTTTGGGCGATGGTCAGCCTTACTCGTTAGCCGAGATTGGACGCGCTCTTGACCTATCGCGCGAACGAGTTCGCCAAATTGAGGCAAAGGCATTGCAAAAGCTGCGCCAACCTAAGCGGCGCAACCGAGTCAGAGATTATCTAGAAGCCCTGACTTAAGGCAAATTGAATCATTCCTAATGGGGCGGGGTTTCTAGTAAACCCTGCTTTTTTAGCGTTTCGGCTCTTCTGATTTTTAGGTGATAAGCAAGATGCCTGCCCTACGGTTTTCACCATAATTCCAGAAGAGTCGCTTTCTATCCTAGATATCGTTACTCTTGTTAAAAAACTCTGAGAACTGAAAGTTTGTGGTGGTCTCAATTTGCTTGAGCATCGATCGCGTGATCAATTTTCCTTGTTCTACTAACACTTGTCCTGTCACCGAGTGCAATAAGTTTTGCTCAGCCCGTCGCCCAATTAAATCCTCAATGTCTTTAATGGAGTTAATGTACATTCCCGCAGGCAACTCCACTACCACCCCATTGCTCAAGACACAGGCCTGGCAAGCGAGACGCGAATTAGTTTTGCAGGAGGTAATGACTTCCAGCGTCCGTTGTTCGCGGCGGTTAATAGGAGAAAGCCCTTCCATGCCCTCGCGTACATAAATATGGCAGGTGGCGCACATGCCGCGTCCGCCGCACTCTCGCAATACGTCTAGGTCTTTGTTGAGCAAAACTGACAGCAGGTTGTCGTTAGTTGTAACAGAAGTGTCTTGGGCGATCGGTTCTAATCTGACAGTTTTAGCCATTCAGTCAAATTCTCCACGGATATTTAGGACAAGGTTTATTCAGGCGGCAGGATAGTTTTTTGGCGATCGCTCAGGGGCATCTGTCTAGCCCTTTTAGGAAAGTCACGAATGACTTTAGAGCATCGTTTGATAAAAGCAGAAACCCAGGTTTGCAGCAACTCATGTTGCTCTAGGGTAAGCGCCAGAGAATCAGCGATAGCTTGCCCTAAAAAAACTACTTCAGCCGATCGCTCGACCTGAAATAGCTGCATCCAGTCTGCTTCAGGACGGCTCGTTTTCCAATAATTTGTGACTACTATAGTGCCCAGATACTGAACCGCAAGCTTACTGAAATGATTAATTGCGGTCAGGGCTTCTTTAAGGCTGATAGTCGGCTTAGGCGGCTGGATGAAGGTGACAAGACTTTGGCTGAGAGCGGCAGGCTTAGAGGGAATGGACTGAGCAGCCAGGGTTTGGAAGGTGGCGATCGCTCGGTCTTCCTCAGCTTTCAAAATGTTTTTGACCTCTTCAATCCGGACATAGTAGTCGGCTTGAACCTGGCTAGGATGCATAACGACTAACAGCGTCACTCCATAGTCAAGCTTATAGACATGAATCTGATGATCGCTGAAGCAAAACTCGAAACTTTCAAAGTCGGCAGGAGTCGTATCGACTACTTGCTGAATGCCTTGGGCAAGGGCTTTGCGTTGATTATCGTTAAGAGCCTGACAGAATCCATGAAAATACGGGCGCGATCGCCCATTTAACAAGGCAACTCCTCCCAGACCCGGCAAGTTCAAGAAATTTTGGATCGCTTCTTGCTTCATAGAGATGCCTTAAAAACTCTCCACTGCGTAGGTCACGGCATAGGTACGGATAATACCCGCAAAAGTATAGCGATCGCGCTTCATAAAACTGCACAGGAAAAATTTGGAAAAACCAAATCTACTAAGAGTTTCAGATACAATTGCTGGATTCGATTGACTGCTCCTTGCCCTAACTTCAGCCGCTGATTTTGTACTATGCCTGAATAAAAGTAAATATTAGCCTTATCAATATGTCTGTTAGTTCGTCAGAAGCCTCAAGGGAGGTAAAGTGATAAGGTCATCAGTGATTCCCTCCAATCGGGCAAGATGTTTGAGTCAGCCTGTTGTCGGTCATGCTGTGATCTGTCAAGCACCGTTTATCTGTTTTGTTGTCGGGCTTCCGTTTCGTTTCAGATTAAATTAGATATGTCTGATCTTCCTTTTACTTTGGATCAGTTACGCATTCTTAAGGCGATCGCCGCTGAAGGAAGTTTTAAGCGGGCTGCTGATAGTCTTTACGTGTCTCAACCAGCCGTTAGTCTCCAGGTGCAAAACCTGGAACGACAGCTTGATGTCCCGCTGTTTGACCGAGGTGGTAGACGGGCACAGCTAACAGAAGCCGGGCATCTCCTGCTCAGTTATGGCGATCGCATTCTCAGCCTTTGTCAAGAAACCTGTCGGGCGATCGAAGATTTACAAAATCTGCAAGGCGGCACGCTGATTGTCGGCGCTAGTCAAACCACAGGCACCTATCTATTGCCCCGAATGCTTGGGCTGTTTCGCCAAAAGTATCCCGATGTAGCCGTACAACTTCACGTTCACTCCACTCGACGCACTGCCTGGAGCGTTGCCAACGGGCAAATTGATTTGGCAATTATTGGCGGCGAGATTCCGCCTGAACTCCATGACTCCCTCGACATTATTCCCTACGCCGAAGATGAAATGGCACTGATTCTGCCTGTGTTTCATCCGTTGGCAAGGGCAGGACATATTGAAAAAGACGATTTGTACAAACTTCAGTTCATTGCTCTGGACTCTCAATCGACTATTCGCAAGGTGATTGACCAAGTGTTAACTCGCTGTGGCATTGACACGCGACGGCTGAAAATTGAGATGGAATTAAACACAATTGAAGCGATTAAGAATGCGGTTCAAGCGGGGCTGGGCGCTGCCTTTGTTTCTATTTCTGCCATTGAGAAGGAATTGCAGATGGGTGTGCTGCATCGCTCTCGAATTGAAGGTGTAGTCGTCAACCGGACTTTATCCGTCATCGTTAATCCTAATCGCTATCGGTCTAAGGCAGCTGAAGCATTTACCGCCGAGATTTTGCCCCAGTTTGCAACGTATAAGCCTGCTCCGCCCGAAGAAAACGGTGCTAAGCTCGAAACCCTGGCTCCCCTGACGCTGGAAACAACTTAGGAGTTGCAGTTAAATAACACCTTGAATCGCCCCCTAAATCCCCCATTCTGGTGGACTTTGAAAGGTTCGGAAGTCGCCTCAGAATGGGGGATTTAGCGATTATCTTAAAAGTCAATGCGTCTCACTGGGTTTTATTTTCACGCAACTCCTTAGACGATACACTGTTAGGCGATGCACCTGAAGGTGCAATCTTGAGCTAGGTGGACTGAATTGAAGCTCTCCTCTTCGCCTGTATGCACTCCTATGGAAATTTGCTGCACTCGTCCTAGTTGTCCTCGTCCTGTTAATCATTTCGCGGATTTAGATGATTTAACTACCCTAAAAACTATTCAGCAGAAGTTTTGTACGACTTGTGGAATGCCGCTGATGCTATTGGGGCGGTACTTGCCTGTGCGCCTATTGGGTCGGGGTGGCTTTGGAGCAGCGTATTTAGCGCGCGATCGCTATACGCCTGCCATGCGCCAATGCGTAGTCAAGCAATTCCAGCCTTCAGGTGATTTATCTGCCGATCAACTGCAACTCGCACACAGCTTATTTGAGCGGGAAGGGCAGGTTTTAGAGCAACTGGGCAACCACCCCCAAATTCCTGATCTTTTGGCCTTTTTCGACTTGGATGTGCCGAACCGCAATGCTAGTAAGCCCGATCGCTTTTTTTACCTCGTCCAAGAGTTCATTGACGGGCAGAATATGGAAGAAGAACTGGCTCAAAAGGGTAAGTTTTCTGAGTCAGGTGTGACTGAACTGCTAGAAGAAATCCTTAAGGTGCTGAAGTTTGTCCACGAGAACGGCTCCATTCACCGAGATATTAAGCCCTCAAACATTATGCGTCGGCGGGATGGGCGATTTTACCTACTCGATTTTGGAGCAGTCAAGCAGGTCACAACGGCTCCGCTGGCAGGACAAGCCGGGAGAGCCTCTACAGGTATTTACTCAATGGGGTTTGCACCGCCAGAGCAGATGCAGGGCAGTATGGTCTATCCAGCCACTGATTTATATGCGTTGGCAGTGACTTGCCTGATGTTACTGACGGCAAAAGACCCTAGCGAACTTTACGATGCCTACAGCAATAGCTGGAAATGGCAATCCGAAGTAAAAGTTAGCGATCGCCTCGCCAAAGTATTTGACCGAATGCTGCTGCCCACTCCCAGTCAGCGATTTCAATCAGCAGATGATGTAGTTGCTGCACTGAAGCCAACAAATTCTCCTGCCCCGATCGCACCTAAGCCTGCCCCTGCACCTATTCCGGCTCCTGCCGCGATCGCGCCTAAATCACCTCCAGCGCCACTGCCTCCAGCGCCATCAGCTTCAACACTGCCTCCTGCCCCGATCGCGCCTGCGCCTGCTGCCTTAGGTAAACGCCGTTCTTTTTCAACGTTAGAAATTTTGGGTGGCGCTGCGTTTACGGGGTTTGAGGGAGGACTGTTGGCGATCGCCCTTGCCAGCCTCTTTGGAACTGCCTTTAATCCTAGCTTTTGGCTAGTTTTAGCAGGAGTTTTGGGAGTCATGGTGTTTGCCCAATCGCGGCGCTGGATTGAGAAGGTTGATTTGATGATTATTGCTGCAATTACGCTGGCATTAGTCCTATTTGTTCCTTTCTTAAGCGGGATTTTGGGCACATTAGGAGGTATAGGAACGCCAACTGCGGTGATTTTACTGGTGTCCGTATTTTCAGCATTAATATCAGTGGCAGTGGCAACGGTATTTCGTCTAATTTACAATCTGCTCTCTCGGTTGTTTTAGGCGCTAATCTGAGCTTGTATGATTCTGTTGCTCCTGAACCTTCCATGTCTCAGAAAAACGATACTCCTGCGCTCATTTTGTCTCTGTTGGTTACCTTAGCTTTAATTGGAGGCGGGTTATGGTGGTTTGCCAATCGCTTCGGAGCAGGGCAACCCCTGCCTACTAATCCCGCCCAAGCGCCTAACGCTAACTCTGATCCTAATAATTCTTTATCTCTGAAAGATCGCCTGAGTTTAGGCGAGAAGCTGCTCGTAGTAGAGGGAGCTTCGACTGATAAGAAAAATGGAGTGGCGGCGATCGCGGCTCAGAACTGGTCAGGGGCGATTGCCTCTTTCCAAGCTGCCTTGCAAAGCGATCGCAATGACCCAGAATCTTTGATTTACCTGAACAATGCCAAAATTGGCGCTCAGACGGCTTATACCATTGCGGTTTCTGTTCCTGCCACTGAATCTATCAACCCAGCATTGGAAATCTTGCGGGGGGTGGCTCAAGCCCAGTCCCAAGTGAATCAGGCGGGCGGCATCAACGGCACACCGTTAAAGGTGCTGATTGTTAACGATGATAATGACCCTAACACGTCTAAGGAGGTCGCAACAGCGTTAGTTCAGGATGCTTCAGTGTTAGGTGTGATTGGGCATTTTGGCAGTGATGCCACTCTAGCCGCCGGAGCGATTTATCAAAAAGGAGGACTGGTGATGATTTCACCGACCAGTACCTCGGTACAAATTTCGAGTCTGGGGAATGCAGTATACCGGACAGTACCCAGCGATCGCTTTACGGCATCAGCACTTTCGCGCTATATGCTCAACACCCTGCAAAAGCAAAATGCGGCAGTTTATTACAATTCTGCAAGCTCTTACAGCAAGTCTCTTAAAGAAGAATTTACGACAGCATTGACTAGCGACGGGGGGGCGATCGCGGCTGAATATGACTTGGCAAGTCCAGCATTTAGAGCGGCTGAGTCCGTCGAGCAAGCTCTCCAGCAGGGCGCACAGGTGTTAGTACTGGCAGCCAACACCGCCACGCTCACTCCAGCGCTAGAGGTGATTGCGGCGAACCGGCAGCGGCTGCAAGTTTTGGGGGGAGACAGTTTATATACTCCCAAGGTGTTGCAAACGGGTGAATCGGCAGCGGGTATGGTTGTGGCGGTTCCGTGGATTTTATTGTCGAATCCTAACGCGCCTTTTGCCCAGGAGTCGCGGCAGCTTTGGGGGGGTGATGTGAACTGGCGAACGGCAATGGCATACGATGCAGCGATGACGCTAGTGGAGGGGTTAAAGAGTGGCGGCGATCGCCAAGCCGTCTTGCAAACCATTGCCCGACCCGGTTTCTCGTTCCAAGGCGCAACGGGTACAGTCAAGTTTTTACCATCGGGCGATCGGAATCAGCCAATGCAGCTTGTTGTCATTCAAGCTGGAGGGCGATCGGGCTACGGCTACGATTTTGTACCGGCACCGTAGGATCACTGAGAACACCTAAGTACAGGTTAAACCTGACTCTCCTGACAACTATTCCAAAAAACAATTTGGACTTTGGATATTCATGCAGGGGCATCAACATTCAAAGTCCAGATTTAAGTCCTCTATTGTAAAACCTATTGCTGCTGCGGGCGTTGTGGCACAACTGATTCGGCAGGTAAGCAGAGCAAGTTATCTCCGTATGTACGGATCAGCCCTCGCTGACGGAGCTTACCCATTAAGCGAGTTACCGTTACGCGGGTCGAACCGATCGCACTCCCAATCTGAGCATGAGTCAACGTCCAAGGTAGACAGTACCCTGCCTCACAAGGCTCACCGAATTCTTCAATCAAAAGAGTGAGAAATCCAAGGAGGCGATCGATCGTTCGCCGTTGACCTAACGTGCTCAGCCACAGGAGCTTACGCTGATGTTGGTAGCGAAACGCATCCAACACTTCCCGACGAAAATGAGGCCAATTGTCTAAATCGTGCCAGTAGAGCCAGATCACTGAAGTTTGGTCAACATGGGCAAAGCTTTGAAGATTGAAGGGCGACTGCGCCACAATTTCAAAGGGTTGACCAGCGCCAACAAAGCCTAAAAAAGCTTCTTCTGAATTAATCCGAGGAACGCGAGAACTACTGGTATTAGCCGTAACTTGTGCCTCTCCAACGAGACGAACAGAGCCTCTTTGAACGAGATAAAGCAAACCAGCACGGGCGGGAATTCGCTCATCTTTGTTAAAAGTGCGACAGCGGTAATGTTCCTGTGCCCAATCTAAAATCCGTTGCCAGGTTAGAAAAGGGCGAGAATTCTCAGGTTGAGATGATACTGAATACATAAGAAGGGAGCCATAGAAGTCAGTTGAGACGGGGAAATTCTGAACTGAGGGTGAGAGATACTGTTTGCGATAAGCTCGGCTTAACCCCTATGCTCGGAGCAATTCATTAGGGATAAGACAAGTTTAGCTTTGTATTTTTTTTATAGAGTAGAGAGAAACTACGGAAACATCTACGTAATGGCAATTTCCTAACGTCTTTTTTATTTTGACTCCCTTTGTCTTTACTTTACCTTCAAACAAATATTCATTTCCCCTCAGTAGATCACTCTAAAATCAGTAGTTTCTAGGAGATTCAAAGTGGTGTTTCTGTGAGTTTAAACATCTTTTCTTCAAGTTATCCTGGACTACAACTCTTCGTGAAGCATCGGCTACACGAGTCTATTAACATTCAAGCACAGAATCAGCACCTCGATTTGCCTAGAAACCTTGTACTAGAGTCAATTCGCTCTGCGCAGTCGCGAATTGTTCTTGCTCGTGAAATCCCGGTAAAGCTTGCTATAAATCAGACTCAAATTTCCTACGTATCTGCGATCGCTTTCCTTTTAGAAAAATCCTGGGGTCAACCTGCTACAGAAATAGCTCAGAAGCTTACAGAAAGCCTGCTTCAGGCTTCCAATTTAAGAAATTTTGAAGAGCTACCTTCTCCGCTTCGATCAGTTTGGAAAAGCTTTTCATTTGATACGAATTCGACAGGTTGGATTACTCTCAAACTCTCGGATCAAGGATTAGCTAAATGGTTAGAAATTCTGATTTATTTCTTTCAGAATTTAAAAGATTCATCTTATGAGATAAATAACTGGGACGAAACTTCTCGAATTCATCTGCGTGATTCCACTGTTACTCTCTCTCCCTTAAGTGGAATTACGTATAATAAAGACCTATTCCGTAATTCTACGGATGTTTTACTAGCTCAACATGCCCATGCCCGATGTTGCTCACTGCTGCGGATGGGAATGCAGCAAGGCTTGATCCAACTAGCGGCTTTCCCTAGGGGGCAGAGCATTGTCGAGCCAGTACCTTGGTTAGGAGAAGCCGCATTACTTCGATGCCATCATTCATCTGAGCATCAATTAATTAGGCAAATCTGCCAAAACTTAGATGAGATTTCTTTAATCAGTAGTTTTTCTGACCCACAAAGGACGCTAAAGCAACTGAGTAAATTGAGTCAAGCCTTTCACCGTTTTTACGCCGATTGTCTTATTTTCAATAAGGTTGAGGTGAATAACCTAGCACTGGCTCAGGTACGGCTAGGGATAGTAGATCTAGTGCGATCGCTTCTACACCTCCTTTTAGAAGACGGTCTTGGCATTCTGGCTCCCCCAGAACTATAAATTTTTGCAGCTATCGACACATTGATGTAACAAGGGTGGCAAAAATACGACATACCTCAGGAAGATGTGCTAATGTTGAGGGGTGTGAGGAGCGAACCAGTCAGAGTGCCGAGACGAAACACGGTCAGTCGTCGGCACTCTTTCTGACTTTAAAGCTCAACTCTTTTTTAAGCAGGAACGTTTCTGGGCAAATAGCACTCAACAACCCGCCCTACACTCCGAAACTGTTGGTAATAGGCTCGGCTCACTTCATCACCTTGAGCCGACAAAACATCAATGCCAATGCCGTTTCGCCCCTGAGCTTTTCCTGAACTGTGAATGTAGCACCTTTCGCCGACGTGAAGGGCAACGTGGGTTGCTTTTAGAGGTGTTCCAAAAAAAATTAAGTCTCCTGGCTGAATCATCTCAAGAGTAACCTTTTGGACAAAATCTTCTTGCTGATACGCATCTCTGGGCAACCAAATGCCATTGACCATAAATGCAGCTTGAATCAACCCTGAACAGTCGTAGTTTGCGCCTACAGTACCGCCCCAAAGATAGAAATTGGGCTGAGACATAGCAGCCTGAGTGTAGGCAATAATTTGGGGGATGCGAGCTTGAATTTCGGATGCTGAAAGCGTTGGCGTTGGCTGATACGCTGCTTCTGCGACTTCGATCAAATCAATATCTTCTAACGGTAGCCAGCCCGGATAATCGTCTTCGCACAAGCAAACTTGGATGGCTTGCCCTTGAATTTTTCTGGCTTGTTCAGGGGGTAATGGATGCAAGCGCAGTTGTCGTCCAGCGATCGCCTGAGTAGCAAGACTCTGAAGTTCAGGCGAATCATAGAGATTAAGATTTGCTAAACACTCATATTCGAGAGGATGACCTGTATCAAAGGCAGCTTGAAGTTGGGGCAGGGTGACCATAATTAGTTAACTTATTATTTTATCTAGAGTGTTTTAATACCTTCAGGGTTCGGTTTATGGCTTTTTTCCGGCGAGATCAACAATTAGAGCACTGGGGCGATCGCATTTTATCGGCAACTTGGGCACAATTCCCAGCCTTAGCACGTACTCAAATTGCCCTAACTTGGTTGGTATACGATGCCCCTGTACCCGTCAACACAGGTGGAGCGCTCACACCTCAAGAGTTTTGGCAGCACTCAGTACGGGGTTTTACGTACCGGGGCGTAGAACGGATTTATCCGGCTAGCGTGGTTAAGTTGTTCTATCTTGTCGCAGTTCATGAATGGCTAGAAAAAGCGATGCTTTCGTCGTCAGCCGAACTGGAACGAGCAGTGCGCGACATGATTGTCGATTCCAGCAATGATGCGACGAGTTTAGTCATAGATATGCTGACTGGAACAACCAGCGGTCCCGAATTACCTAGTGAACCCTTTGAAAGTTGGAAGACTCAACGAAATATTATCAATCGCTATTTTCAGTCTTTAGGCTGGGTGGAGTTAGAGGGCATCAACGTTAACCATAAGACTTGGTGTGATGGCGCGTATGGTCGAGAGCAGGCATTTCTGGGCAAGGGGCGGGAAAACCAAAACCTGTTAACGACCGATGCCACGGCAAAGCTGTTGCATAGCATCATGGGTGGAGTGGCAGTTTCGGCAAAGCGATCGCAGATCATGATGGGACTCATGAAGCGCAGCCTAGAGCCCAGAGATTTAGCAGCTAACCCCGAAAACCAAGTTACTGGATTTTTAGGAGGCGGAGTTCCTGCCAATGCCCAGCTTTGGTCAAAAGCTGGACTGACTAGCCAAGTTCGCCACGATGCTGCCTATATTGAAATTCCTGAGCAACGCCCTTACCTTCTCGTGGTTTTTACAGAAGGAAAGCCCCACAGTACAAATGATGCAATTCTGCCATTTGTTTCTCAGCAGATTGTGGAAGCAGTAAGAGAACTTTGAGCCTTTCAAAATCTACAGCCTAGGGCTTACATTTAAGCGATCGAAAGACCATGGCGGCATTTCCCTTGGCGTTCTGTCCTGCTGCTGAGAGGACAGCTATGTTACGTTCGGCATTTTTAACAACCCTGACCTGATATTGCACAGCCGGAATAGGCATTTGCTCAGAAAGAACGAGAGATCCTTCTTGAATAGTTACCTGAGTCAGAACCCCACAAAATGCTTGGTTCTCAGTGCGAGACGTAATGGGTTTGAATGCCGCTTCAACTTGAGAAGAGAACGAAAATCCTGGAAAGAATTCGTTGTTAAGCTCTTCTTCAGCATCTTCGGTAGTCACTTCGTTGATAGGAATACGGGCAATGAAAAGTTCGATTTCTGGAGGGGGTAGAACTTGGGACTGTAAACCAGGAAGTTTGCGGGCAGAGGCGACCACGGCAACTTTTGCGCCGCCTAGATTAGTTCCGAAGGTGCCTTCAGAGCCACCCGGAATTTTGTAGGCAATCAGGCTTTGAGCGATCGCCTCTGCGCGTTTAGGATCAAAAGCATTATTTAGGGTTTTCAGCCCTAGCCCCACAACGCCCACAGAAATCAGAAAAATAGCTCCCGCAAAGATGGCGATCGCCTCCCAAATGCTGACCGAATATGGCGTTGTAGGGCTTGAAGTTACAGAGTTTGCATTTGCCACAAAAATTGAACCTAATGGGAACACTTTGGAATAATACAGTGCCGCTTATTGTAAAACAGGGCATATCTTTTAGGCTTTACTTCCGTAAGAGCCTGCAAAGTAAAATCTAATCATCTAGCCGCAGTAGCTTGCGGTAAAAGGTTTGAGAAAAGTCGGCAATGCGGACGCTTTTGAAGGTAAATAACACATCAATTAGGAAATCTACAAACTCGAAGTTTGCCAACATCACTTCATAGCTCAAATCGGCGTTACCATCAAATTGCAGCCGACAGCGCACTAAGTCGGCGGGCAGTGAAGAAATGCTCCAGCTGGCAACAAACGGGATGCTCTCTCCCCCTTCAATGCTGCGAATGCCCTCTAAACTGCCAGTTTGGTAGAGGCTGATAGCGAGCGGCAACGCGCTTTTCTTGCGTCCTTGGTAGTAAGGCGCATAGACGTTGACATCACGAGGGTTAGCTGGCTGGAGAGTTTCGAGAGACATACTCAGATTCCTTGATTCCGCTGATGATGAGTAGGATGGTTTTTGAGGGATATTTTGAGGAGCACGGGAGATATCCGCAGCTATTGTTCCCTTGCAACTGCCTTGACATTTCATTCATGGGAAACTTAGCGAAGTCTAGCGTATGCGTGATTATTCACAGATTGTAGTAGGCGGGGGAGCCGCTGGTTTTTTTGGGGCGATCGCCTGTGCAGAAGCTTATCCCTATGCCCGTGTGCTTTTGCTAGAAGCCAGTCACCAACCTCTTGCCAAAGTTAGAATCTCTGGCGGCGGGCGCTGCAATGTAACTCACGCTTGTTTTGATCCTGCACTACTGGTACAGCATTATCCGCGAGGTGGACGGGCGCTACGCGGAGCATTCAGTCGGTTTCAGCCACGAGACACGGTAGCTTGGTTTCAGCAACGGGGCGTGAAGTTGAAGACAGAAGTAGATGGGCGCATGTTTCCCAGTACTGATGACTCCGAGACGATTGTAAATTGCTTGATGCAGTCGGCTCGGCAAGCAGGGGTTGAGGTACTCACGAAGTCTGCGGTAGTGAGCGTGGTGCGGGCTGCTTCGCAGAGATCACCACGCTCACCCCAAGGATTTGAGCTAGAGCTAAAATCGGGAGAAGTTCTGCTTTGCCGTCGTCTACTCCTTAGCACAGGCAGCAGTCCTCAAGGGTATCGCTTTGCTCAAGCTTTAGGACATACTGTTGAACTGCCTGTCCCCTCATTGTTTACGTTCACAATTCCAGACCCACAGCTTCGAGAATTGGCAGGAGTAGCCGTAGAAACTGCCCAAGTGCGGCTCTTAGTCTCAACCCAAAAGCCCTTAGAGCAGACGGGTGCGCTTTTAATTACTCATTGGGGCATGAGTGGCCCTGCGGTGCTGAAGTTATCGGCATGGGGAGCCAGGATCTTGCAGGAGCAGCAGTATCGAGCAGAGATTCAGGTAAACTGGTTGCCGGAAGAAGGCTTAGAGAGCGTGCGGCAAAAGTTGGGGGTAGTAAAAGAGAGGGAAGGCAAGAAGGCGATCGCCACATATTGTCCATTTCCCCCCCTTTCCCGTCGGCTCTGGCAATACTTGCTAACCCGTGCCAGCATCGCCGCCGAAACCCGCTGGGCAGACTTACCTAAAAAAGACTTGACGCAACTGGTTTTAGAACTCACTCAAGGCAGCTACAAGGTTCAGGGCAAAGGCGCATTTAAAGACGAATTTGTCACTTGTGGAGGCGTTCGTCTTAAAGATGTAGATTTCAAAACGATGGAAAGCCGCCTTAGTCCAGGGCTACATTTTGCAGGAGAAATATTGGACATTGACGGAGTTACAGGCGGATTCAATTTTCAGAGTGCCTGGACAACGGGATGGCTGGCAGGGCAAGGAATGGAACCTTAGGAATCTGCACCCAGGACGTACTACAAATAGCACTTTTGCCAAAGTCCCAAAGTCGCTGTTTTGCAGATTTCTTTCCGTTGTATGGTCGCCTCGGCTCGACTAATCAGATTAGATCTGCGTTCTGCCCAAGGTGGAGTATTCGGTAGCTTGGTGGCTTCAGCGATCGCATTTTCCCATTCCCGGCGCTCCATGAACGTTTCTGCGGTCTGGTAAATCACTAAAATCTCCATTTCTTGGCGAATGGCTGCGGCTTGGTCTTGCCAATAGGGATGAGTCGTCACTTGTTGCAAAGCTTGTTGCGTTTGAGAAACATTTTCCTGAGCTAAAGCCGCTTCAGCAGCCAGAATATGTTCGCTGTTATTGTGGTATTCCTGATGCCATTGTTTAAGCAAAGTTTGGGCTGTGTTGTAGGAGTCGCTGACTGAAGGAATTGCAAAGATTGGGTAGATAGCATGGTTGTAGTAATCGGGCGATCGCTTTTGATAATGCAGTTGACCTGCCCTCAAAAGCCCAGATGCAATCTCTTCCATTATTTTTTTTGCTTCAGCATCGATCGTGACTAGCGGAGCAACCCGCTTAATTGCCTCTTCCTGTTTGCCTTCCCTCCTGAGTTGCTGAACAAGGTTTAATTCTTTCCAAGCAAGACCCTTTTCGCAGTCTTTCTTAATAGATTGAGCCTTGGTGTAGGAAGAGCCATCAAGAATTTTATTAGCTTCGGCAATGCAACCGAGGAAATTACCCGTAACCCAAAGCTGCTGTGCAGTAGAGAGGTTATGCATGTGTATTTGCTCAATCTCCAAATTTTCCCCAGAGCGCATGACCGTGTAAGAGATAATGCTGACTCCCAAAAAAGCGCTTGAAATGGATAGAGTGAAGATGGCTGCAATCGTAGACTTGGCAATTCTGCTTTGGTGATCTGGGCGACGAGGATGTGACATACAGAAACTCCAGGAAGTATGGGCATTACTGTATCACATAATTAATCTTTTGTACATACATTTATGGAGAAACTCAGGAGAGTACGTATGTTATACGTATTACAGAATCAATTAATTGATTATACGTTTATACATTCGCAGTACAAGTAAGCTACGCGCATATGCTTCCAGAGAGCGATCGCCCTCTAGAAGTTTTGTCAAAGCATGGCTATTTTTACAAAACACCAGCTATTCAGAGAAATGCAGAGGATTGACAATACTGGTTAAATAAAACACTAAATCTAGATTAAAATCAGCATTGACTTTGTATATCATCTTATATACAGTGGTCGGATGTGCGTTGAGACTCCTGCAAAAATGTACATCACTTGTAGTGTTCTGTAGTGTTTAAGTGTGACATGAGCAATAAAAAACTGGTCAGTTTCAGGTTGCCAGATGACCTAATGCAAGACCTAAGAGCACAGTCTGACCATGATGGTATTTCCGTTACCGAGTTAGTAAGCCGATTGCTCCGCCAAGGGTTGCATAGCCAGGGAGAAGTCAAGCAGAATGAGGAAGAGCGTGTCCATGCTCGAGTTAACCAACGAATTGCATCTTTGGAAGAAGAACTTCAAAGTTTAAAGTTGTCTAAGCAGCCTGCCCAATCTGGCGCTCTAACTCCACTTCAGGCACTTTTGGCTCAAAGCCTAGTCGCACCTGACACAACAGAACTTGAATTGCGCTTGACACAATTAGAGAAAGTGCATGAGACTAATCTTGAGATGAAAACTCATATTGCCCAAATTGAGCAAATGGTGGAACGGCTGATTGCTCAAGCCAAGGATTAGTCTTCAAAACTATGGAGCGATAGGAGGAATGCTTGCCAAAAACGCGACAATTTCAAGACTTTTTATCATGCTGCAATGTCTTGAATTGTCGGATTGTTGAGTCAGAGAGGACATCCCTCCCTGTAACCCCGGTAAATCGGTATTTCTCAACTCTTTATGGGTGTTGTCCATGCCCTCATCGACACTTGCACTTGATAATGTTTTAGTTACGGCAAACGTTCTTCAAAATTTATTGGCACAGAATTCAAAGTCATGTCTGCTATATGGCGACTTGCTCAGGCGACTGGCTCAGCAGGCTGTAGGGTTATACATGTCATCGTTCGATCGAGATTCGGCCGTCGAGTTGCCCAGCTTGTACGGCATTGGGAGCGATCGCGATTGTCAGGCAGCGTATGCTGGCATCCAGCAAGTGATTAAAATTTGCCATGTGGATGAGGCAATTCTGGAACACGCCGAAGAATTTCACATGATTGACCGCTGCAATGCTATTCGTCTTGCCTGTGCAAGTAGCCATAATGTCGATGCGATCGTAACGTGGGAACCTTACCAGTTTGTCCGCGATAACAATGAGCATCGGAGCTTGCGTGAAAACCACGACTTTGATATCAATCTTCGTGCATTCACTGCTGAGGATATGGATGTAGCCTTTCAAAGCATCCGGGTTTTGTCGGTAAATACGTTTCTATTGATGGAATCCGATCGATGTGAGTCTGTGAGTTATTAAAATTCGGGGAAGGCGATCGCCCATGATTCAAGCGCCAGTGATACCAAGCTGCTGAGAGCATTGACTGCCAATCTGATGATGACGAACAGCGAGATGTTGATTAGTTCAATTTTGAGTTAAATTGGGCTGCTCCAGGCAGGATGCGCCAACAATGCCGCCATCACTCGCACGCCTCGAAGCTGATTAGAAAGGGGCAAATGTCCTCGCGGCGCACTCAAATCCCAGGTAAAACCTTGAGGATAGCGCGTCCAATTATTGCCGTTTTTCCAGTCGATTTGCGTCCACAGCTTTTCCCAATCTTTTCCCAACCCTAGCCAAAGTTCGCGCTGTACCGAGAAACCAAACTTCCCCTCAGAATGTACCAACCAAAGGCTATTGATAGTTTGCAAATCAGCGATGGGAAAGCTTTGAACGGCGGTGAAATAAAACCACTTTTGAGTCGCTGCACCTGCCAGTTCGCACATTTTTTCAAGAGTGAGGCGATCGGCAGTTTGGAAATCTTGCTGAGCCAAAAGCGCTTGCAACGGGGCATAATCGATCCCTTTGCTGGACTTGAGGGGAACCACACCCTGGGGAAAGTGAGTTTGCAGAAACTCTTGAGTTTTTTGCGTATTGGCTTTGACCAAAATTTGATAGGTCGTGCCCTCTAAAACTCCCATGGGCTGAGATTGACGCTCTAGAAGAAATTTCATAAGCGCGTCTAACCCTGATTCGCCAGCTTGCGCAAACTCATGAACCAATTGCAACGGGTTACGGACAGCCTCAGCCTTAAGACGGGTCAGTAACTCGTTAATGAAGGGAGGAGTCTCTGGTTGGGAGAGTTCTGAAGGCGTATTCAAGATAGGCTGCACGTCATGCATGGGACAAAGGCTGCATTAATAAACTGCTCGGTTCACGCGATCGTTAGGCAACGGCTCACTTAACTCTAGCGGTTGTATGAGCTTTATGATTCTATCGCGGTCAGAGTCCTTCTAGTGCTTTCAAGGCTGACTCCTATACAAAGCCATACAAAACTATCTGCGGCGTTGCTGAAGATATAATCAACTACTGGCTAAATCTGAGACGATCGATCGCCTCTTTGACAAAGACTTTGGCAAATTCATCCCGTTGATTGAGCCGAAACTGCTCTTGCACGACCTGGCTCATGCCGCCGTCGCCCCACTCTTGGTCACGGCGGAAGTACTCAATGAAGCTCTTTCCGGCAATCCGAATGAGGTAGGCAGCAGTTGCGCCTTGAATTGCCCTGCCCACCAGAAAGGTGCCGACGTTGGTTTGGAGCGCAATGGAGAAAATTTCGATCGCCCCGCGCACAATCCCTAAGCTCACTAAAGTTTTTGCTAAGGAAATAGCCAGTTCTTTGCCGCGCTCTAAGTTAATATCACAGCCGTAGACTTGTCCTAGCTCTACGACCATTTGGGCATTAACTGCGGCGGTTGCCAAAAGATCCACGACGGGCGGAGTCGCGGATACGACTCCAGCACCGATCCATTGGTAACGATCGACAATTTTTTCTGCCTGTCGTAGCCTTTGGGCATCAATCAGCTGTCGAGTTTCTTCGCCCAAGCGTTGAGATTGCAGCAAAATGTTATCTGCCACGAGGTCTTCGCCTTCTGCTCGGAGAACGGCTGCCATGCGGCGGAGGAGCGGCACAATGTTAGGTTCGGGCTGAAAAAAATCACCGTTGTCGAGTCGAACGGGTTGGGGATGGGCAGCGATCGCGACAACATCGACAGGTTGAGTAAAGCTTCTAACTCGTTGCTGAAGTCGCTCTAAAATTGCCGCCTGTTCATCTAGAGGGTAAAGATCAGTTTTGTTGAAAAGGATCAGCGATCGCTTGCCAATTTCTACCAGCGTGCGGAGGGGATCATATTCCGATTGGCGCAGGTCGTTGTCTAGCACGAAGAGGAGTAAGTCGGCTTCGGCAGCCAGTTGTCGAGCTATGCGATCGCGCTCCGTCCCGGCAATGCCTGCTTCTAAAATTCCTGGAGTATCGGTAATTTGAACTTCCCGATTCAAGCCCTTCAGCCGAAACTGATAGGCTTCTCCGATCAGGGTGGTGCCCATGGACGCGCCAACCTGTCCTACAATTCGACCCATAATGGCATTCACGATCGAGGTTTTGCCTGCCGAGCCTGTCCCAAATACAACAACTCGTAGCTCTCGTCGAGATAAGTTTTCCTCAATCTCGCGGGTGCGTTCTAATAAAGCTTGCCGAGTAATTTCGTCCTGAATTTGGTCAACTTGCTGCCGAATGGCTTGCAGATTTACCGTTGCTGCTTCGGTCTTTTCTACCGGAGCTTTGGGAATAGAACGCTGTCGTTTGGGGCGAAGGAATAGGGAGAAATAGTAGGTGATCGCGCCCAGCAAGGCTAGAACCAACAATAGTAGCAAGCCAAACAGGGCATTTGCCAATAGGGGAGAAGCAGTCGCAACGCTGACATAGATGCGCGACAGTGAGTCGATCAGCCAAATCATCAAGCCTAAGGTCAGGATGATGCCGACAATGAGGGTCAGAAGGCGCGATCGAGACATTTATGGCTCCAGTCTCAAGAATAAGATGCTTCTGATCGTAAACCGGAAAGCCTAAAAGCAGTTCAAGAACTTGAAAGACTCTTGAACTGCCACTGGCGGTACATCATCAGAAGTCTCTAAAAGCTTTGCGCAGGAGACGATCCTAATTTCCTAGCTTATTCTCTTTCTCTGGAAAAACTGCCGCTTCTGCGGTTGCCACCGCCACTTTCTTCGCGGGGCTTTGCCTTATTGACTCTAATTTCTCGACCCAGCCACTCTGCGCCGTCTAGCTCAGCGATCGCTGCATCTTCTTGGGCTTCGCTTGACATTTCTACAAATGCAAAACCGCGTTTTCTGCCTGTCTCTCGGTCTGTCGGTAGGCTAACTCGACTGACTTCGCCGTACTCTGCAAAAACTTCCTTCAAATCGTCTTCGGTAGCCTGAAAAGACAGGTTGCCAACGTAAATAGTCACGATCCTCTCCAAACCATTTGAAATACAGGACACAGCTTAAGGACAAGTTTCGAGGAACGAATTACTCCGCTGATACTCACCACTGCTGATTTGTACGCAATCATATCCGATTTGCCTAAAAAACGCAGCAAGCAGCTAACATATTTTTCAAGTTTTGGAACGTCTTTCTCTTTTTTAATACTGCCAATTAAAAATTGTTAAAACGAATGAAAGCCAGACTAACGAACGATCTTTCCCATGTAATCTCCCCATATTCGCGCAGCATCTCCACTACTGCCCCCAGTGGGCGTATTGTCATCATTTCCCAACCAAATTCCGGTAACTAAGGTTTGACTAGGGATATAGCCAACAAACCATAGATCGACATTGTCATTGGTGGTTCCTGTTTTGCCAGCCTCGCCCAGACCTAAAGCGGCGGCGCGTCCAGTGCCCGATTCTACAACGCCTTGGAGCATTGAGGTCATGGTGCCTGCGATCTGGGGATCAAGAATGGAAACGTTGGCTTTGGCATCTTTGGTGTAGTCATAGATCAGGCGGCAGGTGTTGCGATCGTTGATGTCGGTGCATTCGCTGCCATCAAGGATGCGGTTAATGGAGTGGGCAGGATTGCGAACGCCCTGATTCGCAAGAACGCCGAACGCGCTGGTCAGTTCTAGGGGCGTAACTTCGCTTTGCCCTAAAATCATTCCAGGAACAGGGTTAAGCTTGGCAGTAATGCCCATCCGCTGGGCAGTTCGTTCAACGTTGCCGAGTCCAACTGCTTGGGCAATGCGAAGGGCGATCGCGTTTTCGGAGGTCGCCATACCGCTGTACATATCCAGGCTACCGCCGCCAGAGCGACAACCCTCATAGGTTTGTCCGCCCCAGTCTAGGGGAGCGCAGGAGTAGGCGCTACCAGGAGAAATGCCTTGTTCCAAAGCGGTGGTGTAGGCAAAGACTTTGAATGTTGATCCGGGTTGCCTGAAGGCTTGAGTGGCACGATTGAACTGGCTCTCTTTGTAATCAACGCCGCCGACCATGGCAAGTACTGCGCCTGTGCTGGCATTAAGGGTGACCACCGCGCCTTGGGAAAAGCCGCCTGAACCGCCAAATGTGTTCACCCCATTCCGAAGAGAGGCTTCGGCTTGGGCTTGAATTTTGGCATCAAGGCTACTTTCAACAATGAAGTTACCTTCTTGTGCCAGTTGGGTGCCGAGGAGGGTTTCGAGTTCGGTGAAGATATTGCTATAGAAGTAAGGAGCGATCGTACTTTGTAGCTCTTGAATGGCAGCGGGATTAATATCGATGCGCGATCGCCTTGCCCGTTGTGCTTCTTCTAAACTAATCGAGCCTTGTTGCGCCATGTTATTAATGACGCGATCGCGGTACTGTACCGCTGCATCATAGTCTTGCACCGGGTTAAAGCGGTTGGGTGCAGGTAAAATGCCGACTAGGGTTGCTGCTTCTGAAAGAGTCAATTCCTTAGCAGACTTGCCAAAGTAGAATTGGGACGCATCTTCAAAACCATAAAGGCTATTGCCTAAATAGACACGATTGAGGTACGTCAGCATTAAGAAATCTTTGCTGTAGAAGGCTTCTAGTTTAAGAGCGGCGATCGCTTCCCGTAGCTTCCGCCCCGATGAATCATCAGTGCCTACATAGTCTCTGAAAATGCTACGGGCTAGCTGTTGAGTAACGGTACTGCCACCTTCCCGAATTTCACCCTCGCGCAGGTTAGTTACTAAAGCTCGCAAAATGCCCAGCGGGTCAACGCCAAAGTGCCAGTTGTAACGAATATCTTCCGAAGCAATCACCGCTTTGGGCAGATAAGAAGAATATTCGGAGAGTTGTTTTTTCTCGACGTGGGTGCGGTTTTCAATGGGGCGCAAAGGCGTTACACCGTCGCCTGAGTAAACCACGATAGGGCCTTGAACAGAGACAGGTAAAGGTTTAACAGAGAATTTCTGCCATTCGTAGCCAATATAAAGCGCAGTCAGTGCCGTTAGCCCTGTAAAGCCGTATAGCCCGTATCTCAGGGTTTTGATGTACCAGGGGGGTGGATTGTGGAACTGAACCCGGACAGCCGCTGCAAGTTCTGGTGGGCCCAGAGTCAGAACATCGCCATGACGCAGCGCTAGTTTTGCCAGTCGCCGTTTGCCCCGATAAACGCCATTAGTAGATTTTTCATCTTTCAAGACAAAAGATGACTCGCCCTGGCGCTTGTCGCGTGTGAGGGAAATATGGACTTGGCTCACAACTGGATTGCGCACCACAATATCGCAAGACTTAGAACTTCGTCCTAGCAAGTAGTGTTCGCCGAGCAACGGATAAATTTCGGCTTTTTCTGCATCAGCATCTTGCACCCATAGCTCTGGCACTTTGGCATTAGGCTTAAGGACGAGCTGCGAGAAATTGACTTTAGCTTGAACCGTTCGCACAGCCTGAGTAATTGCCCCTAGAATCGTCCTGGGCGGCTGATTGGGCGGCTGATTGGGCGGCTGATTGGACGGAGGAGGGGGAGGTTGGGGAGTCATGCCGGGATGCAGGAGGGGTTAAGCCTGTAGATACAATTTAACTTGCTCCAAGCAATCTAACTTGCCCAGGTTCTTAGACTTTTTTGAGTCGGGCAGTTCAGGAGACTTGAGGGAAAAAGTTAGTCCTAGTCACGCATTATTCTATGTCGGGATTTGCTACTTTGCCCAATGTTAAAGCTCAACTGTTAAAACACGTCTGCATAAGAAATACTCCCTACCCAGCGTAAGATAAAGTAAAGCTGGAAAAGAACCATGAACCAAACGCAAGCCCTAAAGCAAAGCAGTTTCTATGGATCTGTGTATGACAGAAACGATCGCCGATGAAACCTATTGGCAGCAGTGGGAAGAAAGTATTGCAGCGGGCAACGGAGAAATTGTCTATGGAGAGGGCGGGTTCGATCGCCTCGGCAGATGCAAGCATCGCTATAGCCAGGATTATTTTTGGGAGGTAGAATTGCGTCCAGGATTCTGGCTGGAGTTCATGGATGAGGATTACCACCAGTCTCTCAGCACTCTGATAAATCATGATGAGTCGATGCCGATAGTTTCCAAGTTTTGTTTGTCTGGAAACTATCAGGTGCTCACTCCTAACGTTAAGGAGGTCAAAAGCGAGTACGAGGAAAAAGCAGGTCAGAGTTATCTGTTTTTTCTCCCAGATCTGCAAGAAATCGAGCAGTGCCCAGCGAATCAACGCCTTCAGATGGTCAAAATTTGCTGTGACTTAAGTTATTTGCGTTCATTTGGCGTTGATTTTGACGTTCTTCCAGGCGAACTCAAACAATTCTTTGAAGACAAACCGCTTCAACGTTTTCACTGTTCTATCGGAGCGTTAACTCTGGCGATGCAGGCAGCACTCCAGCAAATCATCAACTGCCCGTATCGGGGAATTACAAAGCGTATTTTTTTGGAAGGCAAAGCACTAGAATTGCTAACCTTACAACTGCATCAATGGGCAGAACAACCCAAGCACTCCACCCGCTCTCGCATCCTTCATGCCGATGATGTAGAGCGGGTTCACTGCGCCAGAAATATCTTAATCCACGATATCCAAAATCCACCCTCGCTGATGGATTTAGCCCGACAGGCGGGAATCAATGACTATAAGCTGAAATACGGATTTCGTCAGATCTTTGGCACGACTGTCTTTGGCTATTTACAAGCCTGCCGCATGGAGCAAGCAAAACATCTCCTAACCGAACGGCAATTAAGCATCGGGGCGATCGCCCACGTAGTCGGGTACGCTAGCCAGAGCCGATTTTGTCATGCCTTCAAGCGGCGATATGGAATTACGCCGATCGCCTACCGCACAGGCTCCTGAACTGCAAAAGATCCGGATCGGACAAAAAAAGATCCCGTTCCGACAAAATCTTGTCCCCTGAATCCTCTAATCTCTCCCTATTGAGATTAATTTTCATCTAGTAGATAGTCGGTAGGCTGTATGCTAGCAGAAGCTGTGTGAGGAGTGATGGCAATGGGTTCACAGGATAATGGTAAGACGAGATCATTTCAGAAGGGAGTTTGTTTTGCGTCGTGGAAATTCGTCTATCGATGCTTTATTGTTCTTGCTGCCGCTGGAATTCAGCCTGTACGGGCACAGGATTTATCGGCGATCGCAGCGGATGAAACAATTGCCAGTCAGTCGCAGCAGTCTAATTCAACAAACGTTACTCCAGAAGAAGCGATCGATCGTCTCAGCGAACCAGACCGTCCGGCTAGCACGGTAGAGGAATGGTTAGCCCAATCGAGGGTGCAAATTACAGGGGTGCGAATTAATTCCACCGATGCAGGGTTTGAAATTCTGCTGGAAACAGCAACCGCTCAAGTGCCTGACGTGAATACCTCTGTGGTCGGCAATGCGCTGATTGCAGATATCCCCAATGCGGAGTTGGTATTGCCCAACGGTGCTGAGTTTCAAGCCGCTAATCCTGTAGATGGAATCGCGCTAGTCACAGTTACCTCGCGTGGGACTGGTGTTCGAGTCGCTATTACCGGGGTAGAAGCTCCGCCGATCGCCTCAGTGAGAGCCGATGCCCAGAATTTAGTTCTCAGCGTGGAATCGGGCGCAGCAGACGCAGCAGACGCAGCAGACGCAGCAGAAACAGCCGGAGCGACAGATACAGAAGCAATTCAAGTGGTCGTCACGGGAGAGCAGGACGAAGGCTACAATCCCTCAACCGCAACCACTGGAACCCGAATTGAAGCTCCTTTACGCGATGTTCCTCTGACACTTCAGGTCATTCCTCGTCAGGTGATTGAAGATCGTCAGATCGTAAATCTAACCGAACTGGCGGACAACGTTCCGGGCGTAGAACCCTTTTCAGGCTACGGTGGGCTGCCATCAAATGACTACTACATTCGGGGCTTCAATGCTGGGGAAAGCTTTCGCAATGGATTTCGAGACTTCACGTTTATCAGTCCGCGCGATCCTGCCAATATTGAGCGGGTTGAATTTCTTAGAGGGCCAGCTTCCGTCTTGTATGGAGGAGGATTTAACCTTACAGGAGCGGTTAACACGGTTACAGAACGCCCTCTCCCTGAACCCCGCTATGAGGTTGGTGTTACGGTTGGAAGCTACGAGTTTTACAAACCCACCCTCGACTTCACAGGCCCTCTGACCGAAAACGGCAGCCTTTTATATCGACTCAACGTTGCCTACACCAACGCCGACAGTTTCCGAGATTTTAACGAGCGAGAGAGCATTTTTGTTGCCCCGGTGCTGACCTGGAATATTGGCCCGCGAACCACCTTAACGACTGAATTTGAATATCAGAACTATGACTATGTATTCGATCGCGGTTTTCCGCCTGGTGAAATCTTTTTAGGATTGCCGCGCGATCGCTTTCTGTTTGAACCCGATCTAAACCGGGCACAGTTTGAGTCCTATTACTTCGGCTACAACTTTGAACATGAATTTAACGATCAGTGGAAAATTCGGCAAGGATTTGGTGGACTCGTAGTAGAGGGAAATACAGAAGCCGCTGTTCTTACGAACTTCTCTGACCCTTTTACCGATGAAGATGGTCGGACATTACAGCGTGGAGCACAGCGATCGGATGAGCTACAGGAAAACTTCTCTCTGCAAACTGAGATTATTGGTGAATTCAACACGGGTTCGGTTGAACATAACCTGCTGTTCGGGGTTGAATACGCTCGCTTCAATTTTGCCTACGATTTCTTTAGGGCTTCGCTGGGATCGATCGACATCTTCGACCCAGAATACGGCGATAAACCCGGAGATTATTCTCCCAGTTTTGCGGAGGAATATGGAACCCGGAATATAGGCGTTTACGTACAGGACTTGATTTATCTCACGCCCAACTTAATTGTGCTGGCTGGAGGACGGCTGGACTTTAACGATTCCTACTACCGGGACACACTGAACAACTCAACCAACAACGAGGAATCGGCTACCAGGTTTTCGCCGCGATTGGGAATTGTTTATCAACCCGGTGAGGATACCTCGCTGTACTTCAACTGGGCAAATGCGTTTACCCCTAATATCTTTGGCGGCAGAACCCGCACCGGAGATGCTTTTGACCCGGAACGGGCACAGCAGTTTGAACTGGGTTTAAAGCAAGAGTTTTTTGACGATCGCCTTTCTGCGAACCTTGCACTCTATAACATTACTCGCCAAAACGTTTCGACGACTGATCCTGAAGACCCGGACTTCAGCATCCAAACTGGGGAGCAAACCAGCCGCGGTGTTGAACTGGATGTGACAGGCGAGATTTTGCCGGATTGGAATGTGATTGCCACCTATGCCTACACCGATGCCTTTGTCAGCGAAGATAACACAATTCCAGTGGACGATCGCTTAGCCGGGATTCCAGAACACACGGCTAGCCTATGGACTACCTACGAAATTCAAAGCGGTAGTCTACAGGGGTTAGGATTTGGCTTAGGGCTGGTGTACGTCGATGAACGCGAAGCAGGGCTCCCCAACATAGGGGTCACGATACCTTCCTATTTCCGCACCGATGCCCGTCTCTCCTACCGACGGGATAACTGGCAAGCTGCTGTGAACATCAAGAATTTGTTCAACGTTGAATACTACAACACGCAGGGATTTTTTATTACGCCTCAGGCTCCGCTTACCGTATTGGCAAATTTCTCTGTAGAGTTTTGATGAGGCAAGCAATACTGTGTACGCCATGACAAATATCTTACGCTGGCTGAGACTTATTCTGCTATTCGTCCTGGCATTGAGCGTTGTCTCAGCCTGTAGCGGGCGATCGGCTCAAGTCGCTCCTTCTCCCTCTGAGGGTGACTGTCGAATGATTCAGCACGCTCTAGGGGAAACCTGTGTCCCTAATCGACCTCAGCGAGTCATTGTCTTGGGCATTCCAACGCTGGGTGATGCAATGGCACTGGGCGTTAAGCCGATCGCTTCAATTGTCTACTTTGACGATCCGCCTCCCTATTTGGCAAAACATCTGGAATCAATTCAGAGTCTTGGCAAGGAAGGGCAGCCCAATCTCGAAAAAATATTGGCATTGAAGCCCGACCTAATCATTGGCACCAAATATTCTAGTGAAGCGACCTACAATCAACTTTCTAAAATTGCACCAACTGTTGTAGATAACTGGGAGGGATATCCGTCTTGGCGAAACCACTTCAATTTCGTTGCTAAGGTACTAAACAAAAATGAGGAAGCCAAGCAAGTGTGGGCAGAGTATAACCAGCGAATTGCCTCTCTAAAAACATCTTTAGGAAATCGGCTTCAAGATTCAGAAGTTTCTTTTGTTCATATCTGCTGCGGCACGATCGACATTGACTTGAAGAATTCATTTAACGGTGGCATTCTAGCCGATGCCGGGATACGTCGCCCGCCTAG
This sequence comes from Timaviella obliquedivisa GSE-PSE-MK23-08B, assembly GCA_019358855.1. Lineage (NCBI taxonomy): Bacteria > Bacillati > Cyanobacteriota > Cyanophyceae > Oculatellales > Oculatellaceae > Timaviella > Timaviella obliquedivisa. The sequence goes on along the minus strand of JAHHII010000001.1, from coordinate 51,739 downwards.
TCAAGCCGTTCCGATTGAAGGAGGAATTACGCTGCTTTCAGAAGAACGGCTAATTGATATTGATGGAGACATTCTGTTTGTTGCAACAGACGGTGAAAAATCCATTCAGAAATTAGCAGAACTAAAGCAGAACCCTTTGTGGAAGAACCTGAGAGCCGTTCAGCAGAATCAAGTATACCCCGTCAATTACCCAACCTGGAGAGGCGGAAATCCTCTGGCTGCGGACGCGGTTATTGATGATTTAGTTAAATATCTGGTGAATGACGGTCAACCTACTTGATGTTTCTTTATGAACTCACCCGCTTTAATTCGTTGGCGATCGCTCCTCGTTCTCCTATTCTCTACACTCTCTGCCTGTCATTTTCAAATTCCTGAAACTAATCAACCGACATCGTCTTTGTCCGTTCAAGCTAGCAATACCGATCCGGCTTGCAAAGTCGTGAACCATGCCTGGGGAAAAACTGAGCTATGTGAACAACCTCAGCGCATCATTGCACTTGATCCCCATGCCCTGGATTTACTGCTCTCTCTAAACATTCAACCCATTGGCTACTCTGAAGACAGCCGCGCTTTAGTGGGCAACCCCAAATTAGGGCAATCGGTCAACGGCGTAAAGTATTTGGGCGATCGCCTGCGTTCTTCACCCACTCATGTAGGTACATGGCAAACTCCGTCTCTAGAAACCATGCTAGGGCTAAAACCTGATCTAATTCTTAGCGGGTATTTAGACGAATCACAATACAAAAACTTTTCTCAACTGGCACCGACGCTGATCCCAATTGACGACTGGACTTCTCCCAAGCAATGGCAGGATAGCTTACTGCTTTTAGGACAAATTCTCGATCGGGAAACGCAAGCTCAGCAGGCGATCGACGCATACAATAGAAACGTAATTTCTACAAAAAATGAATTAATACAAACGGGTCGCCAAAACGTTTTACTGTTGTCAATGACCGGGTTAGATGATGTTGGTATTTTTAATCATAAAACATTTGCAGGAGCAATTTTAGAAGATCTAGGCTTTGAACTTTTAGTTCCGAATGAGTTAAGCGAAACAAATGGAGAAATTGTAATCTCCCTGGAAACGCTGCCCCAACTTAGACCTGATTTGATCATTGTGATGGCAAGTGGAGACAGCCAAGTTGACCAGGTGAAATCGGTATGGGAAGGCAATTCCGTTTTACGATCGCTTCCAGCCTATCAGAACGATCAAGTCTATTTTGTCGATTATCATCTGTGGAGCCGGATTCAGGGAGCGATCGCTGCCGAGCTAGTTATTGCGCAGGTTCGGGAGATGCTGCTGAATACCAAATCAGTCTCGGCACGCTAATGAGTCACAATTGCTCCATCGAATCTAACGAATCACGAATACTTCAACATTGAGAATTAGAAAGTTTATCTGTGCGTACATTCACCATTGTCTGGTTTGGTCAATTAGTATCTACGATTGGCAGCTATATGACCGAATTTGCCCTCATCCTCTGGGCATGGCATCTCACTAAATCAGCAACGGCTCTAGCTCTGGTGGGCTTCTTTTCACAGCTTCCCCGCATCCCCATTTCACTCGTTGCTGGACTTATTGTCGATCGCTACAATCGCAAGCACTTAATGATGTTAGGCGATGCGATCGCCGCTCTCTCAACCCTGGTTATCGGATTACTTTATCTTGCCGATAGTCTGCAAATCTGGCATTTGTACCTTCTAGCAGCCATCAGCGGAGGATTCGGACAAATTCAGAGCTTAGCCTACTCTACCTCCATTACTCTTATTGTACCCAAGCAGCATTACACTCGTGCCAACAGCATGGATTCTGCGATTCATTACGGGTCTGCGATCGTTGCCCCTGCCCTGGCTGGAGTTCTGTATCCATTCGTTGGTTTTTTGGGGATATTGCTGATTGATTTGGTCACCTTTGGAATGGCGATCGCCACCCTCCTCCTCGTTCATATTCCTCAGCCGCAGCCAAATCCAGAAACAGATTCAGAAACCATTACGCAAAAGCTGACTTTTGGCATTCGCTATGTGTTTACCCAGCCTGGCTTGCGCTCTCTGTTAATCATTACCACTCTCTTCTGGTTTGCTCATGACCTGGGTGAAGCCGTATACGACCCGATGATTCTGGCTCGCACGAATGGCAGTGCTCAAGTTTTGGCAAGCGTTGCTTCAGCCGCCGGAATTGGAGGTGTGACTGGCGCAATTATTCTCAGCGCCTGGGGTGGAACCAAACGACGAATTCACGGAATGCTGGCTGGGTTTATGGGGGCGGGTTTAAGTAAAACAGTCTTTGGTTTCGGGCAAGTTCCGCTAGTTTGGATTCCGGCTCAGTTCTGCTCATCTTTAAACTTTCCACTGTTGGGCAGTTCGGAAACCGCGATCTGGATGGAAAAAATTGCGCCAGAAATTCAGGGGCGAGTGTTTGCGGCAAACGCGCTCGTGGTGCAGAGTGTCAGTGCGATCGCCCTATTAATTGCTGGGCCGCTCGCCGATCGTGTATTTGAACCCGCTTTACAACAAAACAACAGGCTTACTTCCTTATTTCACGCCATTGTCGGGACGGGTGCAGGAGCAGGCATTTCACTTCTATATATTCTGACCTCTATGACTCTAGTTTTAATTGGCTTAGGGGGGTATGTGCTGCCGACGCTGCGGCGAGTCGAAGACTGATGCCCCTGTTGCCTATTGTCTCTTCTGTAAAGTGTCCCGGTAAGAAAGTGTCCCTGCAAGCGTAGTCCTTAAGGTCGGTTGGAAAAGTGGATGGTTTTTTAAGTCTAATTATTTGGCTTAAAGGCAGGATGTCTGCTGTTTATGTTCCGGAAAAAGCGTGTCACTCATAAAACTGGATACTTTCGGGAACGTATTCTTTGATCCTTCTGTCTTACTTGGAATAACAGCACCTCGTTGCGAAAGAAAACTCGGTTACTTGAGAAGTTGAGGAATTAAATTATGGCATCTAGCTCTAGCTTGGCTCTTGATATTAAAGATTTGATCACAGACCTAAACAATAAAAAAGCCTTTGGGCAGTTGGACTTAGGTGACATTTTTGGACTGAGCACTAATAGCAACAAAGTTGTAGGAAATTCAGATTTAGGCGATTTCTTCAACGGACTTAGCAAAGTTAACTTTAGCAACATCAAGCTGGATAAAATTGACTTCGGTGATTTCTTTAGAGGCGTTAGCAGCTTTTTCAGCAACGTCACTGGAAAAGATTTTAAGGTCGATAAGTTGTTCAGTGATGTGGGCAACGTTGATTTATTGCAAGGGATTAAGCTGGGCAGCTTATTTAGAGGACTGAGTGATACTGCATTCCCCATGTTTACTGGTGTAAAAGTTGATGATTTTATCGAAGTCATTGACGCTTTTGATGCAGTCGACAATTCCGGCAATGTTGATTTGCTCGGTGGCATTGGCTCTGTGCTAAATTCTTTGGGTAGCTCGGGTCTTTTGCAAGACTTTGTTGTGAATAATTTGCTGTTTGGCGGTGTTGGCGGGATTGCCGGAACAGTGCTGAAAGGTTTGGCAAGCAACGATTTCATGCGCGGCGGAGATGGTGTTGACAAGTTGCTAGGGCAAGTGGGCGATGACCTGCTAAACGGTGGTGGCGGTGGCGATTTACTCAGAGGTTTAGTGGGTAATGATGTTCTCGCTGGTCTTTTTGGTGATGATACTTTGGATGGTGGTAAAGGTAATGATACGCTTATCGGTGGGAAAGGCATTGATGAGTTAATTGGTGGAGCTGGAAACGATCGCTTTGTGGTTGAAATCAATGGTGGTAACGACATCATTAAGGACTTCAAAAATAGCTTCGATCGCATCGTAGTTCTGGGCAAAGTTGACTTTAGCGATCTAGATATTTCTCAAAAGAATGGCAGCACTATTATTAGTGTGGGCGATCAAGATATTGCAACCTTAAAGGGTGTTAATAAGGCTCTGATCAACGCGGCTGACTTCTTGTTTATCTAGAGACTTTATGCTTGATTAGGGTGCATCTTTAAGTTCGATTAGAATGGCATGAGCGTAGCGCTAAGGCGTTGACTTCGTGCCATTCTTCATTAGATAAAGGTTGATTAATTAATTGAATTCTAAAACATTGAGAGGCTGAAGCTGTGAGCACATTGATGATAGTTTGAGTCGGAATTTTTAGGTCGAGAACAGGTTCAAGAGGTTGCTCAAAGACTTGTTGAAAAAGTGTAGGATCAGGGTTAAGGCGCATAGAGCCATGCTGCAAAATGGCTGAATTGCGGCGAAGCTGGGCGCTCCCGATGAACTTACTATTGTTAGAAGTCATTAGATCGGCGGCTGTGGCAGTGCCAAAACAGTTAGGGTTATGGATGTAGCCGCGCTTAGCTTGACCATATTCCAGCGAGATAGAGAGCGATCGCCATCCTTCAATCAAGAACTGACAAATCTCGCGGTAAGCCTCTGCCCGACTTGCCGCGAACCCCGATGCAATTACTGCATAAGTTAAGTCGTCTTGATGAAGAACTGCGCGTCCGCCACTCGGACGACGGATAATCTCAATAGGCTGGTTATTCCAACTCAACTGCTGCCAGAAGTTAGGAAATTTTGACTGGTGATAGCCCAGGGAAATAGCGACAGGTGACCAGGTGTAGAACCTTAGTGTGGGAGGATGCAAGCCTAAACAGTGCTGGTTAAATAGCCACAGATCTAGCGCCATTTGAATATTCCCTGGTGCTTCAAGGCACGGAATAAAGCGCCAGACGGGCGAGTTAAGGGTACTCATGAGTGACGAATGGCACTGCTACGAGTTCGCCTTCAACTGCGCCAATGGTCACTTTAAGTCCAGGTGTGACAGCTTTGGTGCGGATGTATGCCAGTCCAAAGTGTCCGGTGGCGGTTTGGGTGCAGCTTGTGAGTTTGCCAATTTTTTCTTCACCCTCTGTGATGGAGCTATCAACTTCGGCAGCGGCGTTCATTTTGATGCCCCAAAGCTGTTGTTTAACGCCCCGATAGGAGTGGAGCCGGGCGATCGTTTCCTGACCAATGTAGCAGCCCTTGCTAAGGGAAATCGTTTGCCACAAGCCAGCTTCCAAAGGGTTTACAGCGTCGGTAAGTTCTTGCCCAGCGGCGGGGCGACCTTGCTGAATGCGGAGTTCCTCCCAGGCTTGAGTGCCAAAGGGCTGTGCGCCTGCTGCTGCAAGGGTTTGCCAGAGTTGGGCAGCATCATTGACAGCAGCAATGAGGGTGTAGCCAGGAGTGGTTAGACCGCTGCCGACTGCCACTCGGACTTCCACCCCACCGATCGCCATGAGTTGATGACTGGCATAAGGCTGCTGGGCGATCGCTCCCATGCCCAATGCGTCCGTCAGCCCCTCTCCTAGCAAGCTAAAAGCAACGGTCGATTCTGTAATATCTTGTAGCTCCACCTTGTCAGCAAAGAAGATAAAGCGATCCATCCATTCCATCAATCGCTGATTGTAGCCGGGTGATACGAGGAGCAGAACCGCATCTTCAGTGACGTAGGCGGTGGCAAGATCAATCGTGCGTCCTGTGGAAGTAACAAATACAGTGTCGCAGCCTTGACCTGACTTGAGAATATTAAAGTCGTTGGTGGTTTGATTATGGAGAAAGCGGAGGCGATCGTCCCCAGTCATTTGAATTCTGCCCCAATGGGTGCGATCGCATAGACCCACTTTGCCAACTGTAATTTGCTCCATAACTGCGGCATCATTACCAAAATGAGCGGGTATGTTGTTTATGAAGATTGCACCTGCTTCTGCTTGGAGGTCTTGTAATGGCTGAGTCATAGGTGCTTAAAAAAGGTAGGTATGTTCATTTTACTGGCTTACAAGCGTGATCGATGTGCCGCATGGGGCAGTGGAACAGTTTGCATGAAAGAGAGTGAGATAACCGATATGAATGAGATAGAGCATCTTCAGTCAAGATTCTTAGGCAAGAACGTTGTTAGGCATATATGAAAATTAGTTACCTATTGATGACTGCGTTTGTGATGGTTTCGATGTTTGACGGGGCCAGCTTTGCGTTAAGCCGGTACAAAATGCCCCAGATGCAGCCCCCTTTGGTACAGCCACAAGCAGAAAAACGAACCCTAACAGGGCAAGCGATCGCCCTAACAAATTGGGTACGCTTGAGCAGCAAATTCTATAAACTGCGACAGCATCTGCGATAGGCATCTTCGCCAAGAGCAGCTTTTCTCAGGGTTCTTCGGTTGCGGTTGCACCGGAAAAACTGTTAAAGATTTGCCCAATCAACTGCTTTGTTTTAACATCCAGCTTTTGCCAATCGACATCGCCTGTCTCATCAATTAGGGTGGTATCGATTTCGACGATCAAATCCGTGTCCATGGCATTGAGGACAGGGCTATAGTTGCGAAAACAAATTTGGTAGCAGAGTTGCCAAATATCTACAGTAATTTGGCGACCCTGGTACTGTAAGCAAAGCAGATAGCCAGGATGGGGGCTAGGGAGACGAACTAAGGCTTCTTGAATCTCTTCTAAGTCTTCGGGAGCAGAAGTTTCAAGCTGTTGCCGTAGCTCTAGCACTTGGGTTTTAGTGGCTTCTGAAATACCATCTGCCCACATCTGGACTTCTTGGTAAGTGCCTTTCCAATGGGAAGTTTCGAGCTGCTTGCCGATGTTATCAATCACGCGGATAAAGGTAGGCTGCATCAGCAGTTCAGCCTGTTCCCATGCGCGAGTGTTAGCAAATTTTGGCATTGGTATCAGCAGAAAATCAGGGACATGAAGATCATCATAAGCATTGAAGGCACATTGCGGAAATAGCCTTCAACAATCCGCTGTTTTTCAGTTGGATGATCAGGATCTCAATCCTGCCTTCAATTTTCTCTTTGATTGACTAGAGCAACTGCTTCTTTCCAAGTTTTTGCTTTTACGCTGAATTCTTTGCGCACGTTGTCGAGCATCTTAAATTTTTCCTTCAGTTTTCCTTCAGTCCAAACCTCTGGCGTTTTGGGTGTAGAGATAGGCTTAGGAGTAAAGGAAGGTGGAGCTTGGGAAAGGAAGCTCAGTTGCTTCTGAGCATTTTCAATCCTGATCTGTGCCTCTAACTTCCGCGCCTCTCGCTCTAACCTCACAACCTCCAGTTCATCCAGAGTTTGTAGCTTTTGTTCGGCATCAATATAACTATCAAAGTCTCCGGCAGCTTCAGCTTTTTGCCGTTGCACCATCAGTTTCTCAACGATGGAATGCTTAGATGGGCTGTCTGTATTGGACTCAATTTCAGTAGAATCTTCTGCCTCAACCCCGATCGCCTCTGCTAAAACCTTAGGAGACTCTTCTGTCTCAATACCGACTGCCTCTGCTAAAGCCTTAACCGAGGCATCAAATAATTGCTCCTGAGCTTCGGCTGCGTTTAGAACCGCAACTCCAGCATCAAATAAGTTTTGTTTAACCGATTCAAACCCTCGATTTCGTTCTGCTCTGGTTCTCATGGCTTTATTCCTCATAATCTTTTGCGACTTGATCTAGAAGATGTTTTAGCTTGGGTGACAAGCTGCTGCGCTGGGTTGGACTCATTTCTTGGTATGCCTTTGCCATTTCTTCCATGTCTTGGTCGTACTCTTGCTGGATGGCGCTGACTTGTTGATTGGCTTCTACCAGTTTGTCCATTGTGAGTTTGAGTTGCTCTTGGGCTTTGTTGCGTTGGGCTGTCATGTTGCCCAATCTGCCGCGCATCGAGTTTCGAGAGGCGATCGCGTCCTTTTTAGAAGCGATCGCTTCCATTAACTTATGGAGAATTCCTTTTTTCTCTTGCTGTTCTTGGCGGACTAAAGCTGAGGTCTGTTCCACCTCTTGCTGAAGCCTCAAGGTTTCAACATCTTTTTCTTCGATCTGCTGCCAAAGCTGATTGTGCTGTTGGTTTAAGCGATCGTTCTCCGCCTGGATGCGACCTTGGTTATGAGCCTTAATCTGCTCTGAATTAGGTTTATTAGTATTGCTGCGCTCTAACTTTCTCATAGCAATTTTTTAAATATCGATAGATTCTTGGCGAGAGATACCTTAGATTAGCAGCATCGCACTGGCTGCCTTGAGAATTTCTAACAGATGTTTTTGGTTCCTTAGTACGGTAACGTCACTTTCTACAGTTTTGTTTCAACGCATTCAAGATTCTCTAGAAACTTCATCATTATTCTGTTCTGGCTTCTCTACGTTCTGAGCAAGATTTAATGGTCAAGAGGGATAGAGATAAAAGTCAGATCGCCGCTTTGGGATCTGTCACATTTCTTGTCTGAAAGTTTTGCCAGCATAAGACACCATAGTTTAAAAACAGTTCCCTGAGGGGAGGTCAAGATGGCTTCAGATAAGTTTCGGGAGCAGTTGCGGGATGAGGTTGAACGGTGGCGATCGCAAGGAATAATTAGTGCAGAACAGGCTCGGCAATTAGCAGAGCGGTATGAGTTCGCCCAGTTGGATGGAATGGCGCGCGATCGCTTCGTTACGGTCGTTTTGGGAATTGGTAGCGTTCTTTTGGGGCTGGGAGTAATCACGTTTGTTGCAGCGAACTGGCAGGCTATTCCGCGTGAATTAAAGCTATTACTGCTGCTGCTGTTGTTTGTGGGCGTAAATGTGACGGGCTTTTACCTTTGGAACCAGCCGCCTTTGCCCGATCGCCAGGAAAGCGGGCGACAGCGGTTAGGGCAAGGATTATTGCTGTTAGGGGCACTCATTTTGGGGGCAAACCTGGCGCTGATGGGGCAGATGTTTCACATTAATGGCTCTAGCGCTGACCTATGCATTATTTGGGGCTTGGCGGTGTTGGGAATGGCGTATGGATTGCGATTGACTTCTTTAGGGATGCTGGCAATTTTGCTGACAGGGATTGGCTATTGGATTGGGGTGTCGGGTTGGGACTGGAATAATTCACCTTCTGATACGGTGCGTTGGGTTATGCATTACATGCCGTTGATTGCAGGATTATCATTTGTTCCTTTGGCTTATTGGTGTCGCTCAAAATGGGTGTTTGGGTTGGGGGCGATCGCGTTTCTCTCGGCGTTGGAAGGAACGCTTTCTCGGTTTAGTGAAACAGCTTTTCACTTTAATTCCATAGGAGTTGGGTGGGTCTTGATCTTCACACTGCCGCCTGCGATTCTTTGGAGCTATGACGATAGGCTCTGGCAACGGTTCTTTGCACGCTTTACTCCGCAGTCAGAGGTTGATTTAGAAACGCAGTATTTTCGCCCGATCGCCCAAGGTTTATCACTGCTGTTCCTGACGGTACTGACTTACAGTTCATCCTTTCATTACGCTTGGGAACATAATCTAGATCTGACCTCTCGTCCAGCCCAAGTAGATCGTCTGATGACGGAGGGATGGTCATTATGGTGGGATGCTAACCTGCTCTTTTTTGTGAGTCTGACGGTGGTGCAATGGCTTTATCTGGCGCGTCCCCGGCGTACAGACAGGTGGGGGTTGAGCCAAAGTGATGGCATGATGCTAGGTTTCTTGGGAGTGATTGCCGCCATGACTTTTTGGCATTGGCATGTTGCCCCAATTGTCGCGATCGCCACATTTCTGTCTAACGTTCTGTTGTTTCTCCTGGCTGTAGCATTCATGCGAGATGGCTTAGCCGACGGGCAACGCCGCATTTTTTGGAGCGGACTAACGCTGGTAACGCTACAAATTCTCAGCCGCTTGTTGGAATACGAAACTGCGTTGCTGCTCAAGTCTGTCGTATTCCTGCTCTGTGGCGTTGGCGTAATTGTCATTGGGCTTTGGTTTGAACGCTACGTCCGTATCCTTAGAATTGCTCCGGAGGAGTAAGCCATGCGCAACTCATTAAGTTTACGGTTTTGGATCGTTTTGGCACTTCAAATTGTTCTAATTTTGGCGGTTCCGGCGCAGGCATTCTACACGCAAATGAATGGGCGATCGCTCGTATTGCAAACCGCTCCCGTTGATCCGTACAGCCTCCTTCAGGGTTATTCTGTGACGCTTGCCTATGATATTTCTAATGTGCAAAACCTGGCAAAATTACCAGGATGGCAAAACGTTGAGGCGAAGCAACCAAAACGTGACCCGTTAAGTGGTGATGCAGTTAGTAACGAGTTTTATGTAGTTTTACAAGCTCCGGCTAATCCCAGCAGTCGTCCGCCGCAAGCTTGGAAGGCGGTGGCAGTTGCTAGCCAGCGTCCTAATAATTTACCTACTAATCAAGTGGCGTTGCGCGGGAGCGATCGCCAAGGGCGCATCCGCTATGGGCTGGAGATTTACTTTATTCCTGAAGATCAGCGAGATGACATTAATCAGCAAATTAATCAAATTAATCAGGCACAGGGAGAATCTTCTAAGCCAGCATTTGTAGTTGAGGCTAAAGTAGGAGTAGGCGGAAATGCAGTTCCAACAGCAATTTGGCTAAGGGACAAACGATATCAGTTTTAGCGCCACAGAATTTTAATGCAGCAACGCAGCAGGAACAGTAAGAATTGATAGAGGATGCGAAACAAAAAGTTAAAGATCGGATTTTGCATTTGCTCAAAATGCAGGGCGCGCAGACGGCTACAGCGATTGCTGAACAGGTACAGGTCTCGCCTATGGCAATTCGTCAACATCTGCAAACTTTGCAAGCCGAACGCTGGGTGACCTATGAGGAGGAACGGCGACCGTTGGGTCGTCCGGTGAAGCTATGGCAACTGACAAAGCAAGCGGGCGATCGCTTTCCCAATAGCCATGCCGACTTAATGGTTGATTTGCTGAAAAGTGTAGAAAGTGTTTTTGGCGATGCTGGGCTAGATCGGTTGGTGGCAGAGCGCAGCCAGCGGCAGGTGCAAACCTATCGGGCAAAAGTGGCAGAAACTGCAACGTGGCAACAGAGAGTCTGGGCGATCGCTCAGTTGCGAACGCAGGAAGGCTATATGGCAGAAGTCATTGAATTGCCTGAGGGCGATTTGTTATTGGTCGAAAACCATTGCCCTATCTATGCGGCGGCGCAGACTTGTCAGAAGCTATGTGGGGCAGAATTGGAGGTTTTTCGGGCGGTTTTGGGCAAAGAGGTAACTGTAGAGCGAGTAGAGCATATTTTGGCGGGCGATCGGCGTTGTGCGTATCGCGTCTCTCGGGCTTAGAGAGGTTTCTTTATTTAGCTAAAGTATCTTTCTCCTCATGGAGTACAATAGCTGACGGAGAGGTGGCAGAGTGGTTGAATGCGCTTGACTCGAAATCAGGTTTGGGGTAACTCAACGGGGGTTCGAATCCCCCCCTCTCCGTTTTAAAGCTTCACTTCTTTAGACTTTCACTTCATCGGCAAAACTTGCCCACCGAGAAAACTGGAAAGGGCCTGCCACTGAACCCCAAACCACTTCATCGGTTTTTGGATCGCGTCCCCGATCCATGCTCATGAAGGTTGTCTCAGTAATTTCAAATTCGTTATCTAGATAAGTCTCTTGCCCTTTGCGAAATACCATACAGGCTTTACCCGGCTCTACAACGCCCTTAAAGCTGCTGCCTGTCCATTCCACCAACATATCGCAACCAGGCATTTTTTCAATTTGGTCAGGCGTTAGCGCTTGTAGGCGAGAAATATCACGAGATGAACCGTAGTAGGTTTCCTCTTTTTTGACCGTGTAGTTTTCAATAATAATGCGCGCTGCTTCGCCGTTACTGCTAGGGTCGCCAACGACGACTAGCTTCAAAATCCGCATCCGGTAGGGATGATTAAGCTCGTAATCATAGGCTTGTTCTAAAAACAAACTCACCCCTCCTAACAACTCCAGCGGCAAAGGGCGCATACAAACGCGAATGTGAGCGAAAAATGGCGGGTTTTCAAACGCTTGCTCTTGGTTGCTAAAATCCGATGCCATCCAGCGGGCAAGGGTCGTAATGTCAGTGGAATGAGTCATAGATTGAAGTCATGTCGTTGACCTCATTATTTTACGGGATAGGATGGCTCAGTACCTATCTCATCGGGGCAGAACGATCGCTAGAACGCCTCTTTAGAAATTTGCTGTTTTTGTGAGGCACCCGCAATTTTGAGGGCTTGAGCTTCAAACTGGCGATAGAAGTTGAGGGGCAAGATTTGTACTAGAGCCGCTGCTGCTAGGGTGAGTAAGGTGCGCCGAGGTTGCTCAATGAGAATTTGAGGATAGGCGGCAATTGCCCGAAAACCCAGGTCTAGGGCGATCGCTCCATCTCTCAACGTGACTGCCCGCCGCGCCAAGTGGCGATATTGATAAGCCATCGCTGCTGCTTTGCAGGGTTTAATTTGCTGAGCCGCATAGGTATGAACCTGCTCTAGCATTTGCTCCCAAGAGCTTAGCTTTTTCAAAAGTTTGGCAGAACATCCATTAGAGTTGACCCGATACAAAGTTAATGCTTCAGGAATGCCAGCGATTTGCCAGTGGGTCGTCAGGGCAATGCGCACCCAGCATTCTACATCTTCAGAAGGGTGGAGGCGGCGATCGGGGTTGAAGTAAGAGGGATCTGCCTCAAAGGGACTGTCGAACTCGATCGCATCAAACAATTCTCGACGCATGACAGGCACCGAGCCGTTGCCAATGGGAGTACGACAAAGTAAATCGAGTAGGGTAATGTCTTCGAGGTTAGAGAGTTGATAAATGCCAAGCAGTTCACCTGCTTCATCAATCAACGCCGAGCGGCAGAAGCTAACGCCGACCTCTGGGCTATTTTCTAGATGCTCAATATGCTTCATCAGTTTATCGGGGAGCCAGAGATCATCCCCGTCTAGAAACGCGATGTAGTCGCCTTTAGCATGGCGAATGCCGAAGTTGCGGGCAGCGGCGGGTCCTTGGTTTTCTTGCCGTAAAATCTTGACGCGAGGATCAGTGAATCGACGGCAAATTTCGACGCTGCGATCGGGCGAACCGTCATCAACCAAAATTAGCTCAAAGTTTTCGTGGGTTTGGGCTAGAACAGATTGTACAGTTGCAGAAACGTACTTCTCAACGCCGTAAAGCGGAATGATGACAGATACTTGCTTCATATTTTGAGGGGTACATCTCATAGATAGCAATAGACAAGAGTCTGAAATCAAGGCTAAAAATTTACGATTATGGGTAACTATTTTAGAAAGAGATTAAGAAAAGTAACACCCTGTCGTTTTGAATAGCTTCTCTAAGTTCTCTGAGGAAGAAATTTAAGCTTATTGACTTCAGCCGATCCTCTGCGATAAATAGACCGAGATGCAACCGGGATTTAGAACCTTATTCTAAATAGAAGCCTTAGAAGACTCGCCCGATCGCTTTTGACAACTCTCTAAAGCCACTCATTCAATGAAATTTTGACTGATCCTGACGATTCTTGATGAACTTATAAAAAATTCATGAAGATGTTTAATTCTTACTGTTGCATGGTAGCACTGAGAGCTTACTGAGGCAAATATTGATTTTTTACACCCAATTTATGCCTAGAGATTTAATGCCTAGAGGTAAACTATACTTTTGACAAAGCGTTGCGCTCCAACCATTAGAAGGTTTTTAAGATTGTAGAGGAGCGATCGCCCTTTCAATCTAGAGCGTCTAGTTGGATAGAAATATCTTCATGAACCGATAGAGCTTAGATGTAGTTTATACGTAGACTTAAGAATTTATACGTAGAGTCAAGGCTTACCTTACTTCCTGGAGTAAATAAAGAAGAAGCTCTTACATTTTTGGCATAGCTGTGGTTCAGTAGAGCAGAGCGATCGCCGTCAAGCTGCGCTACGGTTTTTCTCAAGGCATAATCACCATGACAACTGGCATTTGGATTCTAGGGGATCAGCTTTGGATGGGACAATCAGCTATTCAGGGCTGCCCAAACTCTTTAAGCCAAACTCCCATCATTTTGATTGAGTCATGGCAACATGTCCGGGAGCGCCCTTATCATCAGCAGAAGCTAGTTCTGGTATGGTCGGCAATGCGGCATTTTGCTCAAGAACTGCGACATGAGGGCAGCAGAGTAACTTACAAGACGGCAGAAGCTTTTGAACAACCCCTGCAAGACTGGGTTAGAGCAGAAGGCATTACACAACTGCGGGTGATGGAACCCAGCGATCGCCCTTTCGCCGAACTCATTCAGTCTCTCGATTTGCCCTGTGAGATTATCCTGACTGCCAATAACCGTTTTCTCTGGACAACCGCTGAATTTCGGCAATGGACAGGAGGGCGCAAAAGCCTGGTAATGGAGTATTTCTATCGAGAAGGGCGGCAGCGATTTCAAATATTAATGGAGGGTAGGCAGCCCGTTGGCGGGCAGTGGAATTTTGATAAAGAAAATCGGCAGCCGCCTAAGACAGGGTTGGAAACCCCTGAAGCACTTTGGTTTGAGCCAGATGACCTGACTCAGAGTGTGATACACGAAGTAAAGCACGGCAGCTTTTCCACCTATGGAGAAATTGAGCCATTTCGCTGGGGTGTAACGCGATCGCAAGCCCAGCAAGTCTTAGCTCACTTCATCCAAACCCGCTTACCCAGGTTTGGCACCTATCAAGATGCCATGATGACCGGAGAAGAAACTCTCTGGCACGCGATGTTGTCTGCTTACCTAAACTTGGGCTTACTGCAACCTCTGGAGGTGATTCGAGCAGCAGAGCAAGCATTTTATGACAAAAGTCTTGGCATCAACAGCGTTGAAGGCTTTATTCGGCAAATACTAGGCTGGCGAGAGTACATGCATGGGCTGTATCACTACGTCGCCGAAGACTACTCTCAGCTTAACTGGTTTAACCACACTCAACCCTTGCCTGAATTTTACTGGGATGCTGACAAGACAGACATGAACTGTCTTCATCAGACTTTGAAGCAGGTGGAATCAATGGCATACGGGCATCACATTCAGCGGCTGATGGTGCTGAGTAACTTTGCCCTAATTGCTGGAGTTGTGCCTCAGGCAATCGAAAACTGGTTTCATTCAGCCTTTATTGATGCCTATGATTGGGTGATGCAAACGAACGTTATTGGCATGGGACAGTTTGCAGATGGCGGAATTTTGGCATCTAAACCCTATGCTGCTTCTGCTAATTACATTAATAAAATGAGTGATTACTGTAAGGGATGTTGCTACAACTACAAGGAAAGAACGGGCGATCGCGCTTGTCCCTTTAATTTCTTTTACTGGGATTTCTTAGCACGGCATCGCGATCGCCTGACCTCTCAGGGGCGCATGAGTTTCATTTTGAAGAACCTGGATAAAATACCCATATCAGAACAGCAGCAAATTAGCCAGAAAGCAGAAGCATGGCTGTCAGAGCAGAAGAGCTAAATATTGAAAGCGAAATTTTGTGCGGTTACGAGTACAATCTTCACAGGTTCGTCTCAACTTTATTTAGCAGGATGCATCTTCCCTACAAATCCCCAGTAAGGTCGGATCCCCAGTAAGGTCGGACTGAGGCTACCAGAACCCCAATTCATGAATCAGCGTTTGACTGTTTTCTTATCCAGTAATATTCTGCTGCTGGCGCTTATGACAGGAATTGGCACTCGCCTCCCTGCTGTAAGCGCCCAAATCAATGTGGGGCAACCTGCGATCGCTCCAGCCTCCAATCGTCAAGGGGCGTTGGGCAATGTCGACTCGACCCAGCAACCTGTTTGGAGGATGGATGAAACCTCTCGCTTAAATTATCAGGAAGCTGAACGGCTGCTTAATCAATTAACAACCTTAATTTTTATTGTTGGGTTGTTTCTGGGTTTAATCATTAGCTTGCTTCTGGACAAAACCATTCGAGATAATCACCGCCTCCGGCTGGCAACCCAAGAGCTAGAGCGGCTAGCCAACTTAGATGGTTTAACTCAAATCGCCAATCGTCGTTGCTTTGAGGCACATCTACAACAAGAGTGGGCAAGGGCTGTACGCGAAAAGAATAGTCTGACTCTAATTCTGTGCGATGTTGATCACTTTAGGCTTTATAACGAAACCTACGGTCATCAGGCAGGGGATGAGTGCTTGCGGCAATTGGCACTTGTCCTCAATCGTACGGCTAAACGACCGGGAGATTTGGCGGCTCGCTATGGCGACGAAGAGTTTGCTATTATCCTCCCGAACACCAATACTTCAGGCGGCATTGTCGTTGCCCACAGTATTCAAGAAGCGGTGGCACAACTGCAATTGTCCCAAGCTGGCTTGGACGGGGGGACATCCATTTCGTTAAGTTTTGGGGTCGCGACTGTGGTGCCTAGTCAGGAACTATCGTCTGCGATGTTAACTGAACTTAGCGATCGCGCCCTCTATACTGCCAAAGAGCGAGGACGCAATCAAATTGTCTGCTTAGAGCAGAATGTTAGGCAGGGCGATCGCTCCCTTCGCTCTAGCGAGATTCAGCCTACACCTGAGCCAGACTCATACGGTTCAGAAAGGTTTTAAGGCGATCGCTTTGTGGATTGGTCAGTGCTTGCCCGACAAGTCCTTTTAAAACCCGTAAAATTAAAACCATAAAAAAGGGCAGATTCATGAATCTGCCCTTTTCTAATATTAATTGGGGTGCAGTTTAATAAGCCTGAGACAATAGGCTACTGGGGATCAGTTGCCTCAGCCCCTTCTCTGTTATTCTCTTGCTCCATATCGTCACCATCTTGGGCATTGCCGCTACCATAGCGCCTTCTGCCAAAACGACCAACGTTAGTACGTTTGCGGAACTTGCGGGCGTAAGCTTGGTTGCGAAGTGCTTTTTCTTTCTTTTGATTGCGGCGTTTAGCCATTCTGAACCCCTTTGCAGATTTGAGCAGAGTAAAAATATGGACGAAAGATTAGAGGGCTGGATTTTTTTAATCCAACATACCCCACAGACGGTCTACTTTATCACACTTTACTCGATGCGAAATTATCACTCGCAAAATTAACGGCAAAGTCTAGCGCTTGTTGATGAGAATTAATTT
Organism: Timaviella obliquedivisa GSE-PSE-MK23-08B; assembly: GCA_019358855.1. Lineage (NCBI taxonomy): Bacteria > Bacillati > Cyanobacteriota > Cyanophyceae > Oculatellales > Oculatellaceae > Timaviella > Timaviella obliquedivisa. The sequence goes on along the minus strand of JAHHII010000001.1, from coordinate 34,941 downwards.
GTCCTTCTGCCTGTGCTAACTGAACTGCTTCTAGCAACTGCCCAATTTGCGGCCCTGGCGAAAGTTTTAGAGTTGTCATTAAATCTCGACCCGTTAGAGGCGGCACGGGGTGCGCCACTGGATCATTGAGCGTGAGAAAACGCTGAATCAAAAGTTCAATTGTCTCCAGTTCTATGCCAACCGCGATCGCCACCAACACCCAGGCTGGAAAAGCCGCCCCAACTCCTCGGAAGAGAAAGTACTGCTCTCGCAGGGATAGGTCTGCCAGGTTTAGATGGGTTGGCAGCGACCCTTGCGGTATCTGCGCAGCACGCATCACCGTTAAAACTGCCTGTACTTCGCTGCGGCTGTACTTGAGATGCCATAGCTCTGACTCGGCAATTTGAGGATCGGGATCAACTAAGCAAGCGAGTTTGGCAATTTTTGCCCAGCTTCGGGTGCCTTTTTGCTGATCTTTTGTCCAGCCTGTCAGCTTTAACTCGTGCCATGAGTCTTTAAGGGCGATCGCTGCCCGGTCAATTGCTGCGACCTGCGCCAGGCTGTTGGCGGTGGCATGGGGCAACCAGTGGGCAAACAATCCATCCTCCCATGCTCTTGTGAGGGCGATCGTGCCTTTTGCAGAATTGATCAGATAGCTCAGTTCGCCTTGCACCCGCTCGGCGGCAATGTTTTGTAATAAGCTTGCCAGTTGGTGAATAGTGGACTGGGTTTTGGATTCTAGGGCAAAGCCAAGCTGTGCCGATTGACGGTAGGCGCGCAGGAGCCGCAAGGGGTCTTCCTTGAGGTTGGCAGACGCGATCATCCGAATGGTTTTTTGCTGCAAGTCTCGGTAGCCTTGCAAGGGGTCGATGAGTTGATCGGTGTGAGGATTGTAGGCGATCGCATTGACGGTAAAGTCGCGCCGCCACAGATCTTCCTCTAGGCTATCGCCGACCTGCTGGGCAAAGTCTACTGTGGCATGTTCAAAAACGACGCGGGCAATCTGCCGTTCGGCATCCAGCAAAACGAACCCCGCGTGATAATGCTGGGCGATCGCCTTTGCTGTTTTAACCGCGCCTTCAGGCAAAACAAAATCTAGGTCTAAATACTCGGCATGTCTACCTAGTAAAGCGTCTCTGACATTGCCGCCCACTAAGTAGGCTGCCCGTGGCAACCATTCGAGGTTGAAGGGCCAAGTCTGTGGCGAAAATAGAGAAGCGGGTAGTTCTGGCACTTGCGCCAACTTATCGGGACAGATGTACTTCAATAACAACTTGCTTGAATCCGGGTAGCGAAACGATATGGAGCCTCATTCAGGATAGATGGCTTGCTGTCATTTGTCATTTGTCGTTTCATGGGCACTTACTCTATGGGCTGCTAACGATCGGGCACTGGGAGAAAAATGCAGACCAGGCTCTTTTTCATTTTGCAACAGCCTTCCACAGTTCACCCCTGTTTTCATGGAAGTTGAGATAAAGTAACAGAACCCCCTCATTTTTAACTAGAGCTTGCAAACGCGGAGGACACTTCCATGTGTGTTTGTATCAATTGTCATTATGTCGATCGCTGCACCACTTACAACGCCGTTGAACACCAACATCAGCAGCCTCATTTGACTGAATCACCCGATTTTGAGGCAGTCGAACCCACCATTAACGTCAACATTCGCACCCATGACGAGGGCATTGAAATGGAGTGGGATGTGGTGGCTTGCCAAAGCTTTAAGCAAGAAACCGGGAAATGGGCGAAACTTCGTCCCGGCGAGCTTGTTCCTACTTAAATAATGCTCTATTGCCTCAATCCAGCTTGCCCCAAGCCGCAGAACCCTGACGACTCTAAGTACTGTCAGAACTGTGGCAGCTATCTGTTGTTAGACGATCGCTACAAGGCGATCGAAATCATTGGGCGAGGCGGGTTTGGTCGCACCTATTTAGCAGTGGATGAGACACAGGCTAGAAAGCCCTACTGCGTAATCAAGCTGCTGTTGCCGCGTCAGCCTAATATCAACCCCAAAGCCGTAGAATTATTTCGGCAAGAAGCCGATCGCCTTGATGAGCTAGGACAACATCCTCAAATTCCGGCACTCCTAGCACATTACGAATCCCCCACTGCTCAGTACTTGGTGCAAGAATTTATTGACGGGCAAAACCTGGAGGAAGATCTAAAAGAAGGCGTTTTTACCGAAGCAGAAGTGCGGGAGTTATTGGAAGATTTGCTGCCCGTTCTGAGCTTTATTCACAGCTTCCAAGTCATTCACCGCGACATTAAACCCGAAAATATCATTCGTCCCTATGCCAATGAACGGTATGTACTGGTTGATTTTGGCGCATCAAAGTTTGCGACCGGAACTGCTCTTGCTCGTACTGCGACAGTCATTGGTAGCGCCGGATATGTGGCTCCTGAGCAGGCAATGGGAAGGGGCGAGTTTTCCAGTGATATCTATAGTTTGGGTGTTACTTGCATTCACTTGCTAACAGGAATTCATCCGTTTGATCTCTATTCTGTCAGTGAAGATGCCTGGGTTTGGGAGCAGTATCTACCTAAATCTGTTAGCGTTCAGTTCCGGCAAGTTTTAAATAAAATGCTGTGCAAGGCAACTAGCCAAAGATATCGCACTGCGGCTGATGTGCTGCAAGATTTGGGTAGGCGATCGCTTTCGGAAAACTCGAAAACCTCGCCTGCTGCCGATCAACCCTGGCGATTGGCGCAAACGCTGCTAGGACACAATGGCGGTATTACTGCAATCGCCATTCATCCATCAGGGCAAATTTTGGCAAGCGGTAGCACCGATCGCACCATTAAACTCTGGGATTTAGACCAAGGAAAACTACTGCATACCTTTATCGGGCGATCGCTATTTTCTAGCGTGGGGCACCGCGATCGGATTAGTACTCTCACCTTCAGTTCTGATGGAGCAACGCTGTTTAGCGGCAGCGATGATGGCACGATTAAAGAATGGGATATGAATACGTACAAACTGATTAACACGCTACAGGAACCAGGATGGGGAATTTCAGCACTCACCATTACGAACGATACGAGGACACTGATTAGTGGCGGTGGGGATGGTGTGATACATCTGTGGAGTTTAGAAAAACAATCATTAATTAATAGTTTAGCTAAGCATCAAGATTGGATTAGTGGATTAGTTGTTAGCGCTGATGGACGCACTTTGATCAGCAGTAGCTATGATAAAAAAATATTTCTTTGGGACTTAAAAAGTAACAGTCTTTTGAACACCTTATCAGGGCATATAGAACGAGTAAAGACGATCGCTATAACTTCTGATTGGCAAACTTTAATTAGTGGTAGTGCAGATAAAACGATTAAGATTTGGAACTTAGCGCGGGGTGAGCAATTACAAGCTTTAGAAACACAGAAAGATCAGGTTAATTGCTTGGCGATCGATCCTCATGATGAATACTTTGCAAGCGGTTGTGAAGATGGCTCGTTAACGGTTTGGAATATACGGACAAGTGAACGAATTTGCACCACGCGACACGCTTGGGGTGTGAATGCGATCGCCTTTAGCCCGGATGGAGATTTGCTAGTGAGCGGCAGCGCTGACGAAACGATCAAGATTTGGCAAAGAGAGGCATAATTGATCAATAGCGTTCTCCAAAGCCTGATGACACTCTCCATCTCTAGAACCGATTCACCAGTAGAAATTCCGCCACTCCGCCAGTGGCACAACGCGACTTGGGAAGAGTATGAACTGTTGCGAGATGCTCCCATTCGAGAACGGATGAAGTTGGCGTTTGATCGAGGGAGGCAGTGGGTAGACATGGGTGGAGAAGGGATTAATCATTCAGGGTTTAGCGATTTGCTGACTATGCTATTTGCGTTTTGGGCAGTTCAGCATTCTGAGGAAGCGTACAGTTCGCTCGGTCGCTGTTTATTAGAGAAGCCCAAAACTCAAGCCTGTGCTCCTGACTTGGTGCTTGATGTGGGTGCAGACTATCCGCAATGGCAAGAAGGAGAACCTCGTCGTGTTGACTTGACAAAATGGTGTGTTCCAAATTTGGTGGGTGAAATTTCTGACACTAGCCTTGCGTCAGATTTAGATGAACAAAAGCATCTTTACGCGGCACTGGGCATTCCAGAATATTGGGTGATTGATGTGCGCGGACGACAGGTGTTTGCGTTTTTGTTAGACGAGAACGGACAGTATCAGGATTGTACGCATTCTGTAGCGTTGAAAGGATTGGCGATCGCTCTGTTGGAACAAACTCTACAGAAACTGAATGAAGGCACTAATACCAGCGCCGCAGCTTGGTTTGCGCAGGAAATCGCTAAATGATAGTTTTTGACATATCAAGATGAAAGCTAGTTGGGCGATCGCTTGTTTTAAGGGGATGAGGTGAAAGCGATCGTATTGTGATCTGTAATTTAGATGGGGCGATCGCGCTAGTGAAAATGTTTCAAGCTGTCCAATCTTCGATCACTAATCCTGTCACCTTACTAAAATCTTGATAATTACGCGTTAACAAAATTAATTCGTGGGATAGGGCGATCGCAGCGATCCTGGCATCCATCTTTCCCGGTTGAATCCTTTGCAACTGTAGTTGACTCAACGCAGTTGCTGCACCTGCGTCAAAGGATACAAGAGGCAGCATTTTGAAGTCACGAACGAGTCGCGCCATCATTTCATACCCCTTCACCATGTCATCTGGGTTACGAGAGCAATTGATATAAGTGTGGCTACTACCCAGCATTTGCTCGTGAAACGTCACAATCGGTATAGCAAAGTCAGATAAGGGTTGATGCGCCATGCGGGTCGAAAGGTTAGTGTAGTCCTGCCCAGCTTGTCGCTGAAGGATGCTCAGATGATCCGTATCCAACAAATACTTCATGACTCGTCTGGCGTTTCAAGGATGGACTCATCGCCCTGACGAATTGCTCGACCATACGCCAGCACTTCCTCAAAGGCCGGCTCATCCTTAAAAGACCCTGTAACTGGTTGCAGCCAGTTGGTTGGTTGAGGCGTTATAACTTGCTGCAACTCGGCGATCGCCGCTTCTACTGCTGCCAGTCGCTCCTCTAAAGAAGTATTGGTTGCCATTTGAGTGTCCCTTCACTATCCTTCTATTTTAACCTGGGCGATCGCTCGTTTTTCAGAGAGGGGTAAAGGCGATCGCTTAAGTAAATCATTGAACTTGAGCAGAAGTGGAAGCAGGAGCCTCGTAGGATGACAATTCCTGCGAGCGAGTAAGCATAATGAGTGGATAACTAATCAATTAAAATAATCAGGATTCTCGATTGATATTTGATGATTTAACCACTCCTCAAAATTGGGATGAGCTTCAATTGCAGTTCGCATCAACTCAGCAGGATTCTCGGGCAATTGAATACCAAGCCTTGTAGCAAAATCTGCTTGTTCTATTTTTGTCTCCTCCCTCCTCTCTATTAACTCCTGAAGAGTACCAGGAGAATAAAAGCCATCTTCCTCCATTTTGAGTGTAATTTTACCCAGGATGCTATCACCGTCAAATTCGTTAAATTCGTTTAGGTGTTCTGGAATATTATCAGGGTGAAGATCTCCGCTACTTACCAGAAGTGGAAGCAGTTCACTAAAATTGTTTGCCATAACACAAGCATCTCCCTCATGTCCAACAAATACAATTGGAGCATCTTCAAGATCTCGATCGTCGTAAACCCAGAAGGCAAGCAAATCTCCTGCGCCGTTTGTGGCGATTCCAAGTATAGATTCAACAAGCTGACTTTCGTAGCCAAGCAAAAGCGTTAGATACTCATCAGAATCTTCTACAAAGCTGAAGTATATGCCCGCATAGCACAAATCTTCTGACAAATTATCCAGATTATTGCTTAACTGAAGCAATCTTTCCATGGCTTCTGGTATCTTTCTGTTCTTGAAGTTTTTGATATATGTCGCATAGTTCATATAGATAAGATAACTCCAGAGATTTTAGGGTTTGCAATTTTAACTAGAGTGATAAGTAGCTAAATTTTTTGCCAGAATTGGCTTGTTCTGCTTAACATTGAACTTACACTTTATCCTGAGAGATAAAGTGATAAGCGGACAAAAAATTCATGAATAATAAGTCTCGTTAAATTCATGTCCAAACAAACCTCTTAAACAATACTTGGATTCTTAATATTCTCTCTTTCTTCTGTGATTTTTTGGGATAGCTAACTTTCCCCCCTATACTGCCCAAAAATGTTCTAGCTACATTCCTAAGGCTTATGATGAACTATAGTTGACGGCTGTTCGTGAGGAATCCCCAATGGTTTTACAAACAACGCCAAGCGCCCTAAAAATTACTTGGGAAACCTTTCCAAAAAATTACAAATTGTCCGATTTTCCCGCAGAAAATATTCAACAACCCTTCTTGGCGGCTGCTCTAACTGATGCGTTGGATTCAGCAGGATTAGTTCAACCCGAAATGCTCATAGCCTCTAACTTTGCTTTGGTTGCTACTGTTAATCAAAAAACTGTTGTCAAAGCTCCCGATTGGCTGTTTGTGCCTACAGTGCTGCCGATCGCCCAAAACTTGGTGCGACGCAGCTACACACCAACGTTAGAAGGCGAACCTGTTGCAGTTGTCATGGAGTTTTTGTCGGAAACCGATGGAGGAGAATATTCGGTGCGATCGACTCCTCCCTATGGCAAGCTCTATTTCTACGAACACATCCTCAAGGTTCCAACTTACGTACTTTTTGATCCTCAAGAATTACTGTTGGATGTCCGGCAACTTCAGAACGGACAGTACGTTAGACAAACGCCTAATGCGCAAGGACATTACTGGATTCCTGAAGTCAAGTTGTTCTTGGGGCGCTGGCAAGGGACTCGTCTAGGCATCACAACCCACTGGTTGCGGTGGTGGGATGAATCAGGAAATCTGCTGCTTTGGAGTTCTGAACAAGTGGTTGAGGAGCGCCAGCGAGCAGGGCAAGAGCGCCAACGAGCGGACGCGGCAGAGCAAGAGTTAGCTCGGTTGAGAATACAACTACAGGAACGGCAACAGCCTTAGGTTTAAAGGATGTCTGAAAGTCTAAGGCGATCGCAATCTCACCCTATGCTTTGACAACAGCAACCATCCTAGAGCAGTAAAATAGTTAATTCAGCCTGCAAAACACTTTCCTATTCCCATGACGGATTTCCAAGCCCCGACCAACGATCTGCCCGATCGCCTTGTTAAGCACGCCGTTCGCTACGCTAATCATCGCTCGGTCAACCGCGACGATCTGACCCCGATGCTGCGGCACTATGCCGAAATGAAGGATCAATATCCCCATGCCCTGCTGCTGTACCGTGTTGGAGATTTTTTCGAGACATTTTTTCAAGATGCAATCACAGTAGCGCGGGAATTAGAGCTAGTTTTAACGGCAAAGGATGGCGGTAAAGAAGTGGGTAAAGTTCCTTTGGCAGGTGTTCCGCACCATGCCCTCGATCGCTACTGTGCATTGCTGGTGGAAAAGGGCTACGCAGTGGCAATTTGCGACCAAGTAGAAGATGCGGCAGATGCGCAGGGACGGCTGGTGCAACGGGAAATTACACGAGTCATTACGCCAGGAACAATCTTAGAAGAAGGAATGTTGAACGCCCGTCGGAATAACTTTTTGGCGGCAGTTGTGATTACTGGGAATCAGTGGGGATTGGCGATCGCGGATATCTCAACGGGCGAATTTCTCACCACTCAATCTGGCGATCTGGATTTACTAACTCAAGAACTCATGCGGCTTCAGCCTTCGGAAGTCCTGATACCGACTAACGCGCCTGATTTGGGTGGATTGTTGCGCCCCGGTGAAAGCAAGGGTATGCGCGGCTCTGCTGATTTTCCAGACTGCTTGCCCACCCAGTTTTGCTATACATTGCGATCGCACCTGCCCTTTGCCTTGTCCGAAGCTCGTCCGCGATTGTTGGAAAAGTTTAAGGTGCGATCGCTGGAAGGGTTGGGCTGCGAGCATTTATCGCTTGCCGTTCGGGCGGCTGGCGGATTGCTAGAGTATTTGGAGGACTCTCATCGAGATGGAAAAATTCTGCTCAAGCCGCTCTCTACTTACGCTCTGAGCGAATATTTAGTACTGGATCACCAAAGCCGCCGCAACTTAGAAATTACGCAAACGGTGCGAGATGGTACTTATCACGGTTCCTTACTGTGGTCGTTAGATAAAACCGTCACGGCAATGGGCGGACGGGCATTGCGCCGCTGGCTGTTACAACCGCTGTTAGATATTTCGGGTATTGAGGCGCGGCAAAACACTGTCGAAGAACTAGTGACAAACGGGGCTTTGCGGCAAAATTTTCAGCAGTTGCTGAAGCGGATTTATGATCTAGAGCGGTTGACAGGACGAGCCGGGTCGGGCACGGCAAATGCTCGTGATTTAGTGGCATTGGCAGACTCATTAAGCAAGCTACCTGAATTAGCAGGATTGGCGGCTGCGGGGCGCGCTGCTTCGCAGATACCGCAAGGGTCGCCCTATCTTCAAGCTCTCCAAACCTTTCCAGAGATTTTAGAGCACTTGGGCAAACGTCTCAAAGCTCACTTGGTTGATGAGCCGCCCCTTACCCTCAGCGAGGGTAACCTGATTCGTCCTGGCGTTAATTCCCAGCTAGACGACCTCCGCCAACAAATCCAAACTGATGAACAATGGATTGCCCAACTCGAAGTTACCGAGCGCCAAAGAACGGGCATTCCGAGTCTGAAAGTCGGCTATAGCAAAACTTTTGGTTACTTCATCAGCATTTCCCGTGCCAAATCAGGAGAGACAATTCCAGACGGATATACTCGTAAACAAACGCTGACCAATGAAGAGCGATATGTGACCACAGAGCTAAAAGAGCGAGAGGCGGCAATCTTTACTGCTCGCAATGACTTAGGAAAAATAGAGTATGACATTTTTGTGGCGCTCCGTTTGGAAGTGGCAGAACAAGCCGACCAAATTCGAGCGGTGGCAGGGGCGATCGCTGCCCTTGATGTCCTCTGCTCCTTTGCTGAAATTGCCATCTATCAAGGCTATTGCTGTCCTCAAATAACTTCAACCCGTGAGGTCAGCATTACTGATGGACGGCATCCGGTGGTCGAGAAATCTCTTCCTGCTGGCTTCTTTGTACCTAACTCGGCGGCGTTAGGAGAAGGTGAACAGAAGAATCCTGATCTAATTATTCTTACAGGGCCGAATGCTAGCGGTAAAAGCTGCTATTTACGGCAGGTCGGTTTAATTCAGCTAATGGCACAAGTCGGCAGCTTTGTGCCTGCAAAAGCGGCGAAATTGGGGGTGTGCGATCGCATTTTTACTCGCGTGGGTGCAGTCGATGATCTGGCGACTGGGCAATCCACCTTTATGGTAGAAATGAATGAAACCGCTAATATCCTCAATCACGCCACGCCCCAATCCTTAGTTCTGCTCGATGAAATTGGTCGAGGAACTGCCACATTTGATGGATTATCGATCGCTTGGGCAGTTGCAGAACATCTTGCCACGATCATTGTTGCCCGAACTATTTTTGCCACCCATTACCACGAACTCAACGAGCTTGCTTCGCTTCAGCCCAATATTGCTAACTATCAGGTCACGGTTAAAGAACTTCCTGATCAAATTATTTTTCTGCACCAGGTTCGCCCTGGCGGTGCCGATCGATCCTATGGCATTGAAGCAGGACGCTTAGCAGGATTGCCTGCTACTGTGATCCAACGCGCTAAACAAGTGATGAGTCAAATTGAAAAGCATTCGCATATTGCAGTAGGTCTTCGTAAGGGCAACTCGTCTGTAAAAGAGAAGCCTGTGAATGGAGTAGGTCAGTTTGATCCTGAGGAACAACTAAACATTTTTAAGAAATTGCTGTGAATTTTGAAGTTAGCCTAAACATTCCCGATCGCCTCACCCTAAACCAGTCACTTAATGACATCAAAATAGATAATAATCATTGAAGTCAACCGAGACATCATCTGTGAAATATTTTTTCCTATCTGAAGGCTGGAATGTGGGTCGGGTTTGGGAATTTGGTGGACTCTGGAACGAAGCCTCTTGGAGACGCAAACCCGAGATCGATCGCCTCAACCTCCACATCAGCGAAAACAACGAAAAACTTTGGCTCTATCAGGTCGAAGAAGAAGTTATCATGCTGGAAGTCAAACCTGCTACCGAAAGCGCCACTAACAGCACTATTGGGCAAGTCGTCCTCAAACGATTGATCACTGCTGAACAAGTCATCGAAAGAATCTGTTCAGATTATACGCTCTGAAGTTTTCATCACATCAAATAAATCATTGAAAAAAAAGAGGAAAAGCGACCCTTACGGTAACGGCAAAGCCGATCGCTCTCCTCCCTTTTTTACTTGAACTCTTCCGACTAAAAGCCAGAACGTTTAGTAAGTCTCAACGTGCCAGCGCTCTTTAATCGATCGCTGATACTCTTTCCAAACAACTCCTTCCGGCTCAGCAGCACCCGCCATTGCCGCATCAATGCCATCCTCCATTCCCTTCAATCCGCAGATGTAAGTATGAGTTTTCTCATTCTTCACCAAATTCCAGATCTCTTGGGCATGTTCGGCAACTCGGTGCTGAATATACATCCTGCCGCCCTCAGGGTTCTTCTGCTCACGACTAATCGCGTAAGTGACCCGGAAGTGGTCAGGATACTGAGCCTGCAACTCTTCCAACTCCTGCTTGTACAAAAGGTTAGGTGTAGTTGCTACCCCAAAGATCAGCCAGGCAAACCCTTTGAATTGATAATCAGGATTCGCCGCTCTCTCATTTTCCTTAAACATCCGCCATAGATAAGCGCGGAACGGTGCAATCCCGGTGCCCGTTGCCATCATAATCACGTTGGCATCTTCATCAGCAGGCAAGAGCATTTCCTTACCCACTGGACCTGTGATTTTCACTTCGTCACCAGGCTTCATCTGCGTTAAGAACGTTGAACAAACGCCATAGATTGTTTCTCCAGCTTCGTTCTTATATTCCAACTGACGCACGCATAGCGACACCGTTTTGTCGTCAACATCATCTCCGTGGCGAGTCGAAGCAATGGAGTAAAGGCGAATTTTGTTAGGCTTACCTTTGCTATCAACGCCATCGGGAATAATCCCAATACTTTGACCTTCAAGATAGGTCAAATCTCCTTGAGAAATATCAAACTTGACGTGCTTAACAGTCCCAATACCGCCCTCTTGAACCATTTCTTGAGTCGAGAGACATTTGCCAATATAAGGACTATTGGGACGATAGATATTAACCGGAATATCTGCCTTAGATACTTTTTCTTTGGCTTGGGTCACAGGCTTTGCTCCTTCTGTTGACTTGGGCTGAACATTGGTGCCAGAAATATCAGTGCCAGAAATATTAGTGCCAGAAACATCAGTGCCAGAAGAGACTTTGCCATTAGTCGCTACGCTATCGGTAGAGACAGGCTGAATGCTGACAATGCGACCCCCCATGCGCAGAATCTTTTGCATTTCCTGATTCATGCGGGAGTAGGGCACAGTGATCAACACGCTGCCACTCCGCCGAATTGGATAATCCATCTTGTCGCTTTGTGGGGTTTGCCGTAACCCTTCAACTTCGTAGATAAAAAGGCGGCTGCCATAAGCTGTATTGGAAGCACTGCCTACTGCGCTGGGATTGTACATTGCTTGTTAACCTATCTCCTAACCCGTCTAAAAAAATTACCGTCAAGCTTCTAAGGCAAATTCATAGAGAATCTTGCTCGTCAAAAGCTGATTGGTAATAGCGTAGCATTGTGGCAGTCTCCAGAGACACGAACTCATGGAGCGATTAAAAAAACACTCCTCTTCATTACCATAGAAGGCAATTTAGTAAATGAATGTGGCGATCGCATCATTTTAGGCTAATTAAAGATTCGACATACCTCACAAAAGTCTCTAGTCTTCCCTTGTAGTGATGATCCCCTTTTGGTAGAATCCAAATACCGAGATAGTACTAATAACTTGCCTTGTCTTCCAGCCTAGTTAGGGAAGTCAGCAATATCCTGACTGTAAGAGCAGGCTGGCTCAAAATATCCAAAAGAGCAGGCTGGCTCAAAATATCCAAAGTTGATAAAGCGTTTATTTCTCTAGAGGAAACTTATGATCAGTACGCCAGACCGTGTGGTTCTAATTGGTGTCGCCGGAGATTCAGGATGCGGTAAATCCACCTTCCTGCGCCGCTTGGCAGATTTATTTGGCGAAGACTCAATGACTGTGATCTGCCTAGACGACTACCACAGTCTGGATCGCTACCAGCGTAAAGAAACAGGGATTACAGCCCTGAACCCAGCTGCCAACAATTTTGATCTGATGTACGAGCAGATTAAGGCGCTGAAGGAAGGTCACCAAATTATGAAGCCGATCTATAATCATGAGACGGGCTTAATTGATCCTCCTGAGTCTATTAAACCGACTCCCATCGTTGTGATAGAGGGTTTGCACCCCATGTACGACGAACGGGTGCGATCGCTCCTTGACTTCAGCGTCTACCTCGACATTGACGACGAAGTTAAAATCGCCTGGAAAATTCAGCGCGATATGGCAGAGCGGGGTCACACTTATGAAGACGTATTGGCAGCGATCAACTCCCGTCGCCCCGACTTTGAAAGCTATATTGATCCTCAAAAAGCCCACGCTGATGTAGTCATTCAAATCTTGCCAACCAAGTTAATTAAAGATGACAAAGAGCGCAAAGTCCTGCGCGTCCGCCTCATCCAAAAAGATGGCGTTGAGGGCTTCGAGCCAGTTTATCTGTTCGACGAAGGCTCCAGCATCGACTGGATTCCCTGTGGACGGAAGCTGACCTGCTCTTATCCTGGTATTCGCATGTTCTATGGCCCTGACAGCTACTATGGTCACAGCGTTTCGGTGCTAGAAGTTGATGGACGCTTCGATCGCCTCGAAGAAATGATTTACCTCGAAAGCCACCTCAGCAACCTCTCTACCAAGTTCTACGGCGAAATGACCGAGCTATTGCTAAAGCACAAAGAGTACCCTGGCTCTGACAACGGCAGCGGCTTGTTTCAGGTGTTAGTTGGTTTGAAAATGCGAGCCGCTTACGAACGCTTGGTGGGCGGTGAAGCAAAAATGGCGGCGAAGGCGATCGCCAACTAATTGTTCTGTAATCTTGTTCACCATCTTGATATGGGGGGTGTGGCAGTGCCATGCCCCTATATTTTTTAGGAATTTTTTTTATGAGTATTGCTGAAGACCTGTGGCAGGAAAATCAAGATTTGGCGATCGCCTGTCTACAAAACCCCTTCGTGCAGGGCATTGCAAACGGCTCCTTACCCAAAGCCAAGTTCGCCTACTATGTTGGACAAGATACTTTCTTCTTAGAAGCGTTCGCCCGCGCCTACAGCATTGCCGCTGCCAAAGCTCCTGACTGGCAAGAGTTCAACGTATTTCACGACTTAGCTAGTGGTGTGCTACAAGAACTTAACCTGCACCAAACCTATGCCTCCCAGTGGGGCGTTAACCTCAAAATGGTTGACCCTGGAGCCGCCACTCGGCGCTATACCGATTTTCTGCTGGCAACTGCTTGGAGCCAAACCGTGGGTGTAACGGCAGCGGCAATGTTGCCCTGCATGAAGCTTTATGCATTTTTGGGGCGATCGTTAGCGGCAAATGGTATTCCTGCTCATGATTACGCTGATTGGATTAGTACCTATGGCAGTGCGGAGTTTGAGCCGTTGGCAGAGCAATTAGCACAGTTAGTGGAGCAGTACTTAAGGGGGGATGAGGAGGGGCGACCCTTGCGGTATCTGCAAAGCAGCCCGGTTTATCGCTATGCCATGCAGTGTGAGTTAGATTTTTTTCAGGCGGCTTGGAATGTTGAGTGATCTAGGAGAGAAAATTATTTGTCATGCGGCTTAGTAGTAAGCACCATGTGAGAGCATTTAGGCATGATTGACCTTGGAGTTGAGATAGAATCTTTAGTCAATTTGTTACTCATTTTAGGTCAGATAATGCGACGGCAGGAAGCCCTCAAAATTTTGGCTAACCATCAGAACACGCTAAAGGATCTTGGCGTTGAGTCTCTGATGATTTTTGGCTCAGTGGTAAGGGATGAAGCGCGAATAGATAGTGATATTGATTTGCTAGTAGAGTTTAACCGTCCGGTTGGGTTGTTCACGTTTATACGCCTGAAACGATACCTTGAAGAGATCCTAGAGAGTTCGGTTGATTTGGGCACGCCCGATTCACTCAAACCTTATCTGCGAGAACCTGTTTTTCGGGAGGCTATTCGTGCCTTCTAGAAATTGGCAAAATAGGGTAAAAGATATGCTAGCTGCGATCGCAGAAATCCGAGGGTTTACAAATGGAATAACGTTTAAAGAGTTCCAAGATGATCGGAACACGATCAGGGCAGTCTTGTATAACCTTGCAATTATTGGTGAAGCAGTTGGTGGTATTTCGCCTGAGATAGAAGCTTCACACTCTGAAATTCCCTAGATTGACGTGCGCGGAATGCGAAATATTGTGATTCATGAATATTTCCAGGTCAATCTATCCATTATTTGGCAAATGCTTCAGCAAGACCTTGTTCAATTGGAGCTTTCTCTTCAACAATCGATAGATTTATAACGCTGTCGGCAATAACTGAAAATTACTAAACCGTAGCGTTGTATCGGGATAAAGCTGACTGAGCCAGCCTTCAGCATTGCCTCGGCGGATTTCACGCTTGGCAAGAAGGTAGTAATTTCCTACTTTTTCGTAAGAGTCGCGAATGTCGTCCTGCTCTATTAGTTCTGCGGTCTTAGCACCTCGGAAAATAGCTTGAAAGTGGGTTTGTAGATAGCCTTCATTGGTTTTCGATGAATCTAAGGTTTTAATTTCGACGGTAAACTCACCAATGTTGCGGTTAACCTGAACTATTGCCTGGTCTTTAACAATGTACCGAGCGCTGTTTTCATCCTTAGTTTCCTCAATTTCGGCAGTACTGCCTTCGTTATTGACTAGCGCAAACTGATATTGTCCGTGCATTTCGTCAAATGTCGTGGAGTGTAACTGGGTAGCTACCATTTGTAGTTGCGCCATGATGACTTGGCGAATATCTTGATCAATTACGTTCTGGGTGGCTACTTGTAGCTCGGCGTTAAGCATCACAGCGCCTTGAACATAGGTGTCTTGATAGCGAACTGCAACTTCTGCTTGGTAGCCAGGGAAGGCTGTGTCCCAGGTGTAGCGGTTTTCGTAGGCGGTTTTAAGGAGGGTTCTGGCATCGGCTTGAGTCTGGGGAGATTCTGCGGCAATGCTGGGCGAAATGCTGAGGGTGAGGAGGACGATCGCCACAATAATGCGCCCTAATCCCAACCCAATTCTTTGCTGCATTCGTTTCCAGTTCATCATCATCTCGCTGCTCATTGCTAAAGGCTGACCAAACAGGTATAGATTGCCCTTTTATTTGCAATCTACAACAGGTTCAGTTCAGCCTATGCCCAAGCTATGCGGTTACGGTCGGGACTAGCTTCTCCAACATTAGCTTCGATCGCTTCACTAACTCTGGCACGGGCACAGGATAATCACCCGTGAAGCAAGCTGAGCAGAAGCTTTCAATGTCATCTTGGGTGGTCTTTAACATCCCTTCCAAGCTAAGGTATGCCAAAGAATCTACGCCAATTTGCTGACCAATTTCTTCGACGGTCTTAGTTGCACCAATAAGTTGGTCTTGGCTATCGGTATCGATGCCGTAGAAGCATGGATGGGTGACAGGGGGCGAAGAAATGCGCATGTGAACTTCTGTCGCGCCAGCATCGCGTAGGGCTTTAACGAGCTTGCGGCTAGTCGTGCCTCTGACGATAGAATCATCAACGACTACAATGCGTTTGCCGAAGAGCACATCTTTCAGCGGGTTAAGCTTCATCCGAATCCCTGATTCACGCATGTGCTGAGTCGGTTGAATAAAGGTGCGCCCGACATAGCGATTTTTGATCAATCCTTCAGCGTAGGGAATGCCTGAGGTTTGGGAAAAGCCGATCGCCGCTGGAATGCCCGAATCAGGAACACCAATGATCAGATCAACCTCAGCGGGGGCTTCGAGTGCCAATTGTCGTCCAATGCGCATTCGATAGCTGTAAAGGCTTTCATCATGCATGATGCTGTCAGGACGGGCAAAATAAATCATTTCAAAAATGCAAAGCTTGCGCGTTTCGGGCGTTGCCCATTGAAAAGATTCCATGCCTGTTTCGGTGATCCACACCATTTCGCCAGGGGCAACATCGCGCAGATAGTCTGCGCCAATGATATCTAGGGCGCAGGTTTCTGAGGAAAGGACGTAGCGCAATGGCTCGTTAGGAAGTTCGCTTTTAAGGGTGCCAATGACGAGCGGACGAATGCCATTTGGATCACGCACGCCCATGATGCCTTCGGGAGTTGCGATCGCCAAGCTGAATGCCCCTTGACAGCGACGGAACGCACTGATTGCTCCATCTAGCCAGCCTTTACCAGTGTTAATAGCCTGTGCAATGGCGATCGCAATCATTTCTGAATCAGTCGTGGTGTTAAGCTGCACCCCAGTTTCCAACAACTCTTCCCGTAACGCCGGAGTGTTAACCAAATTGCCATTATGTGCCAATGCTAGTTTCCCAAGTCGGGTTTCGACCAAAGCAGGTTGGGCATTAACAACCCGGCTCGACCCAGTAGTGGAGTAGCGCGTATGTCCAACTGCCAACGTGCCAGTCATTTCTGCCAAAATCTGTTCGCTGAAGACCTGAGCGACCAGCCCCATCTCTTTATGAAGGTGAACTTGGTTGCCTTCAAAAACGGCAATACCAGCCGATTCCTGCCCCCGATGCTGTAGTCCGTATAGACCAAAATAGGTCAATTTGGCAACATCTTCTTGAGGTGCATAAATGCCAAAAACACCACACGCTTCTTCGGGTTTATCGGGGCGCGCTGCTTCGCAGATACCGCTAGGGTCGGGTTGCACATCTGGGAGAGATCCAAGAGCACGTTGATTGTCAAAAGAATGATCGGAACTAGGCATCATGGGAGAGATGGACTCCTGTATTCGGTAGTTATTTGAGCAAGACCAACGATGTATTGACCCCACAAAAACTCAGTGGGGGGCGTGTGTTAATTGTTACTTTTTTGCTTTATTACAGTAACGTATGGTGTAAACAAAACGCTACAGAAATACAGAGTGGGCAGGACTGTTACTGCTCTAAAAGGCGGCGTTCAATGGCTTTAGACCAGCGATCGTCCATTGCTTCGATCTTAACGTTTATTAACGACAGATTATCAGTTGTTAAAATCTCTAATCTTCCCCCGATCGCACTAACCTCTCCTAACGCCTGCCAATTTTCAGCTAAGTGGACGTGCAGATAAGTTTCCCAGTCCGCCGCTTGAGCAGGTGCAATAGAAACCAAGATCCTAGCGCCACCTTCAGCAAATAATAAATGGTCAAAACGCTCGCCTGAGGGAACGGTCAGCGTTGCCCCTCGATCGCCACTGATGCAAGCTTCAGCCAGGGCAACTCCTAGTCCACCTTCGGCACAATCATGCGCCGACTTGACCCAGCCTTGGCAAATGCCTTCCCGACAGACCGCTTGGACTTGCCGCTCTAAGTTAAAGTCAACAATAGGGGGCATTCCAGCGATCGTGCTGTGGATAGTTGCGAGATATTCAGAGCCGCCAAAAGTAATGCTGGGGCTGACGGTTTCGAGGGGTAGCCCTAAAAGATAGATGCGATCGCCCTCTTCCTTCCAACCCTGACCACAGATTTTTGTTAAGTCAGCCACTAATCCCACCATGCCCACGACGGGCGTAGGATAGATGGCTTGGGGCTTGCCTTGCGAGTCTAAGGTTTCGTTGTACAGCGATACATTGCCCCCGGTGACGGGCGTTGAAAATTCTTGACACGCTTCTGCCAGTCCTCGACAAGCTTCGGAGAGTTGCCAATAGCCCGTGGAATTTTCGGGGCTGCCAAAGTTAAGGTTGTCGGTGACTGCGATCGGCTCGGCTCCAACGCAGCTTAGGTTGCGGGCGGCTTCAGCAACGGCGGCTTTTGAGCCTTCGTAAGGGTGAAGATAGACATAACGGGCGTTGCAGTCTACGGTTGCAGCAACGCCTCGGTTAGAAGCGGCACCTGCCTCTGTTTGAGAGCGAAGACGAACGATCGCGGCATCTGCCCCACCGGGAAACAGGACAGTGTTATTCTGCACCTGATGATCATACTGGCGATAAATCCAGCGTTTAGAGGCGATCGTCGGGACATCTAGCAAGGTCAGCAAGACATCATTCCAGCTTTGCGCCTTGCCGGCGATCACAATGCCCTCATCTGTGGCGGTTGGCAGAGCAGAAACATTCCATGCCCATGCTTGCTGTGCGTACTTCGGCGGCTCTGGGGGTAACTCGCGGTGATAAATTGGCGTATTGTCTGCTAAAGCGGTTGCCGGAATTTCAGCCGCAACGCTGCCCTGAAAGAGAATTCGCACAATCGGCTCGACAATGACCACACCGGCAACGACCGCGTGCAGTCCCCATCGTTCAAAAATATCAATTAGCTCCTGTTCGCGCCCCTTGTCAGCTACAAACAGCATTCGCTCTTGCGATTCTGACAGCAAATACTCGTAAGGAACCATTCCAGTTTCTCGCACAGGAATCAGATCCAAATCTAACTCAATGCCAACACCGCCTTTAGCCGCCATTTCAGATGTTGAGCAAGTAATTCCGGCAGCACCCATATCTTGGGCAGCAACCACGGCTCCTGTTTTAAAGGCTTCTAAACAAGCTTCGATCAAAGACTTTTCTAAAAATGGATCACCGACTTGAACCGCAGGGCGATCGTCCATCGACGTATCACTTAGCTCTGAACTGGCGAAGCTGGCTCCCCCCATGCCGTCTCGTCCCGTCGTCGAACCCACATATAGGACTGGATTGCCAATACCGATCGCCCCTGACTTGACAATATCTGGCGTTTCCATCAACCCCATTGCCATGGCATTGACCAGCGGATTACCAGAGTACGCTGGGTCAAAATAAACTTCGCCGCCCACGGTCGGTACGCCTACACAATTGCCATAGTGAGAAATTCCTGCGACCACGCCACTTAGTAATCGCTTCGTGCGGGCATCGTTGAGGTCACCAAACCGCAGCGAATTGAGAATGGCGATCGGGCGTGCTCCCATAGTAAAAATATCTCGCAAAATCCCGCCCACGCCTGTTGCAGCACCTTGAAAAGGCTCCACCGCTGAAGGATGGTTATGGGACTCTATCTTAAATGCTAGTCGTAAGCCATCGCCAACATCTACAACCCCCGCATTTTCGCCAGGTCCAACCAAAACACGGCTGCCCGTCGTCGGAAATTGTTTCAATAAAGGGCGAGAGTTCTTGTAGCAGCAATGCTCTGACCACATGACCCCAAACATGCCGAGTTCAGCTTTGTTGGGGTGTCGCCCTAATCTCCGAAAAATTTCTTCGTATTCTTCAGGTTTAAGCCCTTCTGAGGTAATTTCTCCTAAGGAGAAAGGCGCGGTTGCTATGGCGGAAGCCTCTGTCATAGAACGAGGAAAGCTCAAGATAATTTGACAAGCTTCATTCTATCGGCATTGGGGCGAGAAGATGGTGAAGTTGAGAAGGGGAACCAGAATCGATCGCGCTGACCAACGCGCTCAACCGCACCTTCAGCCCTGAAAAGTAGAAAACTTAGGCACCTCACCCTGACCACTGGCATTTCTAAGCCTGTTGAACTCTGGCGCAAATTGGTAGATCAAAGCAGTGATCCCAAAGACCACTGTGACCGCACCAAGACCACAAGCAATCGCAAACGATCGCTCCATTCCCTTACCCTCGCTCAACCCTGTAGAGGCTGCTTTAGAGGTAACAGACGAATCAGAGTAAACTTGGGGGAAAGCTTGATTTGACTGAGTAGATTGCATAATTTAGACAAGTCTCTGAAGGAAGAAGAAGTAGGCGCTTAATTCAGCCCTTACCCTAAAGGAATTTACCCAACCTTCACAACCGAGGGATTTTGGCTCGATCGCGTAAAGAGCAACACTTTTCCCACCCAGACCCCACTCCCCTTACTGAGATAACTGACCTGCTCTTTAAACCGTTCATCTCAGTGGTATTGGTGTAAAGCTTTGATCAGACGTGGGTTCGAGGCTTTTGATGTTTTTAGGAAGGGTTTAAGTTGATACCTCAGCCTGAAAAAACTCGATATCCTACCCTGTGATTTAAGGCACAAACAAGCTTGCACAAATCGTTGAAACCGTTAGAAATACTATCTGTACAGGAAGCAATGCGCTTAAATTCTTGAATTTCAAGCCGTTTCAGCCCTTACTTAAAAAAGGTCAGCATTTTCAAATGCTAACCTTTCCTTAGTAAAGTGTTGTAACGGGCAAGGAGGGATTCGAACCCCCGACACCGTAGTCCGTAGCCACGTGCTCTAGTCCACTGAGCTACATGCCCTTAACCATCAATACAAATACTACCATACAAAATCCAATGACACAAAACTCCTTTCAAAATTTTCCTGCCTCTGAGCCTCAAATCCTGACGCACCTCGATGCTGAAGGTCAGGCACACATGGTAGATGTTTCTGCTAAAACCCAAACCGATCGCCATGCAGTCGCTGTAGGGCGCGTCCGAATGCTAGCGACGACCTTTACTGCCATTCAAGCTGGAAATGCCCCCAAGGGAGATGTGCTAGGGACTGCAAGGCTGGCAGGCATCATGGGGGCAAAACAAACGGCAATTTTAATTCCGCTTTGTCATCCTTTGCCGTTGCAAAAGGTGGAAGTACAAATTATCCCAGACTCTAATTTGCCGGGATATCAGATTCGGGCAGAAGTCAAAACCAAGGCAGAAACAGGGGTGGAAATGGAGGCACTGACAGCAGTTTCGGTGGCGGCTTTAACGCTTTATGACATGGCAAAAGCTTTAGAAAAATCGATTCAAATCGAAGCCATTTATCTGGTGCAGAAAACGGGCGGCAAATCGGGAGACTATAGTAATCCTCAGTAACAGTTAATCCTCAGTAATCCTCTCCAATCATCAGAGCCGATTCCCAGGAGTCTTCCTTCTGAGAGGTCGCATTACCCCATGATTCAATAAGCGATAAGCTTTACAATGAAATCCATGAGATCAAAACCTTTTGGAAATCTGTAAATCTCATCACCATCTTTCGATTCACTACTCAACAAAATTTATGCCTCCACGCTGGCCCCGCCAACCCGATCGCAATGACCCCGCCTTTCGTCGTCTCGACGATCGCATGAATTTTGCTACTCATGTTGCTGTTTTTTCGGCAATCAACTCTGGAATTTGGTTTGTCCGCACCATTAAAGCATCTGACTGGACTTGGTCAGTTTGGGTGACAGGTGCATGGGCGCTAGCATTGGTGGCGCATGGGGTATTTATTTTTGCGATCGCCAGTTACAACGAGTCTAAACCTGATCAAGGATAAACGGAGACTTCACCATGGCTTACAGCAACTCGACCGAAGCAATTGAATCCCTTGCCGCGTCCATTGGCGACAACGTTTATATTGATGTCGCCAAGTG
The DNA here is from genome assembly GCA_019358855.1 of Timaviella obliquedivisa GSE-PSE-MK23-08B. NCBI lineage: Bacteria > Bacillati > Cyanobacteriota > Cyanophyceae > Oculatellales > Oculatellaceae > Timaviella > Timaviella obliquedivisa. The sequence goes on along the minus strand of JAHHII010000001.1, from coordinate 13,506 downwards.
GCATCTTTACCTGCGTGATGCTCACCTTAGTAAACCTTTGGCAGAGCAGCTTTATCCGCTGCTTGCCCAGAAAGCGGTCACAGAAAGCCAGGTTCAAGCTATCTTGAAAGGAATTTCTGTCAAGCTAGGCGGGGGCAAGATGGAGGTTTCTCTTGCCGATTTGCTGCCTATGCAGTCTCAGGTGCATTTAATGGACGTATTGGAAGATTATCAGCGGGAGCTTTAATAGTAAGTTCCTGACTTGCGGTGTTGAACAGCAGTCACCCCAACTGCCTCCATGACCTTACCGTTGTCTACGGTGGCATAGATCAGCCAATGGTCGCCGCACTCCATGCGGTTTTGCACGGTGCACTCCAGGTAAGCAAGGGCTTCATCAAGGATGAGGCATCCATTGTTAGCAGCATGGGTGGAAATAGTAGCAAACCGATTTTCTCCAGGGGCAATGGGCTTCAAAAAGTGTCGCCGCAGGTTTCGTCCTTCCTTCAAAATATTTAAGGTAAATTGACTGCCCAAAGTCGGAAGCGTTGCCTCGGCATGGCTCATGGGAACTGCGATCGTTACTCCCGGTGGACTGAAGGTGGCTTGCGATACCCAGGAAGTCAGCAGGGCTTGGTGAGCATCGAAACGGTTGGTGGTAATGACACACAGCGATCCAGTAATGCGGCTGATGGCTTGCTCGGTGCGATCGGCAGTTTTTGCTTCTATGCCCACCTGGCGGGGTGCCCGATTCTTCTGGGATTTTTTGAGTGCTTGCACAAACTCTGTCCCTGCTGCTGCACATTGATTCACAATCTCTTCAGTCGGCTTAAACTTAATCCGAATGGGCGCAAAGCCAAAACTGTAGCCTGCATCTTGAAGCTTGCTTTGCAGCAAATCAACCGCTTCTCCGCTCCAACCGTAAGAGCCAAATACGCCTACTAGCTTAGTCCGCTCTGTAGTTGAGAGGGCAATCCCTAACGCCGTTTGCATTTGGGTGGGTGGATGACCTGCCAAAGTCGGTGTGCCCATAATGAAGCCGCCACAGTGCTCTAAGGCATCCGCAATTTCGGCGGGTTCGGCAAATTCGCAGTTGATCGACTGCACAGTTGCGCCGGCTTGCACCACACCATGGGCGATCGCCCGTGCCATAGCAGCCGTATTGCCATAAGCCGAAGTAAACAACAGCGCCACATTGAGTTCTTGTGATTTCTGCTGCTCGCACCACTGGCGATAGTCGTAGGTTAAACGGCTGAGGCTGTAACTGACCATAGGGCCATGCCCTGGCGCGTACATTTTTGCCGCAAAGGGAGCTAGTCGATCGAGAGCGGTTTCAACCTGCCGAAATTGACTGGCGTGAAGACAATCAAAATAGTAGCGGCGATCGCCATCTAGCTGCTTCCAATCCTCATCTAGCACTGGCTGATCGCAAACATGAGTGCCAAAAAGCTTGTCGGTGTATAAAATTTGTGTTGCCGCATCGTAGGTGCAAAGTCCATCAGGATGGCGAGGAGTCGGCACAGCGATAAACTGCAACTGATGACCTTGCCCCAAATCAACCGTGTCGCCGCCCGTTACCACCTGAATATCTAAGAGGCGATCGGGAAATGCTGCCTTCAGAGCAATTTCTGCTGCACGGGTGCAGATAAAGCAAATTTGAGGCGCAACTTCCACTCCCAATAACGCTTCTAGGGTGGCAAAACGGTTGGGATTAGCGTGTCCTAAAATTACATAGTCAATTTGTTGAAAATAGACGTGATGATAAAGCTCGTCTAAATAAATGTCAGTAAACGATTCTCCCGGCGGGTCAATTAAAGCAATCTTATCTGCCTGGATGAGGTAAGAATTGGCGGTTGTGCCTCGTTGCTGAGCGTACTCCACCTCAAACTTGAGCCGTTCCCAGGTGCGCGATCGCAATACCATCGTCTGGGTGCCGATGGAAGCAACTTGTACGTCACGAGGCTGAGTATCTGCCATAAAAAAATCAAAAGATAAGGAGGGTGAAAAAACAACCCAATGGTCACATCAAGACATATAAATTCCGGCGCTACTAGATGAGGGATGAACTAGTTTAAAGCCCTTTTTTTGGGAGAGGGATTGGGGAGAAGTCTATCCAGCTTTACCAATCAACCTTACTCCTAGCCTCTACTCTAAGACTGTGGAGGAACTAGCTTGTTACGTCGCAATTCAGCACCACCGAAATCTCTTCTAGCTTAAAGATCTCTTCTAGTTTAATTAGTAATGGTTGCCTACCTTACGATGATGAACAGCCGTTAACCCATCTGCTTTAGAGACTCGCCCCGCATCTACTGTGCTGTAAACAATCCAATGATCAGGGCATTCCATCCGGCTCACGACCTCGCATTCTACATACGCTAAAGCATCGGCAAGGATAGGCGAACCGTTGGCAGCAGGATAGGTTTTGATGCCCATAAAGCGATCGGCTCCTGGGGCAAACCGCTTGAGGAAATGCCGCATTAGCAGTTGATAGTTGCCTTCCTCTAAAACGTTGAGGATAAAGCGATCGCCCACATGCATAAACGACTCGATCGCCCGATCTTTTGCCACAGCAATACTCAAACCCAGAGGCTTTGTGCTTGCCTGGGATACCCAAGACGCAAGCATTGCGCTCGATACACCGCCCTTTTCAGCCGTAATAATGTATAAACCGCCGCTTAATCGTCCTAATGCTTTGTCCAACTCATTGTCTAGCGCTTTCATTTGCTTGACCGTGCGATCGCGCGTTAACCACTGCCCCAAGTCCGTACCTGCTTCGTCACATAATTGATAAGTTGCGTTCCCCGGCGTTTCCTTGATCAAAATAGGTGCAAATGCTTCCCGCACGCCAATTTCTTGAAACTTGTTCCGCAACGGATACACCGACTCATCATCGCCACCGCCCGACTCAAACAAACCCACAACTTGCTTAGGATTAACTGCTGCTAAGAGCGTACTCAGGGCAGCTCTCGCCGCCGATTGAGGAGGCATTCCAATGACAATGCCACTTGCCAAACCCACCATTTCGATCACCTCTTGTGGATCAGTGGCTTTGAGGTCAATAAGCTCAACAGCAACCCCAGTCTTAGCAATTCCATGGGCGATCGCCTGTGCCAACTCGTCGCCGTACCCATAATCTGCTGCATAAAACAGCGCTACCATCGTTTCAGCCTTTGCCTGGGCTTGGCTCCAATCGCGGTAACGCTCCACCAGTTCGGGAATATGGTGATGCAAGAGCGGACCATGCCCTGTGGCGATCGTACAGTAAGAGGGCAAGTCTCCCATACGCTTCAGGGCAGCCAGCACCGAACGAGCGTTAGGCCCCATTAAGCAGTCGTAGTAAAGCTGATAGTCGGCATTAATGAGGGCTAAATTTTCGTCGTAAAGCTGATCATCGCAAAAGTGCAACCCAAAAACATCACAGGTGTAAAGCACCTGGGTTTTGTGGTCGTAGGTGAGCATCGTGTCGGGCCAGTGAAGATTGGGCGCAGCGACAAACTCTAGCTCGTGACCGTTGCCTAGGTCGATGCGATCGCCATTTTTCACTACCATTCGTTCAAATGATTGGTGCAACAAATCTTCCAAAAACTGAATCGCAACTTTAGTGCCAACTAGAGTAATTTGGGGCGATCGCTGCAAAATGTCTTTAATTAAGCCACTGTGGTCAGGCTCAGTGTGACTCACAACAAGATAGTCAACTTGAGTTAAGTCAATTAGCCCGGTCAGGGTGTCCAAATAAAGCTGACGAAACTTTTCGTGGGAAGTATCGATCAGTGCAACTTTCTCGCCCCGGATTAAAAAGGAATTGTAGGTGGTACCGTTTTGTAGCTCAAATTCAATGTCGAAGCGATCGCGATCCCAGTCCAGCGATCGAATGGCAAGCGTTTCTTCCGCAATGCCCACGGTTTGCAGGGTCAACCGAGTCTGGGAACGTTCTGCAAGTGCTACCATATCCACCCTCCTAATTCTGTAAACAACAGATTCTGATTCTTGCGCTCTACTCTCCCTATCATCCTAAAAGATAAAGCATTGTAAATTTTTATTAAGTGAATAGTACTATTAGATAATCTTATGTCGATCGCCTCGTTTCTTTACCATTGCTCAAAAGAACTAAAAAGATTTCTCAATCCTTAAAAACCTTACCTCATCTGCTGTGTAAAAAAATGTCCTACAACGCCTCATTCTAAAAAATAAACGCGCTGAATGCTTGAGATAGTCCATTTCTCCAAGGTTCCATTAAATAGTGATGACTAATAAATACTTAAATTGGCGAGTATAGGACTCATAGCTATTACTAATCAATCTTAAATAAAATCTTTAAAAGTGCTCCCGAATTTATCCTATCGCCATTCCTATATAAAGAATTTAGATTTACAATCAGTTCCAATCGTTCAAGAAATCTAAATATTTGTTGTCTCTTCTTAACCAAACGGCACAAAAGCCTCATAGCCCGCAAATTTTAGCTCCCTACTGCGATTTGTCATTCATTCCATCACTCAATCTAAGAATTAAAAGATGCCTCGTATTCTTGTCATCGACGATGACTCAGCAATTTCAGAACTTGTTGCCGTAAACCTAGAAATGGCTGGGTACGATGTCAGCCAAGCCGAGGATGGCATCAAGGGACAAGCATTAGCGCTCCAGCTTTTACCAGATCTGATCATGCTAGATTTAATGCTGCCAAAGGTCGATGGCTTTACGGTCTGCCAAAGACTCCGACGAGACGAGCGCACTTCTGAAATTCCTGTCCTGATGCTGACTGCTTTGGGTCAAACGAAGGACAAAGTAGAAGGCTTTAACGCAGGAGCGGATGATTACCTAACTAAACCTTTTGAAGTTGAAGAGCTGCTTGCAAGAATTCGGGCTCTGCTCCGACGCACCGATCGCATTCCCCAAGCCGCTAAGCACTCCGAAATCTTGAGCTTTGGCCCCTTAACTTTGGTGCCCGAACGCCTTGAGGCAATCTGGTTTTCTAATACGGTTAAGCTGACTCACTTAGAGTTTGAGCTACTCCATTGTCTTCTTCAACGCCATGGGCAGACCGTTTCTCCCAGCGAAATCTTAAAGGAAGTCTGGGGATATGATCCCAATGATGATATTGAGACTATTCGTGTTCACGTCAGGCATCTCCGGACTAAGTTAGAGCCAGACCCGCGCCATCCTCGATATATCAAAACGGTCTATGGGGCAGGATACTGCTTAGAACTCCCTGCAAACGTCCTATCAGACGAGGTAGCTGCCTCTTAACAGCCCCACTGGCGATCGCGCCAAACAACCGAACATCAGTCATCTTAGGTCATATCTTAAGTTGGGTCGTTCGTTTCCTGAAAGCATTGGTACTGTTTAATTAGAGCCTGTGATCATAATCACAGAAAACTCTGATCAAGATCGCCACTTCTCTTAAGTTAGAACCACATAATGTAAGAGACTCAACTCTAGCCGAGTCATCAACAGGGAACACACGACTTGCCGACAGAAACCTTTTGGAATCTGTCGGTTTTTTATTGAGTGCAATACAACATCGCTGATTATCCTAGCCTCTCTCGCAGGTCTAGCTTAGGATATCTCCTGTGGGCAGTTGGACTCAGCCCACCAGATGCTTTAAGATACAATCCCAACTCTCTATTTGCCTCATGTCTACCGAAGACCAAATGGCTTTATTCGGCGCGGCAGATTTGCCCGCCCTTGTGCCAGGAAAAGATTTTGACCCTGACCTCATTCCCATTAACGCAAAATTGCCTATTCTAGCAGGCACCTACACCTCAATGGATGAGATTAAAGTGCACTGCAACCGCTGTCAGCGCTGCGATTTGGGTGCAACGCGCACTAACGCAGTGATTGGGAGAGGGAATCCCGATGCAAATTTAATGATTATTGGTGAAGGACCTGGGCAGAATGAGGATGAGACGGGCATTCCTTTTGTAGGCAAGTCAGGGCAACTTTTAGACAAAATCTTGGCTGCAGTAGAATTAACTGAGGCAGACGTGTTCATCGCCAATATTGTTAAGTGCCGTCCGCCTGCCAATCGTGCTCCGTCGGATGCAGAGATGAATACCTGTCGTCCTTACTTAATGGAGCAAATCCGCATGGTCAATCCGAAGGTGATCTTGCTATCGGGTGCATCGTCAGTAAAAGGACTTTTGGGCGATAAGCGAGGCATTACTAAAATTCGGGGAGAATGGATTGAGTGGGAAGGTCGCCTTTGTATGCCCGTATTCCACCCGGCTTATTTATTGCGAAACCAGTCACGGGAGAAGGGGCAGCCAAAATGGCTGATGTGGCAAGACATTCAGACCGTGAAAGCAAAGTTAGCTGAATTGGCTTAACCTCTGACCTCTGGCTTCAATTCCCGCTCCATTAGGGCTTCGACTGCCTGTTGTGCAGTAATTTTTCCGTTTAGAAGCTGGTAAACCTGCCAAGAAATTGGGACTGCAATACCCTGATGTTCTGCGAGGTTAATCAGAACATTCGTTGTGCTGACTCCCTCTGCTGTGCCTTGGAGTGTGGCAAGAGTTTGTTCCAGAGACTTGCCTTGAGCAAGTCCAAAGCCAACTTGATAGTTACGGCTGAGGGGGCTGCTACAAGTGGCTAGCAGGTCGCCCATGCCAGATAATCCAAAGAAGGTTTCGGGCTGTGCGCCCAAGTGTGTGCCAATACGGATCACTTCAGCTAGGGCACGGGTAAGCAGAGCAGATTTGGCGTTGGTGCCCAGGTTCAGACCATCGCAGACTCCAGCGGCGATCGCAATCACATTTTTTAGGGTTCCGCCTAGTTCTGTCCCTAGAGGGTCTTGATTGGTGTACACCCGAAATTTTTCTGATGAAAAAACGGCTTGCACCTGCTCAGCCGCAGCGATATCTCGGCTCGAAACTACTGTTGCGGTGGGCAATCCCTGCTCAATTTCTTTAGAGAGATTAGGACCCGACAGAACCGCGATCGCATGATGGGGAAACGTCGCTTGCCAAATTTGCGAGGGGGTTCGACCGCTCGCCGGATCAAGCCCTTTAGTTGCACTCAGCAGAATGGTATGGGCGGGCAAGCCAATCTCCTGGACTTGCCCTGCCAACTCTGCCACCCCTTTCATGGAAATGGCAGACACTACGACATCAACATCCATCAACGCTTCTGCTAGACTCAATTCACCACGACGCGACCACAGCCTCGACTGGTGCCCTGCCTGGGTCACAAGGGTAGCTAAAACAGATCCCCAGGCTCCTGCACCCAGGACAACGACGGTTGATGCGTTCACGATGGCTTCTTGATGCTCCTATGCAGCGACCAGCCCATTATGCCGGAGTAAAGCTTGAGTATCAGGTTCGCGCCCTCTAAAAGCTTTGAAAACTTCCATGGGGTGCTTACCGCCGCCCCAAGCCAGAACCGTATCCCGGTAGCGCTGCCCCACTTGAGCGATCGCCCCCTCATCTTCCAGCCCTGCTTCTTCAAATGCTGCAAAAGCATCGGCACTTAACACCTCAGCCCACTTGTAGCTGTAATAGCCTGCTGCATATCCACCAGCAAAAATATGACCAAAGGCACACAGGAACGCATCTTCGGGCAGCGGATCAAGCACCATAGTAGTTTGAGCTAATCGCCGCCGCACGTCTGCTGCCGTTTCTTTGCCTCCAGGCTGATAACCAGAGTGCAGTTCCAAATCTACCCAGCTTAAGTGAATTTGACGGAGCATCCCACTGCCGCTCATGTAAGTTCGGGCTGCTAGCAGCTTCTGGTAGTAATGATCAGGCAAGGGCTCACCTGTTTGATGGTGTCTGCCCAAGCTCAAGAGCGTCGCCCGATGATAGCACCAGTTTTCCATGAACTGACTGGGCAACTCGATCGCATCCCATTCTACATTGCGAGTTCCGGCTGCCATGGAATAGTCTACGCGGGTTAGCATATGGTGCAAACCATGCCCAAACTCATGAAACAAGGTTTCGACTTCGCCAAAGGTCATTAGACTCGGTTTGTCGTCTACGGGCGGAGTTTGGTTGCAGACAAGGTATGCTACAGGCAGGCGCACGCTACCATCAGTCATTTTGGTGCGACTGATGCAGTCGTTCATCCAGGCTCCACCCCGTTTTTCAGCAGGACGACTGTAAGGGTCGAGGTAGAAAGAGGCGATCGCCTCTCCTTGCTGATTCGCCACCTGAAAGTAGCGTACATCAGGATGCCAGATTGGAACTTGCCCATCTTTGGGGGTAATCACAACGCCAAAGATTTTCTGGGACAGCGCAAACAACCCCTCTAAAACCTGATCTAAAGGAAAGTAAGGACGCAATTCTTCAGCATTAAAGTCGAACTTTTCTTCCCGTTGTCGCTCTGCCCAGAAGGCAAGATCCCAGTGCTGGAGGTCATTGCCCTCGGCTGCACCTTTCGACCGAGCATACTCTCGAAGGTCTGCCAAATCTTGCTTTGCTGCCTCATAACTGGCTTGCCGCAGTTGCTCTAGCAGCGTTTCAACAGCAGTTACACTAGGAGCCATTTTCTCAGCCAAGCTAACCTCTGCAAAGCTATTGAAGCCTAAAAGCTTCGCCTTTTCCTGACGTAAGGTCAATATCTGCTCGATTAAAGGAGAATTGTCGAACTCACCCGATGAAGCCCGACTGACAAAGGCTTTGTACAACTTTTCGCGAAGGTCGCGACGACGGCTGTGTTGCATGAAGGGCATATAGCTAGGCATATCGAGCGTAATGCGCCAAGGCCCTGCATCGGGGGTGGCATTCTCATCGCCCGCTGCCCTTGCCATCTGTGCCGCCAAGCCAACGGCACTAGGAGGTAATCCAGCAATGTCGTCGGGTTGAGTCAAGGTCATGCTGAAGGCTTTAGTTGCATCTAGAACATGGTTAGAGAAGCGAGTAGAAAGCTCAGCGAGTTCAAGCTGAATAGCATTAAAGCGATCCTTGGCATCGCCTGTTAAGCCCACGCCCGAAAGCTCGGCATCTCGTAATGAAGTTTCAACGATGCGCTGCTGACTTTCTTCCAACTTGTGCCATTCTTCGCTGTGGCGGAGTGCTTTAAAGCCTTCGTAGAGGGGCTGACTTTGGCTCATGCGGTTCCAAAACTGAACCGCTGCGGGCTGCATAGTTTCGTAAGCTTCGCGCAACTCTGGGCTGTTTTTAACGCTCATTAGGTGTCCAACCACGCCCCAACTCCAGCTCAGGCGATCGACAATTTCTTCTAACGGCTCAACTAATCCTTGCCAGGTGGGCATGAAGTTGGCTTCCAATTGAGAAAGGCTATCCTCAGATTCAGATAAAAGCTGTGTGATGGCTGGGATCACTTGCTCGGTTTGAATTTGCTCGAACGGTGGCAAGCCTTTACCAACTAGAAGCGGATTTGCAGAGATAGTTGCGGCACTCATATCAATATCCTTTGCGTTTTTTTCAATCTAACGTAAGCAGAATGGTTCCGGAGTCAGCTACTTGGGCTACCTCGGATAAAGCAGGCTGGGCTGACATTGGGGCAGGTACCATTTCGCCTCGAAAGTCTAAAAGCTGAACTAGTAAGAGGTAAGCAAGGCTTAGAATGATAGCGATCGCCCCAGTCAACACTGCAACAATTTTTGAACGATCCATAATATTTTTAGGCACTACATTGTTAATTTTCTTCACTCTTATAGTTTTAGCCTGACACAAAAAATGGGCAAAATCTGGATAATTAACTTCGGATAACCCGTCTGTTTCCTCCAACGATATGAATGCCATTATCCCTTCCTCCGCTTTACCTGCCACGAGCGATCGTCCTACTGTTGTTGAAACCTACGAACTGCGCAAGGTTTACCGCACAGGCTTTTGGATGAATCAAAAAATGGTGTCATTGCAAGGCTGCACCTTACAAATCTTTCAAGGTGAAACTTTTGGGCTGCTGGGTCCCAACGGCGCTGGCAAGACGACTCTACTGAAGTGCTTGCTCGGAATTACCCGTCCGACTTCAGGTAAAGGGCTGTTGTTGGGTCAAGCTTTGGGCGATCGAACGGTCAAACAACGGGTGGGCTATTTACCCGAAAATGCCTACTTCTACGATTATCTGACCGGATGGGAGTTTTTGCAGTATGTTGCGGGATTGTTCCAAATTTCTGCATCTATTCAGAAAAAAAGAATTCCAGAGCTTCTAGAATTGGTGGGCTTAGAGCAGTCTGCTGCTCGTAAAAAGCAACTCCGCCAGTACTCTAAAGGGATGTTGCAACGAATCGGCATGGCGCAAGCATTAATTAATGATCCAGAAGTGGTTTTTCTTGATGAACCGATGTCTGGACTTGACCCCTTAGGACGCTACCAAATTCGAGAAATTATTCTTTCGCTAAAGGGGCAAGGAAAGACAATTTTCTTTAATAGCCATGTGCTATCGGATGTCGAAAAAATTTGCGATCGGGTTGCTATCCTTGCTAGGGGCGAAATGCTCTGCATCGGCTCACTTCAAGAGCTTCTCGGTAACGCGGATCTGTACCAAGTCAAAATTAAAGGTGGAAAATCGGATGTATTACGCCAATGGATACCTGACCTAGAGTTTCAAGAGAATCACTGGCAGGGACATCTTAAGGGCAACCCTCAGGACTTTATCGCTAGTTTGGACTTGATGGGTGCGCAATTAATCGGCATGAATTTGTCACGTCCTACCCTAGAAGATTTCTTTGTCCAACAACTCCGGCAGCGTGGAATCTACACCAGCAAGTAGCCTGTCAGCTAATGAACTTAATCTATGATTTGTATTAGTAGCGAAGATTTTTCTCACTTTTCCTAATTCTATGACCGCAGCAGATCAATTGGGTTGGCAACATCACTTCATTGAAACCAACAATATCCGTCTACATTGTGTGATTCAAGGTGAAGGCAAATTGGTTGTTCTCCTCCATGGCTTTCCCGAATTTTGGTACTCTTGGCGGCATCAAATTCCGGCTTTAGCCAAACATTTCAAAGTCGTTGTACCTGACCTGCGGGGCTACAACGATTCTGATAAGCCTGAAAGCGGTTATGACATTGATACACTGACAACCGATGTTCAAGGATTGATTCACAGCTTAGGCTATCTCAAAGCGCATGTGGTTGGTCATGATTGGGGTGGAGCGATCGCTTGGCATTTCGCCCAGAAATTTCCGAATCTACTCGATCGCCTTGCCATCCTCAACGCTCCCCACCCAGAACGGTTTAGGCAAGAAGTACTCAGTAACTTTGATCAGATTCAACGCAGTTGGTATATGCTAGCGTTCCAGGTTCCAGTCCTCCCAGAATGGCTCATTCAGCGCAACTTGAGCGGTTTTATCAAGAATCTGCTGCAAGGACAATCTGTCCGTAAGGGCGCATTTACAACACAAGATACAGAAATGTATCAGGCGGCTTTAGAAAAACCAGGAGCGCTGACTGCTGCCCTCAAGTATTACCGCTCGCTGTTGGCTCCTCAATCTTGGTTGAGTAGCTGGGGGCGATCGCCTACCCTCATTACTTCCCCTACTCTTGTTCTATGGGGAGAAGAAGATCAATTCCTCAGTACTAAGCTGACTGAAGGAATCGATCGGCTAATAACCGCCCCATTCCGGCTAAAGATCTTGCCTCAGTGCGGTCATTGGGTTCAGCAAGAGGCACCTCAAACAGTAAACCGAGAGTTACTAGATTTCTTGCGCCATGTCTAGAAGCTGTTGCGCCATGTCTAGAAGCTGTACGGATCTGAGGCGCTGTGACCGATTGTTGGTTGTCTTCCCGTAATCATGCGGTTCTTAATTAATACGGAAAACACCTAATCTAGTTCTTGTGTGGGTACCTAGCGGGTACTTAGCTTCTAGTGAACGCATCAATAAAAATCTAGATAGACATGACCCATATAAATAGACTGCCTTTCGGTTGTGCCCACCCAGGCTTGATTAACTCCCAAGACTCCTTAGATTCCGCCTCTTCAGATTCTGCCTCTAGTATTAGCTCCATGGATACGTCGATTCGTTCAGGATTACAGGATCGGCTGGGGCTTTATCAAATATTTCTCAGACTATATGAAAATCACCGAGGATTATTAGACGAAATCTTAGGCTTAGAAAGTTCTGGAACTCGCTCATTTGGACGAATTACGACTCCTTATATTCAAGGTATGGTCATTGGTGATCAGATTTCAATTGTTACTAATCTGCTCCACGGTAGGACTCAAGCGACAACACAACCCCAAAATACCTGGCTCATTGGGCGTGACTCTTGCCAAGTCAGTATTGCCTTGCCCGATCGCCGTCTGTCACGATGTCATGCTTCAGTGCAGTATGTGGAAGAGCAAGGGTTTTATTTGACAGACCTGGGGAGCAGCAATGGTTCTCTCGTTAATGGTGAACTGATTCAAGGAGCCACTTTACTGAAAGATGGCGATCGCATCCGCCTAGGCAGTCTTATCTTCACTTTTTTCCTTTGTCAGTCCACTCACTGCTTTCAGCCTGTTAATTTCAGCAACTCCAATTCGTCCGCGATCGCAGATATCTGCGTTCCCTTAAAATCCCTTGCTCAAGTGCAGACCGAGGTTGAACTGCTAGAAGATATTGACGCTACCCCCTCACAAGAAAATAGCTCCGAGACTAATTTTCTCGAAGATACTTGCAGGTTTAATCATAAACAAGACCTCTCTAAAGGACAATGTCACGATATTTGCTGATCTACGACCCCTAACACCTGCTAAAATATCGTCGTCGTGGCAATAGAGACTATCCTTCTTTGAGTCAATCTGTAGATCTGCCTAGAGTTGATGAATTCTTGCAAGAACTGGCTGCAATCCAGCAAACTAGCTCAAAGCGTATCGCTTTGCTAGGAACGCGCCATGTTCCTATCACTCATCAACATCTCATTGAGCTTATGAGTTACGCGCTAGTTCTAGCTGGCAACCAGCTTCTAACATCGGGCGCAACTGGAGCTAATTCGGCTGCAATTCGGGGAGCCATGCGAGCTGACCCGAATTTGTTAACTGTCATTCTGCCTCAGAGTTTAGAGCGCCAACCCCGCGAGTCGCGCGAACAGTTAGAACAAGTTATACACTTAGTCGAAAACCCTGGGAATGACAGCTTATCTTTGGGAGAAGCCAGCGCCCTTTGCAATCAGGAAATTGTGACTCGATGTCAACAGTTGATCTGCTTTGCCTTTCATGACAGCACAACTCTTCTTAAAACCTGTGGGGATGCAGAAGATCAGCGCAAAGTCGTGACACTGTTCTATTTCGATTAGAAATTTATTAGTCTTTAGCGTCTAGATACGATTTGCTCCATGTCTCTATCAAGATACTGAGAAATCAATCCATACTGCAAAGCTCTAGGTAGCTGCTCCATAGGACGGCTCTCTTGCTCAGCGTTAAAAAATACACAAGACATTTGTACCTAAAAAATTAAAGTACTGCTACTTAAGAAGTGGCAGTACTTTTTTGATGTAGATGTAAAAGTAAGAGAATAGCTCAAAGCCCTAAAAAAGCGCCCCTGTGAAGGAGCGCTTTTCCAATGTCTCGAACTAACTTCCAGCTAGACTCTAGCCCTGGATAGCAGGAGCAGTCAGTGCCACAGGAGCCGCCTCACCCGCTGCCAGG